>NZ_CP126994.1:2475000-3117500 GCF_030252425.1 Acidisoma sp. PAMC 29798 | reverse complement strand
CCACGACGCCAAACGGCAAATCGTCGAGGGCGAGATCATCAGCCGCGTCGAGGGCTGCTATCGTGATCGCGCCGAAGGCCGTGCCAGAAACCTGTTCATCGTCGGCCGTGGTCATTGGGGTCAAATCCTTCAAAATAGTCTAAGCGTTGGTCAACATAAAGATTTAGAACTCGGGTGTCTAAAAAAGCCACTGCATCGACGAGCGAAGGGGGGAAGTGGTTACGGCGGCTCAAAATGGGAGGTCCGCCTAGGGTGTGAAGCAGCGCCTGAGGTCCGGCTCGCCTCTATTTGGGCCCGACTGACGTTAAGGGGATGACACTCCCTTGATCCGCTTCTTTCTCGTCAGGCTTCGTGTGGGCTATCGCCTGCGTGTCTTAGATATGCCGGCCTCTGAGCGACTTCTTGCGGCTGGAATGCATCTTGATTCCATTCCCTTTGGTCATGCGAAGAAGCAAGGCGAGGCTTATGCCTTCATCCCGCTCGATTGGTCTTCCGTGCGTTAGGGTGACAGCTCAATACGAGGTTTCTGGGGGGAAGCGGCTTTCCGAGGCCGCTTCTTGGATGTCGAAGCGCGCGATCTTGCCGTCTCTAAAACGAAAAATATGTTCGACGGTCTTGTCCTTCAATCCATGCGTCTGCCCTTGAAGCGGGTTGCCTTCGAGATCGCGAACGGATTGATGAACCTCTGCGACGAGCGCGCCATCGACAGTCCGGTGAAAGCCTACAGGCTCGACATGCGGATCGACCATGGCCCACTGGCGCGTCCAATACGCGCGCACGGCCTCGCGACCATGAACATGGCCACCCTCCATCCCATTCGCCCAGGCGACATCATCCGTGAGGACGGCCAGGACACCGTCTATGTCACGTGCGTTAAAGCGATCGTAGATCAGTTCTAGAACTTTGGCGTCACCGTCCATTCGTCCGCTCCCTGTCAGATGTGTGCTGCGCTAAGGTTGAAGTCTTTTATATATGCACATATGCATTAGGGCGACTGCGACTGCAAGGGGTGCGATACCATGGACCTGGATGTGCTTTCGACGCCTGGGCATCTGATCAGTCTTGCGGCGCGTGGGTTCGCCCGCCTGAGTGAGGCGCGGCTCAAGCCCCTTGGCTTCGGTCTTGGCCATCTGCCGGTGCTGGTCGCGCTTCAGAATGGGCGGGCGAGCAAGCAACGTGATCTAGCCCGCTTCGCCAAGATCGAGCAGCCACCGATGGCACAGATGCTCGCCCGCATGGAGCGCGACGGCCTGATCAGGCGCGCGCCTGACCCGGCCGATGGGCGCAGCAGCCGCATCACACTCACGGAAATTGCAGAAGCGCGCCTGCCGGACGCTGTTGCGGTCTTACTTCGGGGTAATCATGAGGCACTGCACGACTTCACGGACCAGGAGGCCGGGCTGCTCGTGGACCTGCTCACGCGCCTGATCGCAAATCTCGATCGGATCGCGAGCATCGACGCTCCACGAGGATGAGAGGGCCAAGACGGCCTTACGTCACATTGCGCCGAGCCGGTGAAGACGTTGGAGATCGGTGATGGTCGCGTCGAACTGCGCGCGGTCATTGGACCAGACCCGTTCCACAACGCCGATCACAGTGTGACAAGCCCGAGTTCGATCCGTCGCTTCTTTGATAGCCCCTGCGAGACGATCATGTGCGATTGGCGGATGTAGTCCCGCAGCGCGCCGTCGCTCAGTCCAGGCTTTGCGTAATGCTGGATCCATTTCAAGCCGCGCGACGCGAGATAGGGTGCCGGCCGCAAGCCCGGCTGCGCCTTGAGCATCTCGTATGAAATGTCGCTGACCTTGAAGGTGAAGCTCGGCTCGTGATCGTTCCAGCCGCCGATCGCAAAGACTTTGCCGCCGACTTTCCAGACATGCGAACCGCCCCATTGGACGGGACTGTCAGGAATTCCGTGTGTGGGGTGATAATCCCCCCAAAGGAGTTCGGCCATGCCCCGGCGCAAACTGCCCTCCATTCCGGATGCCCTTCTTGACCAGCTTCTCGATGGGACGGACCCACGGGCGGCCTTCAATCCGGACGGCGTCCTTGATGCCCTGAAGAAGGCACTGGCCGAGCGGATGTTGAACGCGGAGATGGACCAGCATCTGGAAGGCGAGGCCGCCGACGGGCGCACGAACACCCGCAACGGCTATGGCCAGAAGACCGTGCTGACTGACACCGGGCGGCTGGCGCTTGATATTCCACGGGATCGCCAGGGCACCTTCGACCCCCAGTTGATCGCCAAATACCAGCGCCGGTTCCCTGGCTTCGACGAGAAGATCGTCTCCATGTATGCGCGCGGCATGAGCGTGCGCGAGATCCAGGGCCATCTCCGCGAACTCTACGGCATCGACGTTTCGCCCGACCTGGTCAGCGCCATCACCGACGCCGTTCTGGACGAGGTCGCCGTCTGGCAGAACCGCCCGCTCGAGCCCGTCTATCCCCTGGTGTTCTTCGACGCCCTCCGGATCAAGGTCCGCGACGAAGGCCTGGTGCGCAACAAAGCCATCCACATCGCACTCGGCGTTCGGGCAGACGGCATCAAGGAGGTGCTCGGCCTTTGGATTGAGCAAAACGAGGGCGCCAAGTTCTGGCTGCGCGTCATGAACGAGCTCAAAAACCGTGGCACCGAGGACATCCTGCTCGCCGTGGTGGATGGCCTGAAGGGGTTTCCTGAGGCGATCCGGGCCGTCTTTCCGGAGGTCACGGTTCAGACCTGCATCGTTCATCTCTTGCGGCACTCTTTGGACTTCGTCTCCTACAAGGACCGCAAAGCCGTCGCCACCGCCCTGAAGGATATCTACCGGGCCATCGACGACGACGCGGCTGAGACAGCGCTTGATGCCTTCGAGGCAGGGCCTTGGGGCCAGAAATACCCGGCCATCGTGCAGAGTTGGCGCCGGGCTTGGGTCGAGGTCATTCCCTTCTATGCTTTTCCTGGAGAGGTGCGTCGGAGCCTCTACACAACCAACGCTATAGAAGCGCTCAACGCCAAGCTACGGCGCGCGGTTCGGGCCCGGGGTCATTTTCCAAACGACGAGGCTGCGATAAAGCTGCTGTTTCTGGTGTTGCACCGAACTGAGAAGGCATGGATCATGCCCGCACGTGAGTGGACCATGGCCAAAGCTCAATTCGCCATCCTCTTCGGCGAACGCTTTACCAAAGCTCAGGCCTGATCAGTGAACCAGGCCCCACACACGGAATTCCTGACAGTCCCCATTGGACCACATAGGAGGCGGCAGGGAGGGTCTTGCAGAATGTGTTGAATTCTTCGTACATCAAGCCCCTCACACTCAGCGCAATAGACGTTAACGATTTGCCTTCATTTCCTCTATCAACGAATCATACTCCCTACAGAACTGATCTGTATTGATGTCTCCTGATGTCAACTTACCCTGAATCGAATGCATCTTTGTTGTCATAGCCTCCGCGTCGGACGAGCTTCCAGCCATCTCCGCTTGGATGAGTTGTCCGATCTCGGTATACTTGAGTTTAACATCGTGCGGTGAACATGCGGCATGCGCAAACCCACTTCCCACACAGGAAAATGCAGCGACAAATGCAAATACGATTGTCTTGCTGAACATCTCGAGACCTTTCTGCTGGTTTAGACACTGGCCAACAATCAGAAGGTTCGCACAGAATGATCTCGAAGTTACAAGCAGATCGTGGCTAATGATGATCGCGCAGACTCAACAGCGTCTCAGTCCGAAGTAACCGACTGAGGAAGCTGTCACGGCCTGGCATAGCGGGACCAACGAACCTGAGTGAAATTGCATGTTGAGTTATGCAAACCGCGGGTAATTTCGGCGCGGGCGAAGCACCCCGAAGGGACCGGATCAGACGGTCAATCTCCGCTATGATGCGTGCAGCGGAGGCCCGAGAAGAGAGAGGGCAGTGCTGACGACACCCTCCAAGAGGGCACGCTCAGGGCGCACGCGCGCTAGAACGCGAACGCCCATCAGTACGCCCAGAAAGTGTTGGGCGAGGGCTTCCGCGGCCATTGATCGTGCGATCGTGCCCTCCGCCTGGCCCGTCTTCACGCAGGCTAGGAAGAAAGCCTCGATGCGCTTGAGCACAGCAGCGATACACTTACGGATTTCCGGGTCGTGCGGCGCCAACTCCAAGGCCGAGTTCACGACCAGACACCCTTTGTGTTCTCTGTCGTTCAGGGATCGGCGTAATATCTCATCGAAAAACGCGACGATCGCCGCACGAGGTGGAAGAGCTTCGCAGCGCTCTATGCGTGCCCCAATGCTGCTCTCAATGTAACGGTCGAGAGCGGCCCGGTAGATCGAGCGCTTGTCGCCATAGGCATTGTACAGGCTGGCGGCGGCAATGCCCGTCCCTTCGACCAGGTCTTTCACGGACGTTGACTCATAGCCGTGCCCCCAGAAGCACTGGACCGCCGCATCGAGAACAACCCCTTCGTCAAATTCCCTCGGCCTCGGCATCCCATCATCCATTCAACAGCTTTGACGTCTTTCTGGCATATTTGACAGTCGGCGTCATTTCATAGCGCTCACCAAATAGGGGGCGCGACACCTAGGATTCAAGTCGGTGGCTCAGCACGGTCGGCAAAAAGGGCATCGTCATCGATGGGCGCGGGAAATCGTTCCCTGCGACCAGGGACCGTAAAGCCCAAAGGTTACACCAGTCGACTTCAAACCGTCGTGTGGGTGGCATGCATGCCCCACGTGGCTCATCTGCGATCGTCTGTAACCAAGGAGATCCTTTCCCGAACAAAAGGATATGACAATCATAAACCTGGTGACACGCCGCCATGCTCGATAATCCGATCCACACGTTCGTCTTGTTCCTTGTGGGAGGAATACCCGATCAACTCAGCCTCGGAGCACTGCGATGGTTTACGGTCGTGCTCTACTGGATGTTTCTGATCGGAAGCCTAGCAGTCTTCTTTGCCAATTGGCGGCTAGATTCGATGCAGCGGACAGTGACCCACATCAGCATTTACGCGATGCGGGTTGTCATCGCCGGCATGTGGTATCTTGGTACACTTTGGAAACTGCCTTTTCCGGTCGCGGCTGGGTTCCACTACTGGCTCGGGGCCAGCGTTAAATACAGCTCGTTCCATCTACATGCCTCCTTGATGCAGATTTTTCTCGACAATATCGCCCTCGTGCAGCCCCTCGTCTATCTGCTTGAGGTCTTCTTTACAGCATCGCTGATGCTCGGCTTCATGGTGAGGCTATCCGGCATCGTGGCCGCACTGTTTACCCTCAATCTGTTGATCGGACTTTACAACGATCCGACAGAATGGCCTTGGACCTACGTCGGTATCATCTGCGCGCACGGCATGTTTGCGGCGACCCAAGCCGGCCGCAGCTTCGGCATCGATAACCTATTCGCCAAGCGCCTGATCCCCGGTTTTCGCTATGATGGGGCGGTGGCCCGCGCGATCGCTCTGACCACCTAAATGACACCCGACCCTTCTCCTCCCGGTCGTTGGACGGGTGCGAGTGTGCGCCTGAAGGTGATCCTCGAAGCCCTGGGCACGCTCGAACACTCTGCCGCGAGGGCACAGGCGCTTCTGGCCACCTGCGGTCGTTCGGTCGGGAGCGTAGGGACGGTCGCCCATGCCGCTTTGCTTCTTGCCACGCGGATTTGGCTGAGCCAAACGGTCTTCGTCCACGGGCTGATGATGATGATGATGATGTCGGCGGGGGGCTTTACCCGCGCGCCTTCCGGTTGGGCCACGCTGATGCAAGGCATCGACCCGCTCCTGCTTGCCATGGGTCTGGCGACACGGCCCGTGGCGCTGATCCTTTTGCTCGGGATAGGGGTCGAGGGAGCCGGATCAGATCTGACCTGGCCCCGCGTAGTTCTTCTGATCTGGCTTGCAGCCCGAGGCGCCGGTCCGCTCTCCCTGGATTTCTTAATGCGGCGCGGCCTGGCACAGGTGCCTGTCGCGGCCTTCAGGACCGTTAGTCGGCTCTACGCCAACCTTGATCGCCTATCCGACTTCCTTCTGCCGCTAGGGACACGCTTGTGCCTTGCCCTTGCCGTCGCTGCGGGGTCGGGCATTGCCATGTGGCCGAACCCGATCTCCGGCGAGCTCGTAACCGCGCCCTGGTGGGTCATTCTTCTAGCCTGGGCGTTGATCGTTGGCCTGGCAACCCGCCCGACCGCGCTCATCCTGTGTGGCGTGGCACCACTTATGGGCCTGATGATGGGCGACCGCCCTGGGGCGATGTTTCTGTTATTGCTCGTCGCGGCAGGAGGGCCCGGCAAACTCTCGATCGACTGGCTCCTGGCCCGACGCGTCGATAGCGGCCTTCATTCGAGAGGGCAGGCGAGGGACGAGACTCCGCACGTTGTTGTGGTCGGAGGCGGATTTGGCGGAGTTGCCGCCGTACGCGCTCTCCGAAGCGTTGGTTGCCAGATCACTCTGATTGACCGGCGCAATTACTATTTGTTCCAGCCGTTGTTGTATCAAGTGGCAACAGCTGCCTTATCACCCGCCGATATTGCGATCCCCATCCGAAGCGTCGTTCGCGGTCAGGAGAATGTCGCCGTTCGCCTCGGGGAGGTTGTCGGCGTGGACACCATGGCGAGAGAGGTGCTGTTGGAAGGCGGACGCATAGCATTCGACTACCTTATCGTGGCGACGGGCGCACGGCACAGTTATTTCGGCCGCGACGATTGGGCGATTGATGCCCCTGGCCTCAAGAGCATCGAGGATGCGACAGCCATGCGCAGCCGGATGCTGCGAGCCTTCGAACAGGCCGAATGTGAGACGGACCCCCTTGAGCGTCTGGCTTGGCTCACCTTCGTCGTTGTCGGCGGCGGACCGACCGGCGTTGAGCTCGCCGGCGCCGTGGCAGAACTGGCGCGAACCGGACTTGACCAGGAATATCGTGCCATCGATCCGGCGATGGCACGCGTCATCCTGGTTCAATCGGGGCCCCGCGTTCTGCCCGCCTTCTCGCCTCATCTCTCGCGTCACGCGGAGCAGGCTCTGCGCGACCTCGGTGTCGAGGTCCGGACAGATGCGAAAGTGACCGCGATTGATCGCGATGGGGTGGAGATCGATGAGGAGCGCATCCCCGCCCGAACGACATTCTGGGCAGCGGGCGTAGCCGCTTCACCAGCGGCCGGCTGGCTCAATCAAACCGGCGACCGGGCCGGCCGCATCATCGTCGGCGAGGACCTGTCTGTGCCCGGCTCACGCGGGATTTTCGCCATCGGCGACACCGCGGCGTCGAATGGCTGGGATGGCGCCATGGTCCCGGGGCTCGCGCCTGCCGCCAAGCAGCAGGGCGATTACGTCGCCCGCGTGATCAGAGCGGCCATTGCGGGCCAGTCGGCGCCACCGCCTTTCCGGTACCGGCACTATGGCAATCTTGCGACCATCGGGCGGCTCGCGGCGGTCGCGGAGTTCAACGGACTTCGTCTCTGGGGTGCGCCCGCTTGGTGGTTTTGGGGCATCGCGCATCTCATGTTTCTGATCGGCGGCCGTAACCGGGCCGTGGTCGTGTTGAACTGGCTCTGGGCCTATCTCACCTATCGTCGAAGCACTCGCCTCATCACTGAGGGATCAACGAGCGTCGCCAAGCAATCATCCCGGCCCGGACCTGAGCGCTAGAGTCGATCCCGGTTCTTTTTCAAAGCAGTCTAGCCATTCTAGTTTACTCGTTCTAGAAAGGAGTGAAGCTCGAAACCACCCGCTCCCCGGTCATCTCTAGACCGCGAGTAAGGGACCGGTTGTGGATTGAATGCGGCGGAACAGCAACGCGGGGATGCAGTGGATCTTCTGAACTCGGGAAGACCCATCTGTGGGCGCCACGTCAAGCGAGAGCGTCTTCGCAATCGATGGATGCCGCAGCGCGCATGGTGACGTTACCTGTCACCAGAACGGTGGAGCTAGATTGGCAGACATTGATGGCGGCCGCGCAGGCCGGGGATGCTGATGCGTATCGGAGGCTTCTCTCCGAATTGATACCCTGGCTGCGCCGGTACTATCTCCGCCGTCTTCCTCCTGCCGCGACCGAAGATGCCATACAGGACGTCCTGCTCGCGATCCATGAAAAGCGGCACACCTACGACCCGTCGCGTCCCTTCGGGCCGTGGCTCGCCGCGATTGCGCGCTATAAATGGATCGATCGCTTAAGAGCCACGAAACGCGAAGCGTCGGAACCGCTGGATGAGAATTTTGGGATACCGGACCATGGTGATGCTGTTGTGGCGCAGTCGACATTTCGACGGCTGCTCGCGCATCTTAAACCGGCCCAGGCTGAAGTGATCCGGCTCGTGAAGATAGAAGGTTACAGTATCGAGGAGGCCTCGAAGGCGAGTGGTCAGTCCGTGTCGCTTGTCAAAGTGAATATTCATCGCGGGATCAATCGTCTGACCTCCGTAATTCAAAAATGGCAAGATGCGGACTGAGTCTCTGGTCGAGCGGCTCAGCCGCGATCTTCGTCCGATCCGGCCACGGAAGATCCTGCGTGAGGCGGCGATCCTGATCGCGCTCGGCCTTGTCGAACTTGCCGCTTTCTTTGCGATGGGCTTCATGCGGCCCGACATGCCGACCGCTATGGCGGCCCCTTCCTTTTGGTGGAAGCTCGCGAGCACCGGTCTGATTGCGGTGCTGGGCGCAGGTGTCGCCATTGTCTCGAACGATCCGGTGCGCTCGCCACGACCCGGCCTACGCTGGATGCTCGCTTGCATAGCCCTGATCTTCGCGAGCGGCTGGCTTATCGATGCCGCGCATAACGGCCTATCGGGCCTGCTGCTCCGGTTGAATTGGACACAAGGTATCCAATGCGTGTGGGAGATGGTCGTCTTGTCGGTCCCCCTGGCGATCGGGCTTGGCGTCTTGATTCGTAGGGGCGCGTCAACCGACCGTGCCGGCACCGCACTCGCTGCCGGTTTGGCGTCGGCTGCTTGGGGCGCCTTCGTCTTCGTGTTCGCTTGTCCGTCCGATGATCCTCTCTATATCGCCGTTTGGTACACCATCGGCTGCGGGATCGTGACCGTGTTAGGGCAGGTCGCTTTGCTGAGGGTGTCGCGGTGGTGAGCGGCTTCAAAAGGACATTCAAAATGACCGATCAAATGATTGCCCAAATGACTGTGCCGACGACACTGCGTGATCCCCGACGCTATTTCGAGGATATCGCGACGGACAGACGCACGGTGGCCGAGACGCCGCCCGTCTGCCTGTATCTGGAAGTGACCAACCGCTGCAATCTGCTGTGCGAAACCTGCCCGCGCACCTTCGAGGTTTTGGAACCGCCGGCGGATATGAGTTGGGATCTCTTCACCCGCATCGTCGATCAGGTGCCCAATGTCGCCCGCGTGGTTCTGCATGGTGTGGGTGAGCCCATGCTGGTGCGCGACCTGCCGCGCATGATCCGTTACCTGAAGGATCGCGGCACCTATGTGCTGTTCAATACCAATGGCACGCTGATGCAGCCACGGCGCTTTCAGGAACTGATCGATACCGGGCTCGACGAGTTGCGCGTGTCTCTGGATGCTGCCGATCGCGAGACCTATGCAAAGGTGCGCGGCAAAGATTACTTCAACCGCATCGTGCGCGACGTCGGCAAGTTCATCGCCTATCAGAAGCAAGTCGGCGCGACGACGCCGCGCGTCTCGCTTTGGCTCACGGGTATGAAAGAAACCGTCGATCAACTGCCCGCCTTTGTGCGGCTATCGGCTTCGATGGGCGTGTCCGAAGTCCATCTCCAACGGCTGGTCTTCGACGAGCAGGGCTATGGCATGGCGCGTGCCGAAAGTTCCCTCTTCGAAAGCACGCAGGCGGAGGAACAGGCGGTCATCACCGCCGCGCAGGCCATCGGTCTGGCCCTCGGCGTGACGCTCGATGCCTCCGGCGCGACCGAGCCCGGCATGAGCCTCAAGCGGCAGTCGGAGGATCAGCCCTGGGCGACCTGTCGGCGGCCGTGGTCGCTGATGTATTTCACCGCCCATGGCCGCGCGCTGCCCTGCTGCATCGCGCCCTTCTCGGTGCGTGGCTATAGCAACTACACGCTAGGTGACGCGACGCAGCAAACTCTGCGCGAGATCTGGAACAGCCCGGCCTATACCGACTTCCGGACGTCCTTGCTGTCCGACGTGCCGCCCGCGCCTTGCCAGAATTGCGGAATGCGATGGAGCCTGTAGCCGTCGTCATCCCCACGCTGAATGAGGTGGGGACGATCGGGGACGTCATTCGCGAAATTCCACCGGCTTTCGCGCGCGACATCATCATCGCCGATCGCGGCAGCACGGATAGCACACATGACGCCTTTACGGGTTTGCTTTACCTGTCTCAATCTTTTCTGTCTCGTCGACACACAGTTTGGTGCGACGCACGCATATACTCGGAACGGGGACTAGCCCGAGCGGGTCATCTCCGGCTGGCTTTCGCAACCGCCAGCGTCGTTATGGCTTGAGCCGATACCCCGTGCGGAACATCCACCAAAGAACCCCGAGACAAAGCGCCATGAAGAGAGCCGTAAAGGCGAGACTGGCTCCCACGCCGACATCCCCAGTGCCGTAGAAACTCCATCGAAACCCGCTGACCAGATAGACGACCGGGTTTACCATGTTGATCGTTCGCCAGGGCTGCGGAAGCATATCGACAGCGTAGAAGGCGCCTCCCAGGAAGGTTAAGGGTGTGACGACCAGTGTGGGAACGATGGCGAGCTGTTCAAAGTTTTCAGCCCATATGCCGAGAATGAAGCCGAACAAGCTGAAGGCGATTGAGGTCAGCAGCATGAACGCTATCATCCAGCCTGGATGCAGAATGTGCACTGGAATGAAAATTGCTGCTGTTCCCATGATGATCGAGGCGAGGAATAACGATTTGGTTGCCGCGGCGCTCACGTAAGCGAAGGTTACTTCGCCGAAGGACAGGGGTGCCGACAGGATCTCAGAAATTGTCTTGGTGAATTTCGGAAAATAGATGCCGATCGACGCGTTCGAAACACTTTGCGTCAACAAGGACAGCATAACTAGGCCCGGCACGATGAATGCGCCGTAACCGACGCCTCCGACATTTTGAATCCGAGAGCCTATGGCGCCCCCGAAGACGACAAAATAGAGCATCGTTGTTATGACGGGCGTGGCCACGCTCTGCCAAACCGTCCGCTTCATGCGCGCGATTTCACTGCGGTAGATCGTCCAAACGCCCGTTATGTTGATCAGCTGTCCGTTCATGATGGGGTCCCCACGAGACTGACGAAGATGTCCTCGAGGGAACTTCGGCTCGTATCCAGGTCTTTGAAATCGATACCATTGTCGCTTAGGAGCTTGAGTAGCCCCGGAATGCCAGTGTCCTCCGCGTTAGCATCGAAGCTATAGGCGAGACGCTGGCCATCTGCCTCAAGTGCGAGCGGCCAGCCAGCCAGCGCGGGTGGGATTGCCGACATCCTCTGCTGGAGGGTGAGCGTTAAACGCCGTTTGCCAAGCTTTCTCATCAGCGTCGCTGTTTGTTCGACCAACAGCAGTTGGCCGCCATCGATCACTCCGACGCGGTCAGCCATTTCCTCGGCTTCCTCGATGTAATGCGTGGTGAGGACAATCGTCACGCCCTCATCTCGCAGTCCGCGGACCACCGCCCACATATCGCGCCGGAGACTGACATCGACACCTGCGGACGGCTCGTCGAGGAAGAGGACTTCTGGATCGTGGCTAAGCGCTTTGGCGATCATAACACGGCGCTTCATGCCACCAGAAAGCTCCAGGACACGGCTGTCTCGCTTGTCCCAAAGCGACAGACTTCGCAAGAGCCGCTCGATCCGTGCAGGGTCTGGGGGCCTACCGAACAGGCCCCGGCTGAAGCTCACCGTGTTCCATACGGTCGCAAAGATATCGAGAGCGATTTCCTGCGGCACGAGGCCAATGAGTGACCGAGCGGCACGATATCCGCTTTGGATATCATGCCCGCCCACGCGAATTCTGCCCGAGGTCATGGTGACGGTACCGCAAATGATACTGATCAGCGTCGTCTTGCCAGCACCATTCGGGCCGAGCAGGGCAAAGATTTCGCCCTTTTCGATGGCAAGATCGATCCCCTTCAGCGCGGAGAAACCCGACTTGTAGGTTTTGGTGACGGTGGAAACCTCGATCATCTTTGGCATAAGCGTTCCTCGCCCGGTGGGGCCTGAAGAGTCTACCGTCTCTTCCCTGTCTGCGCATGCTCCGGCCAAAGAACATTGGTCACTTAAGAGCGTGTGAGTCTGATCGGGTTGTCCTTACAAGTTGGGATTGGCACGGCAAACAAGGCATAGATATGAAAGTACAGCCCTTGTGCCTCGTTTATTGGAAGCCCCGCTCTACAGCTTGGCGCTCTCCACGGCGTCGTGGCGCGTTGCGATGACAAACGCCCTAACCGCCGCACCAATGTCGTCGGGCGAGTCCTCCTGCAGGAAGTGCCGACCCTTAACGGTGACCTCTTTCTGGTTCGGCCATGTCCGGCAGAACTCACGGACTGGACTGCCTTCCGTGTTGACCGCCCCTGGGTCCCCGCTGATGAACAGCTTCGGCAGGGGGCTTTCACTCATCCATTTTCCGTAAGCGCGGACGATCTCTGTCACGTCCTCAGGCTCGCCTTCGATCGGGGCTTGGCGTGGCCAGACCAGCGTCGGCAACCGAGAGACGGGGTCCGGGAACGGCGCCCGATAGACGGCCCATTCCTCCTCGCTCAGCGTCCGTATCATGGCTCCCGGGAGGACTTTCTCGATGAAGCCGTTTTGCTCCAGCACGAACTGCTCGCCCGCCTTCGAGCGCATCATGCCGAACACGCCGCCGCCCTCTCCGAAGGGCGCCCAGGTCAGCGGCTGGGTGATCGCCTCCATATACGCAATCCCCGCGATTTGCTCCGGGAAGCGGTGAGCGCGGTACAAGCCGAGCACGGAACCCCAGTGTAAAACAGCGTGCAAAAGTTCCCAGATTCCAGGGGTAAACAGCGTCCAATAGTTTCCACCCTGGTCGTGCGATCATCCGGCATTTTTGCTGGGGAATCTGGGGTGCTGCTCATGGACTTGATTGCCGAGATCCGGCGCCGCCATCTGGTCCGCCACGAGAGCATCAGCTCGATCGCGCGGGACCTTAAGCTGTGCCGGCAGACCGTCCGCCGGCATTGCCGGACCGAAGCCCAGCCGTCCTACCAGCGCAGCCGGCAGCCAACGCCGATGCTGGGAGCGGTCCAGCAGACGCTGGAGACGTGGCTGCGGACCGAAGGGCTTCTCCCGAAAGCCCAGCGCCGCACGGCCCAGCGGCTATTCGAAGGTTTGCAGGCGGAGGGCTACCGCGGCGCCTACGACAGCGTGCAACGTTTCGTGCGGCGCTGGAAGGCGGACAAGTCGGGCCCGGCGCTGGCGCACGCCTTTATCCCGCTGGCCTTCGCACCCGGCGAGGTGTGCCAGTTCGACTGGAGCCATGAGCATGTCGAACTCGGCGGCGTCATGCAGACCATCAAGGTTGCGCATTTCCGGCTGACCTTCAGCCGGCAGATGTTCGTGGTGGCCTACCCACGCGAGACCCAGGAGATGGTCTTCGACGCGCATAACCGCGCTTTCGCCTTCTTCGGCGGGGTGCCCCAGCGCATGGTCTACGACAACCTCAAGTCCGTTGTGGAGACGATATTTACCGGCAAGGAGCGGCAGTTCAATCGGCGCTTCATGGTGCTGGCCAACCACTATCTGTTTGAGCCCGTCGCCTGTACCCCCGCCTCTGGATGGGAGAAGGGGCAGGTCGAGAACCAGGTTGGCAACATCCGCGAATGGCTATTCACGCCGCTGGCCCGTTTTATCAGCTTCGATGCGCTGAACGTCTGGCTGGCCACGCGCTGCCGGGAGCTGGCGCAGCGCAAACACCCGGTAACGCCGGAGCGCTCGATTGCCGCGTGCTTTGCCGAGGAGCAGCCGTCGCTGCGGCAGATCACCGCGACATTCGACGGCTATGTCGAACATATGCTGCGCGTGTCGAGCACCTGCCTGGTGGCGGTGGATCGCAACCGATACAGCGTGCCAGCCGCCTTCGCCGGCCGCGCTGTCTCGGTGCGCACCTCAGCCGCCGGCGTGCGCATCGTGGCCGACGGCGCAATCGTCGCCGACCATGCCCGGCGGTATGGGCGTGATCAACTGATCTGCGATCCGTGGCATTATCTGCCGATCCTGGAACGCAAACCTGGCGCATTGCGCAACGGTGTGCCGTTCCAGCAATGGGATTTGCCCACGCCCATCCGGCTGGTGCGCGACCGCATTCTCAAGCAGCCGAAAGGCGATCGTGCTTTTGTCGAGTTGCTGATGATGGCACGCGAGTTCGGCCTGGAGCCGCTGCAGGTCGCCTGCGAATTGGTATTGGACGGCAATGTCATCACTGCCGCCGTGGTGCTGAACGAGATGCGCCGGCTTGTCGCACCCAGCACGCCCGCCATGCTGAACGTGCCCGACATGCTGAAGCTCCAAACCGAGCCGCGCGCCGATTGCGGCCGCTACGACCACCTGCGCGAGGTGAGCCATGTCATCCACTGATCTTGCTGTTAAGCCTCTTGCCTTGGTTGCTTCCGGCGTAGACCGCCTCGGCCAACTCAGTGCGCTACATCTCTACGGCATGGCTACCGCCTGGAGCGAGTTGCTGGCGGAAGGCCCACGTCGGCCGATGCAGCCCGAGGCATGGCTGGACCGGTTAATCGAAGCCGAGCTTGCCGATCGCCAGGTCCGCAGCCTGCGCTACCAGCTCAAGGCCGCGCGCTTCCCTGTTCATCGCGACCTGACCGGTATCGAATGGGCCGAAACCCCATTGCCGCAGGCGCAAATCGAACAACTGGCGACCGCCGCCTTCATGGCAACCGCGCACAATCTGATCCTGGTCGGCGGCACCGGCACCGGAAAGACCCACATCGCGACGGCGCTGGGTGTCGCTGCCATCCACCAGGGCAAACGCGTGCGCTTCTACAACGCCGTCGACCTGGTCAACCAGCTGGAGCGGGAGAAACAGCAGGGACGCGCCGGCAATCTCGCCCGTCAGCTGGTGCAGACCGACGCCGTGATCATCGACGAACTCGGCTATCTGCCGTTCCCAGCCTCGGGCGGCGCTCTGCTGTTCCACCTGATCAGCCAGCTCTACGAAAAGACCTCGCTGATCTTCACAACCAACCTCTCTTTTGCCGAATGGGTGGGTGTCTTCGGTGACCCAAAGATGACAACCGCACTGCTGGACCGGGTCACCCACCACTGCGACATCCTGGAGACCGGCAACGACTCGTTCCGCTTCAAGCAGCGAAAGAAACAGCCGAAAAACAGCTGAGAAAGTGGAAACTTTTGGACGCTGTTGCCTGGTAACTATTCAACGCTGATTGACACCATAGACACGCCGGTCGTCGGTAAAGTGTGGCCCGATAAAGACATGGCCGCGCAGGCCATGGCGCAGATGACCGAAGCCGTTCCGATGAAGCGCTTCGGAACGTCGGATGAAGTTGCCAAGGCGGTCCTCTTCCTCGCGTTCGACGCAACCTTCACGACCGGCGCCGAACTGCCGGTCGACGGGGGTTGGTCACAACTCTGAGGGGGTGCAGGCTATGTCGTTATTGAAAAACAAGATCGCCGTCGTCACGGGCGGCAGCAGCGGCATTGGCCTCGCGACCGCAAAGAGGTTCGTTGAAGAGGGCGCCTTTGTGTTCATCGCCGGTCGCCGTCAGGCCGAAATCGATAAGGCCGTCGCGGAGATCGGCTCGAACGTCGCCGGCGTAAAAACTGATATCTCAAAGCTCGATGACCTCGACCGTTTCTACGAAACCGTTGCGAAGAAGGGCAAGATCGATGTGATTTTTGCAGGCGCGGCCTTCGTCGACAAGCAGATGACCGCCACGGCAACACCCGAGCATTTCGACAAGACCTTCAACACCAATGCCCGCGGCACTTATTTCACCGTTCAAAAGGCGCTGCCTCACTTGAATGATGGTGCTTCCATCATCCTCGTGGCGTCCGCCGGGAAGAACAAAGGCCTTCCGGGCCGCAGCACCTATAGCGCCACCAAAGCGGCGCTCCGGTCTTTTGCCCGGACCTGGACCAGCGAACTCAAGGATCGGAAGATCAGGACCAACGTCTTGAGCCCCGGCGCGGTCGATACGCCGATGTTCGACGACCAGTTCCCGTCCAAGGAGGGCGCGGCCGAAGGCAGAAAGCAGATCACTGCGATGACGCCTCTGGCACGCTTGGCGCGCCCCGAGGAGATCGCTTCTGCCGCCTTGTTCCTCGCCTCGGACCAAAGCAGCTTCGTCGCCGGTATCGACCTTCCGGTCGATGGCGGCCTGACGGCCGTCTGACCGACAGAACCCTGGCCGGTGAGGAGTTTCCGATGACAGACACAGCGATACATCTCGTCCCAGAGCAGGGGAAATTTCGTCGCGCCCTCGCGGCCGTCTGGGCCTTCCTGCAAGCGATGGAGTCCACCAGCTTCGACTATACGCTCGATCGCATCGAACGCTTGGAACAGGAGGTTGGACGACTGAAGGTGGACATGCGCCAAAGCCGCGATGCTGGGGCAGTCGATGGTCACAACGCCAGCGCCGCTGCACGCGAACATTGACTCGGGCGTAAATCGATTTGCAAGAACGATAGATCAAACCTGCTCTTGTTCTGGTGCCGGAGGCGATTGAGCCGCCGACCGAGGGCGGCGACGACGTTGTCGTAGCGCGTCCCCTTCTGCGCCCGCGCAGCCTTCGCAGCAGCCTCTGGGAGCGGGGGTGTCGTCGTGATCCAGAAGCGGACGAACAGCGCCAGAGTCTCGACGGACATCCCGACATCACGTTCGAGCCATGCGATACGGCGGTCGATCTGGTCGAGACGCTTGGCGATGGCAGCCTCGGCTATTGGCGACAGCGGCTGCCCACGCCAGACGGCATGGCCCGCAAGCATCTTCATGACGTCGGGATAGAGAGACCGACATCTGGGCTTTCTTCTTCGGCGTGGTCATGATCGCCTAGAGCGCCACGTCGTGGTCAGGGCGCTGGGCGAGTTACGACTGCGCCGAGGATGCTGGCACAGAGGGCAAGGACCAGCAGTCGTGTCCGTCTTCACGTGGTGGTGGACACCACGGTGAGCACGAGAACGGCCGCCTCGCGGCGGCCATTTTTTAACCCTCTGATGTCGTAAAAAAATCTGGAGCGGGCGATGGGATTCGAACCCACGACCCCAACCTTGGCAAGGTTGTGCTCTACCCCTGAGCTACGCCCGCCCGCTCCGTGGGGGCGGTTCTTATGCGGCTTCCGCGGCGATTGCAAGCGCACTCCGGCCATGCGATCACCCTCCTATCCTCAGGCCTCTCATGCGGCGGGGATGAGGCTCGCCGCACCCGGGTCCGGGCGCGAACGACGACGATCAGAACCACGATCAGATGCGACCACAGAGAGACGGACGATCACAGATGGACCTGATACTCGGCCAGAAACCGCCGGCCGGCGACACCGCTTCCTTCATCATGGACGGAACGCAGGCGACCTTCATGAAAGACGTGATCGAGGCATCGCGCACGATGCCCGTGATCGTCGATTTCTGGGCGACCTGGTGCGGCCCCTGCAAGACCCTGACGCCCATGCTCGAAAAGGTCGTGACCGCCGCTGGCGGTCGCGTCAGGCTGGTCAAGATCGATACCGACGCCAACCGGGCCCTGGTGCAGCAACTCAGCCAACTCGGCCTGCCCTTGCAGTCGATCCCGACGGTCGCGGCCTTCTGGCAGGGCCAGATCGCCGACATCTTCCAGGGCGCCCTGCCTGAGAGCGAAATTCGCCGCTTTATCGAGGCGATGCTCAAGGTCGCGGGCGGCAGCATGCCCGCCGCCGACCTGTTGGCGGAGGCGAAGGCTGCCCAGGACGAGGGCGATTACGAAGCCGCCGTCGCGCTGTATCAGGCCATGCTGGCCGAGGAGCCGGAGCGACCGGAGGCCTGGGGTGGCATGATCCGCTGCTTCCTCGCCGTGGGACGGATGGAGGAGGCCACGGCGCTGTTGGCCGAGGTTCCGGCGAAGATCGCCGAACACGCAGAAGTGGTCGGCGCGCGCAGTGCTCTGGCGCTCGCCATCGAGGGCGAGAAGGCGAATGGCCAGGTGCAGGAGCTGGAAGCGCGGCTTGCGGCCGATCCGGCCGACCATGAGGCGCGGTACGACCTTGCCACCGCCTTCAATGCCCAGGATCGGCGCGAGGAGGCGGCGGCGGCCCTGCTCGATATCATGAAGCGCGAGCGCGGCTGGAACGAGGATGCCGCCCGGCTGCAACTCCTGAAATTCTTCGAGGCCTGGGGTTTTGGAGACCCCGCGACCATGGCCGCCCGGCGCCGTCTCTCCGCTTTGCTATTCAGCTGATCATGGCCTCGGGCATGCGTCCCTTCCAGCCGGCATTGGGGGAGCTGGATCCGCGAATCCCGATCTTCCCGCTTGGGGGCGCGATGCTGCTGCCCTACGGCCGGATGCCGCTGAACGTGTTCGAGCCGCGATACCTCGCCTTGATCGACGCGGCGCTCGCCAATGGGCGGATGTTTGGCATGATCCAGCCTGACATCCTCAAGCCCGAGGTCGAAAACGGGCCCTCGCT
This sequence comes from Acidisoma sp. PAMC 29798, assembly GCF_030252425.1. Classification (GTDB taxonomy): domain Bacteria; phylum Pseudomonadota; class Alphaproteobacteria; order Acetobacterales; family Acetobacteraceae; genus Acidisoma; species Acidisoma cladoniae. Next base: position 3,098,944 of record NZ_CP126994.1, on the reverse strand, counting down.
CTTCGGCATCGGCTGCCTCGGCCGCATTACCTCCTTCACCGAGACGGATGACGGCCGCATCATTATCTCCGTTCTCGGCGTCATCCGCTTTGCGGTGACCGAGGAGTTGGAGACGCGGCAGGGCTACCGGCAGGTGATGGCGGATTTCAGCCCCTATGCGCAGGACCTGCAGCCCGAGGCGCCGGAGATCGGGCTGCCTCGCAAGATGCTTCTCGACACCTTGCGCGGCTATTTTGATCGGCAGAGTCTGTCGGTCGATTGGGACGCCATCGGAGAGATGGATGACCCGACCCTGCTGACGGCCCTGTGCATGATGTGCCCCTTCACGACGTCCGAGAAGCAGGCGCTGTTGGAAGCCGAGCCCCTGGCGTCACGCGCCGAGATTCTGCTCGCGCTGCTCGAGATCGGCATGCACGGGTCCGGCGCTGAGGCCGGCGCCCGGCGGCTGAGCTGATCTAAAGGACAACCCTGTGACCGACCCCGTTTCGCCAGAAGATGCGCAGAGCGCGCCCGCCACGCCTGTCCAGCAATCGGTCGATCCCCGATTGCTGGAAATTCTGGTTTGCCCGCTCACCAAGCAGCCGTTGGTCTACGACCGCATTCGTGGAGAACTCGTCAGCCGCGCCGCCGGTCTCGCCTATCCCATCCGGGGCGGCATTCCCATCATGTTGTCCGATGAGGCGCGCGTCCTGGAAGATTAGAGGGGTTTGGCGGAAGAGCGCAGCGTCTTCCGCCGTCCGAGCTGGCGCTAAGCCGCGCCACGTTTCTCCTGGCTCTCGACAGGCGGTAGCGCGCGACCGATCGAGCCGTAATTGAAGCCCACCGCGCGCATGGCGGCCGGATCGAAGACATTGCGCAAATCGACAATGACATTGCCGCGCATGAGAGCCTTCAGCCGAACCGGTGCAATGGCCCGGAACACGTTCCATTCGGTGACGACGACCAAGGCATCCACATCGGCCACGGCGTCGATAGCGTCCTTCGCGTAAATCACGCCGGGCGGGAGATGCGGCTTGGCCTGCTCCATCCCCTCGGGATCGAACACATGCAATTCGGCGCCGTCTTCCACCAACCGGCTGATGATCGGGATGGAGGGCGCATCGCGCATGTCATCCGTCTCAGGCTTGAAGGTCAGCCCCCAGACGGCGATGCGCTTGCCGCGCACCGATCCACCACAGGCCAGAATGACCCGCCGCGCCATGATCGATTTGCGGCTATCGTTGACCGCGACAACGGTCTCCACCAGGCGCTGCGGCGCGCCGGCATCCTGGCCGATGCGGGCCATGGCGAGCGTATCCTTGGGAAAGCAGGAGCCGCCGAAACCCGGTCCCGCATGCAGAAACTTGCGGCCGATACGCCCATCGAGCCCCATGCCGCGCGCCACGTCATGCACGTCTGCGCCGACGCGCTCACAGAGATCGGCCACTTCGTTGATGAAGGTCACCTTCATCGCGAGGAAGGAGTTGGCGGCGTATTTGGTGAGTTCGGCGGTTTCGATCGACGTCACGATGATCGGCGTCTCGATCAGGAACAGCGGCCGATACAGCGTCCGCAGAACCTCCTCGGCGCGCTCGCTCTCGACCCCAATCACCACGCGGTCGGGGCGCATGAAATCACCAATCGCGTTGCCCTCGCGGAGGAATTCGGGGTTGGAAGCGACATCGAACTCAAGATCGGGGCGGGTTTCCCGCACAATTTCGGCGACGCGGCGGCCGGTGCCCACAGGCACGGTCGATTTTGTGACGATGACAGCATAGCCCTTCAGCTTGCGGGCGATCTGCTCCGCAGCCTGATAGACATAGCTGAGATCGGCATGGCCATCGCCACGCCGGGTCGGGGTGCCGACGGCGATGAAGACCACCTCCGCATTCTCGAGGCCTTCATCCATGCTGCCGGTGAAGGAGAGGCGGCCGGCGGCGACGTTGTCAGCGACCAGCCGGTCGAGACCGGGCTCGAAGATCGGGATACTGCCGGCCTGCAACGCCGCAAGCTTGCGCGTATCGACTTCGACGACCACGACCTCCATGCCGAATTCAGCGAAACAGGCGCCGGAGACAAGGCCGACGTAACCGCCGCCGATCATGGTGACTCGCAAGGGCAGGCTCCTTCAACAGGCGGTATCGTGCAGCTTGAGGCTACATCACGAAACGACCCTCCGATAGGCGCGCGTCCACTCAGGAAACGAGGCGAAGGCGCCGTCGGCGTGCGTCCGTCGCTTCGTGGGGCAGTTCCAGTGGGAGGGTGAGGGCGGGCTCGGCACCGGCAATCAGACTTTCCTCCGGATCCGGTATAGACCGGTTCAGGTGGGCCACCGACAGATGGCGGAACACGTAGTCGATGATCGATGTGGCGGCGCCGACCGTCGGGTCACCGTCCACAGCCCCACCGGGCCCGAACCGGGTGCCGATGAAGGCATCGACGAACTGGTCGAGCGGCACGCCGTGCTGCAAGCCGAGGCTCACGGCATTGGCGAAGGCGTCCATCAAGCCTCGGAAAGCGGGGCCTTCCTTTTGCAGGGTGATACCGATCTCGCCGAGCTTGCCATCCGGATATTCGGCTGTCGTCAGATATAGGCGATGGCCGCCGACGGCGGCCTTCTGCAAGGTGCCGCTGCGGCGAGCCGGCAGTTCTAAAGGCGTCGCGGGTGTCGGTGACCGCGCCGCAGGCGCTTTGACCAACCGGCTGGCGGTCGTGCGCAGGGCCGGTGTCGGAAGGATGGCGCATACGGCCGCATGCATGGCGGCATGCGCCTCGGGTGAGGCGAGGGGGAGCACCGTGTCGCCGCGCAGCATGAGGGCGAGTGCCGCCTCGACCGAGATGCCGCGCGCAGCGAGAGACTGTCGCGCGGCTTGCGTCAATTCGCCCGTATGGCGCGTCTTCGCGAAGGCAGGTGCGAGGCCGGTGGTTTCCACACCCAGCAGGGCTTCCGCCGCATCGGCCTCGGATAGCGCGGCGACGGCTTCATGGGCGCAGGCGCCCAGTGCGTTCGCCTGTTCGCAAAACTGTCGGGCGGCAGCGGCGAGGCCAGGGATGGCCACGCTCGTTGGGATCGCGGTCCAGGAGGCAGGAGCGGGCTGCCGCCCCGTGACGTCTGTCAGTCGGGCCGACACGCATTCCGCGCGTCCTCTTAGAACGGCGGCGAGGTCGGCCGCGACGGCGCGGGCTTCGACGCTGTCATAGGCAAGGCCAAGCCCCGCGAGTAGGCCATCGAGATCGGCGAAGCCCAGCGCCAAGCGTCGCGCGCCCGGCCGCAGCACGGTCAGCGCGATCGTCGCCATATCGATGGCATTTTGGAAACCGACCAGATCGAAACCGGCCTCTGCCTCCAGAAAGGCGGCCAGATTGAAGACGAAGCGGGGTACTCCCGCTTCGTCTTGCGCTATCGGCAGGCCTTCGGGGGAACGCCAAATCGCCGCGCCCGGCGCAGCCCGCCGGCGCAGCAGCATATCCTGGAGGCCCGCTGTAAGCTGTGGCGCCGCGATCAACCCGGCTTCTTCGGCGCGTCGGCTTGCGATGCTCACCCAGCCGTCCGCGAGGTCCGGCAGGCTTATGGGCCGCATGCCGGGCGCGAGGGTCGCGAGCGCCGCTGCGGCCGCCCCATCCCAGCTTGCGGGGAGGGAAACGGTGCGCGGCATGCCATCAGGATCGCCCCATGCCTCGACGCGACGAAGGCGAACACCGTGCCAGGCTTTGCTTAATCTCATGGCCGCAGATTAACCGAAGAGATGCGCGTGATAAAGCATCATCTAGGGGTTCAAACGCCGATATCCCACAAGCAGTAGTGATCCTCTCCGGCCACTTGGACCGCATGGACCCGCAGCGACCCATCCCTTATAGGAGGCTGCATGAAACTCGGCATGATCGGCTATCTGGGCACGCGCCTATTTACCTCCTTGAGGGGGCGCGGTGTCGGTCAGGATGGATTTGGCAATCGCTACTTCGAGGAGAAGTCGGCGGTGAAGGGTCGAAAGGTTCGGCGCTGGGTCGTCTATAACGGCGAGCCCGAAGCCTCGACCGTGCCCCCTGAATGGCACGCCTGGCTGCATTACACCGTCGATGCCCCGATTTCCGATATTGGCCGTTTGCCGTGGCAGAAGCCGCATCTGCCGAACCGCACGGGCACCGCCTTTGCGTATCGGCCTGCCGGTCACGACTATAAGGGCGGCCGGAGGAAGCGGGCCACGGGCGATTACGACGCCTGGACGCCAGGAGAGTAGGCGTCGTGGCGCGGCGCAACGCCGCTGAGGTTATCGCGGGCCTCCTCGTTCTCGTGGTGGCCGGCGGGTTCCTGGCCTATGCCCTTGCGACTTCGGGTGCAGCGAGCGTGCCCGGCTATTCGCTGAGCGCCGCCTTCGATCGCATCGACGGGCTGACGACGGGCTCAGATGTCCGCATGGCGGGCGTCAAGGTCGGCTCCGTCACCAAGACGGCGATCGATCCCAAAACCTATCTCGCAGTGGTTGATTTCACGGTCCAGCAGTCGATCAAACTGCCCACCGACAGCAGCGCGACGGTCGCGAGCGACAGCCTGCTCGGCGGAAAGTATCTGTCGCTGGTGCCGGGCGGAAGCGACGCCATGTTGCCGGCGAACGGCCGCGTCAGCGTCACGCAGTCTTCGGTCAGCCTGGAAGACCTGCTTGGGAAATTCATCTTCAGCGTGACCGATCTGGTGTCGTCTCTTCAGAAGAACGCGGGCGGCAAGCCGTCAGCCGGTGCCGGGGCATCCCCGTGATGGCGCAGGCGAGAACGGCGGAGCCTGACGTTTGGCCGCAAGCGGACGGCACGGCGATCGATTGCCGCGAGAAGCTGCGCGTGCTGCGGGACAACCATATGGAGTTAGCGCAGACCTTGCGCGATTGCTTCGAGGATGCGGTGCTCATGGGCGTCGATCCCGCAGCGATGCGCCGCATCCTGCATGCCATGGTCGATGCGCAGTCGGACCCGCGCCGAACAACGAGATAAGGGTTTAGGTAGCGATGCGGTTTCCCCTTCTGGGCGCGATCATGGTCCTGAGTGCCGCCATGGTCGGGACGGTATCCTACCCAGCGCGGGCGCAATCGTCTGATCCGATCCAAGGCCAGGCCTTGGCCCCCCCGCCGAACACGGACCCCAGCAAGGATCTCGGCGTCGGAGCCATCGCGGCGCCTCCGCTGCCTGCGGTGCCCTTGGCGGCTCCGACACCAAACGGGCCCCCGGCGGCCGCGGTCGCGGCACCGACCGAATGGGTGCCAAAGACCTCGGCTCAATTGACCATCCTCGATAAGATCTATGGCACCTCCGGCAGCCAAGCCGCGACCATAGGCACCCCGTTCAAGGTGCGGTTCCTGACCGTGTCCGTTTTGGCGTGCTGGGTGAGGCCTGCGGATCTGCCGCCGGATGCAGCCGCCTTCCTGGAAGTTTCCGATTCGCGCGCGTCGCCGGGTTCGGCGCCAGAATTCAGGGGTTGGATCTTCAAGGCGGAGCCCGCCTTGTCAGGCCTTTCCGACCCGGTGACCGACATTTCGGTCGAAAGCTGCACTTAACGATCTGGTTATTTTACTCTCACGGCTTCGTGAAAATAGCATGGCACGACTGCGGCATGCAGAATCTATCGAACGTTCCGCCTAAGCCTTTCAAACTCCCTGTATGAGCCTTAAGGTCTGGGGGATGAGGCCGCCTGAGCCACATTGTGGCTATTTTGTCACTGTGTGTCAGAAACGCTGCGAAAAGGGTGGGAAAGCCCGCAGATAGTGGTAGATTTAAATTCACCGAACAGCAGGCAACGCCTCCGCGCGACCGCCCGGGCTGAATGGTATGCGTCGGTCAAAGAGGAGAAACAGAATGAAGCTCCGCAGCGCGCTGATGGCGGCGACTGTGTTGGCGGTCCCGGCTATCGCCCTTCCCACGTTGGCGAAGGCTCAGCCTATCACTGGTGTTTATGTCGGCGCTGGTGCCGGCTATGACTACCAGTCGAACAACAAGCTTACAGACGCCCCTGGTCGGCTTGGCGGAAGCCACGCCGAATATAAGGGTAGCGTTTCCGGAACCGGCAGTGTCGGTTACGGTCTCGGCAACGGCCTGCGTTTCGAAGTCGAAGGCATCTACCTTCGCGCTACCGATAACAAGCTGAAGCCCGGCTACATCGCGCCGAAGTTCAACTTCCACGGTTACACGCAGAAGTATGGCGCGTTCGTTAACGGCCTGTACGACATCGATGTCGGCATTCCGTTCTTCTACCCGTATGTCGGCGCTGGCGTCGGCTACCTGTGGACGGACTATGACGACGGCCAGATCGGGTCCCCGAGCCGCAGCATCGACGACACCCAGGGCACGTTCGCCTACCAGGGTATCGCCGGTTTCTCCGTGCCGATCCCGCCCGCGCCTGGTCTCTCTCTGACGGCCGAGTACCACTACATCGGCACGACGAGCAAAGACAGCTACAACGGCTCGTATTTCGGCAAGAGCGCCGACTACAAGTTCGGCCCGACGACGAACCAGACCGTGATGCTTGGTCTGCGTTACGCCTTCAACACGCCGTCCCCGCCGCCGCCGCCGCCGGCCCCGATGATGGCCCCGGCTCCGCAGCCGGCGCGCACCTACCTGGTCTTCTTCGACTGGGATAAGTACTACCTGACGCCGCGCGCCAAGGAGATCATCGCCGAGGCAGCCTCTAACTCGACCCACGTGCAGTACACGCAGATCGAAGTTAACGGCTACACCGACACCTCCGGCACGCCGACCTACAACCAGGGTCTGTCGATCCGCCGCGCCAAGAGCGTCCAGGCTCAGCTTATTGCTGACGGCGTTCCGGCTTCGGCGATCTCGATCGCAGGCTATGGCGAAACTCACCTCCTGGTCCCCACGGGCCCGGGCGTGCGCGAGCCGCAGAACCGTCGCGTGGAAATCATCATCAAGTAAGTTTCCTTCGGGAAATTCTGCTGACGATGGCAAAGGGCGTCCCGCAAGGGGCGCCCTTTTTCTATGGCCGCATGCACGTTGCAGGGCGTCGTAGGGCGGATGAGCGCAGCGTTATCCGCACATGGGGCGCGCATCATCCAGTGGGGCAAGCGACGTATGGCCGGCGGATAACGCTGCGCTCATCCGCCCTACGGACCGGGACTCCGCACAACCGGTTGGCGGATAACGCTGCGCTCATCCGCCCTACGGACCGGGACTCCGCACAACCGGTTGGCGGATAGCGCGACGCTCATCCGCCCTACGGCGCCGTCGTCACCACACCCCTGAATCAAAAACCCCCGCCAAAGGGGCGGGGGTTCTGAAGGCGTCGTCCAGGCGTGGGATCGTGGATTAGACGATCTGTTCGCCGTGCAAGGTAATATCCATCCCTTCGACTTCCTCGTCCCGCGTGATGCGCAGACCGATGGTGATGTCGATGATTTTGAGGATGATGAACGACATCACGCCGCTCCAGATCAGTGTGGCACCCACGCCATAGCACTGGATCAGAAGCTGATGCGCACTGCCGCCGGCGCCGCCGTAGAGTGGTCCGAACGCAAAGACACCCGTCAGCAAAGCGCCGATGATGCCGCCGATTCCGTGTACGCCCCAGCAATCGAGGCTGTCGTCATAGCCGAAGAAGTTCTTCATCGTCGTGGAGGCGAAGTAGCAGCCGACGCCGGCGACCACACCGATGATGATGGAGGAGCCGGGCAACACGAAGCCCGACGCCGGGGTAATCGCCACGAGGCCGGCAACGGCGCCGGAGACGATACCGAGCAGGCTCGGCTTTCCCTTGGTGATCCACTCCGCGAACATCCAGCCGAGCGCGGCGGCGGCGGTCGCGATCTGGGTTGCGGCCATCGCCATACCGGCGCGGCCGTTGGCGGCCACGGCGGAGCCGGCGTTGAAGCCGAACCAGCCCACCCATAGCAAGCTGGCGCCGATCATGGCGTAGCCGACATTGTAGGGATGCATGTTGTCATGGCCGTAGCCGACGCGCTTGCCAAGGACGAGCGCGCAGACCAAGCCGGCTACGCCCGCATTGATATGCACGACCGTGCCGCCCGCGAAATCGAGCACGCCCATGGCGCCCGCCCAACCCGTTGTCGACCAGACCCAATGCGCGACGGGGCTGTACACGACGATCGACCACACCACCATGAAGATGCACATGGCGCTGAACTTCATGCGATCGGCGAAGGCACCGCAGATCAGGGCCGGTGTGATGATCGCAAAGGTCATCTGGAACATCATGTAGACGCTCTCAGGGATGGTCTGATCGACCGTGCCGCCGAGCAGAAAGTCCTTGTCCCAGTTCTTGCCGAAACCGTTCAGCATGAAGCGGGACAGATCACCGACATAGGCGTCGCCGGTGGTGAAGGCGAGGCTGTAGCCGATCACGCACCAGACGATGGTGATAAGGCAACAGATCGCGAAGGACTGCATCAGCGTCGCAAGCACATTCTTCTTGCGCACCATGCCGGCATAGAACAGGGCAAGGCCAGGAATCGTCATGAGAAGCACCAGAGCGGTGCTGCTCAGCATCCAGGCTGTGTTGCCCGTGTCGATCTTCGGCGCGTCTGCCGCAAAGGCTGGCACCGACAGCATAAGCATCGGCAGCAAAGCGCCGGCGACGCGTGGCAACGATAGTCGCTTCATCATTGTTTCCTTATTCACAGCGCCTCGGCGTCGAGTTCGCCGGTGCGGATCCGCACCACGCGTTCGACATCCATCAGGAAGATCTTTCCGTCACCGATTTTTCCGGTGTGCGCGGCCTTCATGATGGCCTCGACCACCTGCTCCGCGAGAGCCGCGGGCACAGCCACTTCAATCTTCACCTTGGGGAGGAAGTTCACATGATATTCCGCCCCCCGGTAAATCTCGGTCTGTCCTTTTTGCCGACCAAATCCTTTGACCTCGGACACCGTGAGGCCTTGAACGCCGAGTGGCGTCAAAGCATCTCGAACATCGTCGAGCTTGAAAGGTTTGATGATGGCCATGACCAACTTCATGTCGCCGTCCTCTTCTCCGTGTATCGTCCCGCCCGCGTGACTACGCTCGCGTAGCAATGTTGGTATTCAAGTCCTGTGCCAGAACCATTTCGGGGGCGCATCGCCCGCGCGCTTGTGATTTGTCGGCGATGGCAACGGCGTATTGTGCCGGCGAAGCGGCAACAAGCGGCCACTGCACAGATTACAGGCACGCCATGTGATTGCGCGCGCCTGTGTATCGGGATGGTCGCTCTTCCGTGCCTGAGGCTCGCGGCTGTATAAAAGAGAGAACAGGATCAGGTTTCCGATGCCCCAGGTTTTCGCCGACGTACCGCGAGTGACCGAGACGCCCGTTGATGTTTGCGTCATCGGTGCGGGTCCCGTCGGCGGCGCCCTTGCGTGTCGCCTCGCCGAGGGCGGTGCCCGGGTTCTGATCATCGATCGCAATGCCCTGCCACCCATGGAACATCCGGAATTCGATGGCCGCGCCTATGCGATCGCTGCGGGGTCGCAGCCCTTGCTGGCGTCGGCGTCGCTCTGGGCTTCGCTCCCCTTCATGCCCAACCCGATCGAACAGATCCGGGTATCGGACGGAAGGCCGGGGCGCCCGCCCTCTCCCCTGTTTCTGCATTTCGATCATCGCGAACTCTGTGCGGGACCCTTCGGCTGGATGGTAGAGGCGCGCAGCCTTCGAATCGCGCTCAACCGGCGCCTCCATGCCGGGGGCGGGATCATCCTGCGGGCCCCGGCAGAGGCGAAGATCGAGCGGCTGGAGGAGCATGTTCTGGTGACGCTTGCCGATGGGGAGCGCTTCAGGGCGCCTCTCGTTGTCGCGGCCGAGGGGCGGGAAAGTCCGCTGCGGCGGGCGGCCGGCATTCCCACCATCCGCTACCCCTATCGGCAAAGCGGAATGGTGTGCGCCGTCGCCCATGAAGAGCCGCATCACAACGTGGCCCTTGAGCATTTTCTGCCGGGGGGACCCTTCGCGCAATTGCCGCTGGGGCCGACGCCAGGCGCGCCAAATGTTTCCGCGATCGTCTTCACCGAGGGCGCACGCGTCGCGGCGGCCCTGGCGGAGTTGGATCAAGCGGCTTTCACGCGGGAGGTCGCGCGCCGCCTTGGCCGGCATCTCGGTGCGATCCGCCTGCTGGGCAAGCGCTGGCACTATCCACTCTCAGCGCTGATGGCCACCCGCTACACAGACCGGCGCATGGTTCTGGTGGGGGATGCCGCGCACGGCATTCACCCGATCGCAGGTCAGGGCTTCAACCTCGGGCTCAGGGATGTGGCCGTCTTGGCCGATCTCGTTCTCGGCGCTCTTCAGGCTGGCGAGGATCTGGGGGATGCCGCCCTGCTGGCGCGGTATCAGCGCCTGCGGCGGCCGGACAACCTCGTCATGCTTGCCGCGACCGACGGGCTTGACCGTCTGTTCAGCACCGACAATCCCGTGTTGCGCGTCGCGCGTGACCTCGGCATCGCTGGTGTGCACCGCCTGCCGACGGTCAAACGCTTCTTCATGCGCCGCGCCATGGGTGCCTAAAGCGGGGGGTGCCTAACGCCGTGGTGCCTACTCCGCCTTTAGCGTAGGCGCACGGGCGATTGGCGCCACAAACTGCGGCGTCAGATCCGTGTCCCAAGGGAACAGGATCCACGTGCTCTGGGAGACTTCGGTCACGAAGGTGTCGATGATGTCTTTGCCGGCAGGCTTGGCATAGACAGTGGCGAAATGGGCCTTCGGTAGCAGGCTCCGCACCATGCGCGCCGTGGTTCCCGTATCGACCAGATCATCGATGATGAGGAAGCCTGTACCGTCCCCGGCTGCGGTCGGCGGCTTGGTGACCATGGCCTGCCCAATCCGCTCATCGTCATAGGTGACGATCGAGACCGTTTCGATCACCCGGCATTCAAGTTCCCGCGCGATGATGGCGGCCGGAATCAGGCCGCCGCGCGTTACGGCGACGATCCCGAGCCAGGGGCCGTATTCGATCAGACGCCAGGCAAGCGCCCGCGCATCCCGGTGCAATTGGTCCCAGGTGACCGTGTAGTAGTGCTGCGCCATCAAAAAAGCTTTCCGCCGTCCGGAACCCGGAAGTCGGGCCGGATCAGTATTACCTCGCCTTGCGGTCCCGGCAGCCCCAAGGTCAAGACCTCGCTGACGAAAGGCCCGATCTGGCGTGGTGGGAAATTGACCACGGCGCAGATCTGGCGGCCGATGAGCGTCTCGGGCGCGTAATGGACGGTGATCTGCGCGGAGGACCGCCGAACCCCGATTTCCGCGCCGAAATCGATCCAGAGTTTGATCGCCGGCTTGCGGGCCTCTGGAAAGGGTTGGGCATCGACGATGGTTCCGATGCGAATGTCGATGCGCTCGAAGTCCTCAAAGGTGACGGTCTCGATTGCCATGGCGGGCGTCCCGATCCTGTACGGTGTGTCAGCGCGTTATGATGCCACGCGGCGTCGCGCACTCAAACCGGGAGGGTACTCGGCGCATGGAGCCAGGCATGACACCAGGTTAAAGCGCGGCAACGGAACGGTCGCGGCGCCTCTGCCCCTGGATGAGAGGTCGAGATGTGTGACACTAGAGAGGAATGGTTCCTTCCTTTCGTCCGCATCCTTGGCCATCGCGATCAGCGACATGGCGCCTTGTCGCCGTCTTCGCGGTCTTGGGCTGTAGCGGCTGTGCGATCGCGCCAATGGCACAGGCCCAGAACGGATTCCCGAGCTTTCGGCTACTGGTGCGGAAGGTGGAGCCGGCGGTGGTCAACATTTCCGTCACCCAAGACGGCCATGCCGAGCCGGATGGTGGTGGCGCGGTGCCCTTTGGGAGCGATGCGCCCCATAGTAGTCAGAGGATGCTGGGCGCCGGTTCCGGCTTCATCATCGACCCCAGCGGCTATATCGTCACCAACGACCATGTGGTGGGCGGGGCAAGCCGCATCACCGTCTCCCTCGCGGACGGGACACAATTGCCGGCCCGTGTCATTGGCATCGACGAACTCACCGATATCGCAGTGATCAAGGTCGAAGCCCATCGCGCGCTGCCCTTCGTCACCTGGGGCGACTCGCGCGACGTCGAAGTCGGTGACTGGATTCTGGTCGCCGGCAATCCCTTCGGGCTTGGCGGCTCGGTCACCGCCGGCATCGTTTCGGCGCGCGGGCGTGACATCATGAGCGGCCCCTTTGACGATTTTCTACAACTCGACGCGCCCATCAATCCCGGCAATTCGGGCGGTCCGGCCTTCGACATGACGGGCGCCGTCATCGGCGTGAACACGGCCATCATTTCGCCGACCGGCGGCTCGGTGGGCATCGGCTTCGCCATCCCGAGCCAGATCGCCGAAGGGATCGTGACGGCGTTGGAGCAGCACGGCCACCTTGATCGCGGCTGGCTCGGCGTCGGCGTTTCCGATGGAAATGGCGGGGCCCGCGCCGGCGTGGGCCTCACCGCTGTCGAGGCGGGCGGTCCGGCGGGCGCAGCCGGATTGAAGGTGGGCGACCGTATCGTCACCGTCGATGGCAAGCCGGTGGCGACAGCCCTCGGCCTGATCCGCGCGGTCGCGGAAATTAGGCCAGGTCGATCCGCACATTTGACGCTCGTTCGTCATGGCCGTGATTTGACGGCAACCGTGGTGGTGGGACTGCGTCCGTCAACGGAACATAACTAGTGTGGCAATGGGCGGATACGCTGCGCTTTTTCGCCATCCGGGACTAAACCTAAACCTGCCGCGCTGACATTGGGGAGCCTCCAGATGCGTATTTTGCTCGTTGAGGATGACCGTGAGGTCGCCAACTTCGTCGTCAAAGGACTCCGTGAGGCCAATCATGTGGTCGAGCATGCCGCGAACGGGCGTGACGGTCTCTTCATGGCGGCGAGCGAACAGTTCGATGCGATCATCCTCGACCGCATGCTGCCGGGTGGGGTGGATGGGCTGCGGCTCCTCGAAACCCTGCGGGCGCAGGAGAATGCCGTCCCGGTGCTGTTTCTATCCGCGCTTGGCCAGGTGGATGACCGTGTGAAGGGCCTCAAGGCCGGCGGCGACGATTACCTGACCAAGCCCTTCGCCTTCGCGGAGCTGCTGGCGCGCGTCGAGGCGCTGACACGCCGTGGCAAATCGGACTCGCCGGTCACCCGGCTCGCCGTCGATGATCTGGAAATGGACCTGCTGTCGCGTGTCGTGAAGCGCGCGGGCCAGAAGATCGATCTGCAACCGCGCGAGTATCGTCTGCTCGAATATCTGATGCGACACGCGGGTCAGGTCGTCACCCGCACAATGCTGTTGGAGGGCGTGTGGGATTATCATTTCGATCCCCAGACCAATGTGATCGATGTGCACGTGTCCCGCTTGCGCCAGAAGGTCGATAAGCCGTTCCCGAAGCCGCTGCTGCACACGGTCCGCAACGCTGGCTATATCATGCGGTCGGATAGCGACGTTTAGGGACGACGGGACGTGAAGGTCGGGCTTCCGAAAGCCGGCGTCCTGCCAATGCCGGATGCGCGGCGGGTCTTCCTGACCTCGCTGCGACGGGCCCCGTTCCTGCGCTCGGCTGGGCTTCGCTTCGCGGCGCTCTATGCCATCATCTTTGGCCTGAGCGCCCTCGCTCTGGCGATCTTCCTGTGGTGGGCGACGGCCGGCCTTCTCAATCGCCAGGTCGAAGCCGCGATCAATGCCGATGCCCAAGGCCTGGGTGAGCGCTACCAGGAAGGCAATCTTCCCGCCCTGGTCGTCACCATCCAGGATCGCCTGGCTCAGAGCATCGATGACAATGCGATCTACCTGCTGGTGGATGACAGCCTACAAAAGGTCGCCGGCAATCTGACAACCTGGCCGGTGGGCGTTTCGGCCGCCGATAGCTGGTTCGAATTGACCGTCAAGCGCGGCGACCGCGAATCCTTGGCGCGGATGCATCGCTTCGATCTCCCCGGCGGCTTCCACCTGCTCATTGGCCGTGATGTCGGGTCCCGCGCAAAACTCCGGTCTCTGCTCACCGCCGGGTTGCTCTGGGCGGTCCTCGTGATGGTGGTGCTGGGATCGGCTGGCGCCATCGCGATCCAAAGCCTGTTCAAGCGCAGCCTCGCGGATGTCTCGGCCACCGCCGCCGCCATTGCGCGCGGCGACTTATCGAACCGCGTGCGAATCTCGGGCCGCGGGGATGAGTTCGATCGTCTCGCAGAAACCATCAACGACATGCTCGATCGCATCGCGCGGTTGATGGATGGCGTGCGCCAGGTCTCGAACGCCATCGCCCATGATCTGCGCACGCCTATCACCCGGGCGCGCACCCGGCTGGAGGATGCGGCCCTCCATGCGCGCGACGCCAGCGACCTTCATGCGGCGGTCGAACGGGCGACCTCGGATCTCGACGGCATCGTGTCGGTGTTCCAGGGGCTGCTGCGGATCGCGGAAATTGAAGCCGGCTCGCGCCGCTCCGCCTTCGCCTCGATCGATCTCTATGCCTTGCTGTCGGATATGCACGAGCTCTATGCGGCGGCGGCGGAGGAGCAGGGGATGCATATCGACCTTCTCGCCAAGCCGCCCTTGCCGGTGTTCGGCGACCGCGACCTGCTGCAGCAGGCGGTGGCGAATTTGCTGGAGAATGCGTTGAAGTTTTCGCCCCAGGGCAAGCACATCCTGCTGGGCGCCGGGCGTCTGGGGGACCGGATCGAGATCGTTGTGGCCGATTCCGGGCCGGGCATCCCGGCGGAGGATCGCAACCGCGTCACGGAGCGGTTCTTCCGGGGTGAGAGCGCGCGCAGCACGCCCGGTTCTGGCCTCGGCCTGTCGATGGTTCAGGCGGTGGTGCAACTCCATAACGGGTCGCTGCGGTTGGAGAGCAACCATCCGGGCGTGCGGGCGGTGGTTTCGCTGCCGGCCGAGTTCAGCAGCAGCCGGCGCCTCGCCAAGCCCGCAGCACCTCCCGCGCACCTCCCGCCGGCCGGGTGATTATACGCGGCGCGGGATATCCGCCGCTTCGTGAAAGATGCCAAGGATCGTCACCGGTGGTTCCGGTGCATAGACGATCCAGTAGCTGCCTCTCTTTACCCAAAGCTGGCCCGCGACAAAGAGCGCTGAATATGGGCGAGGAGCGGGAAGTCCAGATTGCGGTCTTTGGGTGATGAAATCCTCAGCCGCGAGAAGTGCAAGGCGAAGATTTCGTAACGCTTCTGTCCGTTCCAGCCGCTCATAGTAATCCGCCAGCCCCGCGATTTGTGACGCAGCTTCAGGCGTGAAGCGTATCAACGGGCCTTCGTTATGGCGTCTTTGGCCTCAAGCCTCGCAATACTTTCGTCGATACGACGCCACACGTTGGTGCCATCCACCGTGAGACCGGCGGCCAGTTGAGCTATGCTGCGGTTGAGCGAGTCCTGCCACGCCTTCGGGGCAATCAATTCCTTGGTGTCGTCAGGCGCCGCGCGATCTTTCCCCATGCGCGTAACTTACGCCGCGTCGGGCCTCATTTCCACGTTATTCCGCCGCTGCTCGTGCGGCAGCGCCGGCCGCGAGGGGGCACAGCGGCAGCGCCAAAACGAATAGCGCCGCAAGCAGCAGAAGCTCCGGGCGAGGGGATGTGCCGGTCAACGCCGCTCCGGCGGCAGCGGCGCCAAAGATCAGAACCGGCGTCGCTAAGGGCAGTACCAGCAGCGGCAGCAGCACCCCGCCGCGCCGGGCGCCAATGACCAAGGCAGCACCGGTGGTGCCGAGAAGAGACAGCGTCGCCGTGCCGGGCAACAGGCCGAGCAGCAATGGCCCGAGGCCCGAGGGCGGCATCCGCAGCATGATGGCCACCGGCGCCGCGACGATCAGCAGCGGCAACCCGGTCGTCAGCCAATGCGCCACCGCCTTGGCAAGCGCCACTAGCGAGGCTGGCGCGCCCGACAGCAGCAATTGATCCAGCGACCCGTCCTCGAAATCGGCGCCGAACATACGGTCGAGCGGCAGCAAGGCCGCCAGCAGGGCGCAGACCCAGATTGTGCCCGGCGCCAGCCGCCCGAGCAGCGCCGGCTCCGGCCCCACGGCGAGGGGGAACAAGCCCGCCGCCAGCACGAAGAACAACAGCACCGCCACGGTATCCGCCCCGTGACGCAGCGAAAGTCGCAGTTCCCGCGCCAGGATGCGCAGCATGATCGCCATCATGACAGGCTCAAGGCCAGGGCGCCGGGCAGCGGCAGGTCGAGATGCGTCGCGGCCACCAGAATGCCGCCCCCCGCGCGGTGGGCGGCCGCCATCTCCCCCAGCTTGACGACGGATGCGGCATCCAGCGCCGTGGTCGGCTCGTCCAACAGCCAGAGCGGCGCCCGCGTCACGAGCAGCCGGGCGATCGCAACCCGGCGCCGCTGGCCGGCGGACAGCATGCGCGCCGGCAGCTGGGCGAGATCGGCAAGGCCGACCGCCTCCAACGCAGTCTCGATCGCCTCAGATCGATCACGTCCGCGTGCCCAAAGGGACAGGTTTTCAAGCGGGGTGAGGCCGAGCTTCAGCGCATCCTGATGGCCGAGATAGGCGAGGCGGAGCCCATGGGCGGGAAGATCGGCCAGCGCGTCCTCCCCCTGCCACAGCACATCGCCAGCGGCAGGCGGCATCAGGCCGGCCAGCAGGCGCAGCAAGGTCGTCTTGCCGGACCCATTGCGCCCGGTGAGGACGAGGGCGGCACCGGCTTCCAATCGGAAAGAGACGTCCTCGAAGACCAGATGGTCGCCGCGAAAGGCCGCCACGCTTCGAGCTTCAAGCACGCTTAACCTGCCTATGAACATTGCATCAGCCGGCGTGGACCCCGGCGGGTGGGTATGGTTTAAGCCGCTGTGGAGTTTGTTGCACCTCCCGCCGCCGGGAGGGCACAACCGGAAGGACCATAGCAGCATGAAAATGACCGGTCAGGACAGCCTGGGCACCAAACGGACCCTCGATGTCGGGGGCAAGACCTACACCTATTTCTCGCTTCCCGAAGCGCAGAGTGCCATCGGTGATATCTCCCGACTACCGGTCAGCCTCAAGGTCCTGCTGGAGAACGTGCTCCGCTTCGAAGACGGCCGCACCTATAAGACGGATGATGCGAAGGCCCTGGCCGAGTGGCTGGTGAAGGCCTCCTCCACCCGCGAAGTACCCTTCCGCCCCTCTCGTATCCTGATGCAGGATTTCACCGGCGTTCCCGCCGTGGTCGATCTCGCGGCGATGCGGGACGGTATCCTTGCCCTCGGCGGCGACCCAGACAAGGTGAACCCTCTCATTCCCGTCGATCTCGTGATCGACCATTCGGTCCAGGTCGATGCCAGCGGCACTGCCGACTCGCTGGAGAAGAACGTCGAGATCGAGTTCGAGCGGAATGGCGAGCGCTACACCTTCCTGCGCTGGGGCCAGACCTCCTTCGACAATTTCGGCGTCGTGCCGCCCGGCACCGGCATCTGCCATCAGGTCAACCTGGAATACATCTCCCAGAACGTCTGGATCGCAGAGAACGATGGCGAGACCGTCGCCTATCCTGACACGCTCTTCGGCACCGATAGCCACACCACCATGGTCAATGGTCTCGGCGTTCTCGGCTGGGGCGTCGGCGGCATCGAGGCGGAGGCCGCGATGCTCGGCCAGCCCATCGCCATGCTGATCCCGGACGTCATCGGCTTCCGCATGACGGGGAAGCTGACTGAGGGTGTCACGGCCACCGATCTGGTGCTGACGGTCACGCAGATGCTGCGCAAGAAGGGCGTCGTCGGCAAGTTCGTCGAGTTCTTCGGCCCCGGCCTCGACCACATGCCTTTGGCCGACCGCGCGACCATCGCCAATATGGCCCCGGAATACGGTGCCACCTGCGGCTTCTTCCCACTCGACAGCGTGGCGATCGATTACATGCGCCTCACGGGCCGCACCGAGGAGCGAATCGCCCTCGCCGAGGCCTATACCAAGGCCCAGGGCATGTGGCGCGATACCACGACGCCGGACCCGGTCTTCACCGACACGCTGGAACTCGACCTGTCCAGCGTGCTGCCGTCGATCGCCGGGCCGAAGCGCCCGCAGGACCGCGTGCTGCTGTCGGATGCGTCTTCCGCCTTCCGCACCGAGTTGACGAAAAGCCTGGGCGTGCCCGCAAATGATGTCGGCACCCGCGCCAAGATCGCCGGCCGCAATTACGAGATCACCCATGGCGACGTGGTGATCGCGGCCATTACCAGCTGCACCAATACCTCCAACCCCTATGTTCTCGTCGCGGCCGGGCTGGTGGCGCGCAAGGCGCGGGCTCTGGGCCTCACGGCGCGGCCCTGGGTCAAGACCTCCCTCGCTCCGGGGTCCCAGGTCGTGACCGAATATCTCGACAAGTCTGGCCTCAGCCAGGATCTGGATGCGTTGGGCTTCCAGACCGTGGGGTATGGCTGCACCACCTGCATCGGCAATTCCGGCCCGCTGGATGACGAGATCGTCGACGCGATCGAGACCAACAAGCTGGTCGCCGTCTCGGTGCTCTCCGGCAACCGCAACTTCGAAGGTCGCGTCCACCCGAACGTGCGGGCGAACTACCTCGCCAGCCCGCCGCTGGTGGTGGCCTATGCCCTGCTCGGCACGATGAACGAAGATATCACCACCGCGCCGCTCGGCACCGGCCATGATGGCAAGCTCGTCTATCTCAAGGACATCTGGCCGACCACGGCCGAGATCAACGGCATCGTTGGCGCCAACCTGTCCCGTGAAATGTTCCAGGAGCGCTATTCGGACGTCTACAAGGGGCCCGTGCAGTGGCAGACGCTGGAGGTGGAGAGCGGCACCAAGACCTATGCCTGGAACGACAGTTCCACCTATGTCCGCAACCCGCCCTATTTCGAGGGCATGACCATGGAGCCCAAGCCGGTGACCGATATCACCGGTGCGCGCGTGTTGGCGGTGCTTGGCGACAGCATCACGACCGATCACATCAGCCCCGCCGGTAGCATCAAGAAAAGCTCACCGGCCGGCGAATACCTGCTGCAGTACCAAATCCAGCAGAAGGACTTCAACAGCTACGGCGCGCGACGCGGCAATCATGAAGTCATGATGCGCGGCACCTTCGCCAATATCCGCATCAAGAACGAAATGGCGCCGGGCACCGAGGGCGGCGTCACCACGTATCATCCCTCCGGCAAGGTGATGCCGATCTACGATGCCGCCATGCTCTACAAGGCCGAGGGTCGTCCCCTGGTCGTCTTCGGCGGCAAGGAATACGGCACCGGCTCTTCGCGGGATTGGGCCGCCAAGGGCACCATGCTTCTGGGCGTCAAGGCCGTGATCACCGAGAGCTTCGAGCGTATCCATCGTTCCAACCTCGTGGGCATGGGCGTGCTGCCCTTGACCTTCAAGGATGGGATGGATCGCAAGACCCTGGGCATCACCGGCGACGAGACCTTGGACATTCTGGGGCTGGAGACGCTGAGCCCACGGATGGACGTGACCCTCGTCATTCATCGCGCCGACGGCACGACGGACCAGGTCGCGCTGCTCTGCCGGGTCGATACGCTGGATGAGGTCGCCTATTACCAGCACGGCGGCATCCTGCATTACGTGCTGCGCGAAATGGCGAAGGCCGCCTGACACCTGCTCCTGGCGGAATACCCTGCGTATTCCGCCACATGAGGGCATGGGCAGAGTGACCGCCCGCACGCCGACATCGGACCTCACGCGATCGTCCTGGGCGCTGAACTATGCCGGGTTCAGCGTGCAGGAGGGTCTGCGGGCGGGGCTCTCTGTCGCCGCCATCGTGGTCATCCACGCCTGGCTGAACTTTCCTCTCCTTCTTATCACCGCCCTCGGCGCCTTGCTCACCTGCCTCGCAGATGCCGGCGCGCCCAGCCAGGAACGGCTGCGCCCGCTGCTCGCCTTCGCCGTCATTGGCGCTTTGACCGGCATGGTCTTCGGCTTCGCGCGAACCGAGGGACTCTGGCTTGCAGTGCCTTTGGCTGGCCTCGCTATCGGCTGCGCGAGTTTCGCGCGCGTCTACGGAACCGCCGCCATGCAGGTCGGCAACCTGCTCGCCGTCTGGATCGTCATCTCCCTGGACGATCCCTTAACGGATTGGCCCGATGCGCTGGAACTCGGCGGCATGTTTCTCGCGGGTGCGCTTTGGGCAGTCCTGCTTACCAGCGTCTTGTGGCGCATCCAGCCGGCGACGCTCGTCCGGCGCCGCGTCGCAGACGCCTATCGCGCTTTGGTGGCGATGATCGATGGCATGCGCGACATCCTTGTGGCTCCGCCGCCCGCCAAATCTGTGGAACTCTGGGATCGTCATGCGCGCACCTTGCGGCGTGGGGGGCGCGAGGCGATTGAGGAAGCGCGTGCAGCCGTCATGATCTTCGCCCGCGCGCGCGGATTTTCAGCCCCCCGCGTCGCACGATCTTGGCTCCGCTTGGAGGCAGCAGATCAGGCCTTCGGGGCGCTCATCGGCGTCTGCGACATCCTGGAAGCCGGCCGCCCCGGTGATGCGGCGATCGCTACGCGCACGCTCCGTCATTTGCGCGGAGTGCTGATGGTGCTGGCCCAAAGCATGGAGACCGACGGGACGCCGAACATCACGCGTCTGACGCAAAGCCTTGAGGGCGTGCGGGCGGATGTCTCCGGCCTCGCGGAGACCGAGCCGCTGCGCCGCCTCATCGTCGTCATCACGGAACGCCTGGCGGTGACCACCACGCTCACTACGCCCGCCAATCTGATCCCCGGTACCTTGGCAGATGGCCGCGACTCGATGTCGTGGCGGGAAAAGCTATGGGGGCCGATACGCTCCAACCTCGACCGCAGTTCTGCGGCGCTCCGCCATGCCAGCATGGCGGGTGTCGCGAGCACCCTCGGCCTGGCGGTGACCCTGGTCGATCACCACACCTATGAGCGATGGCTCGTCATTACCCTGCTGATGACGATGCAGCCCTACTTCAGCATGACGTGGCAAAGGATGATCGAGCGCATCGGCGGCACAGTGCTCGGCGGTCTGGTCGCGGCGGCCCTCGGCCTGATCGTGCACACGCCGGTCGCCGTGGCCCTGGCGATGTTTCCGCTCGCCATCTTCGCGTTCATGGTGCGTGGCGTCAGCTTCGCGCTCTTCCTCAGCGCCTTGACGCCTATGGTCATTCTTCTGGTGGAGTCTGCGGCGCCGGGTGCCTCTGAATTCAGCATCGCAGTGATGCGGGCGCTGTACACTGTCATGGGTGGCGTTCTGGCTGTGATTTGCAGCCTGATCATGTGGCCCGGCCGTCAGCCGCAGCGTGCGGTGGTCGAGGTGCGCGGGGCTGTCGCTGCCAATGCCGCCTTCGCGGATGGTGTCTTGGCGCAGCTGATGGGGGAGATTTCGGTCACCGAGCAGGACCGTTTGCGTCGGCAGGCCGGCATCGCGAGCAATGCGCTGGAGGCAGCGCTCAGCCGGGGCATGCTGGAACCACGTCTCGTCGGCAGTGCAGGGCTCAACGCCGCGTTGACCATCGATGCGGCCATTCGTCGCGTCGCCGCGCGCTTGTCTGCGATCGTGTCGCTCTACGACCGTGGCGCGACGCGCTTGCCTGCCGAAGGTCTGCGCGCTTGGCGCCGATGGATCGGCGACAGCGCCGCCATGATTTTGGCCGGCGGCGGTACCGATCAGCTTCCGCCGCGCCCAGACGTGCTGGCGGAAGGAGAGGCGGGCGATAGCTTCACGCGAATCGCCCGGCAGATCGAATTGATCGCCGGGACGATGCCGCGTCTGAAAGCCTAACGCCTAACCGGCCGGGTTTTCGGCCAGGGTATGCTCGGGATGGCGGATCGGATGCGACGACCACAAAGCCGCACCGCCGTCGATACCGGCATCATTCGACACGCAGGTGATGTTCGCGGGGAGTTCGCCTGTCACATTGCGCGAATTGCCGCCGCCGATGAACAAATGATCGTAATGCGTCAGGGCTTCCAGAATCTGGATCATCTTCTGCACACGCTTGTTCCAACGCTTCTTGCCGATCTTCACCAGCGCGTCGTTCCCGACATAGGTGTCGTAGGTGTATTTCTTGCCGATCGGATGCGTGGACAATTCCAGATGTGGCGCGAGCTGGCCGTCCAGAAAGATCCCGGTGCCGCAACCGGTGCCGAGCGTCAGGATGAATTCCAGGCCCTTCCCCTGGATGACGGCGAGGCCCTGCATTTCGGCATCGTTGACGATCTTGGTGGGGATGCCGCCAAGCCTTTGGCAGACCAGAGCCGCGAGATCGACGCCGTGCCAGATTTCCTCACCAAGATGCGGGGCGGTGAGGATGATGTTGGATCGCACCGCGCCGGGGAAGCCGATCGCCACACGATCGTAATGCGGCAGCGGGCTCACGAGGTTCGCGATCAGCTCGACCAGCACGCCGGGCGGGCAGGGGTGCGGCGTAGCGATGCGCACCTTATCCGCGATCATCGTGCCATTCATGTCGATGACCGATGCCTTCACGCCTGTGCCGCCGATATCGATCGTCAGAACGTTCCTGATGTCGTCTGACACGTTGACGCTTTGATCGACGTGACTGTCATCGTGTTCGCCCAGGTTTTCATCCTGGTTCATATCGGCAGCCATTCCCGGCCCTCCCGTTGCAGCAGTTCATCCGATGCGTTCGGCCCTGCGGAGCCTGCAGCGTAATTTGGGAATGATGGATCCGGCTTTGCCCAGGAGTCCAGCACCGGCTGCACAACCTTCCACGCCGATTCCAACTGGTCGGCGCGCTGAAACAGAGTCGCGTCCCCGATGAAGACATCGAAAATCAACGTCTCATAGCCGGTAGCGGGGGCTTGCTTGAACCAATCGTCGTAATTGAAGCTCATCGCGACCTTCTCGAACGTCAGCAACGGGCCGGGCACCTTCGCATTGAAGCGCAGCTTCATGCCTTCCTCTGGCTGGATCTGAATGATCAGCCAGTTCTCACCCAGCGAATCCACGGGCGTATCGCGGAACATCGCGAAGGGCGCCTGCTTGAAGCGGATCGCGATTTCCGTCTTGCGCTTGGTCATGCGCTTGCCGGTGCGCAGATAGAACGGCACGCCTGCCCAGCGCCAATTGTCGATCTGCAGCTTCATCGCGACAAAGGTTTCGGTTGCACTTTCGGGGGAGACGTCAGGCTCGCTCCGATACCCCTGAACGGTTTCACCGGTGATCGTGCCGGGAGCGTATTGACCGCGCACCGCATCACTGAGTTCGAGCGGGTGCATGGAGGCGAAAACCTCCGCCTTCTTGGCGCGGATCGCATCCGCATCGAAGGTCGCGGGCGGTTCCATGGCCGTCATCGCCAGCAACTGGAAGACATGGTTTGGCACCATGTCGCGCATCGCGCCGGTGCTTTCGTAGAACTTGCCGCGACGCTCCACGCCGACCGTCTCGGACACGGTGATCTGCACATGATCGATGCGGTCGCGGTTCCAGATCGGCTCGAACAATCCATTGGCGAACCGCAGCGCCATGATGTTCTGCACGGTCTCCTTCCCGAGGAAGTGATCGATCCGGTAGACCTGCTCTTCCGTGAGGACGGCCAGAACCTGCTTGTCCAAAGCCTGAGCGGAAGCAAGGTCGTGGCCGAACGGCTTTTCGATCACGACCCGACGCCAGGCACCGCCGACTTCTTCAGTGAGGCCAGCCTGGCCGAGATGCTCTACCGTGGACCCGAAGAAGCGTTCCGCGACCGCAAGGTAGAAGAGCACGTTGCCGCCAAGACCGTTGCGGTGATCGACGTCCTTCAGATGATGCGCGAGGTTCTGGAAGGTTTCCGGCTTACCGAAATCGCCCGACAGATACGACATCGTGCCGGTGAGATGCGACCACGCGGCGTCGTTCAGAACTTCGCCGGGCTCGCTTCCCTCACCTCCCTTGCGGAAGGTGCCGACCAGAAAATCGCGAAGACTGGCCAGCCAGGTCTCGACATCCTGTTCCACGAGATCGACGCCGATCAGCGCGAAGTTCTTCGGCAGCAAGCCGCTGCACGACAAGTTATACAGCGCCGGCATCACCAGACGCTTGGTGAGGTCGCCGCCCGCGCCGAAGATTACCATGGCGCAGGGCGGCGCGACCGGTGTCTGCTTCGCGGTCGCGCTCACAGGGTTCATTCCTTGATGCTCGGCGCCGCGCTGTGGCCTTCGACGTGACCGCCGAACTTGTTGCGCATCGCGGAGAGCAGCTTGTCGCCAAAGCTGTGGTCGATGCGGGAGCGGAAGCGCGCGAACAAGGCGGCGGTGAGAACCTCGGCCGGCACGGCTTCTTCGATCGCCGCGTTGATCGTCCAGCGGCCTTCGCCGGAATCATCCACCTTGCCGGTGAACTCGGCGAGGTCAGGGCTTTCGGCCAAGGCCATGGCGCTGAGGTCGAGCAGCCAAGACGATACGACGCTGCCGCGACGCCAGACTTCGGCGGTATCGGCGAGGTCGATGGTGAAGCGCTCGTCCTCGGGCAGGCTCTCGGACTTCTTGCCGCGCAGAATGTCGAAGCCCTCAGCATAGGCCTGCATCAAGCCGTATTCGATGCCGTTATGGACCATCTTCACGAAGTGGCCGGCGCCGGGCGGACCCGCATGGATGTAGCCATTCTCGGCGCGGGAATCGCCCTTGAAACCGGGCGTGCGATCGATGGTGCCAAGCCCAGGCGCGAGGGTCGCGAAGATCGGGTTGAGGCGATCGACGACCTCTTTTTCGCCGCCAATCATCATGCAGTAGCCGCGCTCGACGCCCCAAACACCGCCGGAGGTGCCGACATCGACGTAGTGCAGCCCCTTTTCCTTGAGGTGCTTCGCGCGGCGAATGTCATCCTTATAGAAGGTATTGCCGCCGTCGATGATGGTGTCACCGGCTTCGAGCATGCCGGCGAGCGTCTCGATGGTGGATTCCGTGATGTGCCCGGCCGGGAGCATGACCCAGACGGCGCGGGGCGCTGCCAAGGCCTGCACAAGGCCTTGGAGCGAGTGCGCTGGAATGGCATGCTCTGTGGCCAGTGCATCGACGCTTGCGGGGTTGACGTCGAACACCGCCACTTCATGGCCGTTATTCATGAGGCGACGGGCGATGTTGCCGCCCATCCGCCCGAGCCCGATCATTCCGAGTTGCATGTCAATCTCCTGATACGTCCTGCGCTGGACGATACAGAGACGTATCCTCCAGTGCTAGCCAGCGGCTCGGGACGGTTTGATGTCAGGGCTTCTTCTTCTCAGGCGGATGCTCTTCGGCATGCGGGGCCGGTGCCGGGCGCGGGGCTTCGACACGCGGCGCTGGTGCGGGGCGCGGTGCTGCTGGGGCTGGGCGCGGCGCTTCGATGCGCGGTGCTGGTGCGGGACGCGGTGCTGGTGCCGGGCGCGGCGCTTCGACACGCGGTGCCGGGGCAGGGCGCGGTGCTTCGACACGCGGTGCCGGGGCAGGGCGCGGTGCTTCGACACGCGGTGCCGGGGCAGGGCGCGGGGCTTCGACACGCGGGGCCGGAGCGGGGCGTGGTGCCTCGACACGCGGAGCCGGAGCCGGGCGCGGTGCTTCGACACGCGGTGCCGGAGCGGGGCGTGGTGCCTCGACACGCGGAGCCGGGGCAGGGCGCGGGGCTTCGACACGCGCTGCAGGCGCGAGTGCCGGCGCGGGGCGTGGTGCTTCAACACGCGGTGCTTCGACACGCGGTGCTGCAACAGCCCCCGGCGCTGCGCCCGGTGCCACTGGGCGAAACTCAGGCTTCACGCCTGCGGGTCGCGCGCCCACTCCGCCCACGGTCGCGAGCGGCGGCAAGCCGCCCGCTGCGGGCCGGACGGGCTGCCCAGGGATCGCTTCGGCACGTGCTGGCGCGCCTGGTTGGCCTATGGGTGCCACCCCAGGGCGGGGCGAGCCCTGACGGAAGGTGGGTTCCACTTGCGCATGCGGGACCAGCGCCGGAGCAAAGGGACGCGCGCCGGTGGGCATCGGGCGAATCTCAGGGCCGGGTGCAGCAGGGCGAACCGCGCCGCCCTGCTGGGCCGCGAGGTGCATCCGCTCGGCCAGGGCCGGCGTGATACCGGCGGTTTCGGCGGTCGGTCGGGGAAGCGCCTGACCCGCGACCGGTCGGAAGGGTCGGAGGTCACCCGGCGGCGCAGCCTGCACGGCCTCACGCACCGGTCGCGAATTCATCATGACGGCCGCCGGCACGAAGGTCGCGCCGCCCCGATTGGCAAACTGAACCTTGTTGCCCTCTACGATCACGTCGTTCCGATAGACAACTCGGTTGTCATTGAAGGTGACGTTCCGCTGCACGAACTGCGTGTAGTTCGGGACATAGGGCTGATTATAGGCCTGGAACTGGCGTTCGTTGACACGATAGGGCGGGTAGTAGGCCTCACGCGGGCCAAGGGGCGCCCAGCCGATATTGCCTGAACTCAGGGCATTGGCGGCGAAGGCGCCGATCGCCGCACCGGCGGCCGCGCCGAGGAAGGTTACCAGCGCGGGCGCATAGGCGGGGGCAGGGCCCCGATACCCCGGCTCGGCATAGTAACCCCGGTTCTGATCGTATTGATAACCGTAGCCATAGCCCTGGCCGTAGCCCTGCTGGGCGACGGGCTGGGGAATCCAGCCCCATTGGCCGTTGAACTGCGACCAGCGGCCGTAATGGAAGGGTGCGAAACCCCAGGGTGCATTATCGACCCAAGTCCAACCCCATGGCTGCACATAGGCCCAATGGCCCTCGCGATACGGAACCCAGCCCGAGGCCACATGCGGGAACCACACCGTCCCGTATTGCGGCTGCGGCTGCCAGTTGCCGTATTGCGTCAGGACTGTCGCCCCGGTCATGCGTGCGACAACAGGCGGTGCCGCCGTGGCCGTCGGCGGTGGCGGCGGGGTGATTTGCTGCAAAATCGTCGTTAGGAACTGGTCCTGTTGCATCGCGCCCAGCTGGGCCTGAACGGGATTGGTGCCCGAAATGACCAGGGTCTGCTGGGCGCCCACAGTCTGCGGCCCGGTCGCGCCGAGGCCGGTGAAGGCGATCGATCCCGTAACGGCGGTGACGTAGGTGGGCGTCGCACTGTCGCCCGCGAAGATTTCGTATTCGCCGTTCCCGGCGATTTGTGCCGTGCCGCGCGGCGTTTGGATCGTCACGCTCTGGCCGGGTTGGAGGGCCACGAGATTGAGGAAGACCTCGCCCTGCGACAGCGCGGCCGTGACCGTCGTGTCGTCGATCTCCTGGGCGGTCATTTCGGTGCCGCCGGCCAGGGCAAAGCGGCTGGAATCCACGATGATCGATGCGCCGGCCTGCGGCTGCGTCCAGACGGCGTCACCGGTCGCGACCGGAAAGTTCTGCGTGGCGGTGACCCATTGCGTCTGCCCCGCGCCATGAAATGAGACGGAGCCGGTGATCTGTGACAACCAACCGACCCGGCTGGGCGGTGCGCCTGCGGCCGTTGCGGCCTCAGCCGGCGGTGGCGCCGTTTGCGCCCAGGCGGAGGTGCCGCCCGCGATGTTGCCTGTGACCATGCCGAGACTCGCGGCGACGGTAGGCGCCAAAGACCATTTGATCCGGAAACTCATGAACGGAAGCCTTTGTTTTGAGTGCGTTGCGCGCAAGCAATCGATGAACGATGTTTGGCCGCCATTGCGGCGAAAAACGTCTGTCTCCGTGGCTCTGGCATGGCTCCCCTGAACGTGATCGCGATTTCGGTGGATATCGAGGCAAAGCCCGCGTCAGACACGCGAGCGCCGCAGGCTCTGCACCGAAAAGCCCCAGTTGAGGGTGAATGTAGCAATGAACGGCTCTCCCTTGCGGATATGCGGCGAGGTGTCGATCCGGAAAGGGCTGAAATTATGAAATCCTTCATGAAACGCTGGACGGTGGTGGCCATTGCCACAATGGGCGTGGGCCTGCTCGGCGGCTGCTATTATCCGCCCGGCAGCACCGGCTACTCCGACGGCTCGTCTGGCTATGCGTCGCCTGCGTACGCTCCCGCTTATGCGCCTGCCTATGCGCCGTCGCCGGTCTATGCCCAGCCCTATTACTCGCCCGGACCCACGGTGATCATCGGTGGTGGTGGTGGCGGTTACGGTGGTGGGTATGGCGGCGGCGGGTATCGCCCGCCCCCGCCCGGATGGAACCGACGTCCGCCAGAAGGCGGTGGCGGTTGGAACGGGCGGCCGCCCCAAGGCGGTGGTGGTGGCGGTTGGAACGGACGTCCGCCACAAGGCGGCGGACAACCGCAAGGACCGTCCGGCTATCGCCCGCCGCAAGGTGGCCCGCCTCAGCAGGGTCGCCCACCCCAAGGGCAACCCGGGGGCCAGCAGCCGCGCTATCTTCCGCCGCAACAACCGGTCAACCAGCGCGGGTTCAGCCACTGACGCCGATTGACCATGCCTCCGGCCGCGTCGCACCATAAGCGACGCGGCAAGGGCCCGCTTGGCGCCCGGGGGATGAACGTGTCCGATTTCGATCTCGTCATACGCGGTGGTACCGTCGTCACCGGCACCGACACCTTTCGCGCCGATATCGGCGTGGTCGGCGAAACCATCACCGTGGTGGGGGAGGCGCTGGAGCCTGGCGGTGGGCGCATCATCGAAGCCGATGGCCTGCTGGTCATGCCCGGCGGCATCGATAGCCATTGCCATATCGAGCAGTTGCAGCCCGATGGCTCGGAGTATGAGGACAGTTTCGGCCATGCCTCCGCCGCCTGCTTCGCCGGCGGCACAACCAGCGTCATTACTTTCGCGGCGCAGTTCAAGGGCCAGCGTCTCGGCCCCGTGCTCGCCGAATATCATCGTCGGGCCGCGCGCGGCATGGTCGATTACAGCTTCCACCAGATCATCAACGACCCCTTCGATGCCGTCATTGAGCAGGATGTGCCGGAGGTCGTGGCCGCCGGCATTCGCAGCCTCAAGGTGTTCCTGACCTATGATGACGTCCGCCTTGATGACCGGCAGTATCTGCGCGTGCTCGCGGCTGCGCGCCGGGCCGGGGCGCTCGTCACCGTCCATGCCGAGAATTACGACGCCATCGCTTGGTTGACGGAAGCGCTGCTCAAGGCCGGCATGACGGCGCCCAAATACCACGCCTGGAGCCGGCCCACGGTGATCGAGACCGAAGCGACGCATCGTGCCATCGCCCTGGCGGAATTGGTCGATCAACCGATCCAGATTTTCCATGTCTCGGGGCCCGAGCCGGCGGCCGAGATCGCGCGTGCCCGAGCGCGCGGCGTGAAGGTCTGGGGCGAAACCTGCCCGCAATATCTCGTGCTTTCGGCGGCCGACATGGATCGGCCGGGTTTCGAGGGCGCGAAGTTCATCTGCAGTCCCGCACCGCGCGGCCCTGCGGAAAGCGAAGGGCTGTGGGATGCCATTCGCGCCGGCACCATCGACAACATCTCCTCCGACCATAGCGGCCACAGCTTCAGCATTCCGGGTCGCGGCAAACGCGCCCATGGCACGGATGTGGATTTCACCAAAATCCCCAATGGCGTTCCGGGCCTCGCGGCCCGTTTGCCCATCGTCTTCAGTGAAGGCGTATCGAAGGGGCGGATCGATGCGCAGACCTTCGTGCGCCTCACGGCGTCCAATCCCGCGAAGCTGTTCGGCCTCGCGCCGCGCAAGGGCACCATCGCACCCGGATCGGATGCGGACCTTGTGCTCTGGGATCCCGCCAAGAAGGTCACGATCACCAATCGCCTGATGCAGCACGCGATCGACTACACGCCCTATGAGGGGCTGGAGGTGACCGGCTGGCCGGTGATGACCATCGCGCGCGGGCGTGTGGTGATGAAGGATGATGTGGTCACGGCCGCGCCGGGCTCGGCGCGATTCCTGCCGCGTGAGCCTTACGCGTTCATCACGCCACGGGGCGTCTTCCCCAATGGGTTCGACGCCGCCGCGATCATGATCTGAGGCGGGCTATCAGCGCGGCCCGTAACCGCCGCCGCCGTAATAGCCCTGGTGATAGCCGCCGCCGCGCCAGCCACCGCCCCATCCATAGCCATAGGGGTAGTAACAGCCGCCCAGGCTGAGCGCGATGGCGGCGCCGGCCACGAGCCGGAACAGTCCTTTCTTCGACATGACGCATCTCCGTGTTGCTGGAGAGAAGCTTAGGCGGGTTTCGTAACGGCGATGATTCCGAAGCATGGCGGAAACAAGGTTTCTACTGCCACACTGTGGCACGTTACAGATCAGCCGAAGGGTGCGAAGCCGTAATCGGCTGCTTTTTTGAGCCAGCTTTCCTCACATGCGAACATCGCGACCGCCGGCACAAAGGCCAGTTCCGAGGTCGGGATATACGAGACCGAATATTGGATCGGCGCGATGCGCGGCTGTGCCGACAGCACGCTCATGCTGCCGGCAGCAATCGCGCTCTTGAAGAGGTCCATTGGCAGCAAGCTGACGCCGACACCTTTGCTGACCAGGGACGCGACGACGCTGAAACTGCCGCAATAGCTGATGCGGCGTGGCCGGACGCCCGACTCCCTGAACCAGTTCTGCATGACGGAGGAGACGTTTGCATCATCCGGTGACGCGATGATCGGCACATCCACGAGATCGGCGGGCGTGATGTCACGCTCGATCTTCAGCAGCGAGGGATGCGACATCCAACTTAGTCCATAGGACCCCAGCGACTGTGTCACCGCATCGGGCAATGCCACGGGGCCTGGAAGCATGGCGATGTCCACGCGGCGGGCCGCCAGCTTCTTCACCAAGCGCGCGGACAGATCGACGTCGAGTTCTATACTGACGGCGGGGTACCGAGTGGCGATGCGGCCGATGAGCCGATCCAGCCAAGTCAGGGCAATCACTTCACTCACGCCAACGCGGATCGTGCCGCTGATGCCGTCATCATGCCCGGCGGCGGCTTTAAGGGCGACGAAGTCCAACACCATGCGCTCGGCGATCTGCGCGCATCGTTTGCCAGTCTCGGTCAAGACAGTCCGGGTTCTTTCCCGCCGAAACAGCGGCGCGCCGAGTTCCTGCTCCAATTCGTTCATGCGCCGGGTGATGGCGGGCTGCGTCAGGCGCAAATGGCGCGCCGCCGCGCTGAAGCTGCCCAGACGCGTGATCCACAGGAGCGTTTCCAGGCTGCGAATGTTCACGGGGTGCCATAAGGATTCCGCATGACCATCTATCAACCGAAGTTTCTTGTCAATGTCAGAACTCACAGTGCAGTATGGTGCAGGTGCGAAGTGATGCGCTAGAAGTTCAGCGATATCGCCACGCCTTTCGACGAATTATTGGTAGCAATACTGAGCCTGCAAGCTCAATCGCAAGAGTTGTTGCGATCGTCATTGTCATGGCCTGAGAACAGAGACCTATGAAATCTTCCGCGAACGACCTCATCAACCTCGATCGACTGGCCGCGCAGATGGATGCGGCGGGGGTGGATGCCATCGTCGCGCGGGCGGGGCTCAATTTCACCTATCTGGCCGGCTTCGCCTATCCCGGCACGCTGGCGCGCCATGTCGATCTCGCAGATTCGCCGCGCGCCGTTTATCTGGTCTGGCCGCGTCAGGGTGAGCCGCGGATCATCGCCAACACCATCGCGGCGCCTCTTGCACAACGGGATTCCTGGGTCGCGCATTTCGACCTCTACGAGGGTTACACCGAAAAGCCGGCCGAGGCCTTGGCCCAGACGCTGAAGACGATGGGTCTGGCAGACGCCACTGTGGCGTTCGAGTGCGATTACGTCAGTATGGCGGATGGGGCGATTTTGCGTGCGCGATTGCCGCAGATGCGCATGGTCGATTCAACGGATTTGATGGAGCGGGTGCGCGCCATCAAGACGCCGGGTGAGATCGCTCGCCTGAAGCACGGCGCCCGCATTCTCGACAACGCCTTCCTCGCGCATTTCGCGACTGTCCGTCCCGGCATGCGGGAACGTGATCTGCATGCCGCCATCGTCGGCGAATGCATCATCGGCGGGTCGGAATTCACCCACGGAATCCTGAACTCGTCCCGCAATACGATGCCCTATGGCGGCGAGAGTGATTTCGTCTTTGAAGCGGGGGACGCCATCCGTACGGATTACGTCGCCTATTTCAACGGCTATCCCGGCCACCAGTCCCGCTGCGCGGTGGTGGGCGAACCGACCGCTGAACAGACGCGCGAATACCGCGTCATTCGCGACATCTACCGTTCGGTGAATGAGCAACTGGTTCCGGGCGTGACCGCAGGCGCCATCTACCAATGCGTGAAGGATCGCTTCGCTGAAGTTGGCATGCCGTACAATTCCATCCTCGCCGGTCATAGCGTCGGATGCTGGTGGCATCAGCAGGAACCAATGATCTCCCGCGACAATGCGCGCGTGTTGGAGGAGGGTATGGTGATCGCGATGGAGCCTTTCGTGAACCATTGGCATATCCAGGACATGCTGCTGATCGGCCGCGACGGGCCTGAACTGCTGTCCCCCGATTTCAACACCGATGACATCTTTGCCTGCGTCTGATCGCTCCACTCAAACCCCATCCTTGGAGGCTTTATCATGAACGAACTATCCGGCCTGACCCGACGCCGCGTTCTTCAAACGGTTGCCCTCGCGGCACCGGCGATCCTGATCGGTCGTGCGGCCCATGCCGAAACAACCTGGGACGCCGTGCGCCACCGTGGCGTTTTGAATACCGTGACCGAAATGCAGTTCGCCCCCTGGGACATGATCGTGGACGGCACATATGCCGGTGCCAACCGGGACCTGATCGATGCCGTCGGCGCTCAGCTCAAGCTGAAGGTCGCCTATAACGACATTCCCTGGGACGGCATTCTGCCCGGCGTCCAGGCTGGCCGTTTCGACCTCTGCATCGCGCCTGTCATGGCGACGAAGGAGCGGCTGACCCATTTCGCCTTTACCAACCCGATCGGCGCCGCCACCTCCGCCTTGATCAAGCGCACGGATGAGACGGGCATCACGATCGCCGCCGACATTTCCGGCAAGATCGTCGGCGTGGAGAAGGGTTCGCATGTCGTGCCCGATCTGCAAGCCTATTCCAAAACTCTGCCGAAGCCGGTCGACATTCGCGAATATCTCGATAGCAGCCAGGCCTATGCGGATCTCGCTTCCGGCCGCCTCGACGCCGTCGCCAATTCCTCACCGAGCCTCGCCTATCTCGCAGAGAAACGGCCTGAGACATTTGCGCTGGTCATGCCGCCCTTCGGCAAACCGACCTTTCTCTGCTGGGCCGCGCGTCTTCAAGACACGACGCTGACGGATGCCATCAATGGCGCGCTGCATGTGATCTCGGTGGATGGCCAGGTTGCTGCCATTCAGAAGAAGTGGTTCGGCGTGGTGACGCCGCTGCCGCAAAACCTGCCGACGCCGCTGATCTGATTTCCCGACCGTCGCGCGGCGAGACGGAGCTATAGGAGGTCCATGCAGCTCAGCGTCATCATGGACTCCTTGCCCTATCTGTTTCAGGCGTCGATCGCGACCGTCTGTTACACGCTCGGCGGCATCATCGTCGGTGCGGCACTGGCCATTCTGGTCTGTGCCGCACGGTTCTCGCGCTCGCCAATTCTTCAGCGATTGGCCCGCGCCCATGTGAGCGTGTTTCGTGGCATTCCGCTTCTCGTGCTGCTGATGCTGATCTTCTATTTGCTGCCCTTGATCGGCATCTTCGTGCCCGCCTCCGTCAGTGCCGTGCTGGCGCTCGGCCTTTGCACCAGCGGCTATTTGGCGGAGATGCTGCGCGGCGCGCTGCTCGCCATTCCTGCCGGTCAGACGGAGGTCGCGGAGGCATTGGGCATGACGGGCGTGGATGTCTGGCGCCGTATCCTACTGCCCCAGGCCATGCGCGGCTGCCTGCCGCAGGTGATTGGGGAGTTCATCGCCCTGATGAAGGCTTCGTCGTTGATTTCGGTGATCGGCATTTCCGAACTGACGCGCGTCAGCATGAACATCGCGGCGACGACCTTTCGGCCGCTGGAAGCCTATATCGGTGCCGGCATCTTCTACCTCGCCATCAATCTCTGCCTCGCGGGATGCGGCAATCTGGCCGAACGGCGTCTCGGGCGCGGAGTGCCGGCATGAGCAGCCTGGCGCTGCTGTGGCATTGGGCGCCGCTTCTGCTCAGCGGCATCGCGGTCACGCTCTGGAGCTGGCTGCTGGGCTCCTTGCTAGGCCTCGCCATCGGCTTTGTCGTGGCCCTGCTCAGGCGGCTGCCTCTTCGCCCGCTGCGTTGGGCCTTGCGCCTCTATGTCGAGGTCATTCGCGGCACGCCCTTTTTGCTTCAACTGTTTCTGCTCTATTCCGGCGGCCCCTTCATCGGCATTCGCCTCTCCGCCCTGGCGGCCGGAATCATCTGCCTCGGCGTGCATGCCGGCGCCTATTTCGCCGAAATCTTCCGGGCGGGTTTTGAGAGCTTGCCGAAAGGCCAGATCGAGGCAGCGTCGAGCTTCGGCATGACGCCGCTGCAAATCCTGTGGCGCATCAGCCTGCCGACCATGCTGGTGGCGATCTTTCCCTCGATCGTGTCGATGCTCATCAGCATCTCAAAGGAGACCGTCATTCTTTCGATCATCACCGTGCCGAACTTGATGTATCAGATCCAGAGCATGACGGTGGAGACCTATTCGGCCTTCGCGGGCATCATTGCACTCGCGGCCTTCTACTGGATCTTCGTCGAGAGTCTGGCGCGGATCTGCGCTCTGGTGGAGCGCCGGCTGACCTTCTTCATGCGCGCTGGTGCGGCATCATGAGTGCGCAACCGATGATCGATATCAGCGGCGTCAGCAAAAGCTACGGCTCCGTCGTCGTCTTGCGCGATGTCAGTCTGACGGTCGATGCGTCCGAGGTCGTGTGCCTGATCGGCGCAAGCGGTTCGGGCAAAAGCACGCTACTCCGCTGTATCAATTTCCTGGAGCGGTACGACAGCGGGGACATCCGGATCGGCGGGAAGCTGATCGGCTATGTCGATGATCCGAAAGGCCAGCGGCGCGTCATGCCCGGTCGGATGCTGCGCGAAATGCGGCGGGAGATCGGTTTCGTGTTCCAGCAGTTCAATCTTTGGCCGCATATGAGCGCGCTTCAGAATGTGATGGAGCCGCTTCTGCGCGTGCGTAGCTTGAAACCGGCAGCGGCCACGTTGCGGGCTGAGGCGGTGCTTGAGCGGGTCGGGCTCGCAGACAAACGGCACAGCTTTCCGCTGCGCATGTCGGGCGGCCAGCAGCAGCGGGTCGCGATCGCGCGGGCCTTGGTCATGGAGCCGACCCTGATGCTCTTCGATGAGCCGACATCTTCGCTCGATCCTGAACTGGTGGGTGAGGTTTTGCAGGTGATGAAGAGTCTGGCGGCGGATGGGATGACGATGGTGGTGGTAACCCATGAAATGGGCTTCGCGGCCCATGTGGCCAATCGCGTTGCCTTTCTGGACCATGGCCGCATCATCGCCTGCGGGCCATCGCGCCAGGTGCTGCATGACAGCGACGAACCGCGCGTGCGCCAGTTTCTACAGACCTATCACGACCGCACGAGTTTTTAGGAAAACGTCAACAGCGCGCGGGCCGCATCGGCATCGGCCGCAATCTGCACACGCAAGGCATCGAAACTCGCGAACTTCTGCTCCGCGCGCAAGAAGCTATGCAGCGACACGCCGATTTCCTGATCGTAGAGATCGCCGTCGAAATCGAAGATATTCACCTCCAACCGGCTTTCCAACGTGTCGTTCACTGTCGGGCGATGGCCGATATTCGCGACGCCATCATGGTGGCTGCCGTCCGGCAGATCGACCGTCACGGCATAAACACCGCGTGCGGGTTCCAGATGCGCCCCCAAGGCGAGGTTAGCAGTGGGGAAGCCGATGGTGCGGCCACGCTTGTCGCCATGCGCGACCACGGCACGAATGGTCCAAGGACGACCCAGCAGTGCATTGGCACGCTCGGGGTATCCGTCCTGCAACAGCCGGCGAATGCGCGTCGAGGAAATCGGGCCGCTCAGGTCGGTGAAGGCCGGGGCGATGGAAAGGCCGATGCCCAGCCGCTCAGCGCGCGCCGCCAGAAAGGCCACGTCCCCGCCACGGCGATGGCCGAAGGCGAAGTCCGCGCCGCAGACCAGATGGCTCGCGCCGATACGGTCATGCAGCACCCGCGTGACGAAATCCTCGGCCGTCTGCTGGCTGAAGGCATGGTCGAATCGCTGGGTGAACAGCCAGGCGACGTTGAGCGCGCCGAGGGCGGCAGCCTTCTCCGTCAGCAGGCTGAGGCGGAACGGTGGGTCGTCGGGTCGGAAGAAGGCACGCGGATGCGGCTCGAAGGTCAGGACCGCCAGGGGCGCCTCGGGTCGGGCGGCGTGCGCTGTGCGCAACACCGCCGCATGGCCAAGATGCACACCGTCGAAATTGCCCAGAGCGACGGTCGCCCCCCGTGCCTCCGGCGGCACGGGATCGTCAGGACCGATGATGCGAATGCTCATGCGATCGCAATGCCAGGGTGGCGGGCGGCGTTCAAGGTCACGCGCGGGGGTGGGACCGGCGCCACACGGCCATGAGCTGCGCGGTGTCCACTTCGGTATAGCGTTGGGTGGTGGAGAGGCTGGCATGGCCCAGCAGGTCCTGGATGGCGCGTAGATCGGCGCCCTGCGCCAGCAGATGGGTGGCGAAGGAATGCCGCAGCGCATGGGGTGTCGCATGTTCCGGCAGGCCGTTCTGGCGCCGGAAGGTGCGCAGGCTCTTTTGCGCGATCGCGGCGTCCAGCCGCTTGCCGCGCGCGCCCAGGAACAGCGGCGCGTCTCCCGCCGGTTGCCAGTGCAGGGCGACCCAGCGGGCCATCATTTCCCGCGCCAAGGGCAATACCGGCACGATTCGCGTCTTGCCGCCCTTACCCATCACGCGCAGCGGTGCGTCCGATCCGGGGAGCGGTGCCTGGCCACGATCGAGGCTCAGCGCCTCCGAGATCCGCAATCCGCAGCCATAGAGCAGCGTGAACAGCGCGGTGTCGCGCGCTTGCAGCGCCGCCACATCCGACACTTCACCGATTTCGGTTGCGATGGCGCGGGCGTCGATGACGGTGAGGGCACGGGGCAGCGGCTTCCGCGCGCGGGGTGTCGCCACCAGGCCGATGGCGGCCACGGCGATGCCGTGGTCGCGCTCGACATAACGAAGGAAGGATTTGACCGCCGACAGCTTCTTGGCGCGGGTGGCATTGCTCAGATTGTCCGCCGCCGCCTCCGCCAACCAGCCACGAAAGTCGGCGGGCGTCAGCCGAGCGAGGTCGGCGAGAGTCGGCTCGGCCCCGAGATGACGCGTAAGGAAACCGAGGAACCCGGCCAGATCCCGGCCATAGGTTTCCACTGTCAGCCGCGCGGCGCGACGTTCGGAGGTGAGCCAGACGAGCCACGCCTGTCGCGAGACCTCCGCCGTGGCAGCGGGTCGCGCCGCCGTGTAGGTAGCGGGGATGTCAGCACTCATGAGGGCGAGAATAGGGACGATCCCGCCATGACGCGAGCGCCGGATCGCGTCTCGGTTCTGCTGCCCTTTCCGCTCGGCGCGCCTTTCGATTACCGTCGACCTGCTGGAATGGATGTCGCGCCGGGGGACGTCGTCTTGGTTCCGCTCCAGGGCAAATCTGTCCATGGCGTGGTCTGGGACACGGCGCCGGACCCCGATCTGCCGCCAGGAAAGCTCAAAGCCCTGGCGCCCGCGCCGGGCCTGCCGCATCTCGCGGCGCCCTTGCGCCGCTTCATCGACTGGGTGGCCGCCTACACGCTGTCGCCCCCCGGTGAGGTGCTGGCGATGGCGATTCGCGCCCCCTTGCTGGTGGCGCCGCCCGCCCGCCTCGGCACCGGATGGCTGCCCGCCGAGGGGATGGTGGAGACCGAGTCGCTGACCCCGGCGCGTCGTCGCGTGCTGGAGGTTTTGGCCGATGGCCGCGCGCGGGGCCTCGCCGATCTGATTCGCGAAGCGGGCGTCGGCCCCGGCGTCGCCCGCGCCATGGCGGATCGCGGCTTGCTGCGTCCGGTCGCGATCACCCGGCCGGATGCCTTCGGGCGGCCCGACCCGGATTATGCCGGCGCGCCGACGCTGTCGCCGCAGCAGGCCGAGGCCGCGACCACCCTTGCGGCGGCGGTGCACGACCACGCCTTCTCAGTCACTTTGCTCGACGGCGTCACCGGCTCGGGCAAGACCGAAACCTATCTGGAGGCGGTGGCCGAGGCCGTGCGCCAAGGGCGGCAAAGCCTGATCCTGTTGCCGGAAATCGCCCTCTCGGCGCAGTGGCTCGATCGCTTCGCCCGCCGTTTCGGTGTGGCACCGGCGGTCTGGCATTCCGACCTCAGCCCCGCCGTCCGTCGCCGCACCTGGCGGGCCGTCGCCTCCGGCCAGGCGCCGGTGGTGGTGGGCGCGCGGTCTGCGTTGTTCCTGCCCTTCCCTGCACTCGGCCTCATCGTGGTGGATGAGGAGCACGAGACCGCCTTCAAGCAAGAAGAGGGCGTCATCTACCACGCGCGGGATATGGCGGTGGTCCGCGCCCGTATGGAGACCGCCCCGATCGTGCTGGTGTCCGCCACGCCGTCCCTGGAGACCACCGCCAATGTCGAAGCCGGGCGCTACGGCCACCTCAACCTGCCATCCCGCCATGGCGGCGCGGCGCTGCCTGATGTCATCGCCATCGACCAGCGCAAGGCGCCGCCAGAGCGCGGGCGCTTCCTGTCGCCGCCGCTGGTCGATGCCATCGCCGAAACCTTGGCGCGGGGCGAGCAGGCGATGCTGTTTCTCAACCGTCGCGGCTATGCACCGCTGACGCTGTGCCGCCATTGCGGACACCGATTCGCCTGTAAGAACTGCACCGCCTGGCTGGTCGAGCATCGTCGCCGCCGGCTGCTGCAATGCCACCATTGCGGCCATACCGAAGGCGTGCCGAAGGCCTGCCCGGCCTGCGACACCGAAGACAGCCTAACGGCGGTGGGTCCCGGTGTGGAGCGCATCACCGAGGAAGCGGCGCTGCTATTCCCCGATGCGCGGCTTTTGGTGATGGCGAGCGACACGCTCGGCGGTCCCGAAGGCGCCGCGCGCGCTGCTCAGGCGATCACGGATCGTACCGTCGACCTCATCATCGGCACCCAGATCGTCGCCAAGGGCTGGCATTTCCCCCATCTGACGCTCGTCGGCGTGGTCGATGCCGATCTCGGCCTCGCCGGGGGTGACCTCCGCGCTGGGGAGCGGACCTTGCAGCTCCTGCATCAGGTGGCGGGGCGGGCAGGGCGCGCGGAAGCGCCCGGCCGCGTGCTGTTGCAGACCTTCTCGCCCGAGCATCCCGTGATGAAGGCCCTCATCGGCGGCGATATCGCGGCCTTTATGGAGGCGGAGGCGGCGGCGCGTCGTCCGGGCCACTGGCCGCCCTACGGCCGTTTGGCGGCGCTCATCATTTATGGTGAGGATGTCATGGAGACCGATCGCGTAGCGGCGGCGCTGGGTCGTGCGGCGCCCCATGGCGAGGGGATCGAGGTATTGGGCCCGGCGCCTGCGCCGCTCGCCATGCTGCGGGGAAGACACCGGCGGCGCCTGCTTCTCAAGACCCGGCGGGACATTGCGGTGCAGCCACTGTTACGCGAATGGCTGGCGCGGGTTCCCGCGCCGAGGGCGGTGCGCGTGGACGTGGATGTGGATCCCGTGAGCTTCCTGTGACGCTTAACGCACGGTCGAGCCTTGCAAATCCGCCCGTCCTCCGTTGCTTCGCCCAAACCCCTATGATAGGTCCGCCCCACGAAGACAGAGGCGTCTCGCAATCCGTCGCAACAGCGGCGACATGTGCGAGCAACATATGACGGGTAGGACACGTGGCCTCGGGCGGCGCAAAGAATTCTCCAAACCAGATCCTCGCGGGGCGCTATGCCACCGCGCTCTATTCCTATGCGGAGGAGACGGGTGACCTCGACCGGGTCATCGAGGAGATGGACGCCCTGGGTCGTCTGATCGACGAGAGCGCCGATTTCCGCAACCTCCTCTCCAATCCGTTGATCGATGCCGAGGAAGGGACCAAGGCGGCACGCGCCGTTCTGCAATCCCAGGGCTTCGGCAAGATCGTGCAGGATTTCGTGGGCGTCGTGGCCGTCAATCGCCGCCTGTTTTTCTTGCGTGCCATCGTGCGCGGCTTCGCAGCCCTTGTGGATGAGAAGCGCGGCGTGATTGCGGCGGCGGTCGCTTCGGCGCATCCGCTGAGCGATGTCCAGCGCACCCAGCTCCGTGCCCGCCTGACCGAATTGGGCTATGGGCGCGTGGCCATTACCGAGACGGTCGATCCGTCTCTTCTCGGCGGGCTTGTCGTCAAACTCGGCGCCCGTCTCTATGACACCAGCCTGAAGTCGCGCCTACAGCGACTGCAATACGCGATGAAGGGAGCCGCCTGACATGGAGATCCGCCCGGCAGAGATCTCGGAGATCCTGAAGAAGCAGATCGCCAGCTTCGACACCGACGCTAACGTGGCCGAGACGGGCCAGGTGTTGAGCGTCGGCGATGGCATCGCTCAGGTCTTCGGGCTGCAGAATGTGATGGCCGGCGAGCTGGTGGAATTCCCCGGCGTCGGCCTCAAGGGCATGGCCCTGAACCTCGCCGCCGACAGCGTCGGCGTGGTGATCTTTGGCGAGGATAGCGGCATCCGCGAGGGTGACACCGTGGTCCGCACCGGTGACATCGTGGACGTTCCGGTCGGCAAGGAATTGCTCGGCCGCGTGGTCGATGGTCTCGGCAATCCGATCGACGGTCGCGGCCCGATTGCTACGACCCAGCGCCGCCGCGCCGAGGTCAAGGCACCGGGCATCATTCCCCGCAAGTCGGTGCATGAGCCCATGCAGACCGGCATCAAGTCGATCGACGCCCTGATCCCGATCGGCCGTGGCCAGCGCGAGCTGATCATCGGTGATCGTCAGACCGGCAAGACTGCTGTCATCATCGACACCATCATCAATCAGAAGACGATCAACGCCGGCAGCGACGAGAGCAAGAAGCTCTATTGCATCTATGTCGCCATCGGCCAGAAGCGCTCGACCGTGGCGCAGCTCGTCCGCACCTTGGAAGAGTATGGCGCGATGGAATATTCCATCGTCGTCGCCGCCACGGCGTCCGAGCCGGCGCCCTTGCAGTTCCTGGCGCCCTATACCGCCTGCGCCATGGGCGAGTATTTCCGCGACAACGGCATGCATGCGCTGATCGCCTATGACGATCTGTCCAAGCAGGCCGTGGCTTACCGCCAAATGTCGCTGCTGCTGCGCCGCCCGCCGGGCCGCGAGGCCTATCCGGGCGACGTCTTCTACCTGCATTCCCGCTTGCTGGAGCGCGCCGCGAAAATGTCGGACGCCGAAG
This sequence comes from Acidisoma sp. PAMC 29798, assembly GCF_030252425.1. GTDB lineage: Bacteria > Pseudomonadota > Alphaproteobacteria > Acetobacterales > Acetobacteraceae > Acidisoma > Acidisoma cladoniae. Next base: position 3,057,840 of record NZ_CP126994.1, on the reverse strand, counting down.
GCGCGGGCAGCCTCACGGCGCTGCCGGTGATCGAAACCCAAGCGGGTGACGTTTCGGCCTATATCCCGACGAACGTGATCTCGATCACGGACGGCCAGATCTTCCTGGAGACCGAGCTGTTCTTCAAGGGTATCCGCCCGGCCGTGAACGTCGGCGTCAGCGTTTCCCGCGTTGGGTCCGCCGCGCAGATCAAGGCGATGAAGCAGGTCTCCGGCCGCATCAAGCTGGACCTCGCCCAGTATCGCGAAATGCAGGCCTTCAGCCAGTTCGCGTCCGACCTCGACCCGTCGACCCAGAAACTTCTGGCCCGAGGCGCGCGGCTGACCGAGTTGCTGAAGCAGCCGCAGTTCCACCCGCTGCCGGTGGAAGAGGAAGCGGTGGTCATCTTCGCCGGCGTGCGTGGTCTGATCGACCGCGTGCCCGTCGCCAAGGTGGTGGAGTTCGAGCGCCACTATATCGCTGAGCTGAAGTCGCGTGAGCCCGGCCTGCTCGACTCGGTTCGCAATGACCGCGAGTTCAAGCCGGACGTGGACAAGAAGCTCACGGAGTTCGTGACCAAGCTTGTCGACTCCTTCGTATCCTGAGGCCGGCGGAAGAACTGAACGATGCCGAGCCTGAAGGCCCTCCGAATTCGGATCAACAGCGTCAAGTCGACGCAGAAGATCACGAGCGCCATGAAGATGGTCGCGGCGTCCAAGCTCCGCCGCGCGCAGGCGCAGGCGGAGGCGGCGCAGCCTTACGCCGACCGGATGGAGCGGATGCTGAGCGCGCTTGCGGACAGCATGGCCGACCAGCCAGCCGGCACAGTCTCGCCCTTGCTTGCGGGCACCGGGCGCGACCAGAAGCACCTGATCGTCAATGTGACGGCCGATCGCGGCCTCGCCGGCGGCTTCAACACCAACTCCGCCCGCGCCGCGCGGCTGCTTCTTCGCCGTTTGGAATCAGAGGGCAAGTCGGTGAAGCTGCTCACCATCGGCCGCAAGGGGCGTGATTATTTGCGCCGCGAGTTCGCCGACAAGGTGATCGACAATCCGATGGAGGGCGGCAAGAAGCGCCCTGAGTTCAGCGATGCCGAACTGGTGTCGCAAAAGATCCAGCAAATGCTGGCGGCCGGTGAGGTCGATGTCGTGACGCTGGTCTATAATCGCTTCCAGAGCGTCATGACCCAGGTGCCGACCGAGCTTCAGCTCGTTCCGATGGCGCGCGACGAGGATAAGTCGAAGACGGATGGCGGCGAAGACAAGCCGACTTACGAATTCGAGCCCGACGAGGATGAGATTTTGGCCCGCCTGCTGCCACGGGCTCTCGGTATTCAGATCTACCGGGCCATGCTGGATAACGAGGCCGGCTTCTACGCTGCGCAGATGACCGCCATGGATGGCGCCACGCGCAACGCCGGCGACATGATCAAGCGCCTGACACTGAATTACAATCGCGCTCGTCAGGCGAATATTACTTCGGAGCTGATCGAGATCATCTCCGGCGCGGAAGCCGTTTAAGCAGCGCATAGGTCAGGATTCGGAAATGGCGAATAATTCGGTCGGTAAGGTCACGCAGGTTCTGGGTGCTGTCGTCGATGTCCAGTTCGAGGGCGAGTTGCCCTTCATCTACAACGCACTGACCACAAAGATCGGGGATCGTACCCTGGTGCTGGAAGTGTCGCAGGAACTGGGCGAGCGCACGATCCGCGCCATCGCCATGGACACGACGGACGGTCTGGTCCGCGGCCAAGAAGTGACGGATACCGGCGCGGCGATCTCGGTGCCGGTGGGCCCCGCCACGCTCGGCCGCATCCTGAACGTCATCGGCGAGCCGATCGATGAGCGCGGCCCGGTTGAGGGTGTGAAGCGCATGCCGATCCATCGCGAAGCGCCCTCCTTCGAGGAGCAGGCCGTAAGCGCTGAAATCCTCGTCACCGGAATCAAAGTCGTCGATCTCCTCGCGCCCTACCTGAAGGGCGGCAAGATCGGCCTGTTCGGCGGCGCCGGCGTCGGCAAGACCGTGCTCATCCAGGAACTGATCAATAATATCGCCAAGGAGCACGGCGGCGTGTCGGTCTTCGCCGGCGTGGGTGAGCGCACCCGTGAGGGTAACGATCTCTATTACGAAATGATGGATGCGGGCGTCATCAAGACCGATGGCGAGGGCTCCAAGGTGGCGCTCGTCTATGGCCAGATGAATGAGCCGCCGGGCGCCCGCATGCGCGTCGCCCTCTCGGGCCTGACCCTTGCGGAATACTTCCGCGATGAGGAAGGCCAGGACGTGCTGTTCTTCGTGGACAATATCTTCCGCTTCACCCAGGCGGGCGCCGAGGTTTCGGCTCTGCTGGGCCGCATCCCGTCGGCCGTGGGCTATCAGCCGACGCTCGCGACCGATATGGGCCAGTTGCAGGAGCGGATCACCTCCACCAACAAGGGCTCGATCACCTCGGTTCAGGCGATCTATGTGCCTGCCGATGATTTGACCGATCCGGCGCCGGCCACGTCCTTCGCCCATTTGGATGCGACGACCGTGCTGTCGCGCTCCATCGCCGAGCAGGGTATCTACCCGGCGGTCGATCCGCTGGATTCGACCTCGCGCTCGCTCGATCCGCGGATCGTGGGTGAGGAGCATTATGCCGTCGCCCGTGAGGTTCAGCGGGTGCTGCAAACCTACAAGTCGCTGCAGGACATCATCGCCATTCTGGGTATGGATGAGCTGTCCGAGGACGATAAGGCGATCGTCGCCCGCGCCCGCAAGATTCAGCGCTTCCTCAGCCAGCCCTTCCATGTCGCGGAAGTCTTCACCGGCTCCCCGGGTGTCTTTGTGCAGGTCGCGGATACCATCAAGGCCTTCAAGGACATCTGCGCGGGCAAGTATGACGATCTGCCGGAAGGTGCCTTCTACATGGTCGGCACCATCGAGGAGGCCGTGAAGAAGGCCGAGAAAATGCGCGAGACGGCCTGAACTCGGTCTGATCTAGGATAAGCCCCGTGCCACTCGCTCTAGAGATCGTAAGCCCCGAGAAGCTGCTCGTGTCGGAGTCCGTCGATATGGTCGTCATTCCGGCCTCGGAAGGCGACATCGGCGTGCTACCCGAGCATAGCCGCATGATCGTGCTGTTGCGGGGCGGCGAGGTAATTCTCTACACCGGCGAGCAGATCACTGCCCGGTACTTCGTGACCGGCGGTTTCGCCGAGATTACGGAAGAGCGCTGCACGGTGCTGGCCGATACGGCCGAGCCCTCTGCCTTGCTCGATCGCGCGAAGGGCGAGACGCAGCTTCAGGATGCGCTGCGTGAGTTGTCGGACGCCGATAAAGCCGGCCAGGTCGATCGTCTCGTCCCGCTGATGGAGCGCGTGCAGGTCGCCCAGGCGATCGTCGATACGGCCGCCGCGCAAGGCTGAGTTTTGGTCTAATCTCTCCTGGCGCGACACCGGGAGAGAGCAATGCCTGACACCGACCGTCTGACCGTCCCCGTTCTGCTTGGCTCCGTCCGTCGGGACCGCGCCGGCATCCGTGCCGCCCGCTATGTCATCGCGGCGTTGGAGGCGCTGGGCCACGAGCCCGTTCTCGTCGATCCGATGGAACTCGATTTACCGCTGCTGGACCGGATGTATAAAGAGCATCCGAAGGGCGAGGCGCCGGAAAACCTCGAAGCGCTGGCCACGCTCTATCGCCGTGCGGACGGCTTCCTCATCGTTAGCGGCGAATACAATAACGGCATCCCGCCGGCGCTGAAGAACCTGCTCGATTATTTTCTGGAAGAGTATTTCTTCCGGCCCTCCGGCATCGTCTGTTATTCGGCGGGCCAGTTCGGCGGCGTGCGCGCGGCGATGCAATTGCGGATGACGCTCGCCGAACTCGGCATGTCGAGCATCCCGGGCATTCTGCCGATCCCGCGCATCACGGGTGCCTTGGACGAGGACGGCAAACCCCAGGGCACCGCCGGTCCGCGTGGGCTTGACCGGTTCCTGGACGAATTCGCCTGGTATGCCCGCGCGCTGAAGCGGCAGAAGGCGGAAGGCACGCCGTATTAGCCATGCTTAGCGGACGATGCTGAGATGGTGGATAACGCTTCGCTCATCCACCCTACCGATGATGTCTTAGTCGTAGGGCGGATGAGCGAAGCGCTATCCGCCGCTACACTTTCTCCTCATCTCAGCGTAACGCCACCAGCAGCGCCTCCTGCCTAGCCATCCATCCCGAGCAGCGCCGAAAGCTTTGCCCGGACTTCCGCCAATGTGGCAGCAGGGACGGCGGCACCGAGCGGTGTGACGGGCCGCGCCAGGGTATCGACGCTGCGTACTTGGCTCGTCAGAATCTCGCCCGTCAACGGCAAGCCCTCCGGCAAAACAACGCTCGATGCGAAAGGGCGGACTTTCGACGTGATCGGGCATACGATTGCGAAGCGGGATGCCTCCCAAAGCGCGGAGGGTGAGATGACCAGCGCGGGCCTCCGCCCACTCTGTTCCCGGCCTGTGCGCGGATCGAAGTCAATCCAAATAAGGTCGCCTGCCTGGAGATCCGCCGTCGCGCTACTCGACAATCTCTCGCCCTTCGTCGGGTCCCCAGTCGAACGAACCGGCCAAATCCTCATGCGTGAGATCCGCGACGAGGTCCTCGATCCGGTATCGTGGTCGAGGCATTGAAATGACAATCCGATCGTCGTCTGCCTCTATCTCTAACTGCGCGCCTTCAACGAGCCCGAAGCGCGTGGCCAGGGATTTGGGGATGCGCAGCCCAAGACTATTTCCCCATTTCGTCAATTGGACGTTCACGAAGACCTCCGATGGATATCATTAAGATATCCCTTCGGTATGCAGGTGTCGATACTTATCACGGTGGATGACGGGCAGGGGTGACGGCGGTCAGGGTCAGATGGTCGGTCTAAGACACCAACCCCACCAACACCGCCTCAAGCCGTGCAGACTGCACCTTTGCATCGAAGTCCTGCCGCGCGCGGGCATAGCCGGCCTCCCCCAAGCTCATGCGCCGCGCCGGATCAGCCATGAGCGCCGCAATCGCCGTCGCCATCGCCCCCGCATCGCGCGCCGGCACGATCGCCTCCGCGACCCCGCCCAGCCCCGCCTCGTCGGAGGCAAGCACCGGAAGCCCCAGCGCCATGGCTTCCACCGCAACACTCGGTAGCCCCTCAGCGTCTCCGCCCGCCGCACGCAGACTTGGCACAACCAGAAGCCCAGCCTCCCGCATCAAAACCGCGACCGCCTCTGGCGGCTGCCAGCCAAGGAAACGCACACCTGAAAGGGACGCGGCCTCGGCGCGGATCGCATCCCCCAGCGGTCCATCGCCGACGATCACCGCTTCCGGCGCGCGCCCTTCTGCCTGAAGCCGCTTAAGAGCGGCGATCAGGACCGAAAGCCCCTTTTTCTCGACGAAACGACCGACGAACAGCAACGACTCGCCCAGGCGCACGGACAGCGGTGCGGAGGGAATCTCTGTTCCAATGGGGATAACCACGAGCTTTTCGACAGGAAAACCGCGGTCGATCAGCCGCGCCTTCACGCTGTCGGACACGCAGATGAAAACCCGTGCCTCTGCCATCAGCGCCGGCAGGCGGCGCGCGAAAACGCCCGGCGGAAAGCGCCGATAATGTGTGTCCTTGTGGGCGTCACCGCCATGGAAGGTGACGGCGAGGGGGATGTTCAAAGCCCGCGCGATCGGCAGGGCAAACGCACCGCCGCGCCCGAACTGCGCATGGATGGCAACCGGGCGCAGGGTCGCCAAAGCCGCTCTATCGGGGACGACGCCCGTCTCCTTAAACAGCACCCGCCGCGCGGGGCCAGAAATCCCGTCACCGCCGAGGCGAAGAACCTCCAGGCTCTTGGCGGCTTCCGTGATCCGGCGACCGATCCACAGCGGTTGCAGGTGCGAGAAGCCCAGATACTGCCGGCGCATGAATTCCGTCTCTGACGCCGGCAGGATCACGTCCCGGTAAACGAGCAGCCGGCGCATCAGCCCCATCCTTTAGACTGGAAGCGTCAGTGTCATCCGCGCGCCACCCTCGGGCCGGTTGGCGATCACGAGATCGCCACCATGGGCGCGGGCAATGTCGCGTGCGATGGGCAGGCCGAGGCCAACGCCCCCCGTCTCCCTGTTTCGGCTCGTCTCCAGCCGTTGGAAGGGCTGCATGACGCGCTCCATATGCTCCGGCGGAATGCCCGGACCATTGTCGGCCACTTCGATCCGCAACATCGCGCCCTGACCCGTCGCGGTGATCAGCCGCACCTCGGCACCATCGCCGTATTTGATGGCATTGCTGATGAGATTGGTCAGGGCACGTTTCATCGCCTGTGGCCGGACACGCGCAGTCCAATGATCGGGGCCGCTGTAACTGAGCTTGTCGGCGAAGTCGGGCGAGGCGTCACCCGCCTCGTCCAACACCGTTCGCAGCAATTCCGCGAGGTCGATGGGCGACAGCGGTTCGTTGGATGCCGCGATGCGACCGAAGGTCAGCGTGGCGGAGACCATGGATTCCATCTCGTCGAGATCGCCGAGCATCTTCGCTCTTTGCTCGTCATCCTCCATGAACTCGGCGCGCAGCCGCATCCGCGTGATGGGCGTCCGCAGGTCATGGCCGATGGCCGTCAGCAGCAGCGTGCGATCATCGACGAAGCGGCGGATGCGCGCGGCCATGGTGTTGAAGGCCGCTGCTGCCGCCGCGATTTCGGACGGGCCGTCTTCCGGCAAGGGTGGCGCATTCACGTCCCTGCCCAAGCGCTCGGCGGCGGCCGCGAGCGTGCGCACCGGCGCCGTCAATCGTCGCACCGCCCAAACGATAAGGGCGGCGGCCAGCACCGTCATGAGCAGGAAGGCGACTAGGAACTCCACCCCCTCCAAAGCATCGGGGCGGGGAAGGCGGCTGGAAATGACGAGCCAGCTATTGTCCGGCATCTGGATGGCGGTGATCTGGCGGCGCGTATCGGGGTCAGCGACGATTCGCACGTGCTGGGGGCGCAGTTCCGGCGGCAGCGGGAAATTGTCCATGTTCAGCAGGATGCTGTGCCGGATCGGCGGAGGTGCCGGCACGGTATTGACCAATAGCGGTGTGATATCGTCGGTCAGTCGGGTGGCGAACCCTGTGGGCAGCGGAATGCGACCAAGCCGCGCCGGTCGATCGATCGCCGGTGTTTCGACCAGATCGCGGTAGACGCTCATGACGCGGAAGGTAAAGACCCGGACGGCGGCGAGGCGAACCAGATCGTTCCGGTCCAGCGTGTGGATGCCCAGACCCAGGGTTTGCACCACCACCAGGCCAAGGATCACGACAAAGGCGGTTCGCGTTCCAAGACTGCGCGGCCAAAGGCGGACACGGCCTCCAAAACTCATGTGCGCTCTACGGTTGCGGCCAAAACATAGCCGCCTCCGCGCACGGTCTTGATGATCTGGCCACCTTGGCCCTGGTCGTCGAGCTTGCGTCGCAGCCGGCTCACGGCGACGTCGATCGCGCGGTCGAAGGGACCGGCCTGGCGGCCACGCAGCAGATCCAGCAGCATATCCCGTGTCAGGACACGGTTCGCGCGTTCCAGCAAGGCGAGGAGCAGATCGTATTCGCCGCCGGTCAAGGGAACCTCGACGCCGTCGGGATTCACCAGCCTGCGGCGCGCTGTCTCCAAGGTCCAGCCCGCGAACCGCAGCGGCTGGGACGCGTGTTCGCCCTTGGCCGAGCTGTCATGGTTGTCGCTGGCGCGCCGCATGACGGCACGAATGCGGGCCATCAACTCGCGCGGGTTGAACGGCTTAGCGATATAGTCGTCCGCGCCCAACTCCAGGCCGATGATGCGGTCGGTATCCTCGCCCATGGCGCTCAGCATAACGATCGGCACGTCCTCCTGATCGCGCAGCCACCGCGCGAGATCGAGGCCGCCTTCGCCCGGCAGCATAAGGTCGAGCACGACAAGCTGAAAGGCCCCTCGCGTCCAGGCGCGGCGGGCTTCCCGCGCATCCCGCACCGCCGTTATTCGGAAGTCGTTCTTTTCCATGAAGCGGGTCAGTAGAGCCCGGATTTCGTGGTCGTCATCGACCACCAGAATATGCGCGCGCGTTTCCATGAGGCCGAGCATAGGGGAGTGCGACGGCCGAGGGCAGGTGGATCGGCGCCCTGTTGCACTTTGTCGCGTTCCTGACCGATGCCGGTCACACAGAGGGCGGATACGAGGGGCCCACGCAGAAAAAGGGACCTCAGATGGGACGTATCGCCACTGTAGCCATCATCGCCCTTGCCTTGGGCGGTGCCACGGTTGAGAGTTTTGCAGCAGATGCCGTGCCGGCCGTTGTTCAGACAGCCCCGCAAATCCAGACTGATGGCCGCGATCATGGCCCGATGACTGACGGCACGCCGATCGGCCAGCTTCTGGCGGACGCCGATGCGCCATCCCCACCGGGCGCACCTGGCGGGGACGGGCAGATGCCGCCACCCCCGCCGCCAATGGGCTTCGGCGCCCCAGACCATGGCCCCGGGATGGAAGGCCCGGGCATGATGCCGCCGCCGCCGCGTTTCATGATGGAGCGGATGCGACATATGGAGGCCACATGGGGCCTGTTCTTCAATCAGGGTGACAAGAACCTGAGCAATGGGGATGTGCAGGTTCTGGCTCAGGCCATCCTCGTGGCGCACGGCAACCATGACTGGAAGGTCGTCAATGTCGGGGATAGCCCGGATGGCCGCGCGATCTTTGCCTATGCAACGGCGGATGGTTCGGTGATCGCCCGCTTCGCCGTCGATCGCCATAGCGGCCACCTGCAGCGCATCGGCTGAGTCGCGCCCGCGCCGCGCCTCTATCGCGGGCTTGCAGCGAAGACCCGGGCCGGTTCGCCCGGGTCTTTTAGGGGGCCTTTTCAGACCTGACCGCCCACAGAAAAATTCCTAAGAAGCAACGATTGGTTCACAGTATGAGGATGGTCTGGGTGGGCTGAAGGCTTCGCTGCGCCACCGTGAAATAACGGTTGCTTCAGGGGGCTTGGGACGGCGATAGACGGATATACGGAGGGTCTGTCTTGGCACCGAAACGCCCATCCAATTCGCGGTCGGCCGGTCCGTCTCCCGAGGGCGGTTCATCCGTCAGCCGGCTCTGTGTTGCGACCCTCTCCGTGGGGAACGGTTCCGTGACCCTGGCACTTGTCGCAGGCCAGACTTTTATGCCGGGTACCTTCGATATTGGTCTGGACGGGAACGTGGCCGGGCAGCTCCGCATTGTCGCGCCGGCCAGGATCCTGACCGTCTCGCTGCCGCCGCATCTGCTGCCGGCAACGCTCGATCTGCTCAAACCCGCCACAGGGCGCAGCTTGTTCGCGGCGCCGCTATCCCTTGACGCGAGTTGTGCGCCCATCATGGAAACGGCGTCGATCGCAGGGGGCTGCCTCTCGGTCACGTTTACCTTGGCCCAAGCGGCCATGGCGGAAATCGCCGTCTCCGCGATGATAGAGGGTGGCGCCCAGTTGGCCGCCGGGCTCGCGCAACAGGACGGTCAGGACGCGGCGGGACGAAGCCGATACAGGTGCAGCCTGCCTCTTCTGACGCTGCTCCGCCTGGGCGTGATCGAATCGGTGGTCCTGTTCGTCGGCGGCCGCCGCATCGACCGCGCCATCCGTGCCTCGGCACAGGATGTCGGCCTTGTCGGCTACGTCGGTGATGCCTCCCAGCACGGCATTACAGGCTGGGTCGCCGATCTGCGCGATCCCACCCGACGGATCATTCTCGCCATCGTTTCCGGTGATCGTGTTCTCGGCACGGTCGCGGCCACGCTCGACCGGCCGGAGTTTGCGGGACTTGGGATTCCCACAAGCGCGGGCTTTACGATCCCGCATGCGATGATTGTGGGCCTCACGGACGGCGCACGCCTCGCCATCATGATCGCGGGCACACCCACGCATCTGATCAACAGTCCGCTCACCATCAATGTCGAACGGGACGTGCATGGCATGTTCGACAACATCGACGGCAATCAGGCCTGCGGCTGGGTGATGAACGTCGCGCATCCAGACAAGCCCTGCAAGGTTGAAGCTTTGTGCGACGGCCGGGTGATCGGTAGCGCGGTCGCGAACGGCATCCGCAGGGATGTGCTTGAGGCAGGTTGGCCGACGGATCGGTGTGGTTACCGCATCACCTTTACCGAGCCGCTGCATACGCTGCTCGGCCACGACATTTCGGTCCGTGTTCAGGGGACGTCGATCCTCCTGAACGGTGGCCCCCGGCAACCCAAGCTCAATCCCAACATCGCCCAATATCTGCTGCCGGATCGCGGCATTGCGCCTGCGGTGCTGCGCCGTCTGCGCGCGCGCATCGCTCATCGCACCATGGGATCGGCCATCTCCATCATCATGCCGGTCCACAACACGCGGCGGGAATGGCTGGTGGAGGCGCTGCGCAGTGTTTGCACGCAATGGTGCGATCGTTGGGAACTCATCTGCGTCGATGATGCGTCAACCGCCCCGCATGTCGCCATGGTGCTCGCCTGGTTTGCCCAGACGGACGCGCGCATTCGCGTCATTCATACGCCGCGCAACCTTGGCATCGCGGGTGCGACCACGCTGGGTATTCAAGCGGCGCGCCATCCCTATGTCGCCTTCATGGATCATGACGATACGCTGGAGCCGGATGCGGTCTATCACCTTATCGCGGCCGCAAAAGAGACCGGCGCCGACGTCATCTACAGCGATGAAGCCGTGACGGGCGACGACATATCCGTCATTCTCGATGTGCGCGCCAGGCCGGCGTTTTCCCATGACTACTATCTGTCGCATCCCTATTTCGTTCATATGGTCGCGGTTCGAACTGCAATCGCGCAGCGCATCGGCGGCTTTGACGCCGCGTTGAAGACATCGGCCGATGTCGATTTCATTCTGCGTGCCATCGAGGAGAGTCGCAGCGTCGCGCATGTGCCGCATGTCCTGTATCGGTGGCGCACGCACAGCACGAGCACCGGCCATGAGACGAAAGGTGCGGTCATGGCAGCGACCACACGCATCATTCAACGACATCTCGACCGTGTGGCGGCCGGTGCCGTTGTCCGACCCGCACCTGAGTTCAATCAGTTCGAGGTCAGATGGCCTGATCCGGGCGGCCGCGTGCTCATCATCATTCCGACAAAGGATGGCGTCGGCGTGCTGCGGCAATGCATCGAGTCGATCGAGGCAACGGTGTCACCGGACGATTATCGCTTGGTCGTGATCGACCATGAGTCCAAGGAGCGCGACTCTAAGACCTATCTCGCGCGCCTGGCGAAGCGCCACACCGTCATGCCCTATCGCGGCATCTTCAATTACGCCCAGATGAACAACCGCGCGATCCAGGCTCATGGCGCGGGGGAACCCTTCGTGCTGTTCATGAACAACGACATCGAGGCGATCGAAGCGGGTTGGCTGGAACGCATGCGGTCTGTTGCGGCGCGTCCCGAGGTTGGTGGCGTGGGGACGCTGCTCATGTACAGCGACAAGCGCAGCCAGCATGGCGGCGTCATTGTTGGCATCAATGGCCTTGCCGATCATGCCCTGCGTTTCGAACCAGTCTGGGAAGACGGTGGCTTGCGAAACCTGGGCTATAACGCCTCGCTTACGTCTTTGCGGGACTTTTCCGCCGTGACGGCAGCCTGCATGATGATGCGCCGTGAGGTCTTCGAGCAAGTAGGTGGCTTTGACGAGGCCTTTCGCGTCGGCTTCAACGATACCGATCTCTGCCTGAGGATCGGTCGGTCAGGGTACAAGATTCTGTATGATGGCCGCACGCTGCTCTTTCATCATGAATCAGTGACACGCATTGCGAAAGCCCAGCTCAAACATCCGGGGGATGATGCGCGCTTGCGCGAGGTTTGGGGGTCTCTGCTGAAGGCGGGAGATCCCTTCTACAGCCCGAACCTGGAACTGCGCGGCAGCGACCATACCCTGCGGCTCGGCCGACCTGGCCCCACCCGGCCGCGATCTGTGGCGGTGACGATGCGCGCGGTGGCGCGTGTTACCGAAGCTGTGCCGCCGCCCAAGCCGAAGAAGGGCCGTGCCGAGTCACGCGTGGTCGCCGTCTCGGCCGACTGACCCACGATCCATCGGGCGAATCTCGTCCGGCTCCTCGACAAAGTGACGGTGACCCGCCTTGATCATGGCGGCGCGTCGCGCGCGGCGCCGTTCAGGGCGGCGCACCTTGTCGATCTGGGCATTGAGTTCGGCGCCGAACAGAACGGCATAAGCGCTGACGTAGAACCACATCATGACACCCACCGCAGCGCCTAGGGCACCGTAGGTCACGCTGTAGCTCGCGACATGGCTGACGTAGAACGAGAAAAGCACCGAAACCAGCAGCCACAGCACCGTCGCCGTCAGCGCTCCTGGAAACACCGGACCGGTGCCATCGGGATGCGGCGCCGGGCCGATCTTGTAGAACAGGATGAGGATCGCAAGCACAAAGACGAACAAGCCGGCGATGCCGCAGAGATGGGCAAGCTGGCCCGTATAGGCGGACAGGCCGAGGGCCGTGAACGCATTGGGCAGACCGACGAGGACGCCGATGCCCAAGACCGCAGCAAGAACCGCGCCTAATGTCATCACCAGCGCCAGCAGTTGGAAATGCAGGATGCTACGTGTCTCCTTGCGGCGATAGGCGAAATTAAGCGCCCAGATCAAGGATTTGGTGCCGGAGGCCGCCGACCAGAAGGCGATGGCGAAGCTGATGACGAGGCTGATGCTCAGACTGCCACTGCCATTGCTGACAAGGTCATGGACCCTGTCCGACAGAAGCTGATAGGCGGCCAGGGGCATGATCTGCCGTAGGTAGGCGAGCTGCGGTTCGACCGTGACCGGATCGAAAACCATGCCGTAGATCGAAATCAGCATCGTCACGGCCGGAAACAAAGCAAGGGTCGCGTAGAAGGCGCAGCCAGCGGCGTTGAGCGACATATAGTCGGAAATCATGGCCAGGGCGGTGGCGCGCATGACGCGGCCACCGGGCTTCTTCATCTGGCCTTCAATTTCGCGCCGTAGCGCGTCGTTCACGATCGGCATAGAGAATTCCCTGCGCCCCTGACGGAACACCCTGTCTGATGACGCAGCTAACCGACCTCGGCGTCCGGGCTATCGTCGAAGGTGACGCCCTCATAAAATTCACCGACCGTGATCTCGATGTCGATCGCGGGCAGATGAAGGGTTTCGTCCGACGTCAACGTCGTCGCGATCCAGGGCTCATTGGCTTCGCCCCGGCTCAGAACCGTGACGTCCGCACTCAGGTATTCCAGGATGACGTAGTGCCGGATGGAGGGCACCGCCGCATATTCGCGGAGTTTGGTGATGCGATCGAGGCGGCCAGAATTGGGGCTCAGCACTTCGAAGGTCGCGACCACGCCGGGCACCAGGAGCGCGTTGCCAGCCAATTTGGAGCAGGTGACTAGCGCATCCGGATACCGCACAGCGTTGCCGATGGTCTGGAGACCTGCATCAGGGCCAAGGGCTACGCAATTTCCGCCCCGTAGTCGCTGCCGGAGGGAGAAATGAACGTTTCCCATGATCCGGCTGTGGTTGATGGTCCCGCCATTCATCGCGACCGGCGCCAAACCGTCGAACTCGTAGCGTCCTTCCTGGTGACCATCCCAGGCAAAGAACTCTTCCTGCGTCCATGGCTTGCGGAGCGGCGCGTTCATGCGTGGTATCCTAACACGGCGCGGCGGGATTGGCTTTAGAAAGCCGGGATGCCGGTAATGGCGCGGCCGAGGATCAGGGCATGGATGTCGTGCGTACCCTCATAGGTATTCACCGTCTCCAGGTTCGCCGCATGGCGCATGACATGGAACTCCGCCGAAATGCCATTGCCGCCATGCATGTCCCGCGCGGCGCGGGCGATGTCTAAGGCCTTGCCGCAATTGTTGCGCTTGACCAGGGAAATGGCCTCGGGCGCGAGCCGTCCGGCCTCGAACAGTCGGCCGACGCGCAAAACGGCCTGAAGGCCCAGGGCGATTTCGGTTTCCATATCCGCGAGCTTCTTCTGGATGAGCTGCGTGGCGGCGAGGGGGCGACCGAATTGCTTGCGGTCGAGCGTGTATTGCCGGGCGGCGGAGAAGCAGAATTCCGCCGCGCCCATCACACCCCAGGCAATGCCGTAGCGCGCCCGGTTGAGGCAGCTGAATGGACCCTTCATGCCGGACACGCCGGGCAGCAGATTCTCCTCGGGCACGATGACCCCGTCCATGACGATCTCACCCGTCACGGAGGCCCGCAGGCTGAGCTTATTCTCGATCTTCGGCGTCGTCAGCCCCGCCATGCCGCGTTCCAGAATGAAACCCCGGATCGCGCCGTCATGCGCGTCGGATTTCGCCCAGACCACCATGACATCGGCGATGGGGGCATTGCTGATCCACATCTTGGCGCCGGTCAGGCGATACCCGTCGGAGACCTTTTCCGCCCGTGTGCGCATGCCGGCGGGGTCCGACCCCGCATCGGGCTCGGTCAGGCCGAAGCAGCCGATGAACTCGCCGGTCGCGAGACGCGGCAGGAACTTTTCCCGCTGCGCCGGTGAGCCGTAGGCATGGATCGGATACATGACGAGGGAGGACTGCACGCTCATGGCGGAGCGGTAGCCGCTATCGACCCGCTCAACCTCCCGCGCGACCAGACCATACGCGACATAGCCGAGGCCGGCGCCGCCGTATTCCACCGGGATGGTCGGCCCGAGCAGACCCAGCGACCCCATCTCCTCCATCAGCCGACGCTCGAAGGTTTCGGTCATGTAGGCCGCTGTGATGCCGGGCTGCAGATGCTCCTGCGCGAAATCGCGCGCCGTATCGCTCACCATGCGTTCCTCTTCCGAAAGCTGGTCATCCAGCAGGAAGGGATCGGCCCAATCGAAGACAGGCTTGGGCGTGCGGATATCATCCATCATCGGGGTCCTCAGCTGCGCTGACAGCGGTTTACAGCGGCGGCGCTCGGCCTCAAAGCCTCCACGTCCGCTTTATCGTGCCGGGTCGATAACGATCGAAGACTTCCCAGGCGCGGCACCCGTGCTAGATAGCTATCTCGCACCTGCGAAGGGATTTGAACCGCGTGACCGTCTATGACTTTCTCGTCATCGGCAGCGGGCCTTCCGGCCGGCGCGCCGCAATTCAGGCTGCCAAGCTCGGCAAGTCCGTGCTCGTCATCGAAAAAGGGCGCCGCGTCGGGGGCGTGTCCGTCCATACCGGCACAATTCCCTCGAAAACTTTGCGCGAGACGGTGTTGAACCTCACCGGCTATCGCGAGCGCGGCTTCTATGGCCGCTCCTATCGCGTCAAGAAGGATATCGAAGCCAAGGACCTGATGGCCCGGCTTCATATGACGCTCGACCATGAGGTCGATATCCTGGAGCACCAGTTCGCCCGCAATGCCGTTCGCACCACCGCCGGCACGGCGCGCTTCGTCGATACGCATCGCCTGGAAGTGACCACGGAGCGGGGCGAGGTCTCGTTCGTGGATGGGGACAAGATCCTCATCGCCGTTGGCACGCGGCCGTATCGACCCCCGGAAATCCCGTTCGACGGCGTCAATGTCGTTGATAGCGACGAGATCGTCGAACTGACGAACCTGCCTCGCAGCCTGACGGTGGTCGGCGCCGGCGTCATCGGTGTCGAATACGCGACGATCTTCAGCGCCCTCGATGTCGCGGTTTCCCTCGTTGAACCACGTGAAAGCTTCCTCGACTTCATCGACCAGGAGTTGATCGAGGATTTCACCCACCAACTGCGCGACCGCGGCATGACCATTCGGCTGGGCTCGAAGATCGCCTCCGTCGAGATGGAGGGCGGTTGGCCGACTACGGTGTTGGAGAGCGGCCGGCGCATCCGCACGCAGATGCTGCTCTATGCCGCCGGCCGCGTCGGCGCGACGGACACGCTGAACCTGCCGGCCTGCGGGCTGGAGGTGGATCATCGCGGTCGCCTCAAGGTCAATCCGCGCACCTTGCAGACCGACGTGCCGCATATCTATTCCGCCGGTGACGCCATCGGCTTTCCCAGCCTCGCCTCCACGTCAATGGAGCAGGGGCGTATCGCCGCCTGCCACGCCTTCAACATGCCGCTGCCCCCGGCGCCGGAATTCTTCCCCTACGGCATCTATTCAGTGCCGGAGATTTCGACCGTGGGCATGAGCGAGGAGGAGGTGCGCCGACGCGCCATCCCGTATGAATGCGGCATCGCGCGGTTCCGGGAAACGTCGCGCGGCCATATCATGGGTCTGGAATCGGGGATGATGAAGATGATCTTCTCCATCCGCACGCGCCGGCTGCTGGGGGTTCACATCGTCGGCGAAGGTGCGACCGAGCTGATCCATATTGGCCAGGCGGTTCTGAACCTCAAAGGCACGCTCGATTATTTCATCGAGAATACCTTCAACTATCCAACGCTTGCCGAGGCCTACAAGATAGCGGCTTTGGATGCCTATAACCGGTTGGTGAAGAAGTAGGCTTTCCAGCGCTATGGGTGGATAGCGCTTCGCTCATCCACCCTACGATTTTGCACGTAGGGGGAAAAGCGCAGCGTATCCGCCGTTGAAGGTCTATTCGCCGATAAGATGGAGCACCACCTCGCGCCAATGCGGGCGGGTGCGGTGCTCGAACAGGAACAGGCCCTGCCAGGTGCCAAGCACCGGCCGGGCGTCCTGCACCGGAATGGTCAATTGTGGCCCCGTGAGAATGCTGCGGATGTGGGACGGCATATCGTCTCCTCCCTCCAGCGCATGGGCATAGGGCAGCGTCTCCGGCACCAGTCGCTCGAAGCTGTCGCGGATATCATCGAGAACCTCGGGGCTCGCATTCTCCGTCACTGCGAGGGAAGCGGAGGTATGGGTGCACCATATCGTCAGCAGGCCGGCACCGATGCCTTGTTCCGCGACCCAGACGAGAACGGGGCGGGTGAACTCCACCAGCCCCTTGCCCCGGGTCGGGATCGTCAGGCGATGAAGAGCCTGTATCATCCTCGATCTTCCTACGCACAGTTGGTGGATAGCGCTTCGCTCATCCACCCTACGGTGGTGTACCGTAGGGCGGAAAAGCGCAGCGTATTCCGCCAGCCTTAAACCGGCGCTGGGTTGCGTTCGGTAAAGCCGCGCTGGTGCCAATACGGATAAGCCAGCGGACGTTCGCTGACCTTGTCGAGCTTGGCGATTTGCTCGGGCGTCAGGGTCCAGCCGATCGCGCCGAGGTTCTGGCGCAACTGCTCCTCATTCCGCGCACCGACGATGACCGTGGCAACCGTCGGGCGTTGCAGCAACCAGTTCAGCGCAATCTGCGGCACGGTTTTGCCGGTTTCCTCGGCAACCTGGTCGATCGCCTCGACCACGTCATAAAGATACTCGTCCGGCATTTGCGGACCCATATCGGCGGTCTTGTGCAGGCGCGACAACGCCGGCAGCGGTTGGCCACGGCGGATCTTGCCGGTCAGGCGCCCCCAGCCTAGCGGGCTCCAAACGATCGCGCCGACGCCTTGCTCGATCCCGAGCGGCATCAGCTCCCACTCGTAGTCGCGGCCGATCAGGGAGTAATAGGTCTGGTTCGCGACATAGCGCGGCAGGTTATAGCGCTCGGCGACGGCCAGCGACTTCATCAAGTGCCAGCCTGAGAAGTTGGAAACGCCGACATAGCGAATCTTGCCGGCACGGACGAGGTCATCCAGTGTCGAGAGGGTTTCTTCGACCGGTGTCTTCGCGTCGTACCCATGGAGCTGGAAGATATCGATGTAATCGGTGCCGAGGCGCTTGAGCGACTGCTCGATTGAACGGATGAGGTGGAAGCGGGATGAGCCGACATCGTTGGCGCCTTCGCCAAGCCGAAAGGTCGCCTTGGTCGAAACGATGACCTTGTCACGCCGGCCGGCGATGGCGGCGCCCAGAATCTCCTCCGAGGCGCCAGCCGAATAGATATCGGCCGTGTCGAACATAGTAAGCCCGGCGTCGAGGCAGATATCAACCAAACGGGTCGCTTCCGCGACATCCGTCGAGCCCCAGGCTTTAAAGAACTCGCCATTGCCGCCGAATGTGCCGCAGCCGAAACTGAGCACGGGCACCATGAAGCCCGATCGTCCGAGCTGTCTCTGTTCCATCGAAACTCTCCTGCAAAAGGCGGGCGGCGGTTAGTACCAGCCTCCGTCCACGATGAACTCGCGCGCCGTCACGAGACGGCTGTCGTCGGCGGCCAGCCACAGCACCATGCGCGCGACGTCTTCCTCATGAAGACGATCGGGAATGCACTGTCCCTGGGCGCGTTTGGCATCGGCCTCGGGCGTCATCCACAGGTCGAGCTGGCGCTGCGTGATGATCCAACCCGGAAAGACGATATTGGCCCGAATATGGAAGGGGCCAAGGTCGCGGGCAAGGCCGCGGGTCAGGCCGATCACCGCGGATTTCGCGCTGGTATAGGCGGGCATGCCGCCCTGCGCGAGCAGGAAGCTGTTCGAACTCATGTTGATGATCGAACCGCCGCCCGCCGCGATCATGTCAGGCTTCACCGCCTGGGCGCAGAAGAACTGGTGGCGCAGATTGGTTGCCATCCGATCGTCCCAGTATTCGGGCGTCACATCGTCGATCGCATGGCGGTCATCGCGCGCAGCGTTGTTCACCAATATGTCGAAGCCACCGCCGAGTTGCTCACGCAAGGTCTGGATCGCCAGCCGCACGGCCGGAATGTCGCGCAGATCGACATTGCCGAAATAGGCCACGGCGCCTTCGGGTTGGCGGGCGAGCAGGGTCTGCGCCGAAGCCTCATCAACATCGAGGAAGCCGACGTGGCTGCCTTGGGCGACGAAATGCTCGACGATGCCGGCGCCAATGCCGGAAGCGCCGCCAGTGACGAGCACGCGTTTACCGGCGAGGCTCGGATAGGTTGCGTACCGTCCGCTCATGGAAATCCTATCGGGTGAGACAGAGAAGGGGGCTGCGGTGCGCGTCGTCGCACCGCGCTCTAGAATATGCTGTCGATCAGATTGCCGAGCGGGCCGTTTGGCTTCGGTTTCACCAGCGGCGTGCTACCCACGGCGGGGCTCACGCCCAAAGCCGCATTCTTCTGCAAGCGCTGCCGTTCGGCTGCGGGATCGACCAAGGCGGGTTTGGCCGGACCTGCGCTGAACGGGTTCAGTCGGCTCGCCAAGGTGTGGCTCTTGATGTCTCTTTGAGCCTGGGCGTCGATCTCCGCCCGGATATCCGCAGGCGCCGAGGGGCCGGCCTGCTGCACCAGCGCCGCGTCGCCCGTCGTCGATGGGACGCCACCAGACAGGGCCGCGCCGCCGAGCATCGCATCCTCAGCCTGCTGCTTGACCGCGACATCCTGCGGCCGTGCGGCGCCTGGTGTCGGCGCCGGAAGATCCGTGGCGGCGGCATTCAGGTCGGGCGGCATCGCCAGCACAGGCTGGGTCGTGACCTTGAACTCGTCCGGTGGGTCACGTTGCAGACCGATGGTCTGCATAACGCCATCGGTGCATCCGGCCAGCACCAGCGGCGCCAGGAGAAGGGCTATCCGCCGCATCGTCATCATCCTCGACATTATTCCCTCAGCCGCGATTCTTGGCATGGGCCGCCGGTTCGGCGCGCCCAGGCAACAGGTTATCGATGACAAGCGCCGCGACGCCGCACACGATGGCGGCGTCCGCGACATTGAAGACATACCACGAATAGCCGAAGGCATGGGCTTGGATGAAATCGACCACGGCGCCGAAGCGCAGCCGGTCGATGACATTGCCAAGCGCGCCGCCCGCTATGGCGCCCACCGGGATGGCAATCGCCATCCGCGTGCTGCGCCACAGCCAGACACCCAGGACCACGACCACGGCGAGGGCAAAGGCCGCGAGGGCGAGATGCGCGAGGTTGCCGTCACCGGTCAACAGCCCGAAGGTCACACCCCGGTTCCAGACCATGGTGAAGTTCAGCACGGGCAGCAGCACGATCTGCCCGACCGTCTGCAAATCCAGGCCATGCAGAACCCAGTATTTGCTCGCCTGATCGGCGGCGAGAATGACGATCGCTGTCAGCAGGCCGGCGAGAGCGATCGGTCGGCGCCCAGCCATCAGGGCGTTGCCTCGGCGCGGGTGACGAGAATGGTCTCGACCGCATCGGTGCAGCGCAAGCAGAGCTTCGTCTCGGCATGCACTTCTGGCAGCACGCGCCAGCAGCGCGCGCATTTCTCGCCGCCCGCAACGGTCGCCTCTGCCGTGACCGCGCCATCGGCCGTGCCGAAATGAACGGTCGATACGATCAAGTTGTCAGCCCAGTCGGCGGCGGAAAGCAGTCGATCCTCACCCGCGGGGAAGGCTAGCGTCACCTCGGCTTGCAGCGAGGAGCCGATCTGGCCGCCCTGGCGCATGGCTTCGAGCTTGGTGGTGCCCAGGCGCCGCACATCGCGCACCTTCGCCCATTTCGTGGCCAGGGCCTCGTTCCGCCATGCGGCGGGGATCGTCGGGAACTGCTGCTCATGAATGCTGGTCGCATCGCCGAACCGCGTTTGCCAGGCTTCCTCGGCCGTGAAGATGAGCACCGGCGCGAGCCAGGCCGTCAGGCAGCGATGCAGATGATCCAGCACCGTCCGCGCCGCGCGGCGGCGCAGGCTGTCGGCGCGGTCGCAGTAGAGCGAATCCTTGCGCACGTCGAAATAAAAGGCGGAGAGGTCGGTCGCGCAGAAATTGTGGATGGCGGGATAGACCGCCGTCCATTCATGGCTTTCCACCGCGCCGCGCACCAGACCGTCCAGCTCGGATAGGCGATGCAGCACCCAGCGCTCCAGCTCCGGCAGGTCCTTGGCCGGTAGGGCTTCGGTCTCGTCGAAGCCTTCCAGGCTGCCGAGGAGCCAGCGCAGCGTATTGCGCAGCCGACGATACAGCTCGCCCTGCTGCTTGAGGATCTCCGGCCCGATGCGCAAATCGTCCCGCGCGTCGGACGACATCACCCAGAGGCGCAGGATGTCCGCACCGAACTTGGCGATGACGTCCTGCGGCTCGACCCCATTGCCGAGCGACTTCGACATCTTGCGGCCCTGCTCATCGACCAGGAAGCCATGGGTCAGCACGGCCTTGAAGGGCGCGCGGCCACGGCTGCCGACGGCCTCCAGCAAGGAGGAATGGAACCAGCCGCGATGCTGGTCCGAGCCTTCAAGATACAGATCAGCCGGCCAGGGCAGGCCGCGCGCCTCCAAGACGAAGGCATGGGTCGAGCCGCTCTCGAACCACACGTCGATGATGTCACGCACCTGCTCGTAATTCGCGGCGTCGTAGTCATTGCCGAGGAAGTCGCTGGCGGGGCGCGCGTACCAGGCGTCCGCGCCTTCGGCCGCGAAGAGCTTCACCACGCGGGCCAGCACGGCCGGGTCCCGCAGGGGCTCGCCCGTGCGGCGATCGACAAAGATGGGGATCGGCACGCCCCAGGCGCGCTGGCGGCTGACGCACCAGTCCGGCCGTGCCGCGACCATGCTGCCGATACGGTTGCGGCCGGCCTCGGGGATGAAGCGCGTCTCCGCGATGGCTTGCAGCGCGCGGCCGCGAATGTCTTCGGGCCCGTCCATGCGGATGAACCATTGCGGCGTCGCGCGGAAGATCAGGGGCGCCTTGGACCGCCAGGAATGCGGATAGGAATGCACCAGCGTGCCGCGATGCATCAGCCCGCCAGCGGCGTCGAGCGCTGCGCAGACAGGTTCGGCGGCCTTGAAGACATGCACGCCGGCGAAGAGCGGCACCCAGGCGTTGTAAGTGCCGTCATCGCCGACGGTGTCGGGCACTTCCAACCCATGGGCGCGCCCGAGAATGAAATCGTCCTCGCCGTGGCTGGGGGCGGTATGGACGAAACCGGTGCCGGCCTCTGTCGTCACATACTCGGCCGGCAGCAGCGGCACGTCGTGATCATAGCCCTGGCCGTGCAGCGGATGGGCGGTGATGGCGCCCGCCAGATCGGCGCCCTTGATCCGGGCGAGCACGCTATGGGCGGTGACGCCCGTCTCGGTCAGGAAGGGCGCTAGCAGCGCTTCGGCGACCATGACCCGCTCGCCGATGCTGGCGCGCGAGCCCTCGGCCACGGCATCCACCGTCAGCAGCAGGTAGTCGATCTCGGGGCCATAGGCGATGGCGCGGTTGGCCGGCATGGTCCAGGCCGTCGTCGTCCAGATGACGATGGAGGCGCCGGCGATGGCGTCGGGGCCGCCGGATACGACCGGGAAGCGCACCCAGATCGTGGTGCTCTTATGGTCGTGATACTCGACCTCGGCTTCGGCGAGGGCGGTCTTTTCGACCGTGCTCCACATCACCGGCCGCAGCCCGCGATACAGCGCGCCGTTCATCAGGAAGCGGCCGATCTCGGCGGCGATGGCGGATTCGGAGGTGAAGTCCATCGTCGCGTAGCGATTGGCCCAGTCGCCCATGATGCCGAGGCGGATGAACTCGTCCCGCTGCACGGCCAGCCATTTCTCGGCATAGGCGCGGCATTCGGCGCGGAACTGGAGAACCGGCACCTCATCCTTGTTACGCCCGGACTTGCGATACTGCTCCTCGATCTTCCACTCGATTGGCAGGCCGTGACAGTCCCAGCCTGGGATGAACAGTGCATCGAAACCGGCCATCTGATGGGCGCGGTTGATCGCGTCCTTCAGCACCTTGTTGAGCGCATGGCCGAGATGGAGGTTGCCGTTGGCATAAGGCGGACCGTCATGCAGCACGAAGGGCGTGCGCCCGGCGGAGCTGGCCCGCACACGGCCCCAAAGGTCGCCACTCTCCCATTGCGCCAGCATCGCCGGCTCCCGCTTAGGCAGGTCGCCCTTCATCGGAAAGGGCGTGCGCGGCAGGAAGACGGTATCGCGATAGTCGTGGGCCGGGGTCGGGGTAACGGTATCGTTCATGGCTCGCGGTATGGCCGAATTCGAGGCCGAATGCGAATCAGAGCGGTGCCATTGCGGCCCCATCTGCCGCGCATTCCGCGCAGATCCCCTCGGCCTCGATCGTCGCCGCCGTCAGGGCGAAGCCGGCGGAGGTGGCGGCGGCAGCCAGAGCCCGGCCGATGGCCGGATCGGTCAGCTCGATGGTCCGCCGGCAGCGCGCGCAGATGAGGAACTGGACGGCATGCAGGCCGTGATCGGCGTGGTCCGCATGATCGAGGGCATGGGAACAGCCGACGAAAGCGGATAGCCGCTCGATCTTATGGACCAGACCCTGCGCCGTCAGAAAATCGAGCGCGCGGTAGACCGTGGGGGGGGCGGCGGTGCGGCCATCCTGGCGCAGCCGGTCGAGCAGGTCGTAGGCACCAGTGGGGCGCGGGCTATCGAGAATGAGGCCGAGCACCAACCGCCTTTGCTCCGTCAGCCTTGACGCACGGCGGGCGCACAGCGCCTCGGCCTGATCCAACAGGCGTTCCGTCTGAGGCGTAAAGGCAGATTCGGTCATGGCACTGTTATAAGATAACGCTTGCATAGCCCGTCAACCTCCGTCAGAACCGCGTTGTTCTGTATGTTATATCATAACATTATGAGGCGCAGATGTTGGAGATGAAATTGCGGATTGCGGGTATGGCTGTGGGGCTGGCACTTGCCGGCGGGACGCCTGCCCTGGCGGGCGTCTCCATCGTGGCGGGGGAGAATTTCTACGGCGATGTCGCGGGCCAGATCGCGGGCCCCAGCGCGCAGGTCACCTCGATCCTGTCGAACCCCGATACCGACCCGCATTTGTTTGAGGCCGATCCCGCCACGGCGCGGGCCATCGCGCGGGCCGACATCGTCATCGAGAATGGCGCGGATTACGACCCCTGGATGGAGAAGCTGCTCGGCGCGGCCGGTGGCCATACCCGCCACGTCATCACCGCATCCGTGCTCACGCATCGCGCGGTCGGCGCCAATCCGCATCTTTGGTGGGACCCGCAGACCATGCCGGCCGTGGCCCGTGCCATTACGAACGCCCTGATCGCGACCGACCCCGCAGGCCGCGCCGGCTATGAGCAGCGTCTTGGCGTCTTTCTCGACTCGTTGACGCCAATCCATGACAAGATCGCGGCCCTCCGCAAGCTATATGCTGGTGAGCCGGTGACGGCGACGGAGCCGGTTTTCGGCTATATGGCGACGGCTGTCGGCCTCACGATGCGCAATGAACGCTTCCAGTGGGCCGTGATGAACGATACGGAACCGAGTGCCGCCGATACGGCCGCTTATGAAGAGGATCTGACCGGTCACCATGTGCGCCTGTTTATCTATAACAGTCAGGCCTCCGATTCTGCGGCCGATCGCCTTATGGGCATCGCCCGCAAGGCCGGGGTGCCGGTGATCGGCGTGGCCGAAACCGAACCGCCGAGCCTCACCTTCCAGACCTGGCAGAGCTCCACACTGGACAAGCTGGGCGCAGCCCTGGCGCAACCTATGAAGGCGACGCCTTGAGCCCTGCCTCACCCGCCATCGTTTTGAACGGCACGACGCTCGCCTTCGGCAGTCGTGTCGTCCTTTCGGATGTCACGCTCCGCATTGAGGCTTCGGAATTCGTTGGGGTTCTTGGCCCCAACGGCGCTGGCAAGACCACGCTAATGCGGTCGATCCTCGGTCTCGCCCGCCCGCGTGCCGGCACCATCACGGTGCTCGGCGCGCCGGTCCGGCGGGGCAACCCCGCAGTCGGCTATATGCCGCAGAGCCGCGTTTCCGCCGTCGTCGGCCGCCTCAGCGGCGCGGATTTCGTGGCGAGCGCGGTGGGTGGCCATCGCTGGGGCCTGCCCATTCTGGACAGTGCCGGCCGGCAGGACGTCGCACGCGTCCTCGCCCTGGTTGGGGCAACCGATCTCGCGCGGCAGCCACTGTCGGAGCTTTCGGGCGGGCAGCGGCAGCGGCTGCTGATCGCTCAGGCCTTGCTCGGCCAGCCGCGCCTTTTGTTGCTGGATGAGCCGCTGATCAGCCTCGACCCCAATCACCAGCAGGCCGTGGTCACGCTGGTGCGCGACCTTCAAAGGGCGCTTGGCATTGCCGTGCTGTTCAGCGCGCATGAGGTCAATCCTCTGCTGCCGGCGATGGACCGTGTGCTGTATCTGGGCCAGGGCCGTGCCGCGCTCGGACCGGTCGAGGAGGTTATCACCGGGCCGGTGCTATCCCGCCTGTATGGCACGCCGATCGAGGTGGCGCGGGTACACGGCCGCATCTTCGTCATGACAGCAGACGGCGCTCATGCCGATGTGGAATGCCGCCACTATGCTTGAATTCGAATTCATGCGGAATGCCTTCGCGGCCTCTGCCATTGTCGCCATTCTGGCGGGCGCGGTCGGCGCGTTCTTGGTGCTGCGCGGCCAGACCTTTGCCGGCCATGCCCTGTCCCATGTCGGCTTTGCCGGCGCGACAGGGGCCATTCTGGTCGGCGCCTCGCCGCTTGCGGGCCTCTTCGTGGTGACCTTGCTCTGCGGCATCGGCATGGGCTGGATGGGCGAAAAGTTGCAGGGGCGCGACGTCGCGATCGGCCTTGTGCTGACCCTGTCGCTCGGCTGCGGTCTGTTGTTCCTGCATTTTTATACGGCCTTTGCCGCTCAGGCGACGGCGTTGCTGTTTGGCAATGTGTTGGGCGTGGATGCGCATACCCTGTGGCTGTTGCTGGGCCTCGGCCTGCTGAGCCTCGCCCTTCTGGCCGTCATCGCGCGACCGCTGCTATTCGCCAGCCTGCAGCCGGAACTGGCGGAGGCGCGGGGCGTATCCCTTCGCCTGGTCTCGGTGCTGTTCATGATGGTGGTCGCGGCGGCCACCGCCGAGTGCGCCCAGATTGTTGGCGTGTTGCTGGTCTTCGCCCTGATGGTCGGCCCGCCGGCGACGGCCTTGCGGTTGACGACCCAATTCGGGCGCTGCGTCGCGCTCTCTGTGGTGTTGGCGTTGGCGCAGGCCTGGATTGGCCTGACGCTTGCGTTTTACACGAACTGGCCGACGAGTTTTTGGATCACCGCCCTTGGCGCTGTCGGGTATGTCGCCGCGCACCTTTGGGCAACGCGGCCAAGCCTGTCCGCTGCGTAACGCGAAACGGCGGCCGTCGATGGCCGCCGTTCTTTAGCCCAATGGCTTCTTTTTCGCCGGCGTCTTCCGGCTGGCCCGGAAACTCGGAAGCCACCATTCAATCGGCTGCGCTTCCTCGGCTTCGGTGCTGGCGGCGGGCTTCGGGGCGCGTTTGGTCGCTGAGCGTATCTTCAGCGCCGGGGTTCTGTCGGCCACGGTCTGCTGATCGGGCTGCGCGACCAGTGGCAGTGACGGCTCACTCTCCGCAGCCTTAACGACCTCCGCCACCGGCGGTAAAGTTTGGCTGGCGCGCTGCGTCAATTCGGCGATCACCGTCTCCGCCTGAAGGCGCAATTGGCGCTCACTGCCGAGTTTCTCCTCATACATCATTCCTGCATGGGCAACTTTCGTCTGCAGGGATTGGATGGTGAGCTGAGCCTCTTCCAAGGCCCGTTCGGCGCGGGCGCGCGCGACCCGCTCCTCCCGCAACTCAGCGGTAAGGGTCGCGAGCTTATTCTCGGCAACACCATCCGCATCTCGGCTGCGATGGAGCATGACGACGGGCACTTCGCCGTCTTGCGCGAAGCGGCGACGCTGGCGCGACGGGTCATGGCTCTGTTGTGCGGTGGCCTGATGCGGCGCGGCTGGGCGCTTGTCGAGACCGAGCGCCTGGCGCATCCGCGCTTCGGTACGTTCAGTCGATTCGTTGGGTTGATCGATCGGGGTAGAGAGGGGGTTCATATAGGACTCAATTGAGTGGATGGGCGAAGCCAGCGAGTTTTTTATGTTACCGGCGTGTAACGCGAAGCGTGTGCCAGTGATTCGCTGCGCATTACTTGTAGCGAAATCTACTGAAACGCAAGAGCAGATCGCGCGGTATCATCAATAAGTATTGTATTGCGGTTTTAAGGCGGCGTTAAGCGGCGGCGAATCATCGGCATGGGATGAAGTAAAAGTCCAAGTAGAGGTCGGAACCGTCACTTTCGCGCGCGTCAGCCAGATGCGGGCGCTGTCAGCGACAAACGCGTGGCCAGCGTGTCGGCGATGGCCACGAAGGCCTTCGCCCCCTCACTGTCCGGGGCGGCAGCGACGATCGGCGTGCCGGCATCAGACATATGCCGCACATCAAGCAAAAGGGGTATTTCCCCCAGGAAGGTCTGGCCAAGCCGGGTTGCTTCCAGGCGCGCACCGCCGTGACCGAAGATCTCGGAGCGGTGGCCACAGTTGGGGCAACAGAAGACGCTCATGTTCTCGATGACGCCGAAGATTGGGATCTCGACCTTCTCGAACATCCGCACCGCGCGTCTGGCGTCGATCAGTGCGATATCTTGCGGTGTCGAGACGATCACTGCGCCCGTTACTTTGACGCGCTGAGACAGCGTGAGCTGAATATCGCCGGTGCCCGGTGGCAGATCGACCACCAGAACATCAAGCTCGCCCCATTCCACCTGCCCGAGGAACTGCTGGACCGCGCCCATGATCATCGGGCCGCGCCAGATCATGGCCGAATCCTCTTCGACCAGGAATCCCATCGACATGGCCTTCAGGCCCCAGGCCTCGATCGGAATCATCCTGTCCCCCCGGATCTCTGGGCGCCGATTCGCGCCGAGCATGCGGGGCAGGCTGGGGCCGTAGATGTCCGCGTCCATCAACCCGACGCGCAGGCCGCGCCGCGCCAGAGCGACGGCGAGATTGACCGAGACGGTGGATTTGCCCACGCCCCCCTTGCCGGAGGCGACAGCCACGACATGGGCGACACCGGGCAGCGGCGAAGGCTTCGGCGCCGGTGGCCGAGCGGCCGGTTGAGGCGGCTGGGGTGGGGCAGCCTCGCGATGAGAGGTGAGCACGACGCTCGCGTTGCGAACCCCGGGCAGGCGAGTGATGGCGCCCTCCACCGTGCGGCGCGCGCCTTCCAGCCCGGCAGCCCGCGCCCGATCGACGCTGAGCGTGACCTGAACCAGGCCGTCTTTCGAAACGACGCTATCGACGATCGTGCCGCCCAACAGATCCTGGCCCGTGTCCTCGGACCGAAAGCTTGCCAGCAGGCGCTGGACCGCCGCGATCAGGGTATCGTCTTGATCGCTCATGGAAACCGCTCCTGACGGTGAGGGGGTGTCATCGTCGCGTCATCACAAGCGCCCCGAGCCTCGTCGTGCTGACAGCGCTCTCGTCTTGCTTGTGGTCGTGCGGATGCACGCGCACAATCGGGCCTCCACCTCGGAATGTCCACCTGATGAGACTTCAGCCGCCCGTCACCAGAACCACGTGTTTCATCCTGCTCCTCGCGGCCTTCGTCGTGACGGATGCCGGCGCCGGTTCGGCGCGGGATGTGCCGACGGGCTTTGCGGATCTGGCGGCGCAGTTGCTGCCCGCCGTGGTGAACATCGCCAGCACCGAGAATGCGCCACCGAATGCGCAAGGTGCCGAGTCTGGGGGGGCGGATTCAGGGGGCAGCGACTCGGGTAGCGACGGCAGCCCCGGCGCCACCTCCGGCGGGCCGCTGGCTCAGAACGCCCAAAGCACCCAGGCCTCAGGGCCATCGCAGAGCCAGGCGGCCGATCTGGCACCGACCGACAAGTTGTTCCAGGACTTCTTGAACAGTCCCGCCGGGGGCGGGAATTCCACCGGTGACGGCAAGAGCGGCACGCTGCAAAGCCTTGGATCCGGCTTCGTGATCGACCCGTCCGGCCTCATCGTCACCAACAATCACGTCATTGACGGCGCCACCAGCATCAGCGTCATCCTCGCCGACGGTACCTCACTGCCCGCCGACCTGGTGGGCCGCGATACGCAAAAGGACATCGCCCTGCTGCGGGTCCACCCGGATCATCCCCTCGTTGCCGTGCATTTCGGCATATCGCGCGCGACGCGGATCGGCGACTGGGTGATGGCAATCGGCAATCCATATGGCCTGGGCGGCACAGTGACCGCAGGGATCATCAGTGCGCGTGGCCGCGATCTCGATGAGGATGGCACCAGCGATTACATCCAGACGGACGCTGCCATCAACCGTGGCAACTCGGGCGGTCCGCTGTTCGACATGGCGGGCGAGGTCGTGGGCATCAATACCGCCATCTACTCGCCCTCTGGCGGATCGGTCGGCATCGGTTTCGCCATTCCAGCGGATGATGTGGCACCGGTGGTGCAGCAACTCAGGCGCTACGGCAAGCCGCGCCGAGGCTGGCTCGGCGCCCAGGTGCTGGACGTGACGCCTGACATCGCGGATGCGTTGGGACTGCCGGTCGAGGGTGGCGCGATGATCGGGACCACGGCGCCGGGTGGCCCGGCCGCCCTCGCCCATTTGCGCAGCGGCGACGTGATCCTCGGTTTCAACGGTCATAGCGTCGACAATATGAAGGCTTTGCCGCCTTTGGTGGCGGGCAGCAGCGTGGGTGAGCAAGCGATCGTCGATTATTGGCGCGCGGGCCATCGCGCCAATGTGACGCTCACCATTGTGGACGCACCCGCTGAACCGACAGCACCGAAGGCCGCACTTCCGGTGACGCCTGCGCCGCCAACGGTTGCCGCCGTCGCGGGCCTCGGTCTGACGCTTTCGGATCTTTCCGGCGATCTGCTGAACAAGTTCTCACTGCCCAGCGATACCCACGGCGTGATGATCACCAAGGTCGCATCCAACAGTGCCGCGTCCCGGCAGGGTTTGGTGGCGGGCGATATCATTCTGCAACTTGGCGGCGTGCCCGTGACGCGCACGCGCGACCTGCTGGCTCGTATCGATACGATGCGACAGGACAAACGCACAGCCATCCTTCTGCTGGTTCAGGGCTCGGACGAAACGCAATGGATCAGTCTCGATGTTTCGTGATCGGCCGTCTGGTCGAGTCGCAGACCCGCAGCGTCGAAGATTTATGACAGGGGAGTGAGCATTTCGCGTTTTCGCAGCGTCACACTCACGCCGTGGACACTGGAACTTTCGCCCATATCGGTTTTCTCGCCCGGATTGAGCAGGTTCACATTGGCACGGGACTCATCGTGCTTCAGCCAGCGACCCTTGTAGACCAGCGCAACCCCGGCCGGCACATCCTCTGAAATTTCCACCACTGCAGGCAATGCGCCCAGTTCATTGACGACATCGACGTGGTCGCCATCCGCGAAACCCCGCTCGCGTGCATCCTCGGCATTGAGCAGAACCTCCGGTCCCGTCAACTGCCGAAGCACCTTCGTGTCGTTGCCATAGCTGCTGTTCATCGTCCAGCGTGAGGCGGGGGACAACAGCCGCAGGCGGCCAGCAGTCTCGGGCTCATCCGCATGTGGGAAGGGCGCAAAGGGATGCCCGTCCGCCACTGCTTGGCTCGATCCGAATTCGAATTTTCCTGAGGGCGTTGGGAAGACGCCACCCGCATACGCGACCGGCGGTGTTGCGAACACATCAACCGTGCCGCGTTTCGCGAGTCCCGCAAACCCTTCCGCGAATCCCGTCTCTGCGATGATGCGCTCCATGATCGCAGAGTCCGTCTCGAACAGAGGTGCGTCGTCAAACCCCATGGCAGCGGCCAAGCGCCGGAAAATCTCCTGGTTGGGCAGACTTTCCCCAATTGGCTCGATCGCCTTCACTTGCGCAGACAATACATTGTGGAAATAGGGAAACAACACATCATCGAATTCCAGAAAGCTCGCCGCCGGCAACACGTAATCGGCGTAATCTGCCGTGTCCGTCGGAAAAAGATCGATCACGACATGGAGCAGATCCTCGCGCCGGAGGGCGGTCTTCAGCTTCGCCTGCTCGGGATTTGAGGCAACGATATTATTGTTCCAGCAGAACAGCGCGCGTGATCGCGTGGCGTCGCTCAGCGCGCGGGCAAGATCCATCTGGCTGACCATTTCAGGATCCGGATAATCCATGCCGCCTGTCACGATAGTGGCAAGATCAGCGCCGCGTGTATTGGCGCCGTTCAGGAACAGAAGGCCGGTGCCGGGCTTGCCGATATTGCCGGTAGCGCCGGCCATGATGGCGGCGGAGCGGAAGGCATTGCCGCCCATCCGTTGTCGCTGCATGCCCTGGCCGAGCCAAAGCAGCGATGGGCCCTTGGCATAGGCGATGGCCACGTCCTCGATCAGCGCGATCGGCACGCCCGTCAGCGCAGCGGTGCGCGCGGGCGTCATCGCCGGAAGCTGTTCGGCCACGGCCTCCCACCCGACGGTATGTGCGGCGATGAAGGCCGCATCGAGCAGGCCTTCCCGCGCGATGATATGCAGCATGCCGAAGGCGAGCGCCGCATCCGACCCAGGGCGGTTCTGAAGGTGGATATCGGCGGCGCGCGCGGTGTCATGCAAGATCGGGTCGATGACGATCATTTTGGCGCGGGTCCGCGTCGCCCAGGTTTTGTGGATATGCGGTGCGGATGCGGACGGGTTGGCGCCCCAGATCAGCAGGCAGGCGGCATTGTCCAATTGGCGCGGGTCGAAGCCTTCGGCGGAATTGCCCGTGACGTAAGACAGGCCGACATGGCCCGCCTTGTTGCAGACGGTGTCGGGATCGACCTCGGTCGCGCCGAGGCGGCGAAAGAACCGCTGCGGGAAATTGCCGGCGATCGCCGAGCAGGTGCCGGTGTAATGCGTCTGCAGGATTGTCTTGGGCTCAGAAATGGCGCGCAGCCGTGTCGCGATTTCCGCCAGCGCGACGTCCCAGGGGATCGGTTCGAACAGGCCCTCGCCCTTTGGACCGATCCGGCGCAGCGGTGTGCGCAATCTCTGCGCCGGATCGATCCAGGCACCGTTATAGGCGAGGGTGCATTTGGCGCACAGACTGCCGCCGCTGACGAAATGATCGGGGTCACCGGTGACCTGGCGGATCCGGCCGGCTTCTTTTCGCACGGTGATGCCACAGGAATCGTAGCAATCTCGCGGGCAGGTGGTCTTTACGAATTCATCGTCATGACCCGCCAAGCCTCGCTCCTATGCTTCCAGATCCGCATCCCAATACAGGAAATCGATCCAGGTCTTGTGCAGATTGTCGCGCGACGCATGCCGCTTGGCAAAGTCGTCGATCTGGTGTGGGCTCGGCTCATAAGGGTTGCGGAGCAAGCGAAGCCCGCTCTCCCGCAGCGACTTGCTGCCCTTGTACAGGTTGTCGCGCTGGCAGCAGGTCACGACATTATGCCAGACGGTGGTGCCACCTCGGCAGCGTGGCACGACGTGATCGAAGGTGAGTTCCTTGGCGGTCAGCGTCTCCGCGCAGTATTGGCAGCGGAAACCGTCCCTCAGAAACACGTGGTAGCGAGTGAAGGCGACGTGTTTGCGTTTGTGATAGCGTTTCAGCGCGACAACCGAGGGGATGGCGAAGGATCGGTTGGCGGAATGAACCTCGGTCTCATAATTGATGACCGGGCTGACCCGGTCTTGGAGCACCGCGACCAGCGCATCCTGCCACGGCCAGACCGACAGCGGACCCCAGCTCAATGGCTGCATATCCGCGTTCAGAACGAGGGTTTGGAGACCGGCGGAGATATGGCTCACCCGATGCGCCTCACGGCCATCAGGGGCATTGCCTCAGAGCCGGGTTGCCACCCCGGAACCGAGACTTGGACAGGCTGCACGCCATAGGCCAATCGCCGCTCCTTCATGAGCGACCATATCTGGGGGAGGCTAAGCGATCGACCCGCAGATGTGGTGCGCCGCAGAAATCCTGAACGGACTATCGCAAAGCCGGAGGAGGCCGGCAAGCGCCCCGGTACGAGGTGTCACGCCCCCGTCATGGGGATGGTGTCGTAAAAGCGTCCCGTAACGCATTGACGCCCGCCATAATGCCAGCGGGATCAATGCTATGGCCCAAATCTGGACGTAAAAGCAGTGTTGTTGGCACGTTCAGGCGGCCCAGGACCTCTGCCGCAATCTTGGAGGCACTCGACGGCAGATTCTCGTCGCGCTCGCCATGCACCAACAGGACCGGCGCCCGATTCGCCATTTCCGCCTCAAGCTTGTCAGGACCCAGAAGCATCCCGGAATAGGCGAGGATGACGCGCGGCGCCTGCGGCCGACGCAGGCCTGTGAACAGGGCCATCATCGCGCCCTGGCTGAAACCCGCGAGGGCATAGGCCGTCGGCGGCAGGTTCAGCGTTGCCAAGGTCTCATCCAGGAACTGGTCGAGGCTCGCCGTCGCGGCCCGGACGCCGGCCTCCATCGGAGCGAGGCGGCGGTCGGCGAGGCTGAACCATTGCCGGCCCGCGCCGCCCGACATCATGTCATAGGCCTGCGGGCCGTTGGGGGCGATGAACAGGGCATGCGGCAAGGCGGCCGCGAGCATTGGCGCGAGGGCGATCAGGTCGTCGCCGTTGGAACCGACGCCATGGCAGAGCACCACGAGTTGTTGGGGGGCTCCGCCGGATTGCGGCCCGAAACGCGGTCCATCGATCTTTGCCATTCGTCGTCCTCAGTTGTGGTGATGCGCCCGATGCTACAGCATCGGACGCGTGACCCCAGCCCCCGAGACCACACGCTTCGCCCCCAGTCCCACCGGCTTTTTGCATTTGGGGCATGCTTTCGCGGCCCTAACCGCCTGGCGCCGGGCACGGATGTCTGGCGGGTCTTTCCTGCTGCGGATCGAAAACATTGACGTGACCCGATGCCGGCCGGAGTTCGAAGCCGCGATCCTGGAAGATATGGCCTGGCTCGGCCTCGATTGGGATCGCCCTGTCCGCCACCAAGCCGCGCATTTCCCTGACTATGAGGGGGTGCTGGCCGTGCTGCGCGGGCGCGGGCTGCTCTATCCGTGTTTCTGCACGCGCAGCGAAATCGAAGCGGCAACCACGGCGCCGCCTGGGCCGGATGGCCCGGTCTATCCCGGCACCTGCGCCCATCTGCCGCAGGATATCGCGGCGACGCGGATGGCGGCCGGGTCGCCCCATGCCTGGCGGCTGCGCATGGCCCTGGCGGCAGCCGAGGCGGGGCCATTGACCTATGAGGAGGAAGGCGTCGGTTCGGTCCTCTGCGATCCCGGCGCCTTCGGGGATGTGGTGCTCGCGCGCAAGGACACGCCCGCCAGCTACCATCTTTGCGTCACCCATGATGACGCGCTTCAAGGCGTGACTTTGGTGACGCGGGGTGAGGAGCTTCGGGCCTCGACGGATATTCACAGGCTGGTGCAGGCGCTGATGGGCTGGCCGGCGCCGCGCTATGCCCATCACGGGCTCCTGACGGACCAATGGGGGGAGAAGTTGTCGAAGCGCGCCGGGTCTCTCAGTCTGCGCGCCCTGCGGGCAGATGGCGTGACCCCGGCGGAGGCCTTCGCCCGCGCCGGGGTCGCCGTTTAACGGCGGATGATGCTTCGCTTTTCCGCCAATCTACGCCGCGACGCTCGTCTGCTTGCGCCAATGGCGGAGAAGCACGACGCCGAGGAGCGCGGAGAGCACGAACAACACGCTGCCCATCACGATCTGGGTGCTGTGCGAGACATGGACACCGCTGCCCAGCAGCCCGAAGACCAAGGTCTGTGGCACATAGCCGATGAAGGACGCGGCCAGGAACGGCACTGCGCCGACCGAGGAAATGCCCGCAAGCAAGCTCAGCACGACGTTATTGCCGACCGGCAACAGGCGCAGCGTCAGCGACGCCATGAAGGGTTGGGCGCTCAACTGACTGTCGAGGCGCGCGAGGCGCGCGCCCAGGCGGCCACGCACCCAGTCCCGCGCAATCGCACGTGCCCAGAAGAAGTCGACGACGCAACCCAGGATCTGGGCGGTCATCGCCAGCACGAAACCCAGCTTCAAGCCGAAGGCGTAGCCGCCGGCGAAGGCCAAAGCCTGGCGCGGCAGACCGACCGCGCACAGTAAGGCGCCACCTGCCACGAAGAAGGCCTCGCCTTCGATGCCATGACCCACGACATATTGCGCGAGCAACCCGTTATTGAGGCCGCCGGACAGGGTCTTGATCACCACCCCGGCAAGAACCAGGCCCAGCAACAGACCGAGCGGCTTGACGAGGAGACGCCAAATCTCCTTCCGGTCCTGGTCCGGCGCGGTGATCGACGTCCGTGATGAATGTGCGCTCATATCTGCTCACTCGTCTGGCCGGTCTGCATGGTGATCGCGACAGGGGCGATGCCCTCCACCTGGCGGCGCTCCATGGCGGCGACCGGCGGCTCGATGATCGGGCCGTCGATCTCGGCCTTGTTCCAGCGACGCTGGAGCCAATACATGCCGGCGAGATCGACGATGCCGACGCGCAGGCGCTGCCAGTTATTGTAGTTCGATGTCCCTTCGAGACGCGGGCGATGATTGACGGGCACCGAAATCACACGTCCGCCGGCGCGGATGAAAAGTGCGGGTAGATAGCGATGCATATGGTCGAAATGCGGAATTTCGAGGAAGGCCTCGCGCCGAAAGACTTTGAGGCCACAACCGGTGTCCGGCGTCGCATCCTTCAGGATCGAGGCGCGCACCTTATTGGCAATGCGGGAGCCATAGCGTTTGGCGGAGGTATCGCGCCGCTTCTGGCGCCAACCGGCCATCAGAACCGGAACGGAGGTCAAACGCTCTTCAGCCTGCCCGCGCTCCAGCATGCCGGGGATGTTCGCCGGGTCGTTCTGCCCGTCGCCATCCAAGGTGGCGATCCAGGTGCCGCGTGCATGCTTGACGCCGGTGACGACGCCGGCGCTTTGGCCGCAGCTGGTGCGGTGGCGAATGATGCGCAGTGGCGCGCCCTCGGCCAAAGCCTGGCGCAAGCGCTGCGGCGTCTCATCCGTGCTGCCATCATCGACATAAACGATTTCGTGCGAAATCCCGGCCAGGGCCGTGCGGATTTCGCCGATGAGAGGAAGAATATTCGCAGCCTCGTTCCGCACGGGCACCACGACGGAGATCAGCGGGTGACCGGCGGACGGTGACGAAAATCCTTGAGAGATCGCCTGGCTCATCTGACGGCAGCCCTTCCTATTGGCATGAAGATCGGGTGGCCGTGCGAGGATTGCCAGTCAGACACCCGATCGATCACTCTAGGAAGCACCTGTTCCGTGTTCAGAAAATGGCGGATATGGCCATAGTTCAGGCAGTCCGGTCGCTGCGCGTTCCAATCGCCGCCTGGGCGGCTGCGAGGCGTGCAACCGGCACGCGGTACGGGCTGCAGGAGATGTAATCGAGCCCCACTTCCTGGCAGAAGGTGATGCTGGCGGGGTCGCCACCATGCTCCCCGCAGATGCCGAGCTTGATTTTTCCCTTGGTCGCCCGGCCTTTTTCGACCGCCATCTTCACCAAAAGCCCGACGCCATCACGATCGAGCGAGATGAAGGGGTCTTTTTCGAAAATCCCGCTTTCGACGTATTTCGGTAGGAACTTGCCGGCGTCGTCTCGCGACAGGCCAAAGACCGTCTGCGTCAGGTCATTGGTGCCGAAGCTGAAAAAGTCGGCCTGCTCGGCGATCTGGTCCGCAAGCAAAGCGGCGCGCGGCAGCTCGATCATCGTGCCGACCTGATACTCCAAGGTCTTGCCAGCGGCGGCAAAGACCTCCTTCGCCATGCGGTCGACCTGGGCCCGGGTGATCTCCAGCTCGCGCTTCGAGCCGACTAGCGGAATCATGATTTCCGGCACCGGCGCGGCGCCGGTTTCCTCGGCGACGGCGAGGGCCGCCTCGAAGATGGCGCGTGCCTGCATTTCATAGATTTCCGGATAGGTGATGCCGAGGCGACAGCCGCGATGACCGAGCATCGGGTTAGCCTCCGACAAGTCCGCCGCGCGCTGCGTCATCGTCGCCATATCGACGCCGATGGCCGCTGCGACCTCCATCAGTTCATGCTCTCCATGCGGCAGGAACTCATGCAGCGGCGGATCGAGCAGACGGATGGTGACCGGCTTTCCGGCCATGATTCGGAACAGTGCGATGAAGTCATCGCGTTGGAACGGTAGCAGCTTGGCGAGCGCGGTGCGGCGGCCGTCCATATCATTGGCCATGATCATCTGGCGCATGGCGCCGATGCGGCTGGGATCGAAGAACATGTGCTCGGTGCGGCACAGGCCGATGCCCTCGGCGCCGAAACGCTTGGCGGTCTCGGCATCGAGCGGCGTCTCGGCATTGGCGCGCACCGCCATGGTCCGAACATCGTCCGCCCACTCCATCATGGTGCCGAAATGGCCGGAGACCTTGGGCTCGATCATCGCGACATAGCCGAGGAAGATCTCACCGGTGGCGCCGTCGATGGTGATGACCTCGCCGCTGCGCACCATGCGTCCGCCGGCCGAAAGGGTCTGGGAGCCGTAATCGACGGCGATGCCGCCGGCGCCGGAGACGCAGGGGCGACCCATACCGCGTGCCACCACGGCCGCGTGGCTGGTCATGCCGCCGCGTGTGGTCAGGATGCCACGTGCGGCATGCATGCCGTGGATATCCTCAGGGGACGTTTCGACCCGCACCAGGATGACGCCTTCACCCTTCTGCGCCCGCATCTCAGCCTCATCGGCGGAGAAAACCACGATGCCGGACGCGGCGCCGGGGCTGGCCGGCAGGCCGCGCGAGATCAGGGTGCGCTTCGCATCGGGGTCCAGCATCGGGTGCAGCAACTGGTCGAGCGAGGCGGGGTTGATGCGCATCAGCGCCTCGCTGCGGCCGATCAAGCCGCCTTCGGCCATTTCCACGGCGATGCGCAGGCCGGCGGCGGCAGTGCGCTTCCCGCTGCGGGTCTGCAGCATATAGAGGACGTTGCTCTGCACCGTGAACTCGATGTCCTGCATGTCCTTGTAGTGGGTTTCCAAGGTTTCGCGGACCTTCAGGAGTTCGGCATAGGCTTCGGGCAGCGCCTCCTCCATGGAGATCTCGCCCGGCTTGGCGCGCAGCTTGGACAGCGGCTGCGGTGTGCGGATGCCGGCGACGACATCTTCACCCTGCGCATTGACCAGGAACTCACCGTAGAAAATGTCTTCACCGGTCGAGGGGTCGCGCGTGAAGCACACGCCGGTGGCGCAGTCGGTGCCCCGGTTGCCGAACACCATGGCCTGCACATTGACGGCCGTGCCCCAGTCGGCGGGGATGTCATGCAGCCGGCGATAGGTGATGGCGCGCGTGTTCATCCAGCTTCCGAAGACGGCGCCAATGGCACTCCAAAGCTGCTCATGCGGCGATTGCGGAAAGGGCTTTCCGGTCTCGTTCAGCACCAGCGCCTGATAGGCTTCCACGACCTCCTCCCATTGATGGGCGGTGAGGGCGGTGTCCTCGATCACGTCGGCATCGATCTTGGCCTGGTCGATGATCTCCTCGAAGCGGTGATGATCGACGCCGAGGACAACCGAGCCGAACATCTGGATGAAGCGGCGATAGCTGTCCCAGGCGAAGCGCGCGTCCCCTGAAGCGGTGGCGAGGCCCTTCACCGTCTCATCATTCAAGCCGAGGTTAAGAACGGTATCCATCATGCCAGGCATCGACACGCGTGCACCGGAGCGGACCGAGACGAGCAGGGGGTTCTGGGCGTCACCAAACTTCAGGCCGACGGCCGTCTCGATCCGGGCGAGCGCTTCTAGCACCTGGTCATCGAGATCATCGGGATAGCGGCGGTCGTTCTTGTAGAAGGCCGTGCAGAGATCGGTGGAGATGGTGAAGCCCGGCGGCACCGGCAGGCCGATGCTGGCCATCTCGGCGAGGTTGGCGCCTTTGCCTCCCAGCAGATTGCGCATCTCGGCCCGGCCATCGTTCTGGCCTGC
The DNA here is from genome assembly GCF_030252425.1 of Acidisoma sp. PAMC 29798. Lineage (GTDB taxonomy): Bacteria > Pseudomonadota > Alphaproteobacteria > Acetobacterales > Acetobacteraceae > Acidisoma > Acidisoma cladoniae. Next base: position 3,019,293 of record NZ_CP126994.1, on the reverse strand, counting down.
GCCGAAGTTGTAGACCCACTTGGTCATGACATCGTTCATTATACGGCTCCCGTCGTTTCTAACTTCGAGAAGTCGGCCGCGCGGTCCATTGTTGCGCGCAGCCGCCTCAAGAGGCGCAGGCGATTATTCCGTAGGTCTTGGTCGTCGGCGTTAACCGTAACGGCCGTGAAGAAGGCATCGACAGACTGGCGCATCGGCGCAAGTTTTGCCATCGCCCCGGCAAAATCTTCCGCGTTCAGGAAAAATGTGACGTCACTCTCAGCGGTTTTAAGGGCCTCGTTCAAGGATGTCTCGGCATCCTCTGTCAGAAGGCTTTCATCGACCTCGCCGGGTGCAAGCGGGCCCTTCTTCTCCTCGATGCGTAGGATATTGGCGGCGCGGCGATAGGCGGCGAGCAGGTTCTCGCCGTCTGTCGTGCCCAGCAGCGCCTCGACCGCGTCAGCCCGGCGCAGCAGGCGCGTCAGGTCATCGTCATTGGCGGCGGCGAAGGCGGCGGACAGCACGTCATGCCGGCGGCCCTCGGCGCGAAGTTGCACGCGCAACCGCTCGATGATGAAGGCCAGGACCTCGTCGGCGATCGTCGTCGTGCGCGTCTCGGTTCCGAGGGCATGACGGATCAGATCGCGGAGGCTGAGACGCAAGCCGTTTTCACGAATGATGCGGATGACGCCAAGGCCGGCACGGCGTAGGGCGAAGGGATCGCCCGAGCCGGTCGGCTTCTCGTCAATGGCAAAGAAATTCGCCAGCAGATCGAGCTTGTCGGCAAGCGCCACTGCGATGGACACCGGTGCCACGGGCACCGCGTCGCTCGGTCCTTTGGGCGCGTAATGGTCGCGAATGGCGTCCGCCACGGCAGCCGGCTCGCCGTCATGGCGGGCGTAATAGCTGCCCATCAAGCCCTGAAGCTCAGGAAATTCCCCCACCATGCCGGTGGTAAGGTCCGCCTTGGAGAGAAAGGCGGCGCGCTGCGCTTGGGCGGGATCGGCGCCGACCAAGGGCGCGATAAACGCCGCAAGACCTTCGATCCGTGTGACCCGTTGACCCTGGCTGCCGAGTTTGGCGTGAAAGGTGATGCGACCAAGCGCCCCAACGCGCTCCGCCAAAGGTGTCTGGCGATCGAGGTCCCAGAAATGCCGTGCGTCGGACAAGCGCGCCCGCAACACACGCTCATTGCCGGCGACGATGGCGGCCCCGCCATCCGGTGCCGCGATATTCGCGGCGAAGACGAAAGCAGGGGCAGGCGCGCCCGCAACATCCGTCAGGGCGAAGTAGCGCTGATTGACCCGCATCGAGACCTGACGGACTTCCGGCGGCAGGTCCATGAACTGGGCGTCGATCCGGCCGAGCAAGGCCACTGGCCATTCGACCAGACCGGCCACCTCGTCCAGCAGCCCCTCATCCGGCACGATCGTATAGCCGGCCGCCTCGGCGCAGGCGGTCACGCCGGCCGCGACACGCGCCCGCCGTTCCTCGGCGCAGACGATGACGCGGCGGTCCGCAAGGATTGCCTCATAGGCCTCGGCCGAAGGGATTTCGACTGCGTCCGGCGCCATGAACCGGTGGCCTTCGGTAATGCAACCGCTGACGAGCCCGTGCCCATCATCCTCGGCTGTGGCGAGGGAGAAGTTCACGACTTCGCCGTCGAGCAGGCACAGGATGCGGCGCAGCGGGCGGACCCAGGTGAAGCTGCTGGTGCCGCCCCAGCGCATGGATTTCGGCCAGGGGAAGCGGCGCAGCAAAGCGGGGATCGCCTCGGCAATCAGCTCCGCCGCCGGCCGCCCCGGTATCTGCTTCTCCAGCAACCAATAGCCCGCATCCTCGCGCAGATCCTCCTGCGCGGCGCCGTGCTTGCGCAGAAAGCCGGCGATGGCCTGTTCGGGCGCGGCGAGCTTGGGGCCACGTTCGCTGATCGTCGCGGCGGGCACTTCGGCGGCCAGGCTGCCGATCCAGGCGATGCGACGCGGGCTGTTCAGCGTGCGACTGCCCTTTGGGGAAAGGGGCGCCAGGGCTTCGGTCAGCAGTCGCGCAAGCGTTTCGGCCGCCTGCGCTTGCATGCGCGCCGGAATTTCCTCGGAGAAGAGTTCGAGCAGAAACTCGGCCATCAGACGTCTCCGGCCAGCCAGGCTTCGGCGCAGCCCCGCGCCAGCGCCCGCACCCGGCCGATATAGGCAGCGCGCTCGGTCACGCTGATGACGCCCCGCGCATCGAGCAGATTGAACAGGTGGCTCGCCTTGATGCACTGGTCATAGGCGGGTTGAGCCAGAGCGTGGCTCAGCAGGCTTGCGCATTCACGCTCCGCATCCTCGAAATGGCGGCTGAGGATTTCGGTATCGGCGACCTCGAAGTTGAAGCGGCTGTAGTCGCGCTCGGCGCGGAGGAAGATATCCCCGTAGCTGACGCCTTGGCCGTTGAAGTCGAGGTCGTACACATTTTCGACGCCCTGAACGTACATCGCCAGTCGTTCGAGGCCGTAGGTCAGTTCCATGCTCGGCAGCACGCAGGGGATGCCGCCGACTTGCTGGAAATAGGTGAACTGCGTCACTTCCATGCCGTCGCACCAGACTTCCCAGCCGAGGCCCCAGGCACCCAGCGTCGGGCTCTCCCAGTCGTCTTCCACGAAGCGGATGTCGTGCCGGTCGAGGTCGATGCCGATGGCGCGGTAGCTGCCGAGCAGCAGCGCCTGCGCATCGGGCGGGCTCGGCTTCATCAGCACCTGATACTGGTAATAATGCTGGAGACGGTTGGGGTTTTCGCCGTAACGGCCATCGGTCGGCCGCCGGCTCGGCTGGACATAGGCGGCTTTCCACGGCTTGCCGCCCAGGGCGCGCAACGTTGTCGCCGGGTGGAAGGTGCCGGCCCCCATTTCGACGTCATAGGGCTGGAGAATGACGCAGCCGCGATCGGACCAGTATTCGTGCAGCCGCAGGATCATCGCCTGAAAGCTCAGGGGTCTCGTCAAGCTGGGGGGCTTGCTTTGGTTCGTCGAACTCAGGTTCATGGCCTCGCCAAGGCTGCGGGGCCACTCCATTACGGCCCCCACCTGATCAGGGCAAGGCGAGGAAAGCGAGCATGGACGAGACGACCAAGGTGATCGAGGCCTACTACGCGGCCTTCAATGCCGGCGATAAGGCGGCGTTCCTGGCGCTGCTGACGGAGGATGTCGCCCATGACATCAACCAGGGCGAGCGGCAGGTGGGGCGTGAGGCCTTTGGCCATTTCGTGGATCATATGACGCGCTGCTACCGCGAGCGGCTGGAGGATATCGTCATCATGGCGGGCGCCACGCCGGACCGCGGTGCCGCCGAATTCATGGTCCATGGCGCTTATATCGCCAGCGATGACGGCCTGCCTGAGGCCACCGGCCAGACCTACGTCCTACCGGCGGGCGCCTTCTTCACCCTGCGGGACGGCAAGGTCGCCCGCATCAGCAACTACTACAATCTCCAGGATTGGATCGCCCAGGTCGGCGGTTAGAAATTGACATTTTATTGATAAGTGTCACATAAACTCTGCATGACACATGGGGCTGAACAACTCCGAGCCAACCTGACCCTTGCCCCCAATGGTCGCGTGGTGATCCCAGCGAATATGCGGGCGGAACTCGGCCTCCAAGGCGGCGGCAGCCTTGTCGCGCGTTTGGTCGATGGAACGGTCGTTCTCGAACCCCTCGATGCCGCGATCCGCCGTGCTCAGGCCATGGTTCGCCGCTGCATTCCGGACGGAGCGGGCGTGGTGGACGAGTTGATCGCCGAGCGTCGCGCCGCCGCCGATCGTGAATGATATCCGTTCTGGATAGTTCCGCTGTTCTGGCTCTGCTTTTAGACGAGCCAGGCGCCGAAACTGTGAAGGCGACTCTTCCCGGCGCACTTTTATCTGCAGTCAATCTTGCGGAAGTCATCTCGAAGCTCTGTGAGCGCGGCATGTCGCTTGGCGATGCACGATCTGTGGTCGAAGACCTCGGTGTCGAGGTCATCGATTTTGGCAGTCACCAAGCGTACATTGTCGGCGAGTTACGAAGGGTGACCCGATCGGCAGGCCTTTCCCTCGGGGATCGCGCCTGCCTGGCGCTCGGCCGGTTGCGCGAAGCCTCCGTCGTCACCGCTGATGCGATTTGGATGGGCCTTTCCGGCTTCGAGATCGTGCTGATCCGATCGCGTGGAGCTTAGCCGTCCGCTTGTTGAGCGGTACCCTGCCCCTAGCATCGATGGCGGGTAGTGGCGGAATGCGCTGCGCTTTTCCGCCCTACGGGTGGTGCCTATTATAGGGCGGATGAGCGCAGCGTTATCCGCCGTGTCACTGCGGCGGCACGAGACCGGCGAGGCCGGGCACCATGGCGGCGAGCATGGCTGGCGGCAGATTGACCTGCGGTAGTCCGTCCGGCGCCTCGAAGAATTCCGGCGGCTGCGGATCATAATCGACGCTGACCGCGATCAGCTTGCCGGCGGGCACCTGGCCCTGGTCGTTCGGCCTGTCGCCATGGCCCTCACCGGCCAGAAGGATACCGTCCTGCGTCACACAGGCGTCCCCTCGGCCGCTCGGGCCTTCCAGGCGCCACACCGTGCATTCCGATCCTGCGATCATGCGGCTGCCGGCGCGCTGGAAGCGAAGCCCGGAACTGCGGTCGAGCTGGCGGTGCAGCATCCCGTTCGTCGGCACGACGAAGACCATACCCTTGTCGGGGGCCACGAGCATCGCCTGCTCCTGGCCGCGATCGACCAGCAGATAGTCCTGCTGACCATCAAGCTGCACGCGCAAGGTCTGCGTCGCCGGCTGGGCGAAGACCTCGATCCGCATCGGTCCGGTGGAGGTGCTGGTGACGCTGTAGACGACCTTCGCGTCGCGCATCGGCACGATGCTCGGATAGTCCTGAGCCCGCGCCGGCAGGCTCAGCGCCGCCAAGGCCATGAGGCCGATCGCCGCCACGGACGTTAGTCGGATAAGTCCCCGGAGTCCTGAATGTCCGCGTCCTGAGTCTCTGGGCATAATGGCTCCTCACCGATGTCTTCGATGGCACGGCGTAAGGCGTTACTCTCGGGCCTCTCGGGCCAGAGGGCCGGCTGTTCCAATGCCTCGGCGAGGCGACGACGATACAGCTCGCGTGGAATTTCGATGGCACCGAACTGCGCCAGATGGCTGGTCACGAACTGCGTGTCCAGCAGCGTGAAGCCCGCCATGCGCAGGCGCGCCACGAGATGCACAAGCGCCACCTTGGAGGCGTCTCGGGCGCGGGAGAACATGCTTTCACCGAAGAAGGCACCGCGAATTGCCATGCCATAGAGCCCGCCCACGAGGTCATCGCCCAGCCAGCACTCCACACTATGGGCGTGGCCCATTTCATGAAGCCCGCGAAACAGACGTTCGATGGCCGGGTTGATCCAGGTATCGGACCGTGTTGGGCCGGACTCGGCACAGGCGCTGATGACAGCGTCAAAGGCGGCATCGGTCGTCACGCGATAGCGGTCAGATAGGACCGTCCGCCGCAACCGGCGTGGCAGGTGAAAATGATCGAGCGGCAGAACACCCCTGTGCTCCGGATCGAGCCAGTAGAGTCGGAAGCTCGTCCGCGTCTCGGCCATCGGAAAGAGACCGGCGCGATAGGCCCGGAGCAGCAAGTCGGGCGTCACAGCTGTCGGTTGGCGGGGCATACGCCCCATGTGGGTCGATTCTTTCAAGCTTAAATCATGGCCAAGGGGTTCATGGGCTGGTTGTCATTGGCTGACCCACACGATTCGGTGCATCCATGCAATGGCCTCCAAGGGCAAGCTTATATCGCTTCGGGCGGGATTGAGCGACCGCGCATCGACACGCCGGGCAGATCGGCGCGCGATTTCCCTCACCATGACATGCCCTTTCCGATCCTTGATCACCACCCGGTCGCCGCGCCGGATCGGCGCGAGGGGGGAGACGATGGCGATATCGCCGTCGCGGTAGACCGGCTCCAGCGAGTCGCCCCCAACCTCGATCGCATAGGCATGCGGGTCGCTGACTTCCGGAAGCCCGACCTCGTCCCACCCCGTTCCAACGGGGTAGCCGGCTTCATCGAAATAGCTGGGCAGCGCCGCCTGAGTGAGGGCGATCAGGGGCAATCGCCGGGTGATGGGGCGTGATCCCGCCGGCAAGGCGCGGGCGCCGCTCACCAAGGTGGCGAACTCCTCCAAAGTGGCGTCGGCCGCTTCCAGTACCTTCGACACGCTTTCGGTGCTCGGCCAGCGCGCATGCCCATCCGCCGTCGATCGCTTGGAGGGGTTGAAGGTTGTGGCATCAAGTCCCGCCTTCCGCGCGAGGCCGGACGCCGAGAGGCCCCGCTCCGCCGCAAGGGTGTCGATCGCTCGCCAGATATCCTCGTGCCGCATTTAGGTTTCCATGATTCCGCGCCGGGATGATCGATCATGCACCACAAAATGAGAACCTTTCCCTATTTTATGGTTGCAAACTTGGCACCCACGCCATTAATGTTGCCAATTAGAAACGATATGATCGAGCGTTTCTGGGGATCTTGGCATCCCAGCAAGACATCCGACGCCAGTCGGCACCATTGCACCCCAAAAATCGGAACTGAGCATGAGTCATAGACAGCCGATGACAACCCTGCCGCGGGCGGCCCAAGCTCCGCCCGGGGCGAAGGGGTCGCGTGGATCTGCGACGGTGCGGCATGGGCTTGGCCATGATGCGGCCGTCACTTCCAGACCGACCGGCGTGCAGCGACGGGGCGTTCCTTTTCGGGATGTCGAGGAATGCATCATCTGGACGATCAAGGCCTTAGGGGATGCGGCCGAAGTGGGTGACGGATCGGGCCGGGCGGTATCTCGCATTTGCGAGCCGATTGAAGTGGTGCGGTGCCTCGACACCCTGTATCGCCGCCGCCGGATCGACCTCCGTCACGCCCGCATCTTGCGCATCTGGGCCCATCGGGGGCGGCCGCCGCGCGCGGATGCGCCGAACGAACGGTCCGATTCGCGGCTGTGGCGCGAGGCGACTGAACGCCTGGAGTGGCCGCTACGGTCTCTCGGCATAATTTCCTAGTCAATCGCGATGAGGACGAAAGTCCTACCGCTTTAGAGGATGCACGTCCATGGCCTTCGTATTGCGCGATCTCTGTGTTCTTGCCTACGCGAATGGCTTCACGCTGTGGCATTATAGCGCCCGGGAAGACCCACTCGATGCGGTGAGTGGCCAGGGTTTCTTCTCTGATGCCGGCGACATGCTCACCACAGGGGATATGATTATGATTTCCGCCCATGATGGCGGGCGATTGGCAGGCGTGGGGCTTGGCCACGGCATGCCCACGCTGATGGACCTTCGACTGTAAAGGGAGGCCCGATGTCGCCATCGGGCCTCGGCTTATCAGTAGCCGTTATTGTTGTAGTAACGGGGCCTGGGGCGTTGCGGGGTGGTGGCGGCGCCACCCGCGGCACCCACGGCGCCGCCGATCAAGGCGCCAATGCCGGCGCCCTGTCCGCCGCCGGTGATGCCGCCGATCACTGCCCCCGTGCCCGCGCCGATGGCGGCGCCGCCAAGCGCGCGCTGACCGGGGCTATAGGGATCGGTGCAGGCGGTCAGCAAACCCAGCCCGGCAATGGCCGCGAGGGCGGTCAATTTCAGTCTCATATCGATGGTCTCCTCATCACGATGACACACGCAACGGGCACAAGCCCAGGGCACGAACATGGTGCGTCCTGGGCTTTCGGCACCCCATGACCGCGCGCCTGAGCGACGTGCAGAATTCGCACAGGCGTCGGTTTCAATGCCTTGTTAAAGGCCCAATCCAGGGCAAAACTATTGCCGCGCGATGGCCGAGACATGGCGGCGTGACACGCTGACGCGATTGGTCCGTCAGAGAACCACGACGCCCTTATGCTTCGCCTTGAGTTCTGGCTCGACATGAATGGTCACGATCAGACCCTCCATTTCGGCTTTCAAGGCGGCTTCGATCCGGTCGCAGATGTCATGCGCCTGATCGACCGGCATCTTGCCCGGCACCACGAGATGAAATTGCAGGAAGGTCAGGCGCCCCGCCTGCCGCGTGCGCAGGTCATGCGCTTCCAGGGCACCATCGGCATGGGTCGCGACGATGTGGCGAATGCGGTCCAAAGTCTCCTCATCCGGCGCCGCATCCATCAGTCCACTCAAAGACAGGCGCAGCATGCGAATGCCCGCCCACAGGATATAAACCGCCGTCGCCGCGGCCAGAGCCGAATCGAGCCACAGTGTTCCCGTCAACAGAACGAGGACGAGGCCGAGCAAAATGCCGCCCGAGGTCACGACATCCGAATATAGATGGCGTCCATCGGCAATCAGCGCCGGCGATCGAAGGCGACGCCCGGCGCGCAGCAGAACCCAGGCCCAACCCGCGTTGATGACCGTCGCCACCACGTTGATGGCCATGCCGTCGAGCGGTTCCGTCAGCGCATGGCCGTGGCGGAAGTTCAACCAGACATGATGCAGGATGGAGACGGCGGCCAGGATGATGAGCACAGCCTCGACGACGGCCGAGAAGAACTCAGCCTTGTCGTGTCCGAAAGGATGGTCGTGATCGGCAGGCTTGGCGGCCACCCGAAGCGTCCAGAAGGCGACGGCGGCGCTGGCAACATTTACGACGGTTTCCAGCGCATCGGAATAAAGCGCGGAACTGTCCGTGATCCACCATGCGACACCCTTGAGTGCCAGCACGATGATGCCGACGAGAATGCTGCTCGCGGCCAAGTTGATCGCGGTTCGTCCCGCTGCGGCCGGATGAAGGTCGTCCATTTATGGGATCGTGCTCATCGAGTGGATGCAAGTGTCGGACTAGGACCACTCGCCGCGAAAGGAAACCCTATTCGCGTCGAAGAACACGATCGACCACGAAGGCGGACAGGCCTCCGGCGACGAAATCCCGCTTCAGGGCGACCTCATCATATTCGGTCCTGACCCAATCCAGGAACGAAATCCGGCCTTCGGCGTCTTGAGCATAACGACGGAAAAACGCGTCAAGGATGCCGGTACGCGCGCTGCTCCAATGGCCGAACCGCCAGGACAGTTGCTTCAGTGCATCGACGCTGCTGCCGCCCTTGAAGAGAAGATAGAGCCCGGCGGCGAGACCCGTGCGATCGGCGCCTGATTTGCAATGCATCAGCGCAGGTTCAACGAGCGTGTCGACGATCGCGGCAAAGCGCAGGATGCGCTCCTTATGCGGCGCGCCCCGGCTTTCGAAGGCCATATCGATATGATGCAGGCCGAGCTTCGCTGCCGCTTCCCGCGACAGTGCGTCCGCTCCGCAAAACCGGGGGCCGCGCAGGTTGATCAGCGTCTTGATGCCGAGTTTGCGCTGGGCGGCCGCCAGCCGCCACGGATGCGGGTGATTGGAGCGATAGAGGCGGCCGGGCACGACCTCGGCCCAGTTCGACCAGACGAGCCGGAAGATGCCGTGATCGACGAAGGTCGCGTCGGACCAAGCCCAGGCGCGCCCACGCGGCGTGCCGATGTCACCCTTGAACATGATCAGAACCGCGACGGGCGCGTCAGCCCTGGCGCTGCACCATCAGCTTCTTGATCTCGCCGATCGCCTGCGCTGGGTTGAGGCCCTTGGGGCAGGTTTCGGCACAGTTCATGATGGTGTGGCAGCGATAGAGCTTGAAGGGGTCCTGCAAGGCATCCAGCCGGTCCCCGGTGTGCTCGTCGCGGCTATCGGCGATCCAGCGATAGGCCGCCAGTAGCACGGCTGGGCCCAGATAGCGGTCGCCGTTCCACCAATAGCTCGGGCAGCTGGTGGTGCAGCAGAAACACAGGATGCATTCCCACATACCGTCGAGCTTGGACCGCTCCTCCACGCTTTGCAGCCGCTCGGCATCGGGCGGGGGCGGAGTTTCGGACTGCAACCAGGGCTCGATGCTCCGATACTGGGCATAGGCCTGGGTCAGGTCAGGCACGAGGTCCTTGACCACGGCCATATGCGGCAGCGGATTGATGCGGACGGCGGCTTTCACATCCTCGATCGGCTTGAGGCAGGCGAGGGTGTTGGTGCCGTCGATATTCATGGCGCAGCTTCCGCAGATGCCTTCGCGGCAAGAGCGGCGGAAGGTCAGCGTGCCATCGACTTCGTTCTTGATCTTGATCAGCGCGTCCAGAACCATCGGGCCGCAATCGTCGAGGTCGATCTCGTAGACGTCGGTATGCGGGTTCTTCTCGTCATCGGGGTTCCAGCGATAAATACGGAACTCCTTCACGCGCTTCGCCCCGGCAGGCGCCTTGTAGCGCTGACCCTCGACGACCTTGCTATTCTTCGGAAGAGTGAAGGTTGCCATCGGAGGCTCCTTAGTAGACGCGCTTTTGGGGCGGAAAGACCGAGACTTCGTTGGTCAGGGTCTGCATCTTGACCGGCCGATAGCCGAGCTTGACGTCGCCTGCCGCGTCGCACCAGGCCAGCGTATGCTTCATCCAATTGACGTCGTCGCGGTTCGGGTAATCGTCATGCGCATGGGCGCCACGGCTTTCGGTGCGTGCCTCGGCGCCGACCATCGTGACCATCGCATTGCCCATGAGGTTCTGCAGCTCCAGCGCCTCGACGAGGTCGGAATTCCAAATCAGGCTATGGTCAGTGACGCCCATGTCGCTCAGCCCATCCCAGGACTTCTTCACCTTGCGCACGCCCTCGGTGAGGCTGGCGGAGCTGCGGAACACCGCCGCATGGGCCTGCATGGCGCGCTGGAGATCGACGCGAAGCTCAGACACGCGCGTGCTGCCTTTGGCGTAGCGCGCCGCATCGAAACGATCGAGCGAGGCTTCGCCGGCCTTAGGCGGCAGCGGCGCCTGTGATGCACCGCTTTGCAGCGTCTCGGCGGCGCGATGGGCGGCGGCGCGGCCGAAGACCACGAGGTCGAGCAAAGAGTTGGTCCCGAGGCGGTTGGCGCCATGGACCGAGACGCTGGCGCATTCGCCAATCGCCATCAGCCCGCGCACGACCCGGTCAGGGTTTTCAGGCGTGGGGGACAGAACTTCGCCATGATAATTCGTGGGGATGCCGCCCATGTTGTAATGCACCGTTGGCAGCACCGGGATCGGCTCCTTCGTCACATCGGTGCCGGAAAACACCCGCGCCGTTTCGGAAATGCCCGGCAGGCGCTCATGCAGCAGATCGGCGCCCAGATGCTCCAAATGCAGCAAGATGTGGTCCTTGTTGGGACCGCAGCCACGACCTTCATTGATTTCGATGGTCATCGAGCGCGAGACGACATCGCGGCTGGCGAGGTCTTTCGCGGTCGGGGCGTAACGCTCCATGAAGCGTTCGCCGGCGCTATTGGTGAGGTATCCGCCTTCGCCGCGTGCGCCTTCGGTGATCAGGCAGCCCGCACTGAAGATGCCGGTCGGGTGGAACTGCACGAATTCCATGTCCTGCATCGGCAGGCCGGCGCGGATCGCCATGCCGTTGCCGTCGCCCGTGCAGGTATGGGCTGAGGTGCAGCTTTGATACGCGCGGCCGTAGCCGCCCGTGGCGAGCACCACGGATTGCGCGCGAAAACGATGCATCGAGCCGTCTTCGAGGCTCCAGGCCATGACGCCACGGCAGGCGCCATCCTCGTCCATGATCAGGTCAAGGGCGATGTATTCAACGAAGAATTCCACATCATGCTTCAGGCTCTGCTGATACAATGTGTGCAGAATGGCATGGCCGGTGCGGTCCGCGGCGGCGCAGGCGCGCATCGCGGGCGACTTGCCGTATTCCTTCATATGGCCGCCGAACGGGCGCTGGTAGATCTTGCCGTCTTCGGTGCGGCTGAAGGGCACGCCGAAGTGCTCCAGCTCATAGATCGCCGGAATGGCATTGCGGCACATGTATTCGATGGCGTCCTGGTCGCCGAGCCAGTCGGACCCCTTCACGGTGTCGTACATATGCCAGCGCCAGTCGTCCTCACCCATATTGCCGAGTGCGGCGCCGATGCCGCCCTGGGCTGCAACCGTGTGGCTGCGTGTGGGGAAGACCTTGGTGATGCAGGCGGTTTTCAAACCGGCCGCGCCCATGCCGAGGGTCGCGCGCAATCCCGCGCCGCCCGCGCCCACGACGATGACGTCATAGGTGTGGTCGATGACGGTATAGGCGCCGTTTGATGGCTTGGAGATGGCGTTCATCGTAGCCTCGTTTCAGATCGCGCGGGCGCGGCCGAAGGGCCCGCCGCCGGATCGCTTCATGCTCAGATGGCGAGTTTCAGAACGGAAAGAAGGGCGGCCAGGGCCAGCAGCACGACCACGGCCTTCATGACCAGCAGCGCGATCATCCGCTGGCCTTCCTGATGGACGTAATCGTCGATCACCACCTGAAGGCCGAGGGCGGTATGCTGGAACGAGGTCACGATCAGGGCGATCAGCAAGACGGCCACCAGGGGATGGGACATCCAATGGGCAACGCTCGGCTGCGGATGGCCCGCCATGGACAGCACCGAGAAGACGAACCACAGCGTCAGCGGGATCAGCGCGACCGACGTCACGCGTTCCATCCACCAATGATGCACGCCGCTTCTTGCGGCACCCAGGCCCTTGGCGCGGCCCAATTCGGACCGCCGCACGGTGACAGAAAGCTTGTCGTTATGTGCCATGATGGAGGCCCTCAGAGCCAGGTGGCCAGGCCGACGGCCCAGCTCAGGATGGTGAGGGCCACCGTGCCAATCACGACCAGCAACGCAGTTCTGTGCGAGGTCTCGATCGCGTAGCCATAGCCCGCGTCCCAGAACAGATGGCGGATGCCATTACAGAAATGGTACCAAAGGGCGAGCGTCCAGCCGAACATCAGAATTAGCCCGATGGGCGACCCGATAAAGCCCTGGGCGTGTGAGAAGGCCTGCGGCGATGTCGCCGCGGCCACAAGCCACCAGACCATCAGCAGCAAACCAACCGACAGGGCGATGCCCGTCATCCGGTTCATGATCGAACTGATGGAGCTGATCTGCGGCTTATAGACCTGAAGATGGGGGGACAGCGGCCGGCTGACGAGCGTGCCGTCGCTCCGCTTGCCGATGATCAAGGCATCGCGAACATCTGCCATTAGCGAATTCCACTCAGAGTGTCGGGTGATTGCATCGCGCGCCGGAGGGTTAGTAGCTGGAGCCGCCCTGAAGTCTCTGTAATCTTGTGACATCAGGTGGTCAACGCAGGTGCAGCATCAACAATTCGGGGTCTGCCGCCTGCTCCGTAGGGTGGAATGCGCCGCGCTGATTCACCCTACGAGCGGCCCCGTCTTGTAGGGCGGAAAAGCGCAGCGTCTTCGCACTTACGCCGCTTTAGCGGCCGTCAGCAGGCCCTGGGCGATCAGGCTCTCGGCGATCTGCACCGCGTTCAGCGCCGCGCCCTTACGCAGATTGTCACCGACACACCAGAAGGCGATGCCATGCGGCACTGTCGGGTCCTTGCGGATGCGGCTGACGAAGACATCATCCTCACCGGCGACCTCGGCCGGCGTCGCATACCCGCCATCTTCCCGCACATCGACCACCGTCACGCCCGGTGCCTCCCGCAGCGTCGCCCGCGCCTCACCGGCCGTCACCGGATTGGCGAATTCGACATGCACGGCCAGGGCATGGCCGATGAACACAGGCACGCGCACGCAGGTGGCGAAGACCGCGATCGATGGGTCCAGGATCTTCTTCGTCTCCACAACCATCTTCCATTCTTCCTTGGTCGAGCCGTCGTCCAGGAAGCTGTCGATATGGGGGATGACGTTATAGGCGATGTTCTTGGTGAACTGCTGCGGCGTCACCGGGTCGTTGACGAACATCGCCCGGCTATTGCTGAACAGCTCGTCCATGCCTTCCTTGCCCGCGCCGGACACCGACTGATAGGTCGCGACGGAGACACGCTTGACGGTGAATTCGTCATGTAGCGGCTTCAGCGCCACGACCATCTGAATGGTGGAGCAATTGGGGTTGGCGATGATGCCCTTCTTGCGCCATCCGGCCAGGGCCTCGGGGTTCACTTCGGGCACCACCAGCGGCACCTGCGGGTCCATGCGGAAATGGCTGGTATTGTCGATCACGACGCAGCCGGCGGCAGCCGCGCGGGGCGCATGAATGGCGGACACGGCGGCACCCGGGCTGAACAGCGCGATATCCCAGCCGTGGAAATCGAATTTTTCGAGGTTCTGCGTTTTGAGCACGCGATCCGCCCCGAAGGAGATCTCGGTGCCGGTCGATCGGCCGGAGGCCAAGGCCACGATGTCGCTCACGGGGAAGTTCCGCTCGGCCAGCGTTTTCAGGATCTCGCGTCCCACCGCTCCGGTGGCACCCACGACCGCTACCCGATAGCCCATTGCCCTTGCTCCCGTTTCACGCCGCTCGTCCGGCGGCAGCCTTGCCCGTTACCGACTTGTTCCAGGGCCGACAAGCAAAGCCTTCGCCCATCAGCCGCGCGCCCAGATCGACTCGCCTTCGGTTCTGTCTGCCTTGCGCCCGCCGGTGGACAATCATGCGCCCAACAGCTTATCGATATGATACCGATACGAAAGAAAAACCATGGGCGTGGTGCGGGTCTTGAGCTTCGCGTTCTCCGGCATTGAGGCGGTGCCCGTGGAGGTGCAGGCCCAGGCGTCGAGTGGTCTGCCGGCCTTCCTCGTCGTCGGCCTGCCCGACAAGGCGGTGGCCGAAGCGCGGGAGCGGGTGAGGGCGGCCCTCGCCGCGATGGGGCTGTCCCTGCCGCCGAAGCGGCTGCTGATCAATATGGCGCCGGCCGATCAACTCAAGGAAGGCAGCCATTTCGATCTGCCGATGGCCCTCGCCGTTCTCGCCACGATGGATATTTTGCCGCCGGAGGAACTCGGCGGTTATGCGGCCTTGGGGGAGCTTTCGCTCGACGGCCGCATCGTCTCGGTCGCTGGCATTTTGCCGGCCGCCATGGCGGCCTCTCAACGCGAATGGGGGCTGATTTGCCCGGAGGCGCAGGGGCCGGAGGCCGCCTGGGCCGGCAAGCTCGAGATTCTGGCGGCCCCCGACCTGATGTCCCTGATCAACCACTTTCGCGGCACGCAACTGCTATCCCCGCCTGCCGTGGGCGGGGTGGTGGAGGGGCCTCCCGGCCCGGACCTTGCCCAGGTCAAAGGCATGGAGACGGCACGACGGGCGTTGGAGATTGCGGCGGCCGGGGCCCATCATCTGCTCATGATCGGCCCGCCCGGCGCCGGCAAATCCATGCTCGCCTCCCGCCTGCCGGGGTTGCTGCCCGACCTCACGCCGATGGAGGCGCTGGAGGTCAGCATGGTGCATAGCGTCGCCGGCATGTTGGAAGGCGGGCGGCTGTTCAAGCGGCCGGCCTTTCGTGAGCCGCATCATTCGGCATCCCAGGCGGCCCTGACGGGCGGCGGATCGCGGGCGCGGCCCGGTGAGGTCAGTCTCGCCCATCGTGGCGTGCTGTTCCTCGACGAATTGCCCGAATTCCCCCGCGCCGCGTTGGAGGCGCTGCGCCAGCCGGTGGAGGCGGGGCGCACCACCGTGTCCCGCGCCGCCGCCCATATCACCTATCCGGCGCGCTTCCAGATGATTGCCGCCATGAACCCCTGCCGCTGCGGCCATTTCGGGGATGCGTCGCGCGAATGCGGCCGGGCGCCGCGTTGCGCGGAAGATTACCAGGGCCGGATCAGCGGCCCGCTGCTCGACCGGATCGACCTCATCGTTCAGGTGTCGCCCATCTCCCCCATCGAATTGTCGCGCGCACCCTTAGGGGAAGGGAGTGCCGTGGTGGCCGCCCGTGTCGCGGAGGCGCGGGCCTTGCAGATGCGGCGCAAGACGCCGACCGGCGCCGGCTGCCTGAATAGTGAAGCCGACATCGACAGCTTCACCCTGGCGGCGGATGCGCGCTTGTTGGCGGAGACGGCAGCCGAGAAGCTGGGCCTCTCGGCACGGGGTTTTACCCGCCTGCTGCGCGTCTCGGCCACCATTGCCGATCTAGCGCGGGCGCCGGGGATCCGTCGTGTCGATGTGGCGGAGGCTTTGGCCTATCGGCACCGCGCGCCGGGCCAACCCACGCTGCGCGCGCCTCTGCGGGTCGCGCGATAGCCACGGTCGGTCTAAACTGCCGCCAAGACCGACCTGCGGAGGAGTGAGACGATGAACGACACTGTATTGGCGCCGGGCCGTGTGGCCGTCATCACCGGTGCCGCAAGCGGAATTGGCCTTGCCGCGGCGATGCATTTCGCCTCCCTCGGCATGCGCCTGGTCCTGGCGGATACGGATGAGGCCGGGCTGGAGAAAGCCCTCACGGCGATGGCCGCCAAGACCAACGCGGCCTCCGGCGTGATCGCGATGCCGACCGATGTCGGCCGGCGCGAGGATGTGATCCGCCTCCGCGACCGCGCCTATGACGCCTTCGGCGAAGTCGGGTTGCTCATGAACAATGCCGGGCGCGAAGGCGGCGGCGATATCTTCGGCGAGGCAGGCCGTTGGGAGGACATTCTGGGCACCAACCTCGCCGGCGTCATCAACGGCGTGCAGGTCTTCGGCCCGGCGATGATCGCGCAGGGAACGCCAGGCGCCATCATCAACACCGGCTCCAAGCAGGGCATTACCTGCCCGCCCGGCGACACCGCCTATAATGTCTCTAAGGCCGGCGTGAAGGTGGTGACTGAGGCCTTGGCCCATGAACTGCGCACCCGCAAGGACTGCCGCGTGACCGCGCATCTGCTGGTGCCCGGCTTCACCTTCACCGGCCTCACCCGCGTGCGCGTGGCGCAGAAGCCGCCCGCCGCCTGGACCCCGGAACAGGTGGTCGAGTTCATGGTCGAAAAGCTGGCGCAAGGTGATTTCTATATCATTTGCCCCGATAACGACGTGACGCGGGACCTTGATAATGCACGGGTTATCTGGGCTGCGATGGATATCACCGAGAACCGGCCGCCCCTGTCCCGCTGGCACCCCGACTACGCCCCGGCTTTCGCGGCCTTCCTCGCCGAACGGGGTTTGTGAGGCGCCCCCATCGCTTGAGGTTGCTGGCCCCGGCGCTTATGCCAGCACCGTTTTCATCTTGCCGAAGGCCTGACCGATCATGACCGATACCCCACCGGACCATCTCTCCAATAACCCCAAGAGCCCGCATTACGATGAGGCGGCGCTGCTGCGTGGCGTCGGCATCCGCTTCAAGGGTGTGGAGAAGACCAATGTCGAGGAATATTGTGTCAGTGAGAGCTGGGTTCGCCTCTCGGTCGGCAAATCGGTCGATCGCCATGGTGCGCCGCTGACCATGAAGCTGAGCGGAACGGTGGAGCCCTATTTTCGCGATGATGGCGAGGCGGGATGATTACCGCGCGCTAACGGCGCGGGTTTCAGTCGCCGGCCCAGTCCCAACGGTCTTCGCTTCGCTATGATACTGTTTTAGCCGTTTGTTTATTTGTTGGGCGAAGGCCCTCACGGTACCTGCGACCCATTCCTGATCGCGTCGCTCCACAAACCCTCAACTGGCAGTAGCACGCTCGACACTTTCCTCCCAGGAATTGTCCTGCATTGGCATCGATATTGCTTTATTAATTCCGGTTATCACCTGTGCGTGATTACAGCGGAGGCTAGACCGGCGACCAGAGAGCGGGTCGAAAAAAGGTCGAGCCTGCGGAGTTGCATCGCTGGCAATAAGGGGGTTTGAACGTGCTGGTTCCTTCACCGAAATGGCTGGATTCAGGCGATAACGCCTGGCAATTAGCCGCCGCCACTTTCGTGGCACTGCAGAGTGTTCCGGGCTTGGTGGTGCTCTACGGCGGCATCGTCAAGAAAAAGTGGGCCATCAACTCCGCCTTCATGGCGATGTATGCCTTCGCCGCCGTCATGGTGGTCTGGGCGCTGTGGGGCTACAGCATGGCCTTCGGGCCACAATGGTTCCCCTTCCTGGGCGTGCCGCGGTCGATCTTGTCAGCCGCCATGGAAACGGGCGAGGCGTCGATTCCGGCAGCCGCCGGCGGTATGCCCCCGCTGGGCTTCCCGATGGCGACCATGATCTACTTCCAGTTCGTCTTCGCCGCGATCACCGTGATCATTCTCGCAGGCGCCGTGCTCGGCCGCATGAGCTTCAAGGCCTGGGCGATCTTCGTGCCGGTGTGGATGACCTTCATCTACACGGTCGGAGCCTTCAGCCTCTGGGGGGGCGGCTGGCTGGCCGTCAAGGGCGTGGTCGACTTCTCCGGTGGGTACGTCATCCATCTGTCGGCAGCGACATCGGGCTTCGTGGCGGCCGCGATCATCGGCCCGCGTCTGAAGCGCGACCGCGATAGTTTCGAGCCGAACAGCCTTCTCGTCACCCTGGTCGGCGCGGGCATCCTGTGGCTCGGCTGGAACGGCTTCAACGGCGGCGATCCGTATTTCGCCAATGCCGATGCAGGCGCCGCAGTCCTCAACACCAACATCGCCACCTGCTTTGCCCTGCTGGTCTGGACGGTCTTGGACTACTTCTCCTACGGCAAGCCTTCGGTCATCGGCGCCGTTAACGGCATGATCGCCGGTCTCGTCGGCATCACGCCCGCCGCTGGTTACGTCAACGGCTGGGGTGCCATCATCATCGGTGTGGTCGCGGCTCTGCTGCCGTGGCTCAGCATGAACATGTTCGCCAAGACCGCCATCATGCGTCGGGTCGATGACACGCTGGGCGTCTTCCATACCCATGGTGTCGCGGCCGTCGTCGGCGGTTTGCTGACGGGCATTCTGGCGGATCCGAAGATGCTGGAATATGTCGGCACGGATAAGGATGCGCCTGGCGTCAGCGTGACCGGCCTGTTCTATGGTAACCCGCACCAGTTGCTGCTGCAGATCGAAGGCGCGTTGTTCATCATCGTGCTGAATATCATCGGCACCTATGTCATCCTGAAGCTGATCTCCTTCGTGACGCCGCTGCGCATGTCCGATGCGATGCTACAGATCGGTGACGACGCGATTCACGGCGAAGAGGCCTATGCGATCTTCGGCGAAGGCTCACGCGTACCGCTGCCCTATGAGGAAACGACGCCGCTCTGAGCGATCGGAGCTTGCGCATGAGGGAAGGGGCGGCCGGTGTTCGGTCGCCCTTTCTTTCAATGCTGCCAGACCAGCAGGCAGAGAATGATAAACGCCAGAATTGCGCTGACCGTCTTCCAGAACAGCAGCGGATTGCGATCATAGAGCGCCGGTCTCGCATGAATCGGACGAAAGCTCTCGCCGGCTTCCAGCGCCAGCACCAAGTCGATGGCATCGTCGAAACGCTCGTCGCGGTTCAGCGCGGCGGCCTTCAGGATCGTCGCATCGAGCCAGGCCGGCAGATCCGGGCGATGGCGCGTCAGCGGCACAGGATTGGTCGCGCGTGGCGGCGCGAAGGCACGCACCTCGCCATACGGATAGGGCCCGCCACTGAACATGCGATACAATGTCACGCCCAAAGCATAGACATCGGTCTTGGCGTCACCGCGCGTCGTGCCGCTGAACAGCTCGGGCGCCATATAGCTCGGCGTTCCCGGAACGCCGCCCGGATCGCCGGCCGCCGCCTCTTCCTCGATGCCCGGCACCCGCGCGAGACCGAAGTCGATCAGCCGTGCCGCACCCGAGGGTGCCAGAAAGACGTTACCGGGCTTGATGTCGCGATGGATGATCCCCGCCCGATGCAGAACGGCGGTCGCCTTGGCCAGACGCTCGCCAATGGCGATGCCCTCCTCCAGGCCGACGCGCGGCCGGCGCTGCAGACGCTGGTCCAGCGTTTCCCCCTCATGGAAGGCGATGACGGCATAGAGCCGCGTTTGCCGGCCAGGATCGGGCTCCGGCGCTTCGCCGAGCCAAGGCCCATGAAGCCGCGTGGTGATCCAGGCCTCTCGCAGGAAGGCCGCGCGCAGATGCGGGGCGCTGGCAAGCTCCGGGTTCGGGAATTTGACGATCACGGCCCGGCCGCTCTGGCGGTCGGTGGCGCGAAACAGCCGGCTCATCTCGCCATCCGCAAGGATCGGCCCGAGGTCGAACTGATCCACGGTCTCGCCTGGCGCGGGCAGCGACCCGATCGGCAGGCGGGCCATATCCGCGGCGAGGTCGGCGCGGTCGGCGGCCGGGATGTCGACGACGTCCACCACCATCGCGGTGGCATTGTCGCGCCCGCCTGCCTCCAAGGCGGAGGTGACCAGCATCTCGGCCGTTTCGTCCGGTGCCGCGCGGCGCTTGAGGATGGCGCCGATGCGCGTGGCGGACAGGGCGGAATGCACGCCGTCACTGGTCAGCAGAAAGCGGTCCCCCGCCGCCGCCGGTTCACTGCAGTAATCGGCACGGCTGCCACCTTCGATGCCGACGGCGCGGCTCAAGACGCGCGCGTTCAGGTGGTGATCGGTGGTGAGCTGCGTGAGCTGGCCCTGCGTCAGGCGATACAGCCGAGAATCGCCGATATGGATGCCGTAGGCGCGCCGGCCGCGCAGCACGAGGGCGGTGAGGGTCGTCGCCATACCGGCGAGGTTCGCATCGCGCTGACCCTGGGATTCGATCCAATCGGCAATCGCGGTCAGGGCGATGGCGGCGGCCTGCGGCACGGCCAGGGTCTCCTTCTGGGCGAGAAACCCGTCGATGAAGCCGCGCACGGCCAATTCGGCCGCAACCCGGCCCCCCGTCGTGCTCGAAACACCGTCCGCCACCGCCGCGACCACGCCGTGGCTAGCGCGGGTGGTCTGCGTGCCGAGATAGGCGAGGGCGAAATCCTGGTTGTCGGCGCGTGGCCCCGGAACGGTGGCGAGACCGATACGGACCTCCAATCGGCCGGGGTCGAAATGGAGGGCGCTCGGATCCACGACGATGTTCTTTCGCTCCTGTGCATTGACTATCGCGCGCGGGGGCGGTGTCGTCGAGACGGTTCCGCCTTCAGGACAATGGCAGCGAGGATATGATGAGGTTCATGCAATGCCTGGCCGCGTTCGTGGTGGCCGCGATCGTGATGCCCATGGTCCCCGCCCGGGCGGATTCCGCGCTCCATTGCAGGAATACGACGAGTGGCGCGACCTGGGATCTTCCGGTCGATCTGGGTCATGGCACGGTCGATTCCTATCCGGCCCAGATCACCGACCGGGCCATTTCCTGGGTGGACACGAGCACAGGTCGTTTTTACGATTTCGACCGGGCGAGCGGGGCGATGGACATGCATGTCGCGTCGAGCACCGGTGGGTTTTATCTGACGGACCAATGCCGGCTGAAGTGAGGGCGTGGGCGCGGTTGATTTGCACAAGTGGTCGTTATAATTGACCAGTCATTACATTATCAAAATATAAGAGCTTCAGTCCTATCGCTTGGAACCCATCGACACAGCCCTCGTCGTCACGGAGAGGTATCTTATGAGTATGATCAAGCGCATTGCCATCGTAGCTTTCGCCTCAAGCGTAGTGGGATTGATGCCTCAGGCCAGCAATGCAGAGGCCGCGGCGTCATTGGCGGTGGGACCGCAATACGACACCACTCATGTCTATATCGCGCCGTCCAATGTTGATCGATTTGTGAAGAGTTTTCTAGAAACCTTCGGTGGCACGTCCACAAAACAGGCCGTCGTGACGGTCACCCCCACCCCTAGCCTCACCAGTTCTCAATTGCTGCTCACATCCGTCGGAAGTCTTTCGATCTTTGGCTTCCGGACACCCGTCCCCTATCCCTTTGGTTTCGAGCGTACGGGCTATCTCGTTCGCGATATGGATACGGCGGTCCAAGCGGCGCGTGCCGCTGGCGCCGCTGTCTTGGTTACGATGTTTCCAGATGCCATTGGTCGCGACACCATCATTCAATGGCCGGGCGGCGTAAACATGCAACTCTATTGGCACACGAAGGCGCCGTCCTATCCGGCACTTCAGACGGTTCCTGAAAATCGGGTCTATGTGCCGCCAGAAAGAGCCATGGAGTTCGTTCGGGACTTTGACCGTTTCGCTGGCGGCGTGGTTGTGTCTGACGACGCACAGGCACCGGGTGCGGAGATCGGCCGGCCTGGAGACACTTATCGACGCATCCGTATCGTCTCACCCTTTGGCAACATGACCGTGCTTGTTACGGATGGGCACCTTCCTTATCCTTATGGGCATGAGATGACCGGCTACGCGGTCAGTGATCTTGCGGCGACCATCGTCAAGGCCAAGGCGGCCGGCGCCGCTCTTCTGTCTGGGCCCTATGCGGTGGATGCGCGTTTGGCGGCCATGCTGGAATTCCCCGGCGGTTACATTGCCGAAGTGCATTCCAGTGCACCCTGACGGCATTGTCGCGCGTGGATGACGACGTGCCTGCCAATTATTGTGTGAATAACACTTTCGACCTAGGCAACACTCACCTGTGTTTTTACCGAATTCGCGATGAAACACACGTCATGGGCTTCATGATGCAGATGCCTCAGCGTCTCCTTGTCAGGAACTAACCCACTCCATTCGATATGTGGATGAAGCACGACCTTTGTCACGGCCTGCCTGCCTGGCGCGATGTCCTCCATGACACCTTCCGCATGATCCCGATAGGCAACGATCGTGAACCCGGCAAGCCGCGCCACGTGGAGGAAGGACAGCATATGACAATTGGATAGGGCGGCGACGAGCATTTCTTCTGGATCAACAGCCGTTTCCACAGCCCATTTTCCGACGATATGTGGCGACGCGGAGGCCGGAACTACGGTTCCACCGTCGAAGCGGATGGTATGGCCGCGACTGTAACGGCCAGTCAGGAAATCCTCTCCGCTCTTGAGGGTCCATTCGATATCCGCAGTATAGGTCGCCATGTCTTCCTCGCATTCAATCGGGTACTGCGGTCGTGTCGTTCTGAATATTGAGTGACGCAGAGAGCCAGATCACGAAGGCTTCCGCGGCCGGGCTGAGCGCGGTCAGGCTTGGTGCGACCAGCCAATATCCTCCGAAGCTCACCTTGAGGTCAAAGGGTGCGATCAGCCGCCCGGCGGCAATGTCATCGCTCACCAAAGCCAGGTCACCGAGTGCCACGCCGTGACCCCGTACAGCCGCGGGCACGATCAGGGCCGGATCGTTATAGAGGGGGCCACGGCTCATTGAATGTGAGGGGAGCCCGGCCGCTTCCATCCAGGCAGACCAATTCTGGCGGCCATCCTCATACAGCAATGTGTACTGCGCGAGGTCCTCGGGGCGCTGCAACGGCGGTCCGGTCGCCAAGAGGGAGGGCGCGAGCACCGGCGTTCCGAAGGATCGAACCAGAAGGCGCGCCTCCACCCTCGGCCAGTCTGCGGCCCCCACAGAATAGCGAATGGCAAGCGCGGCACGGGAGGTTCGGAACTCGATGAGGCGCGGATCCGATAAGACCTCAACGTCGATCTCGGGCTGTAGAGCCCGGAAACCATCGAGACGACTCACCAGCCAGCATGCGGCGAAACCCGGTTCGACGCTGATGACGAGGGGGGCGCGCGATACTGCGGTCAATGCCTCACGCAAGGCCTCGTCGATGGCGTCGAAACTCTCGGTCAGGCGGCCGAGAAGCCTTGCACCGGTTTCGGTCAAACTCACCCTGCGGTGATGCCGATGGAACAGCCGCGTTCCAAGGCTGTCTTCCAACTCGCGGATCTGCCGACTGACAGCCGCCTGGGTCACGAAGAGCTCCTCAGCCGCCTCCGTAAAACTGAGAAGTCGCCCCGCACTTTCGAAGCTGCGGAGGGCCGTCAAAGGCAGGCGCCCACGCTTCATGACATAACCTCAAGTTATCTCACGGCGACCATAAGCTCGTTTGAGGAAATAGGCGAGTGGGCGCTACCTCCTGGCCAAGGAGGGACACACCATGCTGTTCTCGCAGAAGATTTTCGCAGATCTGTCTTCGCTTTTAACATTTCAGTTCGATGGAGCGTCGTCCACGCAACGCACGCACGCGGATCGGGAACGTGAGCCAGCGGACGTGACCAGGCCTTGTTCTGACATCGAGAGGTCGCCTGGTCCTGCCGAAAGGTGCTCTTTGCTACCGCACTTTGACACCTTGGCCATTCTGCCTTGAGTTGGCGCTAGGTGGACGCTGAGGGATCAGACTCCGTGTCGTGGCGAACCGAGGAGAAGCGATGATCAAAGCGGTGATGATTGACGTCGATGGCGTCCTGGTGACCGGCCGGCCGGTTGATGGAAGCCCGTGGGCCACCGACCTGTTCACAGACCTAAACCTGGCCCCTTCGGTCCTCCATCGCGCGTTCTTCGAACCTCATTGGGAGCAGATCATCACAGGGAAGGTCACAATACGCGAGCGGCTAGCCCAGGTTCTTCACGACATCGCACCTGAACTGACGCCTGATACGCTGCTGGCCTATTGGTTCCGCAACGACGCCCGACTGGATGAGCAGTTGCTGCAGGACTTGGCAAAGCTGCGAGTGGCCGGGTTGCAGGTCCATCTCGTCACCAATCAGGAACACGAGAGGGCATCCTACCTGATGAATGCGCTCGGTCTGGCCGCGCATGTCGATGGATGCCATTACTCCGCAGCCCTTGGTCACAGGAAGCCATTCCCTGAATTCTTCCACGCCGTCCGTCAGCGGGTTGGTTTCCAACCGGATGAGCTGCTTCTGGTGGATGACCAGGAGCAGAACGTATTGGCGGCTACTGAAGCCGGTTGGGCCGCGCATCTATGGACCCCCGGGCAGACGCTTCGAAGCGCCATGCCAGATGTCGTGGAAAATCGACCCTGGCCACGACGCTCCATGACGGGCAGGTCCGGCCTATCGCCTCAGTGAGGCCGCAATCCCAGAAGCGTGGCCGAGCCTCTAGATCCGGAATAATGCGATAGCGCGTGCCGCGACGTCGTCGTGGATTGCACGGCGATCCACGCCAACGGCGTCGAGGCACGCGATCGGGTCAGCCGTGCGACCCAAAGCCGTGGCTTCGCAGAGGAAGATCGCATGCCCCACGTCGGGTCCAAGCAGGACCAGGCGCCTATTGGGCAGGCGTTCGTCGAGCCAATAGGCGCAGTCCTCGGCAGGAGCTTCGGTGTCCGCGCCGCCGACAATAAGTGAGACGGGCAGCGTGAGATCCCGCAGGCTCTCGTTTGAAAACGCCCTGACTGTCGGCGCGGGCGCACAGGATAGAATGGCTTTGACGCGCGCATCCCTATACGACTGCGATGGCCGCTCCCACGACGCCCGAAAGACGCGGCTGCGTTCGAGCAGGGGCGCGACATGGGAAGCGATGTCTGGAAACTCCCGTGGACCGCGCGTGATGCCGCGCGCCGTCATCCAGTCTGAGAACAAACGCATATGCGTGATCGCGCCGCCGAGCGACAGAACGGTATAGCCGCCGAGCGAGAAGCCCGCGGCGAAGACCTTTCCAAAGTCGAGGCGCCCTTGAAACGGCTCTAACTCTGCCAGAAGATCCAGGACGACCGACAGGTCTCGGGCGCGTTCCCACCAACAGAGGAAGCCCTCCGGGCGGAAGGGTTCGACAGCCGTGTTGCCGTGATGATCGACGCCGAGCACGACAAAACCCTTAGCGGCAAGGCGGATACCGAGCCAACCAAGATCCGCAGCCGAGCCGCCGGTTCCGTGAGACATCAGAACGACGGGGAAGGGCTCGGTCTGGCGCCGAAGCTCGCCCTGCGTGACCACTTTGCCCATCGTCATCCACGCAGCGCCCTCGCGCCCCAGAGAGACCTCTTCCTCGGGCTGCTCGGCTTCGGTGGGATACCAAGCGGTCCAACTGAGTGGGCGGGGTCCCGTGCCCGCCCAATTCTCACGAGACAGATCGGCGGCCTGGCCTCTGCGGTATCCGACCTTGGACACGGTGCTGTCTCCTGTTCATCAGGCCTTCGACCTCACGATGAGGGCCGCGCGCGGAGGGTGGTGACAGAGTTTACTGCAAAGGCCTGCGCACGTGATAGTCGCGCAGATCCGGTCCGGGCCCCGTGATTTCAAGCAAGCCCGCCTCACACAGCGCCAGCATACGTCCGAACAGAACAACGTCGCTCGTCGCCTGGCCGGGCGGTGAATTCTCGAAGCACAGCTTGGTGATCGTGCGGCCGATCAATCGCGCAGCAATCTCCCAGTCCTGGCGCGCCTGCGCGACCAGGAAGGCATCGTACTGCGTGAGCGGTGCCGACACCATGCGGCCGTCCCTGACGATCCGGAACGGTGCGTTCTCGTGACAAAGTTCCGACCACGCCATGGCCGCTGCGCGATGCGCCTCGGCAGAGATCGGACGCCGCGTCGCATATAGGTTGGACGCAACGATATCCTGCACACGCATCAAACCCAGAGACCACGGGCGCCTGACGCCATCAATCGTCGTGAAGTCGAGGTTGGTTGCGTCGACGATGTCGAAGCATCGGTCTTGCATGCGCGCTGCGAAGGCCAGGAAGCACGCATGCTCCATCGGCGAACTCAAGCACGCCCAGAAGACAGGATTGATACCAGGCGCGGTTGCTTCCACCCACGCCGCCTCTACGTCCCTTGTGTCACTGACGAGTGCGTCCCGCAGCATTGGGTCCGCCCGCAAGACGGACTTGCCCCAAGCTTGCCGCAGGGTCGGATCGGGCGGATCGATCGGGCCGACGCTGAGGCAGTCGGGCAAGCCGATCACGCGCGCCGTGCTGTCGAGCAACGCCAACGCTTCGCGGAGCGTGTCTGCAATGCACCTGCCGAACACGACGTGAATGATTTCGGCACCGTCGTTCATGCTGTTCCTCATAGGGCGCCAAAAGGTTGGCTGCAGCATCTCAGGCCGACTGAACAGGGTCAACGCTCAACATCGGATGGCGTTGAGGCGGGGTGACGCAAAGCGGCAGAAATCTCATGACGATGTCTTTACAATCGCATCATTCGCACACTAGCTTACCCTATCAAATTCCAGGATTACCAGATGCGCCAAGACATCTCTTCAAAGGCGGCTTTTGTTTTGGTGGGCGCCGTCGCTTTTTCGGGGACAGCGACGATTGGTCAGGTAAGGGCTGACGAATTGCCTGTGGTCGCCATTCACAACGAAATCGGTGTTGCAGCCGAGGGGCAACTTCTCAACTATAAAGAAAACTTTTCGAACGTACCCGCGCATGACCGAGAGAACGGTTGGGCGCCGGGCGCCAACCTCAGCGGGCAGGTCATGTTCAACGCCTACGGTATCACGCACATCTATGCGGCGATCGACTATGGCATCGTGTCGGGACAGTCCACATACACAGGGGCGACCATCGATGGTGACTATCCCGTCCAGTACCAACATCATGTCGCTATGCGCGATCTTAATCTCGAACTTGGAAAGGGTTTCGCGCTCCTCGACGGTCGCCTGCTGCTGACGCCTGTGCTGCAGTTCGGTCATCATGCCTGGGATCGCGACCTGAGCTATTCTGAGACCTACCACAACTTTTACGTCGGTGGCGCGGTTCATGTCGATTACGCATTGACGCAGCGGCTTGTTCTCTCCGGCCGTTTTGGCTTGGCGGAGACGTTTAACGCAGGGATGGATCTCTCGGGTACAAGCTACTTCGCGAATGACGGCACGCCGGTTCCACTTTCGAATGCGTCTTTCAATCTCGGGGCATTGCCGGTCTGGCAGGCCGGCGTGGGTCTTGATTACGCCATCACCAAGCGTTGCCATCTCTTCGGCAAGCTCGACTTTCAGCGCTTCGGATATTCCATGGGCACCGCGACCCTGACCGGGAACTATAACGGACGCAGCGTGAGGCTTTCGACGATTGAGCCCAATTCCTGGACGCAGACGCTGATGCCGATGTTCGGTGCCGCTTATGCTTTCTAGTCAATGACGCTGGTGAGACCTGCAGATCGATGGACTGCGGGCGCGTAACAGGATCGGATACGGCCGTGAGCGTCTTGAAGGCTATCCGCAACGACCACCGTTGGGTTGCGATATAGGTTTAGCCTTCTAACGACTGAGGTTTTGAAGACAATGAGGCTGCAATGTATCCAAGCCGCCGCGACCCGCGAACGGCCATTCACCCCGGAACTTGCTGCATGACAGTGCAAGATCCATAGAGGCGATGGCCCTCGTTCAGCATCAATAGGGTGCGTTGGCAGACAGCGTCACTCACGAACTCTCATGGGGGCAGGGCGACGACGATGTACGATCATGTTCAAATCAAAGTGGAAAACCTCGAGGGAAGCCGGCCCTTCTATGAAGCCGTGCTGGGCGCGCTGGGATACCAGGTTGTATTCGAGGTGGAAGGCGTCGTCGTCGGCATCGGCACGACTCCGCATGATATGTTCGAGGTGCGCCAGACGACCGATGGCGTTCCTGTTTCCAAAGCGGTGCATATCGCATTTGCCGCCAGCAGCGAGGAAGCGGTGGGGGCCTTCCACGCGGCCGCCATAGCGCATGGCGCGACCGATAACGGTGGGCCGGGCCTTCGACCTCACTATGAGGACGGGTATTATGCGGCCTTCGTCATCGATCCGAACGGCCACAATCTCGAAGCCGTCTTTCTGAACAGCCGCTAGCGCAGGCGGCCCTCGTTCGATTGGGCAGACCCTCTGGCACGTTCGTCTTATCGATGACGTCTTGGGTTACAGCCATTATATGCGGTCGAACAATACCGGGTGCGGCATGAAACGGCTGATCAAGCTTTGTCTCATCATCGCTTCTTCTTGCTCAGCTCCGTCCCGTCTCAACCGAAAGACGGAACCGTGAGCTCTCTGACCTCGGCGCAGAAAGGGGCTGTCGCGAATGAGGTCCGGCCATGCTGGGTGGGGTTATCTTCGGCCTCACATCTATCGCAGAGGCAAATTGCGCGGTGGCGCGCCCTGGTGGATTCGAACCACCGACCCACAGCTTAGAAGGCTGTTGCTCTATCCGACTGAGCTAAGGGCGCAAACGCGGTCGGACCCTCAATGGGTCCAGTTATCGGCGCGATCGGTGCGGAAATTGTCGGCATAGGCCTTGGGCTTGACCACCCGGTCATGCGGAATTTCTACGTCATAGGCGGCGCCATGAGCCTCAGCATAGGCAATCGCCTCATCCCGCGTCGGGAAGACCAGAATCACCTGCTGCTGCATATCGCCGCTGCCGATCCAGCCCATCAGGGGGTCGGCGCGCTGCGGCTCCTGCCGCTGCCAATCCAGCACCCATTCATGGGTCATGGCACGGCCCGACTGCATGGCCGATTTCGGGCGGCGGTAGATCCGTGCGCGCATCGCAAACCCTTTCGTCAGTCGCTGGTCGGGGCGCCCGGACTCGAACCGGGGGCCTCGTGTACCCAAAACACGCGCGCTACCAGGCTGCGCCACGCCCCGTCCGGCGGGATGTATAGCCCGGACGGCGCAATATGCCACCCTTGTCGCGCGCAGGTCCTACTTGGTGTCGCCGAATGGCTTGGCGATGACCTTGTCGCCCACGGCGATCCCCTCCTTGGCCGTCAGGCCGCCCTGCAGTTCCAGCACCGCCAGCACCGGGCCGTTGCTGTCATCCACCGCCAGGCTATGCGGCACGGTATTCTCCAGGATGGTGCGGATGGTGCCGTCGGGGTTGATGAAGACCATGTCCAGCGGCACCAGCGTGTTCTTCATCCAGAACTGACCTTCCTGCGGGGTCGAGAACATGAACAGCATGCCGCTGTCCGCCGCGACCGAGGTGCGGAACATCAGGCCGGTTTCTTGTTGCTCGGGCGTCAGCGCCATCTCGACCTGGAAGGCGTGGCGCGTGCCGTCATCCCCCACGATCGTCAGCGGCTGCTTGGCCAGCGTCGGTTGCGGCCCGGTCTGCTGCGCCAGGGCGGGGGCCATCATGATGGCCAGGGTGAGGGCGAAGGCGGGCACAAAGTCACGGAAACGCATGAATATCCTCCTGGAACGAGCCGCTGCTTGTAGCCCACAGCCCCTGGGCTGTCTCTCTGCCGCGCGGGCCGTTTCTTGTCGGCCTCCTCATCGGCGCGTAACAAGGTCGCTTGATCAAGGGATCACTGCGATGAGCCGTGCCTTCGTGTCCGAGGATGCCGCGGCGGCGGCGGCGGCTGTGCTGCCGGAGCGGCCGGTCAGCGCCATGCCGAACCTCGTGACCGCCAGCGGCCTCGCCCAGATCGAGGCCGAGATCGCCCGGCTGGAGGCGGGGCTCGTGGCCGCGACGGCCGAGGATGCCGCGAGGCCCGCGCTCGCCCGGGATCTCCGCTATTGGCGCGCGCGTCGGGCGACAGCCGCCCTGACCGAGCCGCCG
Organism: Acidisoma sp. PAMC 29798; assembly: GCF_030252425.1. GTDB lineage: Bacteria > Pseudomonadota > Alphaproteobacteria > Acetobacterales > Acetobacteraceae > Acidisoma > Acidisoma cladoniae. The sequence continues at coordinate 2,989,253 of NZ_CP126994.1, read as the reverse complement.
GCCAGACCGACCGAGGTCGGCTTCGGCACCACCGTCACCCTGCGCCGACCCAATGGCGACACCCAGCTGTGGCGCATCGTGGGGGAGGATGAGGCCGATCCCGCACGCGGCTTGCTGAGCTGGGCCTCGCCCGTCGCCCAGGCGCTGCTCGGCGCCGCGCCGGGCGATGTGGTCGAGATGGGCAAAGGCCGCCCGGCGATGACGGTCCTGGCGGTCGGTTAGGCCTTCTGGGGCATGCCCTCCGGCACGATCGTCTGCACGATCGAGGCGTCCAGCGCCTCATAGGCGTGGAGGCCGATCATGTCGTACAGCTCGGCGCGGGTTTGCATCTGGTCGATCATCCCATGCGTGCTGCCATCCCGCGCCAGGGCGGCATAGAGTGCGCTCTGCGCCTTGTTCGCGACGCGCAGGCTGCTGACTGGCCAAATCACCATGCGGTAGCCCATGGCCGCGAATTCATCGGCCGTGAAGAAGGGCGTGCGGCCGAACTCCGTCATATTGGCGAGCAGCGGCACGCCCGGCATGGCGGCGGCGAAGGCCTCGAACATGGCGCGCGTCGTCATCGCCTCGGGGAAGATCGCATCGGCCCCTGCCTGGACATAGAGTTTGGCGCGGGCAATGGCGCCGTCCATGCCTTCGCTCGCCGCCGCATCGGTGCGGGCGATGACGACCAGGTGCCGCCGCGCGCGGACGGCGGCCGCGACCTTGGCGGCCATGTCATGCGGATCGGCGAGCCGCTTATCATTCAGATGGCCGCATTTCTTGGGCAGAAGCTGGTCTTCCAGATGCACCGCCGCGGCGCCGGCATCCTCGAAGACGCGGACCATATGCATCACGTTGAGCGCTTCGCCGTAGCCGGTATCGCCATCCACCAGCAAAGGCAGGGCGCTGGCGCGCACGATCTGGCGAATGAAGAAGGCGACCTCATCCACCGTGATCATGCCGAGATCAGGCAGGCCCATCGAGGCCGTCATCGCCGCGCCTGACAGATACAGGCCTTCGAAGCCGGCGGCTTTGGCCTGAAGGGCGGCCATGCCGTTATGCGCCCCCGGCAGTTTCAGGATGCCCGGTTGCGCGAGCAAGTGGCGAAACCGTTCGCCCGCCGGGCTGTCGGGCAGATCGGCACCGATCAGATAAGTCATTCGCCCCCCCGTGCTGAGAGAGGGGCGAAGGCGCGGGGCTCCGGCCCCGTGTAATTGGCGGCGGGGCGGATGATCTTGCCGTCTTCGCGCTGCTCCAGCACATGCGCGGCCCATCCGGCCGTGCGGGCGATCACGAACAGGGGCGTGAACATCGCCGTCGGCACACCCATCAGGTGGTAGGAGACGGCGCTGAACCAATCGAGGTTCGGGAACATCTTCTTGGCGTCCATCATGACAGACTCGATGCGTTCCGCGATGGCGAACATCTTGTGGGAATGCACCTCTTCCGAAAGGTCGCTCGCCACCGCCTTGATCACCTCATTGCGGGGATCGGCGATGGCATAGACCGGATGGCCGAAGCCGATCACGACCTCCTTCGCCGCCACACGGCGGCGGATATCGGCCTCCGCTTCATCGGGACCGGCGTATCGCTTCTGGATTTCGAAGGCGACTTCGTTGGCGCCGCCATGTTTCGGGCCGCGCAGGGCGCCGATCGCACCCGTGATGGCCGAATGCATGTCCGACCCCGTGCCGGCAATCACGCGCGCCGTGAAGGTGGAGGCATTGAACTCATGCTCGGCATAGAGGTTCAGCGATGTATGCATCGCCCGCACCCAACCGTCGCGCGGCGCATGGCCATGCAGAAGATGCAGGAAATGGCCGCCGATGCTGGCGTCATCCGTTTCGACTTCAATGCGCCGTCCTGCCTGCGCATAATGATACCAATAGAGCAGCATCGAACCCAGCGAGGCGATCAGCTTGTCGGCGATGTCGCGCGCGGCGCTCGGGTTGTGGTCTTCATGTTCCGGCAAGACACAGCCGAGGACCGAGACGCCGGTGCGCATGACATCCATAGGATGCGCCGCCGCCGGCAGGCTTTCCAGCGCCGTGCGCACGGCGGCCGGCAGGCCGCGCATCATGCGCAGCTTGGCCTTGTAGCCGCGCAACTCGCCTTCCGTCGGCAGGCTGCCATGGATGAGCAAATAGGCGATCTCCTCGAACTCGCAGCGCGGCGCGATATCGAGGATGTCATAGCCGCGATAGTGGAGGTCATTGCCGCTGCGGCCGACCGAGCACAGCGCGGTATTGCCGGCGACGACGCCTGACAAGGCCACCGACTTTTTCGCCTTCGGCGCGGCGGTGATGGTGTCGCTCATGAGATGGGTCCCGATCCGGTCGCGTGAAAGTCAAAGATGCCGCGCTCGCTTGCCTGCACAAGGCGATCCTGCGGCAAGGCGATGGTCAGTCCCGCAAGTTCATGCGGACGCAGGTGAGGGAGGGCCTGAGCGACTTGCAGGAAGCGCTCGGCCTCTGCCGTGTCCAGCACGCCCTCCGTCAGGGTGCGGAACTTGCGGATGTAATCCGCGCGCTGCCAGGGCGTCGCACCCAGACTATGGGCATTCGCCACCGCCATCTCATCGGCGATGACTTGGCCGTCCTTCAGGGTGATGACGATACGACCGCCGAAGGCTTTCACGCGCGCATCCTCGGCGTGATACCGTCGCGTCCATTCCGGATCCTCGGTCGTCGCAATCTTGTGCCACAGCGCCACCGTAGCCGGCCGCCGCGCGCGTTCCGGCGCATAGGACAGCGCATGATGCCAGGCGCCATCCTGAAGCGCGACCGCCACGATATACATGATGGAGTGGTCAAGCGTTTCGCGGCTCGCTGTAGGGTCGAACTTTTGCGGGTCGTTCGCCCCCGTGCCGATGACGTAATGGGTGTGATGGCTGGTATGGATCAGGATGCTGGCAACATCATCCCAATCCGTGACCCGCTTGCCCATGCGGAAGGCGAGGTCGATCAGCGCCTGGCTTTGATATTCGGCCGAATGTTCCTTGGTATAGGTGTCGAGAATGGCGCGTTTGGCCTCGCCCGGTCCAGGCAAAGGCACGGCATACTGCGCCTTCGGGCCATCCAGCATCCAGGCAATGACGCTGTCCTCGCCTTCATAGATCGGGCTCGGCGCGCCTTCGCCGCGCATGGCGCGGTCCACCGCTTCCACCGCCAGCTTGCCGGCATGGCTCGGCGCATAGGCCTTCCAGGAGCTGATTTCGCCTTTACGACTTTGCCGTGTGGCGGTGGTCACATGCAGCGCGTGCTGCACGGATTGATAGATGATGTCGGTGGGCAGGCCGAGCAGCGTGCCGATACCGGCGGCGGCGGATGGGCCGAGATGCGCGACATGGTCGATCTTGTGCTTGTGCAGGCAAATCGCCCGCACCAGATCGACCTGGATTTCATATCCGGTCGCGAGGCCGCGCAGCAGGGCCGCGCCATCGGCGCCGCATTGCTGCGCGACCGCCAGGATCGGTGGAATATTGTCGCCAGGATGGCTGTATTCGGCGGCAAGAAACGTATCGTGATAGTCCAGCTCACGCACCGCCGTGCCATTCGCCCAGGCGGCCCATTCGGCATGCACACGAACATCTGGCCCAAAGCCGAAAACGGTCGCGCCGCCGGCACGGGGATGCGCCATGGCCTGCATGCGCGCGGTGACAACCGGATGGCGGTTGATCGCTGCAATAGCGACCGAGGCATTGTCGATGACGCGGTTGACGATCATCTCGGCGACATCAGCGTCGACGGCGACCGGATCGGCAGCCACGGCCGCGATCTTCCAGGCGAGCTGTTGCGCGCGTGGGAGGCGATCGGCTTCCGGATGCACGCGGACATCATGAAGAATCATGCGGCAGTTCCGTTTCCTGTTGCAATGCTGGCGAGAATGCTGCGCAGCGCCGCCGCGACATGGCGGCGCATGAGGATTTCGGCGAAGTCGCCGTCGCCCTCGGCGAGGGCTTCCACCAATTGCTGATGCTCGATCAAGGCCCGCCGTGCGCGACCGCTGGCGCGGCTATGCTGCCGGCGGACGAGGCGAATGAGGTTGTAGTATTCGTCGCAAAGTATTTGTACCAGGCTGGCATTGCCGCTGCATTTGATGATGAAGAAGTGGAAATCCTCATCCGCCGTTCCCTGTCGATACAGGTCATCGGATGTCGCATCCAGCGCCGCCTCATGTTGGCGCAGCAGATCGCGCAGATGCGCGATGTCTGCGGGTTGCACACGCAAAGCGGCCTCCCGCGCGGCGATCCCCTCCAGCGCCTCGCGGATGGCGTAAAGCTCCGCCACGCGGACGGGCGTGAGTATCGTGACCCGCGCACTGACGCGGGGTTCGCGCGTGAGGAGCTTGCGTTCCTCCAACCGGCGGATCGCTTCGCGCAGCGGCGCGCGACTGACGCCGAACTTCGCGGCGAGGGCCGGTTCCTTGATCTTCGCCCCGGCCGCGAGTTCCCCGCTGATGATGGCTTCGCTCAGCTGCTCGAAGATACGATGAGCGACGGTCGCTTCATCCGGTGCGGCTTGTCCATCCGCTGGCATGCTATTGTCTCCCCCGGCCAAGGCTTAGACCTGACCAGGCGAAGGGTCAATATTGTCGACCAAACTTCTGCTCGACCCGCTATTCTGGCATTTTGCGGAGAGGTTGAATGTAATTTGTCGACACAGAGGGGGCTAGAGGTCCGGCCCGGTGTTTGGGTTGGGAAAAGCCGCATCTCTCCCCACTTCAGTCGGACATAGAGGAATGGACATCATGCCCGAATCATCACACTCACCGGTCCTCAGCCCCGCCAAATTGGGCGAGATGGACCTCTCTAACCGGATCGTCATGAGCCCGCTGACCCGTAGCCGGTCCAGCGATGACGGTGTCCCGCCCGACTTCGCGGCGCAGTATTACGGCCAGCGTGCCGATTGTGGCCTCATCATCACCGAAGCCACCAATATCTCGGCCCAGGCGCGGGGCTACGCCTTGACCCCGGGCATCTGGACGCCGGCGCAGGTCGCGGCCTGGCAGCGCGTGACACAAGCGGTCCATCGGCGCCACGGCCGCATCTTCCTCCAGCTTTGGCATACGGGCCGCATTTCCCACCCCGATTTGCATGGTGGTGAGCTGCCGGTCGCGCCCTCTGCCATTCGGCCGGAGGGTCAGGCCTTTACCAATGACGGTCTAAAGGATCACGTCACGCCGCGCGCCTTGGAGACGGATGAGATCCCGGAAATTGTCGAAGATTATCGTCACGCCGCGCAATGCGCGAAGGATGCGGAGTTCGACGGTGTAGAGATCCATTCGGCGAACAACTATTTGCTTGAGCAATTCATTCGCGACAGCACGAACACGCGGACCGATCGCTATGGCGGTTCCCTGGAAAACCGGCTGCGCTTCCCGTTGGAGGTGGTGGAGGCGGTGACGTCGGTCTGGGGTGGCGGCCAGCGCGTCGGTATCCGCATTTCCCCGGCGACGACGATGCCGGGCAATACGCCGCTCGACTCCCAGGTCATGGAAACCTTCGGCACCTATGTCGATGCGCTGTCAAAGGCCGGATTGCTCTATATCCATGATATCGAAGGTGTCACGCAAATGACGCGCGATGCGCCGGAGGGTGTCGATTTTCCGGCACTCCGTCGCCGCTTCACCGGCGCCTATATCGCCAACAACCAATATACGCTGGAGCTTGCCGAGAAGACCTTGGCGAAGGGGGATGCGGATTTGTTCAGCTTTGGCCGACCCTATATCGCTAATCCCGATCTGATCGAACGGCTACGAACGGGTGCGCCGCTGGCCGAAGCGCCGAAAGAGTATTGGTACGGCGGCGGTTCGATCGGCTATTCCGACTGGCCCGGCATGAACGGGCAGATCACCGTCGAATAAGATTAACGCTGTCCTGGCATCATGCGCCTCAAGACGCCGTCTCGCACGACGTAGTGGTGGAACAGCGCCGCTGTGGCATGCAACCCGGCCAAAGCGATGATGGTCCAGGCGCCCCAGTCATGCACGGTGTCCGCCAGCGGCTTCCAAGAACGGTCAATCTGGAAAGGGGCGGACACGGAGAAGAGTCCGAAAAAGCTGGCCGCGTGGCCTTGGCTCCAAATCTTGGTCAAGCCCGCTACGACCATAGTGATGAGCAGGGCATAGAGACCGAGATGCATGCCGCGCGCGGCCCATTCCGCGATGCCGGTGGTTGCCGGCGGCAGCTTGCGACTGAAACCGCCGCGCCAAACCAGGCGCAGGATGACAATGGCGGCTAAGCTGATACCGAGCGAAATGTGGATCCATTGCAAGCTATGACGCGCAGCGCCGCCGCGATGGAGGAACACCCAAACATGGGCCAGGGTGAACAGCGTCACGACCAGCAGCGCGGTTACCCAATGGAGCGCCATCGCTAAGCCATCGTAACGTGCGCCGGGAATCAGGGGCTTGTTGGTCATGCGCGTCCTTTTCGTGCGATCGCGCGCGAGTTTAGCAGGGCGATCGGTAACGAAGAATGTCGGCGGTTTCGATGGCGATAGATGGCAGGGTGGAAGGCGTTCGCTGTTCCACCCTGCATTGTTACGGTATAGTCAAACACCACCACTCAATTGCGGGAGGATGACCATGTCCACGCCGGAAGGGAAGTTCGTCTGGTATGAGCTGCTGACCACCGATGTCGCTGCCGCGACCGAATTCTACAGCGCGGTCATCGGCTGGACCGTGACGGAGGCGGGCACAAGCAAGCCGTATCATATCTTCAACGTCGATGAGACCGGCGTTGGCGGCATGCTCACCTTGCCGCCGGAAGCGCTGGCTCAGGGCGCCCGGCCAAGCTGGATGGGATATATCGCCGTCGCCGATATCGATGCCGACATGGATCGGCTCGTGAGCCTGGGCGGCGGCACCTATCGCGCGGCGGAAGACATGCCCGGCGTCGGTCGATTCGCCGTCGTGCATGATGCGCAGAAGGCGCCCTTCGTGCTGTTCACCCCTGAACCCGGCACGCAGCGGCCGGATGGCGTGGCCCCTGGCACGCCGGGCGATATCGGCTGGCGGGAGCTACAGGCCGCGGATCGGGAGGCGGGCTTCGCGTTCTATGCGGAGATGTTCGGCTGGACGAAGGCCGCTGAGATCGATCTGGGGCCGGGTGGCCTTTATCAACTCTTCGCCATTGAGGACGCGACGGTCGGCGGCATGGTGACCAAGATGGCGGCGATGCCGACAGCCTTCTGGCTCTATTACATCAATGTCGCAGACATCACGGCGGCCGTGGACCGGGTGTCAGCGGCCGGTGGGCACGTCGTCAACGGCCCGCATCAGGTGCCCGGCGGCAATTGGATCGTCCATGGCCTCGATCCCCAAGGCGCGCTCTTCGCCCTGGTTGGGCCGGGCGCGTAAGCCAGCTGCCCCCTGGCGCGGGTCGGCCTTGCCGCACTGCGGCATGATGATGCTTGCATTGGAGGGGGGCGGGGCCCCATGACATCCTTTGATGACCCCTGCGGTTGTCGCTGCCGAGTCCGCCACCGCAAAGGTCTCCCCCGCCCCCATGCTGACGCCGTATTCACCCGAAGATCTCAGCCGCGTCTTTGACACCAGTGTGTTGCGGCGAGGCCGATCCCTCATCCTGCTGGAAGCCGTCACGGTCTCATTGCAGGACGACGGGGTCACCGTAGCGGTGGATCATCTCGGCAAGCATTATACGGCGAAGATCCAGCCTTCCGCCCGCGCGAGCCGCGTGGGCTTCCTCATCCGCTGTAGCTGCGGCCAGTCGTCCTGCGCCCATGCAGCCGCCGGGGCGCTCGCCGCCCTCGATCGCTATCCGGCGCTGCGGCGTCCGGACCAGAAATCTCTGCTCGACACGCCCGCGAGCTCCGCCAAGCCGGAGCCGGTCAAACTGGTCGAGGCGGTAGGCCCGCCCGCCAAGGCCGGGCCTACGGTCGCCATCCCGGGCGAAAAGCAGCGCCTAGTCTTCGAGCTTTATCCCGGTGAGCTGCCTTATGCCTGCTTCGTCTCGACCATCCTGATCGGCGAGCGCAGCGGGGCGATGGCCATGACCAGCCCGGCCCGCATCCTGGCCGACCGCACGGTCAACGAAAGCACGCGCATCATCGCGCGCATGCTCGGCAGCGGCACCAGCAGTCGCATCTCGGTGGCACCCGCCGCCGTCTCCTCCATCCTCGGGTTGCTTGGGCGGACTGGCAAGGCCCGCTGGCATGCCACGGGCAAGACCCTCGTCCTGGGTGAGGAGCGCGCCTTTCAGGCCAATCTTCCGCCGAATCTGCCGCCGCAATCGGGCGTCATCCTCGGGGAAACCGGCCCCTGGTATGTGGACGCCGCGACGGGTGCCGTTGGCCGCGTGCGGCTGCGGCAGGCGCCGGTCGCCGCCAGCCCCACAGCGGCACAGCGCCTCTATCGCCCCACCGGTCCGGCGATGAACCCGACCTTCCGCAAGCCCGAGCCGGCGACGCCGCGCTTCACGCCCAAGCGGCCGGTTAAGCGCACCCGCAACGACACCGACCGCCGCCCCGAGGCGATCATTCTCAACGCCGCTGCCCCGGTCATTCTGGAGCATCCGCCCGTTCCGGTCATGCGTCTGCGCAAGGTCGATTGCCCGGATGATTTCGGCCATATGCAGCAAATCGACGCGCTGACGGTCGATTTCGACTATCAGGGGACGGTGACGCCCGGCGACGATGAGCGGCAGTTCCTGCCCGTAGTGCGAGCCGGCGCCCCCTCCGACCAACGCAGCTTCGTCCGTCGGGACCGCGCCGCCGAAACCGCCGCGCTCGAAGCGCTGCGGCAGGACGGTCTCGCCCAGATGCGCATCGCGGACGGCAACTCCGCCAAGGGCCGCATGGTCTTCGTCTACCGGGGGCGGGACGCCTCTGAGCGGTGGCAGAGCTTCGTGGGGGAGCGCGTGCCGGCGCTGGAGCTGCTGGGCTGGCGCAATCTCATCGATCGGGATTTTGGCCCCAAGCTGGTCGAGACGGTCGGTGAATACGATGTGCGCGTCGAAGACGCCGAGACGGGCAAGTTCTCGCTCGACTTCGGCATCGAGATTGACGGGGTGCGCGTGCCGCTGCTGCCCATTCTGTCTCGTCTGCTGGATCGCGGCGGCATCGACAGCGCCAAGATCATCGACGGCGAACTGATTACCAGCCTGGAAGACGGCCGCATCCTGAAGCTGCCGGCGGATCGCATCCGTCGCCTGCTGGCCGTCATGGGCGATCTCATCGACGCCGCCCGGCGCACCGGCGAAAATCGTCTGCTGTTGCAGGACGGCGAAGCCGCCACGGTGCTGGATCTTGAGGATCTTCTCACCACGCGCTGGCAGGATTCGAGTGCAATCGAGGCCTATGCCCAGAATTTCCGGGGCGGCGAGGTCGAGATCCAGAAAGTCGCGATTCCGTCGACCTTCACGGCCACGCTGCGCCCGTATCAGCAGCAGGGCGTGGATTGGCTGCAACATCTGCGCGGCCTCGGCCTCGGCGGCTTCCTGGCCGATGATATGGGCCTCGGCAAGACCGCCCAGACCATTGCCCATATCGTCATCGAGGAGGCAGAAGGCCGGCTCGATCGGCCGGCGCTGGTCGTGGTGCCGACCAGCTTGGTCACCAACTGGACCGCTGAATTGGCGAAGTTCGCGCCGCATCTCGTGGTCGCCGTTCTGCACGGCCTCGATCGGCATGAGCGTCGGTCCGAACTTGATGGCGTTCATGTCGTCATCACGACCTATACCGTGCTCGCCCGTGATATCGAGGAGATGAAGCAGCTGCCCTGGCACCTTGTGGTGCTGGATGAGGCGCAGGTGATCAAAAGCCCCGACGCGAAGGCCACGCGCGCCGTGTGTCAGCTCGATACGCGGCATCGGCTGTGCCTGTCCGGCACGCCAATCGAAAACAATCTGCAGGAATTGTGGTCCGAATTCGCCTTCCTGATGCCGGGCCTGCTGGGCGATCGCAAAGGCTTCGCCAAGCGTTTCCGCACGCCGATCGAGAAGAACAACGACAGTGTGCGGCGCGTGCAGCTCATTCGCCGCATCAAGCCCTTCCTGCTGCGTCGCACGAAGGCCGAGGTCGCGACCGATCTGCCGCCGAAGCACACCATCCTGCGGCGCATTAACCTCGCCCCCGATCAGCGCGAGTTGTATGAGACCATCCGTGCCACCCTGCATGACAAGGTGCGTGAGCAGGTCGCCGAACTCAGCGCAGCGCAGAGCCGTATCGTGGTGCTCGACGCCCTGCTGAAGCTGCGTCAGGTTTGCTGCGATCCGCGCTTGGTCAAGCTGCCCTCCGCACGCTCGGTCGAATCCTCCAGCAAGCTCGATGAGCTTCTGGAAATGATCATGGAAATGATCCCCGAGGGGCGCCGCATTCTGCTGTTTTCGCAGTTCACGACTATGCTCGATCTGATCAAGCCGCGCCTGGTCGAAGCGGGGGTCAAGTTCGTCGAGCTGCGCGGTGACACGCGCGATCGTGCCGAGCCTGTGCGCGTCTTCGAGAATGGCGATGTGTCGCTGTTCCTGATCAGCCTGAAGGCCGGCGGTCGCGGCTTGAACCTGACCTCGGCCGATACCGTCATCCATTACGATCCCTGGTGGAATCCGGCGGCGGAAGATCAGGCGTCGGATCGCGCGCATCGCATCGGCCAGACCAAGCCGGTCTTCGTCTATAAGATGATCGCGGCCGATACGGTCGAGGACCGGATTGTGGAATTGCAGCGCCGCAAGGCCGATCTGGCAAATATTGCTCTGAGCGAAGAGGGCGATTTCACCGGCGTCGAAATCGACGATGTGGAATTCCTGTTCGGCGGCGGGCCGGAGCAACGCCTCGCGGCATAGCTAAAGCGCGGTGAGAGCGGCCGCGATGTCGTGCACCGGTCCGGACCAATCATGCACCTTGGTTTGGCGGAAGATGCGCAGACCCGGATACCAGGGGCTGTCGGTGCGGCCATGCAGCCAGCGCCAGCAATTGTCATAGCGGTCGAGCAGAAAGACTAGCCGACCCAGACCGCCGGCCAGATGCGCGACGGCTGTATCCACCGTCACGACGAGATCGAGCGTTTCGATGATCGCCGCAGTGTCGTGGAAATCGCGCACGCCGGTCATCTGGTTTTCGATTTGGATCGCGCCGAGTGCATCGCGTTGCGCGGCGGCCGCCCCGACTTGCAGGCTGACCAGCTTTATGCCCGGAACCTCGGCCAGTGGCAGCAGCGCCGAGAGCGGCGCGCTGCGTCTGCCATCCACCCAGCGCGCCCCGGGGCGCGGTTCGCCGGCCCAGACCAAGCCGACCCTGCGTTCGGTCGGGCTGCCGACCTGCTGGCGCCAATGCGCCACCAAATCAGGATCGGCGCTGAGGTACGGGGATGCGGGGATTGTCTCGACTTCGGTGCCGAAGGCGCGCGGCAGGCTGAGGAAAGGGCAATGCCAGTCGAAGGAAACGGTCTCGCTCGCGACCATTTCGGCACCGCGCACACGACGCGCGATGGCAGCCAGCGGCGGCGGCACTGAGATCAGAACGCGGGCGCCGAGATCGGCGAGCATGGGCACGTAGCGCAGGAATTGCAGCGTATCGCCGAAGCCCTCCTCATGCGTGACCAGGATCGTGCGGCCTGCCAGATCCGGAATCGTGTGCAGGTCTGGCAACAGTCGCGACCGTGGGAGTTTGGTGTGCCCCGGCGTGCGAAAGCGCCATTCATGCTCCAGCCAGCCGTCGCGAAAACGCCCCGCCTTGAGCAAGGCGAAGGCGCGATTGAGATGAAGCTGCGGATCGTTCGGTTTCAGGCGGATGGCCTGTGTCATCATCCGCAATCCCGGATCGCGCAAACCCTCATTCGCGAGCAGGCGGCCGAGATTGGCCCATCCGGCAGCCGAATCCGGCTCGGCGCGGATGGCCGCCTGGAAGGCGACCGACGCCTCTCTCACCCGTGCCTGATTGTCATAGAGGATGCCGAGTTGAATCTGCGCAGCAGCGAGATCGGGGTGATCATGCACCAGAGCGCGCAAGATCGCCTCGGCCTCATCCGGGCGGCGGTCATCGGTGAGGGAGGCGGCATAGGCCAGGCTCAGGCGCGTGTCGTCCGGCGTCAGTCGCAGGGCGGCGCGATAATAGGCCTCGACCTCGGGGGTTTTCCCATGGTCTCGCAGCAGTTCGGCGAGATCGAGGCAGGGATGGCGGTGCGCCGGCCTCTGCCGCGCGACCGCCGCCAGCAGAGCGGCGGCCCGGGTCGCGTCACCCAAGGCGGCCAGGGCAATGCCGGCCAGCAGCTGCCCTTCCGGCACGCCGTCGCGGATCAAGGGCATACACAGCGCTTCGACATCCGCGAAACGCCCGGCACGCAGGCCGCGATAGGCTGCCTCCAATGACGCCCGCTGCGATGGCATGGCCTTCGTCAAACTCTTCTCCTGGTCCAATCCGCTAATCGCCTGGCACCTCGCTTTCGACCGGCAGGAAGAGACCCAGCTTCAGGACATTGAGGACCACATTGGTGTTGATCCGCCTAATCTGAGGATGGTGCATCATGATGCTGGCTGAAATGGCATCATAGGCTTCGACATCCTCGGCGGAGATGATGAGGATGATGTCTGTCGAACCGGTCACGTAATAGGCTTGCTGGATCTCATCCTGCTTATCGGCCCAGGCCCGAAACTTGGCGAGTGCGGAGTAGTTTTCGCGTTCGATCTCAAGCCCGGCGACGAAGGTCATGGGCCGGCCGATCGCCTTGCGATCGACGACCGCGATCTCGGCCGTGATGATCTTGTCGGTGCGCATCCGCTTCAGTCGCCGTTGCACAGCCGATGCTGACAATCCGACGGCTTCGGCGATCAGCTCGGCTTTCATATGGCAGTCGCGCTGCACGAGTTGCAGAATCTTGCGATCGAAGCCGTCGAGGGCATCGGGCATGCTGGAAGCTCCACTCGTTTCGACATGGATATAGCACGTCGATAACAGTCGAACTCCGGCGAGCGGCAATAACGGGGCAAATATGCGGCTTTTCCGCGAATTATGGCAGTGAGTGCCCAGCGAAGCGCCGAATAGGGCGCTATTTTGCGGTTCCCCATCGCGGTAGGCTGCTATACTACGCCGCTGACTGTGGATTAAGGACGTGCCTATGATCATCCTGGATGGCGGCATGAGCCGCGAGCTGCAACGCCTCGGGGCGCCCTTTCGGCAGCCCGGATGGTCTGCCCTGGCGCTCATGGAAGCCCCGCATTTTGTCGAGCAGGTCCATGCGGAATTCGCAGCGGCTGGCGCCGACATCATCACAACCAACAGCTATGCCATCGTCCCCTTCCATATCGGGGATGCGCGCTTCGATCGGTGCGGCAGCGAATTGGCGACGCTTGCCGGGCGCCTTGCGCGGCGCGGCGCGGATGTGCGGCCGGGCACGCGCGTGGCGGGCTCCCTGCCGCCGATCTTCGGCTCCTATCGACCTGACCTCTTCGACAGCACACGGGTCGCGGCTTACCTCGACGTACTGGTCGGTGGTCTGCGCCCCTTCGTCGATCTTTGGCTTGGCGAGACCTTGAGCAGCATTGCGGAAGCCGAGGCCGTTATCCGTGCCGTGCAAGGCACGGGTCTGCCGCTCTGGATGTCCTTCACGCTGCGTGATGAGGCGGATGCGCTTGCCCGCCCGCCCATGCTGCGCTCCGGCGAATTGGTCGCGGATGCCGCGGCCTGGGCAGCGGCGAGCGCGGTCGATGCGCTGCTGTTCAACTGCAGTCAGCCCGAGGTTATGGAGCCGGCGGTACGGGTGACGGCAGCGGTGTTTCAGGCAGCGGGATGCAAGACGCCGATCGGCGTCTATGCCAATGCCTTCGAACCTGCGGAAGGGCATGACAAGGCCAACGAGAACCTGATGGACATGCGCGAAGATCTGGGGCCAGCCTCATACGGAGACTGGGCGGATCGCTGGGCTGCCGCCGGCGCCACCATCATCGGCGGCTGCTGTGGCATTGGCGTCTCGCATATCCATGGCGTCGCGCAACGTCTGGCCTGCGTCGCAGCAGACTAGCGGCGCGTCATGGCGCGGAAGATGCGTAGACATTTTTCGATCGCTTCATATGATGCGCCGCCACTGCTTTTCTCATCCCACAAGGTCAAATTCCGCATGATTCGCCTTCTGCGCCTGTTTCTGTTGGCAGCGCCGCTGCTCATGCTCGGGGCGATGCCGTTCGTCGCGCCCGCCGCGCATGCTGATTCGATCAAGGTTGGCCTGGATGATGAATCCTACCCGCCGTTCTTTTCCAAAGGGCCGGACGGCAAATGGGTCGGTTGGGAAATCGACATGATCCATGCCGTCTGCGATCAGATGAAGACCGACTGCACGACGAAGGAAATCGCTTGGGACGGTCTGATACCGGCGCTTCAGCAAAAGCAGATCGATATGATCTGGGGATCGATGACGATCAACGGCGAGCGCAAGAAGGTCATCGACTTCACGCATTTCTATTACGACAGCGCCATCGTCATGATCGGGCCCAAGGATGATGGGACCAAGGTCGATTGCGGCAATCTCGAAACGTTCAAAGGCAAGGTGATTGGCGCACAAGCGGCGACGATCTATTCGTCCTACCTCGCGCATGCGCCCAAATCCGTTCAGGTGAAAACGTACGACACGGCTGACAACTTGATCGCCGACCTCGCCAATGGTCGCATCGACTATGCGCAGGAAGCCCTCAGCACCTTCGCGATTTTCTTCAGTAAGAACCCCGATATCGAGGTCAAGACAACTTGCCCGCATACCGACATCCTGGGCTTCGGCGTCGGCGGTGGCGTGCGCAAAGATGACGCTGCACTGCGCGACCGGGTGTCCGCGGCGATCCTCGCTGTGGCCGCCAATGGCACATGGGATAAGATCACCGACAGGTATCCCAGCATCAAGGGCCTGCTGACCAAGCCGTAAGACGAAGCCCCCATCGTGAGCGTGAACGAGGTGTTGCCCGCCATCGTATTGGACGGCGTAAACACGTCTTTCGGTGCGCACCATGTGCTGCGTGACCTGTCCCTCACGGTCGCGACCGGCGAGCGCGTGGTGGTGTGTGGGCCCTCCGGCTCGGGTAAATCTACCATGATCCGCTGCATCAATGGTCTGGAGCGTCATCAGACTGGGCGGATCGTGGTCGATGGCGTCGTCATGACCCATGATGCCAGTTCGCTGCGGAAGATCCGCCAAGAGGTCGGCATGGTCTTCCAGTCCTACAATCTATTCCCGCATCTCACGGTTTTGCAGAACTGTATTCTGGCGCCGATGTCGGTGCGCGGCATGAAGCGCCGCGCGGCCGAGGCTTTGGCGATGGAGTATCTGGAGCGCGTTAAAATTCCCGAGCAGGTGCATAAATATCCGGCGCGCCTTTCCGGCGGACAGCAACAGCGCGTGGCCATTGCCCGTGCGCTCTGCATGCAGCCGCGCATCATGCTCTTCGACGAACCAACCTCGGCCCTCGATCCTGAAATGATCAAGGAAGTTCTGGATACTATGGTGGAATTGGCTGGCACCGGCATGACCATGATCTGCGTCACGCATGAGATGGGTTTTGCGCGCCAGGTCGCCGACCGCGTCATCTTCATGGACGACGGTGAGATCGTGGAGAGCGGGGCGCCGGCGGAATTGTTCGGTGCGCCGAAGACAGAGCGTTTGCAGCGCTTCCTCAGCCAGATCTTACGGAGCCATTGAATTTCCTGGACCCCATGATGGGCGGATATGGCGGCCAGTTCGCCGCTGGCATTCTGCTGACGCTGGAAGTCTCGTTCTGTTCCTATGCGGCAGGCATGCTCTTCGGCATGCTCGGCGCGGCCGCCAAACTCTCCCGATGGCGGGCGGCGCGTGTCATCGGCGGCAGCTATACGACCATCGTCCGCGCTCTGCCCGAACTGCTGTTGCTGCTCATCGCCTTCTATGTTCTGGCCGGTGAGGTTTCGGGCCTCGCGGCGGCGGTCGGCCTCGTGCCTGCGGATTTTAGCTTTAGCCCTTTCCTCGTCGCGATCGTTTCGCTCGGCTTCATTCAAGGCGCCTATATCGCCGAAATTCTGCGCGCCGGCGTGCTTGCCGTTCCGCGCGGCCAGAACGACGCTGCGCTCGCCTTGGGCCTGTCTTTCTGGGTGCGATGGGGGCGCGTCTTGGTGCCCCAGGTGTTGCGCCATACGCTGCCGGCGCTCGGCAATGTCTGGCTCAATGCCACAAAAGACTCGTCTCTCATCAGCGTGCTCGGGGCCTTCGCCGATGTCGTGAAGGTCAGCAGCTTCGCGGCCGGCGCCACCAAGCAGTATATGCTGTTCTATGGCTTGGCGGCGCTGTGCTTCCTGGTCATCAGCCTGATATCGATGGCGCTGCTCGGCATGCTGCATCGTCGCAGCCGTCGTGGTCTGCACACGGCATGACCTTTTCGCTCGCCTTCCTGCTCGCGCAGGTGATGCCGCAATTGATCGCGGCCATTCCGATTACCTTGGAACTGACGGCCATCGCCGCCATTGGCAGTGCCATTCTTGGCGTGCCCCTGGCGCTTGCCCTCGGCGCGCGACGGCGGCTGACGCGGTGGCCGGCCTCGGCCTATGCCCTGGTCATGCGCGGCACGCCGCTGCTGGTGCAGATCTACATCATCTATTACGGCTTCGGCTCCCTGGTTCCCGGTCATTGGATGCGCCATAGCTGGGCCTCGCCGCTGCTGCGCAATGCTTTCTGGTATGGCGCGGTCGCTCTCATCCTCAATGAGACAGCCTATGTCGCTGTCATTCTACGAAGCGGCCTCGACGGCGTGCCGCCGGGCGAGCGGGAGGCTGCGGCGGCACTCGGTCTGTCGCGACGCACCGCCTTTCTACGCGTGGTCTTGCCGCGCGCCCTCATGATCACCTTGCCGACCTTTGGCAACGAGCTCGTGCTCCTGCTCAAATCTACCGTTCTTGTTTCGACCATTACGATCTTCGATGTCCTTGGAGCGGCCAATCTCATCCGGTTTTCGACCTTGCGCGTGTTGGAGCCTTTGCTCGGCGCTGCGATTGTCTATGTCGTCTTGGTGGGTGCGATCAGCCTCATGACTCTGGCGATCGAACTGCGTCTCAAGCGCATGCGGTAGTGGCTTGGCGGATAGCGATACGCTCGACCATGCCATTGCCTCACATCATAAACTTTCGTTATATCCACCAAAGGCAAGGCTTCGCATGAGCGCCGACCGCTATTCCGTCTTTTCCCTCCTGCGCGAAGCGCTGCGTGGCCAGACAGGCTGGAAACCGGCCTGGCGGGATGCCGCGCCGCAGAGCGCTTACGATATCATCATCGTCGGTGGCGGGGGCCACGGCCTGGCGACGGCCTTCTACTTGGCCAGCCGCTATGGCGCCAAGAAGGTCGCCGTCGTCGAGCGCGGCTGGATCGGCGGCGGCAATGTCGGGCGCAACACCACCATCATCCGCTCCAACTACCTGCTGCCGGGCAACGTGCCCTTCTACGAACAGTCGATGCAGCTTTGGGAAGGGCTGGAACAGGACATCAATTACAACGCCATGGTCAGCCAGCGTGGCGTGCTCAACCTGTTTCACTCCGATGCGCAGCGCAATGCCTATGTCCGGCGCGGCAATTCCATGCGTCTGCAAGGAATCGATGCCGAGCTGCTCGACCAGACAGCGGTGCGCGCGATGCTGCCCTTCCTCGACTATGCGAATGCGCGCTTTCCCATCCTGGGCGGCTTGCTCCAGAAACGTGGCGGCACGGCGCGGCATGATGCGGTCGCCTGGGGCTATGCCCGCGCCGCCGACAGGCTGGGCGTGGACATCATCCAGAATTGCGAGGTCACCGGAATAACCATCGAGCAGGGCCGCGCCGTTGGTATCGACACCACGCGGGGCGCGATCAGGGCCGGCAAGATCGGCCTCGCCTGCGCGGGCAATTCTTCCCGCGTCGCGGCCCTCGCCGGGCTGCGGCTGCCGATCGAAAGCCATGTCTTGCAGGCGTTTGTGTCGGAGGGGCTGAAACCCTTCATCGATGGCGTCATCACCTTCGGGGCCGGGCATTTCTACATCAGCCAGTCCGATAAGGGCGGCCTTGTCTTCGGCGGCGATATCGACGGCTACAATTCCTATGCCAGTCGCGGGAATATGCCGGTGATCGAGGATGTCTGCGAAAGCGGCATGGCCCTGATGCCGCGCATCGGCCGCGTGCGTATGCTGCGCCACTGGGGCGGGGTGATGGATATGTCCATGGACGGCAGCCCGATCATCGATCGTACGCCGATCGATGGCCTCTATCTCAATGCCGGCTGGTGCTATGGCGGGTTCAAGGCGACGCCCGCCTCTGGCCTCTGCTTCGCGCATCTTCTGGCGCGGGATGAGCCGCATCCGGTCGGAACACTGCTGCGCCTCGATCGCTTCGCGCGTGGCGCGGTGGTCGACGAAAAGGGCGTCGGCGCCCAACCGAACCTGCACTGACGAGGCCGCCATGCGCATCCCCTGTGTCTGCTGCGGCGACCGCGGCGTCGATGAATTCTCCTATCTCGGTGACGCGACGCGCCATCGCCCGACGGATGGCGGCGCCGTGCCCACCGCCGCGTGGTCGGACTATGTCTATCTGCGGGACAATCCGGCCGGCCCCCACAAGGAACTCTGGTACCACGGCAGCGGCTGCCGGTCCTGGCTGGTGGTGACGCGCGATACCCGCACTCACGCCATCCTCGGCGTGGCCTTGGCCCGCGATGTCGCGCTTGCGAGGGACGCTTCATGACTCAGCCTTTTCGGCGCGCCGAAGGCGGCCTCATTGACCGCACCAAAGTCGAGACTTTCCACTTCGACGGCCGGGCCTTGGCCGGTCATCCCGGCGACACGCTCGCCTCCGCTCTTCTCGCCAATGGTGTTCGCCTCGTCGGGCGGTCGTTCAAATACCATCGCCCGCGCGGCATCCTCTCCGCCGGACCCGAGGAGCCGAATGCCATCGTGGAGTTGCGCGACGGTGCGCGGCGCGAGGCCAATACCCGGGCGACGATCGCTGAGCTTTATGACGGTCTTGTCGCCCGCAGCCAGAACCGCTGGCCCTCGCTCGGCCTCGATCTGCTGTCGATCAATGCCGTGGTGGCGCCAATCCTCGGCGCCGGCTTCTACTACAAGACCTTCATGTGGCCAGCGTCTTTCTGGGAAAAACTCTATGAACCGCTGATCCGCCGCGCCGCCGGCCTCGGCCGCGCCGCCGATGAAGCGGACCCGGACCATTACGAGAAGGCAACCGCCTTCTGTGATGTGCTCGTGATTGGCAGCGGGCCAGCCGGCTTGATGGCGGCGCTGACCGCAGGCCGCAGCGGCGCGCGCGTGATCCTGTGCGAGGAGGATTTCCGCCTCGGCGGTCGGCTGTTGAGTGAGCGTCTGACCCTCGATGATGCGCCCGCGCTCGACTGGGTCGCGCAGGCGGAGGCTGAACTGGCCGCGTTGTACGAGGTGGTGGTGATGCGCCGCACATCCGTCTTCGGCGTTTATGATGGTGGCACTTATGGCGCGTTGGAGCGGGTGGCCGATCATCTGCCGGTGCCGCCGCCGCATCAGCCGCGCCAGCGCCTGTGGCGGATCGTCGCCAAGCGATGCGTTTTGGCGGCAGGCGCGATCGAGCGGCCGGTGGTGTTCGAGGGCAATGACACGCCCGGCGTCATGTTGGCCGGCGCGGTGCGCGGATACCTCAATCGCTACGCGGTCCTGCCCAGCCGCACGGCCGTGGTTTTCGCGAATAATGATGACGCCGGCCGGACGGCAGCGGATCTCACCGCTGCGGGGGTGACCGTGGCGGCCGTAGTCGACTCGCGATCGGGCAGCCTCGTGACGCGCGCTTCCGGCGGGCGTGGCCTCCGCGCGGTCGAGATCACCCACGCGACCGGGCGGCGCGAGACTGTGGCTTGCGACCTGCTCGCCATGTCCGGCGGCTGGAACCCGAGCCTTCATCTCACCACGCATTTCGGTGCGAAACCGGTCTATGACGCGGCGCTCTGCGCCTTCCTTCCCGGCCAGTCGCCACCGGGCATGAGCGTGGCCGGTGCCGCCGCTGGTCATTTCAGCACGGCCGATGCGCTTGCGGATGGTGGGCGGCTCGGCGCCGCCGCCGCGACGGAGTGCGGCTTCGTGAGCCCTGAGGCGCTGCTACCGAAGGCCGCGACCGAGACCACAGGCATCGCGCCGCTGTGGCATTCGGGCGGGAAACTCTCGGGCAAAGCCTTCGTCGATTTTCAGAACGATGTCACCGCCAAGGACATCAAGCTCGCCGAGCAAGAAGGTTTCCGTTCTGTCGAGCATATGAAGCGCTACACGACCCTCGGCATGGCGACCGACCAGGGCAAGACCTCCAACGTCAATGCCTTGGCGATCATGGCGGAACTGACCGGACGTTCCATCCCCGACACGGGCACGACGCTGATCCGCCCGCCGGTGCAGCCCGTTGCCATCGGTGCTTTCGCCGGTCACCACCGGGGGCGCGAGTTCAGGCCCACACGTCTTCCGCCGACCCATCAATGGGCGGTGGAGCAGGGCGCCGTCTTTACCGAGGCCGGCCAATGGTTGCGTGCGCAATGGTATCCCCGCGCGGGCGAAACCGGTTGGCAGGAGACCGTGAACCGCGAGGTTCTGGCGGTGCGCAACGCCGTTGGCATCTGCGATGTCACGACCCTCGGCAAGATCGATATCCAGGGGAGCGACGCGGCGGAGTTTCTGGAGCGGGTCTATACCAATGCCTGGAAGAGCCTGGCGGTCGGTCGCGTGCGCTATGGGCTCATGCTCCGCGAGGATGGCTTCGTCTTCGATGACGGCACAACGGCGCGTCTGGACGAGACGCACTATGTCATGACGACGACGACCGCGAACGCGGCCGGCGTCTTGCAGCACCTCGAATATTGCCATCAATGGCTTTGGCCTGACCTCGATGTGCAGATGATCTCGGTGACCGAGCAATGGGCGCAGATCGCGGTCGCCGGACCGCGCGCGCGGGATTTGCTGCGCCGAATTGTGGACGCAACCACCGATCTCTCCGATGCCGCGATGCCGTATATGGGTGCCGCCGCCATCACCATTATGGGCGGGTTGGAGGCACGGCTGTTTCGGATTTCCTTTTCGGGCGAACTTGCCTACGAACTCGCAGTTCCGGCCGATCATGGCGATGCGCTGGTCCGCACGCTGATGGCTTCGGGCAAGGACTTCGGCGTCACGCCCTATGGCACCGAGGCGCTGGGCGTTCTGCGCATCGAAAAGGGGCATGCCGCCGGCGCGGAGTTGAATGGTCAGACAACCGCACATGATCTCGGCCTCGGGAAACTTGTTTCGAGCAAGAAGGACTTCATCGGTCGTGCGATGGCGTCGCGGCCTGTGTTGACCGATCCTGCGCGGCCGACCCTTGTGGGTCTCCGGTCTGTCGATCCTGCGGTGTCGCTGCCTGCGGGCGCGCATCTGCTGCCACGGGGCGTGGCGGGCGTCGCGGCACATGACCAGGGGTGGCTGACCTCGACTGCATGGTCCGCGACCCTCGGCACTTGGATCGGCCTTGGTCTATTGGCGCATGGGCCATCGCGCCATGGGGAGATCGTGGCGGCGCATGATCCGCTGCGCGGTCGTGTCATCGAAGTGGAGGTCGTCTCGCCGGTCTTTGTCGATCCGAAGGGAGAACGCCTCCGTGGTTGAGTCGTTTCAGGATGTCACGATTGAGGAGCCGAGCGGCATCGAGATGGTGAGTCTCACGGCCTCTCGTGCTGGCGTCGTGCCGCTGTCGGATGCGGTGCGGGCCAAGTGGGACCTGGAATTGCCCACACGACCGAAGCGGATCGAAGCGGGTGCGCTTGCCTTTATTTGGGCGGGACCTGATCGCTGGCTGGTGACCTCCCCTTCCACGACGAACTTGGCGGGCGAATTGCGCGCGCATCTCGGCGCGCTTGCAGCGATAACGGATCAGGGGGCGGGTCGTACGACCTTTCGCGTCTCGGGCGCTGGCGCGCGCGGTATGCTGGCGACGCTGATCGGCATCGACCTGCATCCGAGAGTCTTTGTGCCTGGGGATACGGCTTTGACGAATGCCGCGCATATCAACGTCCATCTTTGGCAGATCGACGACGCGCCAACCTATGACATCATCGTCTTCCGCAGCTTGGCCGCCAGCTTCCGCCGTGCCTTGATGGGTCTCCAGTCTCACTGAGACTGAGGGCGGGGTCCCGCCCCGGGGGGCTTGATCTATCGCTGATTGCGTTTTTGCATCCTTCGGTAGATATTCAACCGAAAAGAACGGTAGTGCGCTCCTTGCAAAGTCTCAGATGACGTCGTCCGATGCGGGCTCTGGCCCAAGCTCGCGCTCCGCGCGTGAGGCGAACGACCTAACCCCTATCGCTAACCTCACCGCCTATGGCGTTGTCATCACCGACAGCGCGGGGGCTGTGCTTTGGGGCAATGCGGGTCTTGAGCGCGTCGCCGGCGCGACGGCGACGGACGCGATCGGGCGGCCGCTCATCTCCCTTTTTAAGGTTGATCGCCACAATACCGAAGCGATCGCGGGTCTCTCGTCATCGATCGCCGCGCTGCAACCCTATTCCTGTGAGTTGGCTGGCTTAGGTGCGGCCGGCTCAGGTGCCGCTGGGGGGTCGCTGTGGTTGAGTATCGATCTTCAGCCCGTCCTATCCAATAACGTGAATGGCGGCGGAACGACACTCGTCGCCTTCATTCGCGACGTCACGGATGCCGTGGCCAGACGTCAGGAGATCATGGCGACCAATCGGCGCCTCACTCTCGCGGTCGAGAGCGCCCATATCGGGTTGTGGGATTGGAACGTTACAGACGATCTTTTTTGGACCAGCCACGAATGGTGGGCCTATCTCGGCTTTGCCCGGCCGCAGGACATGATCGGTGATGACGTCGCCGACCGGATGATACATCCTGATGACCTGCCGCAGGTCCGGGCGAACCGACAGGCCTTCTTCGCCGAACGAAAAGACCAGCTCGTCAACGAAATGCGACATCGGGACGGTGCCGGTCGCTGGCGTTGGGTCTTATCAACTGGGCGGGTCACGCAATGGTCTGAAAACGGAACCGCAGAGCGGGTCAGTGGCGTCTATATCGACATCGACGAACGCCGTGCCGTCAGTGAACGTATCGCATTCGCGGCGCATCATGACCCCCTGACCGGCCTGCCCAATCGTGGTGAGATGAGGAAGCATCTGGGTCATGCACTGAAGCAGTCGACGCGGTCGGGTGAGCCCTTCTGGGTCTTCGTGCTCGACCTCGATCGCTTTAAGGCCATCAACGACACATTCAATCACAGCACCGGGGACGCGATTCTGAAATCCGTCGCGGTCCGTATTCAATCGGCTGTCCGCGATGTCGACATCGTCGCGCGCCTGGGCGGCGATGAGTTCGCGATTCTGGTTCGTGCCGATCGTGAACATCATGCGGTGTCAACGATGATCGCCGATCGCTTGCTTGAGGTCGTGCGACAGCCGTATCGCATTAATGGCATGATGATCGATCTGAGTGCGAGCATCGGAATCGCGAAGGCGCCCGACCACGGTTCGGATCCGGATACTTTAATCCGCAATGCGGATACCGCCCTCTACAAGGTCAAGGCCAACGGCAAGAACGACTACCGGTTCTTTGATGCGGATTTGGAAGCGGAATCCACGCGCCGCCGTGAGGTTGAGGCTGAACTGCGCGAAGCGCTCGGCCGCGGCGAGTTCGAGTTGCATTATCAAACCATCACCGCTTTGGCAGCGGGGCGGGTTGTCGGCGTCGAGGCGCTTTTACGGTGGCGGCACGGTGTGCTCGGCCTGGTCTTTCCAGATCAGTTCATTCCGGTGGCCGAAGAATCCGGCCTGATCGTGCCGATTGGTGATTGGGTGATTAAGCAGGCCTGTATGGACGCGAGGAACTGGCGGTCAGACATCACCGTGGCCGTCAATGTGTCTGCGGCGCAGCTTGGTCGGGGCAACCTCGCCGCGACCGTGACGACGGCGTTGCAAGCATCGGGTCTTGAGCCCCATCGACTGGAGCTTGAAGTCACCGAATCGATCTTCCTCCGTGATGACGCGATGATGCTTCGCGATCTCAGGCACGTCAGCGACATGGGCGTACGTCTTGTGCTCGACGATTTCGGAACAGGCTATTCGTCGCTTGGCTATCTGCGCCGTTTGCCCTTCAACAAGATCAAGATCGATCGGTCGTTCATCGCCGATCTCGGAAGCGATCCGCATTCATCCGCCGTCATTGTGGCGGTGACCAGCCTCGCCCAAAGCCTCGGTATGGCGAGTGTCGCTGAGGGCATCGAGACGGAGGATCAGGCCAAGATGGTAACGGCTGCGGGATGCGATCTCGGGCAGGGCTATCTCTTCAGTCGGCCGGCCCCTGTCGCGGCATTGCAGTTTTTGTCCGGCTGAGCCTTTCAAGCGCCTGACCGTCCCCTCAGCTTCCTGCGTCGCCGGTGGCGCTGGACCTTCCCATAGTGGCAAGCCCTATGCTCGGCTCTTCTTACAGAAGGAAACCGACTATGCGCCTTTTGCCCCTCGTTTGCGCCGCCCTGTTGATCGCTTCACCGGCCTTTGCTCAAAACGCGATGTCATCCATGCCGGGCATGTCCACGCCGGGCATGAACGCACCCAGCGCTGCCGACCGCGACATGATGGCCGGCATGGCCAAGATGAACCATGCAATGAGCAGCGCCCCGATGACCGGCAACCCGGACCAGGATTTCGTCGCGATGATGCTGCCGCATCACGTGGGCGCTGTGTCCATGGCAGAGGTCGAGTTGCGCTACGGCCGCGACCCTATCTTGAGGCGGATGGCGAAGGACATCATCGCCGCGCAAAACCAGGAAATCGCCGAAATGCGCCGCTGGCAGGCGCGCCATCCGGTCCATTGAGCGGGGCAGGGGCGCCTATTTCGGTAAGCTGAAGGGGCCCGAGCCGCTCGATCAATTCAGGCGCATGGGTTAGACGGCAATATTATTGCGCCTAAGGATATTGCCGTGCGAACCATCACGCGCCTTTTTCCGCTTTGGGCTTTGCTCATCGCCATTCTCGCCTTCATGGCGCCGCCGGTCTTCAAGCCGCTCGGACCTTGGGTCACCACGCTGCTCGGCATCATCATGTTCGCCATGGGCATGACGCTCACGCCGGCCGACTTCAAGCGTGTGGCGAAACAGCCGGCGCCGGTCGCGGCGGGCATCGGGCTGCATTACCTCATCATGCCTTTGGCTGCTTGGCTTATCGCCAAGCTGCTGCATATGCCGCCCGATCTCGCCGTCGGCATGGTGCTGGTGGGCTCGGTCGCCAGCGGCACTTCCTCGACCGTCATGGTCTATATCGCCAAGGGCGATGTGGCGCTGTCCGTGACCATCAGCGCGGTATCCACGCTGGTGGGCGTGGTCGCGACGCCGCTGCTGACGCGGCTGTACGTCGATGCCGGCATCGCGGTGCCTGTGCTGAAGCTGCTGCTGAGCATCGTCCGCATCGTGCTCATCCCGGTGGCGCTGGGCGTCATCGTCAATGTCGTCGCCCGCCGCCCTGTGCGACGAATCGAACCTGTGCTGCCCTTGGTCTCGATGGCCGCCATTCTGCTGATTATCGCGGCCGTCGTCGCAGGAACGGCGAAAAGCATCGCCCTGGTGGGACCGCTCGTGCTCGTCGCCGTCATTTTGCACAATGCAGTCGGCCTTCTCGGCGGCTATTTTGGTGGCAAGCTCCTGGGCTTCGATGAGCGCATTTGCCGCACCCTCGCCCTCGAAGTGGGCATGCAAAATTCCGGCCTCGCAGCGACCTTGGGCAAGCTTTATTTCACTCCGATGGCGGCCTTGCCGGGCGCCATCTTCTCGGTGTGGCATAATTTGTCCGGTTCGCTTCTGGCGGGCTGGTGGAGTGGCCGACAGGTGAAGGTGGATGCCGAGGCTGCGGCTGCGGCGGAGATCGCGGCCGGGCGTTGATGTCCGAAAACGGCGAGCGGAGGGCGGCGCGGGCGGTTATGATCCCGCCATGCTCACCACGAACACCCTCGACCCGGAGATTTGCTACCGCGCCTTGCTGACGCGGGATGCCCGTTTCGACGGGCAGTTCTTCACCGGCGTGCGCACCACCGGCATTTATTGCCGTCCGGTTTGCCCCGCTACCACACCTAAGCGCCAAAACATCACCTTCTACCGCAGCGCTGCCGCCGCTGAGGTGGCGGGGTTTCGCTCCTGCCTGCGCTGCCGGCCGGAGCGCGCACCCGCCACCGCGCCGGCCAATCGCGTCATGGACCGCGCCATGGCCATCATCGCCGAGGGCGAGAACGAGGATGGCGACAGCCTCGCCGCCCGTCTTGGTTTGGGGGAGCGGCAATTGCGTCGGCTGTTCGCGACCCATCTCGGCGCCAGCCCGAAGGCCGTCGCACAAACCCGCCGCAACCTGCTCGCTCGCCAATTGGTGACCGAAACCGATCTGCCTTTGACCGAGGTTGCCCTGGCTGCCGGCTTCGGTAGCCTGCGCCGCTTCAACCATGTCTTTGTCTCGCTTTATGGCCAGGCGCCGAGCGCCATGCGGCGCGGCACGCGCCGGCCGACCGATAAGGGGCTGACGCTCAGCCTGCCCTTCCGGCCGCCCTATGATTGGCTGGGCATGATCGCCGTGCTGACGGCCCATGCCATTCCGGGCGTCGAAAGCGTCACGCCCGATTGCTATCGCCGCATCATCACCCTGGGCGGCCATCATGGCACCGTGGCGGTCTCGCCCCTCGGCCCGACCAGCCTTCAGGCGCGAATCGATTTCCCGGCGATCCGCTTCCTGCCGCGCATCGTCGCGCGTCTTCGCCGCATTTTCGACCTTGGGGCCGACCCGGCGCCGATCGATTCCGTGCTGGCAGAAGACCCGGCCATGGCGCCTTTGGTCGCCGCGCGACCGGGCCTGCGGGTGCCCGGCGCCTGGGATGGCTTCGAACTCGCCGTGCGCGTGATCCTCGGCCAGCAAGTCAGCGTGGTCGCTGGCAAGACGCTCGCGGCCAAGCTCGTCACGCAATTCGGCACGCCGGTCGAGACCGGCATTCCGGGCCTGACCGGTCTCTTTCCCAGTCCCGAACGCTTGGTGGCGGAGGCGGAGACGATCAGCCTGCACCTCAATATGCCGCGCGCCCGCGCGGCAGCGATCGTCAATCTCGCCAAGGCGGCGGCGGATTCGCCTGGCTTACTGGAGCGCGGGGAGGGGCTGGATCTGTCGATCCGCAGCCTTTGCGCCATCGGCGGCATCGGTCCCTGGACCGCAGGCTGCATCGCGCTGTTTGCCTTGAGGGAGCCGGATGCCTTTCCGCCCAAGGATGTCGGCCT
Source organism: Acidisoma sp. PAMC 29798 (assembly GCF_030252425.1). GTDB lineage: Bacteria > Pseudomonadota > Alphaproteobacteria > Acetobacterales > Acetobacteraceae > Acidisoma > Acidisoma cladoniae. The sequence continues at coordinate 2,962,034 of NZ_CP126994.1, read as the reverse complement.
GCAACGCGCCCTTGGTCTGAACGACCGCGATCTCATGGCTCGCGCCGAGGCGTGGCGCCCCTGGCGGGCCTATGCCGCGATGCACCTCTGGATGGTGGCGCTGCGGCTGTCGCCCTCTCCCGCCCTCGAAAGGAAGACTGATGAACCTGTCGCTTGATCGCTTCGAGTCGCCCCTGGGCGAGATCCTGCTGGTATTCGCGGGCGATACCCTGCGTGCCCTCGATTTCTGGGATTACGAGCCCCGGATGCAGCGCCTGCTACGCCTGCATTACGGCAGCGTCGTGCTGACCGAGGCGCCGGCCCCGGCTGCGATCGCGCAGCCCCTTCGCGCCTTCTTCGCGGGCGACTGGGAGGCGCTGAATGCGATTCGGGTGGAAACCGGTGGCACAGCCTTCCAGCGGGAGGTTTGGGCCGCTTTGCGCCGCATTCCCGCCGGGCAGACCGTGAGCTACGGCCGTTTGGCTGCACAACTCGGCCGCCCCGCAGCCAGCCGGGCTGTGGGCCTCGCCAACGGTGCCAACCCCGTTGCTATCGTGGTGCCCTGCCATCGGGTCATCGGCGCCAATGCCGCGTTGACCGGGTATGGCGGCGGGCTGGCCCGCAAAGCCTGGCTGCTAGCGCATGAAAACGGCTCAAGGTCGGCTCTACCACTTTTGGTTGCTCTTGACGCTGTCGGGGCTGTGGCATGACATCTCGCTGCGCACCATGCTGCGGTCGCGAACGGTGAGGAGATACGATCATGGCATTGAGCTTGGCGAGCACCAGCTTGCAGGACGGGGGGACCGTTCCCGACCGGCATGTCTTCTCCAGCTTCGGCTGCACGGGCGGAAATGTGTCGCCGGAACTTCATTGGTCGGGTGCGCCTGCTGAGACAAAGAGCTTCGCGCTCACCGTCTATGACCCCGATGCGCCGACCGGCAGCGGCTGGTGGCATTGGACCATCGTCAATATTCCGGCCACGGCCTCCTCGCTTTCCGAAGGCGCCAGCCACCCCGCGAAATCGGGCCTGCCGACTGGTGCCGTCGAGGCACGGACCGATTTCGGCAGCGCCGGTTATGGTGGCCCCTGTCCGCCGGAAGGCGACAAGCCGCATCGCTATATCTTTACGCTCCATGCGCTGAAGGAGCCGAGCCTGCCGCTCACCGGCGAATCCCCCAGTGCGCAGGTGGGCTACTACCTGCATTTCGCGACTATCGAGAAGGCGTCCTTCACCGTTTTCTACGGCAAGTAAAAGGGACCGCCACGCTGGCATGACGCAGCCCGAGAATGAAGCTCGGCGCAGCGTCATGAATGGCGTGGCGGCATCCTCCCTATGGTCAATGACTGAAGGGGCAGGTGGCGATAGCCCCGCCCCCCTGTAATCTTCACCACACAATCGAAGGCTCTCCGTCGCTTGCTCGGATCGGGCTCCATTGAGTGAGTGACATGATGACCCATCCCAGCAAGACCTCCCGTTACGGCTTCATTGACGCGATCCGCGGCATTGCGGCCTGTTCCGTCATGTTCCAGCATTCCCTCTATGCGAGCGGGCTTCTCGGCAATACCAAGGATCTGCTTGCGGGCATTATTCCGAGTTTCCTCGAATTGGGCGAAACCGGGGTCGTCGCGTTCTTCCTGGTGTCCGGCTTCGTCATTCCCCTCAGCCTTGAGAAGACCGCCAACTTCAAGCTCTTCTGGCTTCATCGCGCGGTGCGCATCTATCCGCTCTACATCGTCATTTTCTTCGCGACATTCGCGGTTCAGGCGGGCGGAGACATTCATTCCGTCAAGGCGTTCTTGGTGAACTTCACGTCGCATCTTTTCTTCGTGCAGGAATATGTAAAACAGGAAGACTTCGTCGGAGGTTCCTGGACGTTATCACTGGAAGTTGTTTGGTATCTTGCGATTTCTGGCCTGTTTCTTGTCTCTCTGAACAAGAAGACCACGATGCTGGTGTGCCTCAGCGTCCTCGTCTCGGTATTGGCTGATCTTTGCTGCGCCTTCGGCCTCCATGTTCCGACGGGTCGACTTTCGATGTTGCTCTGCTGCGTTCTCGGGCTGGTCTGCTACCGCCGCAGCAAGGATGAACTGTCAGTCCAAGCTTTTACCCTCTTCTGCGCGATCTTGGTCTCAACCATCGCCATCAATTTGCTTGCCGGACTTCAGCTTTTCCCGAGCAGTCATCCGACCTCTACCTTTCAATCATCGATCGACTCCTGGGCCTTGGCTGCCGTCATCTTCTTCGTGCCCTTTTTCACACGCAAATCGATGATCTGGGCGCATCCGGCCGGTGCTTTCCTGGGCCGGATCAGCTATTCGGTCTACCTCCTGCACCCGATCCTTCTCTACGTGCTGCTACAGACGCAGATCCGGGGCGTGCCGATGATTGGGATCACCTTCGCGATCACGATCGCTTTGGCCATCCTGACCTACAAATTCATCGAATCGCCTGCCATCAGGTTCGGCCATTCCAGGAAGACGACTGCATTGCGTGATCAGGACGGCGCCGACGCCTTCCGCACTGCGATCAGACCACGATAGGCCTCATGCAGTTTCTCAGCGATCGCGCCCCAGGCGAAATCGCTGACCGCTGCTGTCCGCACACCGGCAGACAGTCGGTGTTGTAGCGCCGGATCCATCACAACCCGCGCAAGGTCGTCTGCCAGCCGGTCAGGCCGCGCCGGTTCGACCAATAGCCCATTGATGTCATCACGAACGGCATCGACGAGGCCGCCGACGGCCGAAGCGACGACCGGTCGCGTATTGCCGAAAGCCGCCGCGACGACACCGCTTTGCGTGGCGTTGACATAGGGTGTCACGACGACGCAAGCCTGTTGGAATTCGCGAACGGCCTCCGCCGGCGTCAGAAATTTGTCGATGACATCCACGTTCGACATCGACGCGCTGCGCGCGCGAAGGCGCTCCAGCTCCGGCCCGCGACCTGCCAAAACGATTCTGTGCGGAACGCCGCGCTCGCTAAGAAGGTCTGCGGCATCCAGAAGAACCTCGACGCCCTTATAAGCCTCCATCCGCCCGAACATGAGGATGCGACCTGGCACCGGCTCCATCTGCTGCTCCGCATCGGGTACAAGAATGACGCCGTGCTGCGTCACAGTGATAGGCCGTGCGATGCCCAGTTCATTGACCAACTGAGCGTGGCAATAGGCGCCATGAACATGAAAGGCGGAGGCGGCGGCGCGGAGGCGCTTTCGAAAGGCATCGACGCGCATGGAATAATCCAGGTCACGGCCGGTATGGGGCTGTGGATCGTGAACCGTCAATAAAACCGGATAAAATCGACGTAGCCAGGATGTGATGAGGGCCGGAAGCTTATCAGGTTGTTCTTGGACATGAACCAGATCGGGTCGGAAGGCGATGATTCTGGCCGTGATCAGACCGGTGGCCAGCAGGCGACCCTTGCGGCTCCAACCGTCAAATGTCGAAACGTCCAGAGTTTCGCGCGCTTGGGCAATAAGACGCGCGTTGCATTCTTCGCGCAGGTTCTTTCCTTCGACGATCAACAGCACGCGCGCGCGTTTGCTGAGGGCAAGAGCCAACCGCACCGAATATTCAGCGAAATGCGGCGCGAAGAACACGATGCGCGGGCGTGTTGCAGTCATCACTATGTCACTCATCAGGGGGTAGATTTTTATCAATATAGAACTCTGCCGTGAGCATCCCCTTATGCTTTCGCCGTATGGCACCAGACGATCCGCAAGTCGGTGACAGAACCGTCCGCCGGCTACCCAAGGTCACCTTCTTCAAGCGCTGGTGGTGCCATGGTCTGCAAAACAAGTCCGTCCTTTGGGGTAGAAGCAACCTCCGAAGTCATGACGCGCGCATGAGCCGTATCGCATTCCAAAGCGGCGATTACCTGCGTGCATCATCCTTGTTAAAAGTCGCGGCGCTCCGCAGCCGCCCGGCTAAGGGTCTGCGCGCGTGGCTGTAACTGGGACGAACTATGCGATTCTCGAAGACGGGTCGGACCATAAGCCTCGGTGTCTTTGCGCGAGGGTGGTCACAGGTCACGGCGATGGTGCTTGCCCTGGTGGCCGCGCGTTTGCTCGGTACGCATGACTATGGAATCTACGCCATCGCGAGCATCTTCATCATCATCCTGCAGATTTTGATGTATGGCGGGATTTACGATTACATCGTCAAAAATTCCAACGAAGACATCGATATCGACACCTGCTTCTGGATGAACCTCGGCTTCAGCGCGTCGGGAGGTCTTTTGATCGCCGGCATGGCTCCGGTGATGAGCGGTGTCATGCATTCGCCGATCATGTTGAGCCTAATGCTGACACTCGCGCCCTCTGCATTGCTGGCAGCTGTTGCAAGCTGGCAGGAGGCTTTGTTGTTGCGGCAAGGTCGCCTGAACACCTTCTATGGGGCGACGTTGATCACGGAAACCCTGGCCTGCGCCTGCGGCCTCGTCGCACTTCTGCACGGCGTCGGAATCTGGTCGCTCGTGATCTATCGCTATGCGCAGATTATCTTTGCCGGCTCCGCCTATATGATCGTCCTGCGGCGGGTGCCGCTGCTTCGTTGGCATGCGGTGACCGCAAAAGCGGCGATGTCCTTCGCCGGGAATATCTATGCCGGCCGCATGGTCGGTATGGTCGCCGGGTATAGTGCAGATTTCCTGATCGGTGTTCTCGTTAATCCCGCCGCCGCCGGTGCATACCGACTGGCGACGCGGTTGGTGCTTGGCGTGAGTGAGGTTGTTTATCAGCCGATCAATACGATGGCCTGGGTTCACTTCTCGAAAGCCGGCCACGACGAAGCCACATTCAGGAAAGAGTGGCAAAGCCTCATCATGGCGCTGTCGCTGACCGTGTGGCCTGCTCTCGCGGGCCTTGCCTTGCTGAGCGGGAGCATTATCCATCTTCTCGTCGGTGGCGGTTGGGGCGCGGCCGTTCCGGTCGTCGCTATTTTGGCCGTCGGTAGAATGGCCGCCCTGTTCCAGACGTTTCTGGAGCCGATGCTGGGCAGTCGCGGTCGCACAGCAGAAATCCTCAAATTCAACGTTGTCGCGGCCGTCGCATCCCTGGTTCTGTTCGCGGCCTTTGCGCGCTTCGGCGCTTTGGGGGCCGCTGCCGTGCAGGTCGTGGTGGTCGTGTTTCTCGCAATCTCCGGAATTGTCGTGGGTCTCCGTTTTGCGAATTGGACTCTCCGGGACCTGCTCAGCACCCTCGTTCCCGGCATTACGGTCACTCTGGCGACGGTTGCCGGGGCTTCGGCTGTGGCTTACATGCCAGTCGCATTTCATTCGCCTATCCTCGATCTCGCTGTGAGAGTGAGCGCCGGCGTCGCGGGTTGGGGATTGGCTCTCCTCGCCATCTTGAGGTTGAAGATCGTCCCGCGTCGATTTGCTGTCCTATAAGCAGCGGCGACGACACGAAAATCGGGTCTTCTTGATGCTGTCTGCAACCAATCCGGATGTACTCCCTAGGGACTACTCGCTTTTGTATGGGCAAGCACTATCTAGTCTGCATCATTCGTCTGCAACCTATCGACTTAGACTGGAGCCACTGAACTTTGCATAGATGTGGCCAGGTTTTCTTCATTGGGCAGATCGTTTGCAGACCGGCGGGTAGGGGCTAACGGCATGTGTCCGTCCTGTGAAACGGCCGACGTGCGCGGCAAGGCGCTTGGTCGCCACGCGACCCAAGTTCGACAGCCCAAGGTCGATGTAACAAGCGCTTTCGCCTATGTGACCGATGAGCGTGGCTTTGAATTGACGCGTCATTCGGCGCTTTCTGTTGCCCTGTCCCAACCGCAGCCCTGCCACATCTACATTTATTGCTATCAATTTACGCCGGCGGGGCGAGAGTCTTTAGCCGCCGTCTTCGATCAATACGGAACGGAGCTTAGGTTCAGTCGGATCGGTGACCCGGATTTGGAGAGGCACCAGACCTGCGGCCACGTCACGACGCCGACTCTCTTGAAGCTCTCCGTCGCCAAGGAACTGATTGGGCGGTACGATCGCGTTGTTTATCTCGACAGTGACATGCTTGTGTTCGACGATCTCAAAGTCGATCACATCAGCTTTGGCAGTTCACCTGTCGCGGCCGTTGTCGATCTTGATTTGAGTGATACAGGCGCGCTCCGGCGGTCCCAATGGGTTGCCGGACGAGACGATGATGCGACCACGCTGGGCTATTTCAATGCCGGTCTGCTGATCTTTGCTTCAGAGAATTGGACGGACGACTGTCTCGATACCTATGCAAGGGCCCTCGACCAACACGATCAAGGCTGTGATTACAAGATCAATTGCACGTCGATTGACCAATGTGCGCTCAATAAGACGTTTGAAGGATCATGGCTTCAGCTTCCCGCATCGTTCAATATGCAAGCGGGAGCGAAGTTCGAGGCGGATTGGCAATCCGCGGCCGTTCGACATTATTGCGGTGTCCGCAAGTTCATTCCCATTGCGCCCTTTAGAAACGACAGCCGAGATATCAGGCGCCTTAATGCAATCCGCCGGATATTAGGGCTTTCAACAACCCGATTTTCTTTCATGTTCGAGGCTTTCTTTCGCGTGAACGCAATGCGAAAGAGGCGCGGGAGCGGTGCCATGCGGCGACTTCTTGCAGCGCTCGGCTGACCGCCGCACCTGCGACGCCTCGCACGGACCTGTAGGCTGGAAAAGCGACGCGTATTCCGCCACCAGCGCAGGTGCCTTAAAAATATCTGTATACAGGATACACGACATTAATTAGGCTCTTTGGTGACAGTTGTCGCTGGAGACACCCTATCATCGCCCGTTCACGACGCATAGCGGCTCAATATTTGATCATTCCTCAAGCGGAATGCCAAATAATTAGTCATCGACTGCACGGGCCGCTTCGTATGATGCGTCGCGATCCTCAGACAATTCGTAAAGATCAGGCTCTTTTGCCATGCTCTCTTACGTAATCCAGCGTATTTCCTGGGCCTTCGTCATCATGATGGCGACGCTGATCATGCTGTTCAGCCTTGTCTACGTGATTCCGGGCGACCCCGCGAGCGTGGCCCTCGGGCCGCGCGCGACGCCCGAGATGCGCCAGGAATTGCGCGCCCGCATGGGTCTCGACAAGCCCGTGCCCGTGCAAATCGCGCGCTTCGTCGGCAATGCCTTGCAAGGTGACCTCGGCGAGGATCTCTGGAGCCACCGCCCGGTATCGACGATGGTGGTCGAAGCGCTGCCCTATACCCTGGAACTCAGCGGCTTCGGTATCGGCTGGGCGATTCTGCTTGGCATTCCGCTCGGCTGCTGGTCCGCCCTTCGGCGGGGCGGCTGGGTAGATCGCATCGTCGGCATCGGCTCCGCCGTGGTGATTTCCCTGCCATCCTTCGTCATCGCCATCTATGGCCTGCTGCTCTTTGCCGTGCGCCTCCATTGGCTGCCCGCCCTGGGTGCTGGGCCCGAAGGCGATATCGGTCAAAACCTGTTGCATCTGGTGATGCCCTCCTTCGCCATCGGGCTTGGTTGGGTCGGCTATCTGGCGCGCCTCGTGCGGGCCTCGATGATCGAAGTGCTGGGCGAAAACCATGTGCGCATGCTGCGCGCCTTCGGCGTGGGGGAGCGGCGGATCGCGCTCCGTTTCGCCCTGCCCATCGCCATCGTGCCGACGCTCACGGTGCTCGGTGTCGGCGTCGGCAGCCTTCTCTCGGGCGCGGTCTTGGTGGAGATCATCTTCAATCGCCCTGGCCTCGGCAAACTCACCTATGACGCAGTCATTTCTCGCAATTTCCCGGTGGTGATGGGCACGGTGCTGGTCACCACCGCGCTCTATGTTCTTTGCACCGTCATCGCCGATCTGCTGGTCGCTTGGCTCGATCCGCGCGTGCGGGCGTCGCTGTGACGGGCTCGCTCGTCGATGTTTCCGTGCCCATTCCCGTCGCCGCACGCCCGCGACGGTTCTGGGAATTCCTCAAGGCCATTCTGTCACGCCCGATGGGTGGCTTCGCCTTGGTCTGTGTCACGCTCATCATTCTGGTGGCGATCTTCGCGCCGCTGGTCGCGCCCTATGACCCCGATACGATGGATATCTTCGCCCGGTTGAAAGGCCCGACCTGGCAGCATTTGATGGGCACAGACCAGATCGGCCGGGATGTGCTGTCACGCATCATCTACGGCACGCGCACGGCCATGACCGTGGCCGGCACGTCGCTCGGATTGGCGGCGGCGGCGGGGCTGTTTCTCGGCCTGATCGCGGGTTATGGGCCGCGCTGGCTCGATGCGATTCTGCTGCTGTGTTTCGACTCCGTCATGTCGCTGCCGGTCATCATCTTCGCTCTCGCCATCGTCACGCTCCTCGGCCCCAGCATCACCACGCTCATCGTCATCATCGTGACCTTCACCACGCCCGGCTATGCACGCGTCGTGCGCAGCCAAACGCTCGTGTTGAAGCGCACGGAATATGTGCTCGCGGCGCGGGCGATGGCGGCGTCGGTGCCGCGCATCCTCGTGCTGCATATCATGCCCAATCTGCTCGGGCCTTTGCTGGTGCTCATCAGCATGGATGTGACAACGGTCATCACCATCGAATCCGGCCTGAGCTTCATCGGCCTCGGCGTGCAACCGCCGACGCCGAGTTGGGGCAGCATTCTCAACGACGGCTATTCCTTCATCCGCCAGGATTTCGATCTCGTCGTCGCCGGCGGCCTGCCCATCGTCTTCGCCACCCTCGGCTTCAACTTCCTCGGTGAGACGATCCGCGATGTTCTTGATCCGCGTTTGCGGGGAGGGCGCGGATGATCGAGCTTGATGGCCTGTCGATCGATTACATGACGCCGGGCGGGCCGGTTCATGCTGTGCGCAACCTCACGCTCACCATTGAACGCGGCCAAGTCTGGGGCCTGGTCGGCGAAAGCGGTTCGGGCAAATCCACCCTCGTCAGTTCCATGATGGCCCTGCTGCCGACCAATGCGCGCACCACCGGCGCGCTGCGTTTCCAGGGCCGCGATCTGGTCGCCATGAGCGAAGCCGATCGGCGCGCGCTCCGCGGCAATGGCATTGCCGCGATCTTCCAGGACCCGTTCACGGCGCTCAACCCGATCGTCTCCATCGGCACCTTGTTGGTCGAGGTGCAGCACCATAAGCGTGACCGCAGCCGGGCCGATCGGCGTGAGCGCGCCATCGCCATGCTGACGCGGGTCGGCATTTCCGATGCGCCTAAGCGCATGCGGCAATTCCCCTTTGAGCTATCCGGCGGTATGCGCCAGCGCGTGGCGATCGCCGCCGCTCTGCTTACCGATCCGCTACTGCTGATCGCCGATGAGCCCACAACGGCGCTGGATGCCACCACCGAAGCGCAGATCGTCGATCTTCTGCGGCGCACGCGATCGGTCATCGATGGCGCCATCGTCTTCGTGACCCATCATCTCGGCCTCGTCGCCGAACTCTGTGACCATGCCGCCGTCATGTATGCCGGTGAGATTGTCGAGGCGGGGCCGGTCGAGGCGCTATTCGCGCACCCGCAACATCCCTATACCCGCGCACTCCTCGATTGCGATCCGGCCTTGTTGCAGACGGCCACGCGCACCTTGCCGACCATCCGGGGCAGCATTCCCAATCTGTCGGAAATCCGCGTCGGTTGCAGCTTCGCGCCCCGCTGCGCGGAGGCCGCCGCCGTTTGCACCGCCATGCCGCCGCCGCTTGTCACGGGCCCCGATGGCGGCTGGGCCTATTGCCATCGGCCGCTGGCATGACCGTGCTTGAGATCGAAGACGCCGTCATCCATTTCCAAACCGGCAACTGGCTGTCGAACCTGATCGCGCGCCAGCCCGGCCGCTTGAAGGTCATCGACGGCATCAGTCTGGAACTCGATGCCGGCAAGACGCTCGGCCTCGTTGGTGAAAGCGGCAGCGGCAAGACTACGCTCGGCCGCTCCGTCGTCGGTCTGGTGCCGCTGACGAGCGGCAAAATCCGCGTCGATGGTGCGTCTGCCGAGGGCTGGGGCGATGGCCCCTGGCGACGCATTCGCCGCGATGTCGCCTTGGTCTTTCAAGATCCCCTGGCGGCGCTCAATCCGCGCATGACCATCGCCTCCGTCATTACCGAGCCGCTGATCATCCAGGGGGTCGAGCGTTTCGATCGTCGTAAGCGCGCCACTGAGTTGTTGGATACGGTCGGGCTGCCGTCCCGCTTCCTCGATCGCTATCCGCATGAGTTGAGCGGCGGGCAGGCGCGCCGCGTTGCCGTCGCGCGCGCCCTTGCGCTCAAGCCGAAACTCATCGTCGCGGATGAGCCGACGGCCGGCCTCGATGTGTCGGTGCAGGGCGACCTGCTCAATCTGCTGACCGAACTGCAGCAGGAATTCGGTCTGAGTTACTTCATCATCACCCATAACCTTGCCGTGGCGCGCCATGTCACGGATCGCCTGGGCATCATCTATCTCGGGCGTCTGGTCGAATTCGGTCCGACCGCCGATATCTATCGGCGTCCTGCGCATCCTTATACGCGGGCGCTGCTGGCGGCGCAGCCAAGTGGCGATCCCGCGCATCGCGCCCCGCCGCCAATCGAGGGCGATGTGCCCAGCCTGTGGTCGCGCCCCTCGGGGTGCGAGTTCCACACGCGTTGCCCGATGGTGCAGGAGATTTGCCGACATACACCGCCGCCTTCCGTCACGATCACGCCGGGGCATCAGGCACTGTGTCACTTCGCCGAAACGGCAGTGGCCGCGTGACCGAGGGAGAGATCCCGCCGGGTCGCGCCACTGCCATCCCCATCGCTACGGGGCAGCGTGTGCAAATCATCAACCATCTTGGCCAGCAGGTGGTGGATACCTGGATTTTCGCGGCCGGCGACTTCCTCGAATATCTGTCGATGGAGCATTGCCGAGACCGGCTCTACAAGCTCTTCTTCGCGCCGGGTGACGAGCTGGTCTCCAACCTGCGACGCCCCTTGGCACGCATCATCGCCGATACCTCGCCCGGGCGGCATGACACGCTGTGTTCCGCCTGTGATGCGCGCAGTTACGCGGAGCAGGGCCAGGGCGATCATCATCCCAATTGCCGGGACAATCTTCTGAGCCTGCTGATGACGCATGGCATGACGGATGGGGTCGTGCCCTGCCCGTGGAACCTGTTCATGGACATTCCCGTGGACGGCGAAGGTCGGCTCAGCGACCGGCCGTCTTCGGCGAGGCCCGGCGATTATATCGAGCTGGAGGCACAGGCGGACATCATTCTTGTCTGTTCGCCATGCCCCCAGGAACAAATCCCCATCAGCGGAATCGGGCGCCCCGTGCGCGGTCTTCGCTGGCGGATTTCATGATCTCAACCGATCTTTCATCAAAGGAATCGCGTGCATGGCTCTCACGACTCTGAATCGACGTCAGATCCTGATCGGCGCCTCCGTGCTCGGCGCCAGCACCGTCGCTGCAATGTCGAGCGGCAAGCTCGCCTGGGCTGCCGAGGGGAAGATCCTGAAAGTGCAGAACGACCAGGACATCGCCGTGCTCGACCCTGCCAATCGGAATGGCTGGTGGGAAGAGATGGTCATGTTCGTCATCTTCAACGGTCTGTGTCAGTTCAAATCGGGCAAGACCTGGGCCTGGCAGCTCGATGCCGCGCAGACGCTGGAGCAGGTTGACCCCACCACGATCAAGTTCACCCTCAAGCCCGGCATCATGTGGACCAACGGCTTCGGTGAAATGACGTCGGAGGACGTGAAGTTCTCCTATGAGCGCATCGCCGATCCGAAGGCCAATGCCGGCTACCAGCTCGATTGGGCGCCGCTGAAGGAAGTCGAAATCGTCGACAAGTATTCCGGCATCATCCATCTCACGAAGGCCTTCCCACCGCTTTTCAACAGCACGCTTCCGCATGGCTCGGGCTTGATCCTGTGCAAAGCCGCCGTGACGAAGCATGGCGGCGCCATCACCACCGATCCGCTTGCGACATCCGGCCCCTATAAGATCAAGGAATGGATCGCGCGCCAGAAGTTGACGTTGGAGCGCAATGAGCTATGGAAGGGTCCGCAGCCCTATTTCGATGAAATTCAACTCATTCCCATCGCCGATCTGAAAACCGCCGAAATCGGTTATGACAGTGGTGATCTGGATGTGACGAAGGTGAGCATCAGTTCCATTCCGCAGCTGCGCTCTGCGGCCGATCCGAAGACCGTGCTGACGGTCGATCCCGCGCTTGCCTATACTTGGCTCGGCATGAATATCGAGCATCCGAAGCTGAAGGATCTTCGTGTGCGTCGCGCCATCCAGCAGGCGATCGACGTCAATGGCGTGCTCCAGGCGGCGTATTTCGGCGAAGTGACACCGGCTTTCGGCAGCGTGCCGCCATCCTTGGATGGTCATCGCACCAAGAACATCTACCCGTACGATCCTGCCGCATCGAAGAAGCTGCTCGCGGATGCTGGCGTCACCGGTTTGAAGCTGCGTTTGGATTTCAACAATGATACCGACCTCGTCACCATGGGCCTCGCCTTGCAGGCCCAGTTGAAGGTGGTTGGAATCGACTTGACGATTCATCCCATGGATAGCGCCGCCTTCGACGCCGAGGGCACGCAGGCCCAAGGCAATAGCTGGAAGGACATGCAGATTTTCATCGTGAAGTTCACGACATCGCCTGATCCGAGCTGGACGACGTCCTGGTTCACCTGCAGCCAGGTCGGTGTTTGGAACTGGCAGCGGGTCTGCGACAAGAGCTATGATACGCTCAACGACGTGGCGACCTATGAGACGGATCCGGCCAAGCGGATCAAGGAATACGTTCAGCTTCAGGATAAGCTTGAGGAATCCGGCGCCTATCTGTTCCTCGACAATGGCGTGAATGCCTGGATCAGCAAATCCAGCATCAAGCCGGCCTGGACGCCGGACGGCCAATGGCTGATGTTCCGGGACACGACAGCCGCTTAACCATAGGTCTGAGGGAGGGACGGGGGTGATTGCCAGGTTCGTGATTCCAGGTGGCAGCCGCCAGTCCTTCCAACTGGAACGCGGTGATACGCTCGTCATCACCGACCCTGAAGGCTTACAGCCGGCGGAGATCATGGCCGAGCCGGCAGCAGCCTTTAGCGTCATGGGCTTCCAGGATGACGTCGCTGGTCGCTCCTTCACGACCGTCGCCCTGGAAGACGCGACCTGCGTCATCGCGGCACCCGGCGACGCCCAGGCGCCGGATGGCCAGTCCCCGCCGACCGAACTGCACGTCGCCATCACCTATGCCGGAACGCCAGCGCCAAGCTTGCCGGAGCCGCTGGCGGAGCCTGTGCTCGATCTGCCGATCGCGGCGGCGACAGCCCAGGCGTATCGGGTGAAGGCGGGCGACTATATCCAGATCATTGATGTCGAAGGGCAGCAGTGCTCGGACTTCCTGGCCTTCGATGCCGGGAAGCTCGCGGCTGGGCGCGAATCCGGCCTCGATCCCACTGTCACCCGCACGCTTGGCGGCGCCTCCTACCCGACGCCTGGCCTGCATGCAAAATTCTTCGACGCCGATATGCGGCCGCTTGTCGAGGTTGTGCGCGATACGGTTGGCCGGCACGACAGCTTCATGCTGGCTTGCGCGAGCAAATATTATGAGGACATGGGCTATCCCGGACACGCCAATTGCACGGACAATTTCAACCGCGCCATGGCGCCGTTCGGCGTTGCGGCGCGCGTCGGTTGGCCGGCGATCAACTTCTTCTACAATACGATCGTCAGCGCTGGCGGCGCGATCACCCTGGATGAGCCCTGGTCGCGACCCGGCGATTATGTTTTGCTACGGGCTCTCACCGACCTTGTCTGCGCATCCTCATCCTGCGCCGATGATATCGATGCGGCCAATGCCTGGGTGCCGACCGATATCCATGTCCGCGTCTATGACGGCGCCCACGCCTTCTCCCCAGGGATTGCGCATCGCATGACACCAGACGCCCCGGCGCGCCTCACCCGCGAAAGCGGATTTCATCCGCGCACATCTGCCCTGACCCGTGACTTCGTCGAGTATCGTGGCTTCTGGCTCGCCAGCAGCTACCTGAACCAGGGTCCGATTGCCGAATACTGGGCCTGCCGCGAGCGCGCCTGCCTGATCGATCTTTCGGCGCTGCGCAAGTTCGAGATCATCGGTCCGGATGCCGAGGCGCTGATGCAATTGGCGGTGCCGCGCGACATCAGCCGCCTTGCCATTGGGCAGGTAGTCTATACCGCGCTCTGCTATCCCCATGGCGGCATGCTGGATGACGGCACCATCTTCCGCCTCGGCCGCGACAATTTCCGCCTTGTTTGCGGTGAGGACTATGCCGGTGTCTGGCTTCGCGCGCTCGCCGCCGAGCGTGGCCTCAAGGTCTGGGTGAAATCGGCGACCGATCAACTCCATAACGTGGCCCTGCAAGGTCCACGATCGCGTGCGATCCTGTCCGAGGTTGTGGTGACACCGCCGGCACGACCGAGCATCGCCGAACTTGGCTGGTTTCGCTTCACCGTCGGCCGTGTCGGTGGCCCGACGGGACCGGCGGTTATGGTCTCGCGCACCGGCTATACCGGCGAACTCGGCTATGAGATCTGGTGCCACCCGGATCATGCGGTCACAGTCTGGGATGCGATCTGGGCGGCGGGAAAGCCGCATGGCCTCGCCCCCGCCGGTCTCGACGCCCTGGACATCCTGCGCATTGAAGCGGGACTGGTCTTCGCGGGGCATGAGTTCAGCGCTGAGACCGATCCCTTCGAAGCCGGCATCGGCTTTGCGGTGCCGGCCAAGAAGAACGCCGATTTCGTCGGCGCCGAGGCGCTCGCACGCCGGCGGGCGAATCCCATGCGGGTGCTCGTCGGCCTCGATATCGCCGGCGGCGAGGAGATAGGTCATGGCGATCCCGTGCATGTCGGTCGCGCCCAAATCGGCGTTGTCACCTCCGCCACGCGCTCACCGAGTCTCGGCCGCAGCATCGCGCTGGCCCGCGTCGATGTGGTTTGCAGTGTCATCGGCACGGCCGTGGAAATCGGCAAGCTCGACGGGCAGCAGAAACGCATCGCCGCCGAAGTGGTCGCTTTTCCGCATTACGATCCGCAAAAGACGCGCGTGCGCGCGTGACATCAGACACAGCAGGAGCAGCCATCAGCATGAAGAGCCGTATTGCCATCATCGGCGCCGGTCCCAGCGGGCTGGCCCAGCTTCGCGCCTTCGAGGCGGCGCGGCGTGCCGGTGCCGAAATTCCTGACATCGTCTGCTACGAAAAGCAGGCCGATTACGGCGGGCTGTGGAACTACACCTGGCGAACAGGCCTTGATGAAACGGGTGAGGCCGTGCACGGCAGCATGTATCGCTTCCTATGGTCTAACGGCCCCAAGGAATGCCTGGAATTCGCCGACTATTCCTTCGAGGAGCATTTCGGCCGGCCGATCCCCTCCTATCCGCCGCGCGCGGTGCTGCACGACTATATCAAGGGTCGCATCGCGAAATCCGGCGTCGCCGCCTATATCCGTCTGCGCCATATCGTGCGCAACGTGAGTTATGATGAGACAACGGCCAAGTTCACGGTGACCGTCAAAGACCTGGAGCATGATACGCTGCATGCCGAGAGTTTCGACTATGTCGTCTGCGCCAACGGCCATTTCTCGACCCCGAACGTGCCGTGGTTTGAGGGGTTCGACAATTTTCCTGGCCGCGTGCTCCATGCGCATGATTTCCGCGATGCGAATGAATGGGTCGGGAAGAATATCCTGCTGGTGGGTGCGAGCTATTCCGCCGAGGATATCGGCATCCAGTGCCATAAATACGGTGCTGCCTCGGTCACGTACAGCTATCGCACCCGGCCGATGGGCTTCGATTGGCCGGCGGGGGTCGAGGAAAGGCCGCTGCTGACGAAACTCGTCGGCAAGGTCGCGCATTTCAAGGACGGCACGTCACGCGAAGTCGATGCGGTCATTCTCTGCACAGGCTATCAGCATCATTTCCCGTTCTTGCCGGATCATCTGCGCCTGAAGACCCGCAACCGGCTTTACCCCGGCGGCCTCTACAAGGGCATTGTCTACACCGACAATCCCAAACTGATTTATATCGGCATGCAAGACCAGTTCTACACCTTCAATATGTTCGATGCTCAGGCCTGGTACGCGCGCGATGTTATGCTCGGGCGCATCGCCTTGCCCGATCGGGCGGCGATGGAGGCGGATATCGCTGCCTGGACCGCGCGGGAGGAAGCGCTGGAAGACGCCTCCCAGATGATCGATTTCCAGACGGAGTATGTGCGCGACCTGCTCGCCGAGACGGATTACCCGAATCTCGATGTTGATCGGATCGCGGAATTGTTCAAGGAATGGGAGCACCACAAGGCCGAGGGGATTCTCACGTATCGCGATCGCTCCTATCCGTCCGTGCTGACGGGCACCATGGCGCCGGTGCATCACACACCGTGGATGGAAGCGTTGGATGATTCTATGGAGACGTTCCTGGCACAGGGATAGCCCGCCCACGTCCCCGATGATCGGACTGTCTGGCACGTTTATTGCGTCTCAGGAAAGGCAACGATCAATCGGGGGATAGGATGAGCGAGAACGTATCCGGTATCGGGATGGTATTTCCCGAATCAGGCGGCCTTCGACGGACGATCGATTGGAAGGGCGCCTTCTGGGTCGCGAGTGGCGTGCCGGCCTTGGTGCTCTTCTCGATCGGCGGCATCGCCGCGATGGACGGCAACCTCGCCTTCCTGATCTGGACCGCCTCGATGCTGATGGGCTTCGTGCAATCCTTCACCTACGCTGAGATCGCGGGTTTGTTCCCGAACAAGTCCGGCGGCGCCTCCGTATATGGTGCGGCAGCCTGGATTCGGTACAGCAAGTTCGTGGCGCCGCTGTCTGTGTGGTGCAATTGGTTTGCCTGGTCACCCGTGTTGTCCCTCGGCTGCTCGATCGCGGCCGCCTATGTTTTGAACGCGCTCGCGCCTATTCCGGCGGCCGGATCGCCGGATGTCTTGCAATGGCTCGCGGCGCATGGCGCTGGCATCGCAGGGTCGGCCACCGATAAGACCAATGCCGCCATCGCCGCACTGACGCCAGGCATTCGCGGTTGGACCTTGTTCAGCCACAGCCTCGGCCCTGTTGGTTTTTCGTTCAATGCGACCTTCTTCATCGGCGTGATCATCATGCTCGGTGTGTTTGCCATCCAGCATCGCGGCATTCTGGGTACCGCGAGCGTGCAGAAATACGTCGGCCTGCTCGTCATCATCCCGATGCTGATTTGTGGCGTCGTTCCTCTGCTCAATGGGCATGTCAATTTCAACAACTTCCAGCCGCTGGTGCCCCTCGCGGCGGCGGGTGCGCCCGCACCGGGACATTGGAACATTCCCGGATGGACCTTGGTCCTCGGCGGCATGTTCATCGCCGCCTGGTCAACCTATGGGTTTGAAACCGCCGTTTGCTATACGAGCGAATTCCGCAACCCTGGCACCGACACCTTCAAGGCGATCTTCTATTCAGGCCTGCTCTGTCTGCTGCTGTACATTCTTGTGCCGTTCACCTTCCAAGGGGCTCTGGGTCTCACGGGCATGCTGGACCCGACAATCGCGGATGGATCGGGTGTTGCTTCGGCCCTCGCGACCATGGTCGGTGGCGGCGGGTTCATTCGATCGATCATGATCATGCTCATGATCCTGGCGTTGATCCTGTCGATCATGACCGCGATGGCGGGCTCGTCCCGCACGCTCTATCAGGGCTCCGTCGATGGGTGGCTGCCGCGCTATCTGAGCCACATCAATGCCCATGGCGCGCCGACCAAAGCGATGTGGACCGACCTTATCTTCAACCTCGTCGTCTTGGCCATCGCCGCCAGTGACGCCACCAGTTTCTTCTTCATCCTGGCCGTGTCCAATTGTGGATATATCATCTTCAACTTTCTCAACCTCAACGCGGGTTGGATCCATCGGATGGATTCGGGAAATACGCATCGCCCCTATAAGGCACCGACCTGGCTGCTGGCGGCTGGCAGCATCTTCGCCTTCGTAAATGCCGGCTTTATGGGCGCGGGTGCCAAGACCTGGAACCCGATGGCCCTGTGGGCCGGGCTGATCGCGGCGCTGCTGATCATTCCGGTGTTCTGCTTCCGCCATTATATCCAGGACGGTGGCAAGTTCCCGACGCAGATGCTGGAAGATCTGCATGTCGGGGGCGCCGGCGACACCACGACCAAGCGCGCGGGCATTCTGCCTTATCTGACGCTGGCGGGCGGTATTGCCGTGGTGCTGATCGCGAATTGGGTGTTCAAGCTGAGCTAGCCGCAAAACGAAGCCACGCGCCCGGGGCAGGATGCTCGCCCCGGACGCGTGCAATGCTAGCGACGCAATCGGCACTCTTGGCAATGGCGGCACCGTCCACCCCGCGCCGCAAATGGATCGCATCGGCGGTGGTCGGGAGGATATCGACCGGTGCTGCGAAGAAGAACGCGCAGCGACCCCGGCTAAAGCCCGCTGCTTCCAGATCCGCGCGGTAATCGCAGGCGAGAACCGTGCCGATCACCTCATTCCCCAGCAAAACCTCCAGCAGGACCGGCGTCTCGGGGTGTTGCGTATCCTGTGCCCAGCCTTCGATGATGCGATGATCGCGGATTGCATCGAGCGACCCTCGCAGCCGGCCCGGCCGCCGTCCCGCCATGGCCTTCGCGACGAAGGGCCGCAGCGCCGTATCGAGCATCGGTCCCGAGTCCGGCCGAGGCGCACAGAGACGCAGCGCGGTTGGCGCCTGATATGTCGGATAGAGCGCGGCGAACTCCGCCGCATTATGAAATCGCCCGCGCAGACCCACCACGTCGGCATAGCTTTCCGACCATGTGCCTTCGGCGATGAGGCAGTCATGTCTCTCGAACTCGATCTGATAATAGTGGATCTCCTCCGGCACCGCGTCCTGCGTGATGGTCACGCCATTCACCAGACATTTCGCCAAGATCAGCACCTCCCCGATCAGCATGGAATGGTCGGGCGATACGAAAAGATCGCGTGCGGGGAGGCGGTCACCCAAGGCACCCGCTGCGATGCGCACGGGGTGCTGGTCGCGATTGGTTTGCACGAAGCGGGCGGCGTAGCTCTGCCGCCCGATCCACCTGATAGGCTGGATGCCGCCAAAGCGTGTCACCAGCGGATCGCCGATCTTCAGCGTCTCGATCGGCACTTCCCCTGTCGGCGTAAGCACATGCGTGCCACGCGAGTAGCAGACGGCGATGAGGTCGAGGCTGCCATCGGTCGCTGCACTGAGCTGAAGGGCGCCCGTGACGGCATTCTCTGTGGTCAGATCGTATTCCATGCCGCCGGCAGAAACCGTGACGGTCTCCCCCAAGACCGAAAATCCATCGCCGGACGCGGAGGTGATGAAGTCGAAATCGATGCTGTTGCCGGACGTGAAGCTGGAGATGACGGTCGTGCTATCCGGCACGGCGGTGCTGTCATCGATCTGCAGAATGCCACCGGTGCCTGCGAATGTGATGGCACCGGAGGCGATGCCATGTGGACGCAACTCCAGCAGGCCGGACGTCGCGATGGTCGTGTCGCTCGTCGTCGCATAATAGACGGTCTCAGTGCCGCCGCTGCTGACGGCAGTCTCGACGGCCGTGCCGCTGCCATCAACCTCTTCGGTGCCGCCGCTGAAGACCATGGTGCCGGACGCGGTGGCACCGTCGATATTGAGAGTCGCGCCGATGCCCATCACCGATGCGCTGACGGCCGAGCCGTAGAAGATCTCAGATGAGCCGCCGGCTTCGATGACGCTGCTGCTGAGGACAGCGCCATAATAGGCGGTTTCGATCCCGCCGCTGACGACCGTCGTGCCGAAGGATGTTCCCGCCGAATAGACGATGTCCGTCCCACCGCTGCTGATGACGGTGTTACTGGCGATGCTATTCGCGAGAATGTATTCCGCGCCGCCGCTGGTCACGGTGTGACCGATCAAGGTTGCGGCGGTCGTGACAGTCCCGTCCGGCTCCACGGCGATCACGCCGGTGGATAGAACGGTGCCTCCGGCGGAGGTTGTGTCCGGTGCGTTTGCCCCCGGCAGAACGACGAGCGTGCCGCCCGTCTTCACTGTCGTGGCGCTCGCGATGCCGCCGGCGGAAACCACTTCGTAGCCGCCGCTGCTGATCGTCGTGGCGCTCGTGGTTCCGGCCGATGCAACCAGCAATTGGTCACCTTGGCCGACGGTCAGCCCCGTGGAGGTAACGCCTGAGGTGACAGGAGTCGCGGTCATGCCCGAACTCGTTCCTGGCCAGAGAAAAGTCCGAAAGCGTTGTGAAGCCGGACTGATCCGCTTTCAACACATTTTTGTTATGCAAACCGCTGCCTCGTGATGTGTCTGTCTGCTGGACAGCGTAAGAGATCGGTTATAGGTATTCTGTATGCAGAGTACATCACCAGCGAGCCTCCGCGCGGCGATCGTCTCTCGCCCGCATGTTATCGCGGCTCGTCTCGAAACCCTCGTGAACCTCGCTGCCGGTTCCCATGACGCGGCGGCCGTCGATGCGGTCGGCGATGCGGTCGCGGGTTTGTGGGAGCCGCTTGGTTTTACCAGTGAGCGGCGCGCCCTGCCGGGCTTCGGGGCGCAGCGGACCTTTACACGGCAGTTCGGCGGACGGGGCAGGGTGATGATCCTCGGCCATCTCGATACCGTCTGGCCGAATGAGAGCCTGCGGGATTGGCGCTATGCCGAGGCGGATGGCATGGCGAGCGGACCGGGCGTGGGTGATATGAAGGGCGGCCTCGTCATGGCCCATGCCGCGGTCGAGGCGCTGATCGACAGCGGCTTCGACGGCATTGGCGAAATCCGCCACGTCTTGGTGCCCGATGAGGAAGTCGGTTCCGCCGCCTCCCGCACCTGGATTGAGGCGGAGGCGCGTGCGGCAGACTGGGTGCTGGTGCTGGAACCGGCGCGGGCCAATGGCGCCGTGGTCGTGGGGCGCGGCGCGGTGGGCGCCATCGTCGTGCGCGCCGAGGGGCGCTCTGCTCATACCGTCAACAAGGCGGAGGGCGCCAGCGCCCTCGCGGAACTGGCGGCCAAGGTGGCGCCTTTGGAAGCGCTGAGCGATGCCGCCACCGGCGATGTCATCAGCATCGGCATTCTGCGCGGCGGCGATGCCCGTCAGGTCGTGCCCCAGGATTGTGAGATGCATATCGATTTGCGCGCGCGCACGGCGGAGAGGGCCGAGGCGCTGCTGGGCCGTGTGCGTGACCTCGTGCTGGCCCTGCGTGATCCGCGTGTACGGATTTCCATGACCGGCGGCATCACCCGCCCGGCCTTCCCGACCTCCGCCAGTGCTGGCCTGTATGCGGCGGCACTGGCAACGGCCACGGCGCTGGGCCTCGACTATCCGGCGGTCGAAAGCGGCGGCGGGTCGGATGGCAGTTTCGCCGCCGCCCTCGGTCGCCCGACACTGGACGGCCTCGGGCCGATCTGTTTCGACTCCTGTAGCCGGCGAGAGCGTATTCCGCTGGACAGTCTGTTCGATCGCGCGGCCGTCTTGGCCGGACTGATAACCACACTTTCGGGAGCCGGCGCATGGGATTGATGACGGGTGCCGAGTATCGTGCCAGCCTGAAAGATGGCCGCCGTATCTGGATCGGCGGTGAGGCGGTCGCGGATGTGACGACGCATCCCGCCTTCGCGCCGATGGTCGATGCCGTGTCGCAGATCTATGATCTGCATCACGACCCCGAATATCGGGAGGTGATGACCTTCGCCTTGCCGGAAGGCGGGCGCGGCTCGCGCTTCTATAAAATCCCGGAGACGCGGGAAGACCTCGTCTTGCGTCGGCAAATGACCAGCACAGTTCTGCGGCAGGTCTGCTCGACGATGGACCGGTTTGGCGATGAAACCGTATCGCCCTTGTTCGTGATCAAGGATCGCGGCGATCTCTTTGACCGTTTCGACCTGCGCTATCGCCGCAATGGCGCTGCTTGGCTGGAGCGTTTGCAGCGCGAAAACCTGTTCATGACCAGCGGCAACACCGACCCCAAGGGTGACCGCTCAAAGCAACCGTTCGAGCAAGACGACCCCGACCTTTATCTGCGCGTCGTCAAGGAAACCGATGAAGGCATCGTCATCAGCGGTGCCAAGTTCGAAACCGGCGCGCCCTATGCCCATGTCGCTTTCATCAAACCGACCGTCGGTAACTGGGTTCCCGATAACCGTGACTATGCGGTGTCTTGCATCGTCAAACTCAACGCACCAGGCGTGCGCCATATCTGCCGCATGCCATTGACGGCGGGCGGCGCGGGCCACGCCTCCGAGCGGGATCATCCGATCACGGCGAAGTTCGATGAGATCGACACCTTGATCGTCTTCGACAATGTCCTCGTACCGTGGGACGACGTTATTTTCAGCCGCAAGCCCGAACTCGCAGCCTTGATGCGCAGCGAATTCGCGCGTTGGGCGGCGCAGGGCTATCTCACGCGTTGCCTTGCCAAGGCCGATCTGCTGGTCGGCACGGCCCTCCTGATCGCCGAGCAATCGGGCACCATCGGCATTCCGGTCATCCGCTCCAAGATCAGCCAGATCATGGTCTTCAAGCAGTCGATCGAAGCCTTCCTCATCGCGTCCGAAACCGCTTGCCAGACCACGCGCTCAGGCTATGTCATGCCCAATCAGGCGATCCAGAATGCCGGCCGCGTCTATTGCTCGCAGACCTATAACGAGATGGTCCATTACCTGCGGGAAATCGCGGGCGGGCAGGTGGTGATGTTGCCAGATCATGCGATGCTCGATCATCCTGAGATCGGCGCCGATGTCCGCAAGTTCTTCCGCGTTGCCGGCAATGATGCCGAGGTGCGCCTGAAGGTCATGCATCTGGCGCGGGAATTGACCGCCTCCTCCTATGCCGGCCGGACCCAGGCCTATCAACTTTTCGCGGAAACGCCGGTCTTCGCGCAGGAAGCCGCCCTGTTTGCGACCTATGACCGGGACGCCGCCCTGGCGCGGGCGCGGATGATGGCCGGTTTCGATCTTCCTGAGATGCGCGCTTCGTGCGACGAGGCTGCATGAGCACATCGAGCCAGAGTCCATCAAGCCAGTGGCGGATCGAAACGCCGAAGACCAATTCCGAACAGGCCTATGACCGGCTGAGGCGGGCCATCATCGATGGGGAGTTTCGCCCTGGTGAGCGGCTGACCGAAGTCGCGATCGCCGCCATGTTCGGCATCAGCCGCACCCCGGTGCGCGAGGCTTTTGCGCGTCTGGCCAAGGATGGTCTCGTGCGTGCCGCCAAAGGCTCCGGCATCGAAGTCGTCGATCCAAGCCTGGAACTCACCGACATCTACTATATCCGCGAGGCGATCGAGGGCTGTGCCGCCCGGCTCGCGGCGCTGCGTGCCACGGATGAGGAAATTGCCCGCATCCTCGACCTTGCGCAGGCAAGCCGCGATGCCGATCCCACGGATGTCGAGACGCGGGCGCAGCTCAATCTCGAATTCCATATGGCGATCACCACCGCCGCCCGCGCGCCGCGCCTTGAACGTCTCGTCAGCGACTACCGCGAACTCTTCGCGAGCCCGCGCAGCCTTCAGCGCTATACGCCCAGTGAAACCCGCACGGTCATCGACGATCACGGCCGCATCGCCGAAGCGATTCGCGACCGCGACCCCGACACGGCGGAGAAGGCGATTCGCGAACACCTTCGCCGCACCTATGATTTGCTCTTCCGGGTCGAACCGGTTTGATCGCGGCGCCGTCTTCGCTAAACGCTCGACGGATCGACCGCCCAGGTGCGGTAGGTCCCCGCCACCGGGCGCCATTTTTGCCACAGCGCTTGCAGTGTCTCCAGCGGTGCCGCGCCATCCCAATCGACGCGCAGATTGGTGAAGGGGAAGGGGTCGCCATCCACTACCAGCAGCGCCGCCGATTGCAGGGGGTTGACCTCACCACCGGCCGCGAGACCGCCGGCGAGGCCGGCGAGCAGCCGATCTTCCAACATCCCCACCGTCGCCTCGAAGGCCGCAATCATCGCGCCGGGCACGGCATCGGTTTGCAGCAGATTGCCGAGCGCCACCACGCCCGCGCCCCGGGCCTCCGCATGCACGCCGGAACAGTCTGCGCCGTGGAAAACGCCGACCCCACCTTTGAAATCCACAACCGCGACCTGGCGCCATTCGGGGAAGGGGAAGGCCGTTGCCGCCGCCTCCACCGCGTCCTGCGCAGCCACGCCATCGCGCAGCAGTTCCAGCACGCGCGGGCCGATCATCGGGTGGGTCCGATTTTGCGTCGTCACTGCGCCGACGCCACTCATGGCGTAGGGGCAGCGCCCACCCACCGCGAGGCTCGCCGTGGCGACCGCGACCCCTAGCCGACCGGTCTCGGCGCAGCGCGCCACGATCGAGAATGTCATAGCGATCCTCCGTATAGAGAGTGGAAGTTTTCAATCATGATCATCAAGGATGCCCCATCCAAAATCATTCCGATGCAATCGGAGGGTGAGGTGCGGCTTCATCTCGCAGCGGTTTACCGTCTTCTCGCCTATTTTAAAATGGATGATCTGATCTTCACCCATGCCTCGGTGCGGGTGCCGGGCGAGGACGCCTTCCTGATCAATCCCTTCGGCCTGCTGTTTCGGGAAATTACGCCGGACGTGCTGGTGAAACTCGATTTCGCAGGCCGCGTCGTTGGCAATGATCGCTACCCCGCCAATGCCGCCGGCTTCGTCATTCACGGCGCCATCCTCGCCGCCAATCCCGACATTAACTGCGTCATCCACACGCATACGCGCGCAGGGGTCGCGATGTCCTGCTTGCAGGACGGTCTGATGCCGATCAACCAATTCGCCATCGAGTTCCACAAGCGCATCGGCTACCATGAGTACGAAGGCATTGCCTTCAACATGGAAGAAGGTGCGCGCCTCAACCGCGACATCGCCGGCAATGTCGCGCTGGTGTTGCGCAATCATGGCTTGTTGACGGTCGGCGCGAATATTCCCGCTTCGTTCTACTTCACGTATTATCTGGAGCAGGCGGCGCAGGTGCAGATGGATGTGCTGGCCAGCGGCCGGCCGATTCTGCATCCGTCGCCGGAGGTGGTGGAAGCGACGATGCCGCAATATACCAGCGCTTTCAATCCGCCGCTCGCGGGGCAGCGCATGTGGCCGGCGATGCTACGGCTGCTCGATGCCGTCGATCCGACTTGGCGGGGTTGAGGCGTCTCGGAACATAATTGTCATCCCCGGGCTTGACCCGGGGACTTACCCGTTGCGGCGCCATGACGATGTTTGGGCGCCATAGCGGGTAGGTTCGCGGATCAAGTCCGCGAATGACGAAATTAAATGGAGATGACGAAGACTAATTAACCGCCACCGGCACGTCGCACCCAAACTCCTCAGCGAGGGCCGAAATCTTCGCCCAACTCAGCCGATCGATCGGAACGCCTTCCGCCGCGCGCTCCCGTGCCATGCCCTTCTCCACATCGCCCGGCGCCATGATGGTGGCGCCATCGCGCGCCGGCTGGCTGCGCAGATCGTCGAGGAAGCGCGTCACACCGCCATTGAAGGCAGCCAGCGCCTGGAACACGGCGGGATTCATAACGATGAAGAAATGCCCGACGGAGGGCCAATCATGGATGCCGGCGTCAGCGCTACGCGGCAGCTGATTGCCATGCGGCATGCCGGTGAAGACCGAGCACAGCACATCGACCATCGCCGCCAATCCCGCACCCTTATGGCCGAAAACGGTGCCGCCCAGCGGCAGCAGCGCCACGACCGCCGCCGGGTCGGTGGTCTCGGCGCCCGTACTGTCGATCGCGACACCCAGCGGCAGCACACTGCCAACGGCCTGGCGAAGTTCCACACGGTTCAGCGGCATGCTGCTGGTCGCCATGTCGAGTAGCAGCGGGGTCTCACCCTCCACCGGCAGCGCGAAACTCAGAGGATTGGTGCCGAAGAACGGCGTTGTCCCGTCATGCGGCACGACGATCGGCGGCGAATTGGTCATGCCGATAGCGGCGAAGCCCTGCTCGGCGGCGTAATGGGTGTAAGTGCCGGTTGCACCGTGATGGGAGGAGCGTCCGACAGCCACGACAGCGACGCCGGTCTCCTTGGCCATCGCGATGGCCTCATCGATAGCGCGAAAGCTCGCGATATGGCCAAAGCCGTCATCGGCATCGAGATGACCCACGGCGGGGGCGCGGCGGGTGAAGACCAGATTGGCCGCGAGATTGACACGACGGCCCGTGACGAGCGACGCGTAATAGGGAACCAGGCGCACGCCGTGGGTGTCGAAGCCGCGTGCCGAGGCCGCCGTGACGGCCCGGGCGACGGCACTCGCGGTGGGCGCTGGTGCCCCCATCCGCGTGAACAAAGTCCCGACGAAACTCTCAAGCTCAGCCGCGTGGAAGCGGATCCCGTCGAGAATTTCAGCCATTACATCCTGCTGACGACCTTATAGCCATAGCTGTTGGTCTTTCCATCGGCGACGCGCGCCTTGTTGAACTCGTGGTTCTTGTAGATGTCTTTCCACGCGTGGTCGACAAGCACGGAGTCCGGCAGCTTGCTGAAGGGCTTATATTTGTGATGCTCCTGGCCTTCCTCAAGGAAGGGCGAGTTTTCGATCGTGTTGTAGGAGCAATGGAGCACGGTGCGCGGGAAGTCGGAGGTATTGCCGCTCGACGCATGCAGCGTATTGCCATGGAAGAAGCAGGCATCGCCCGGCTCCAGCTCGACCGGGACCAGCGGAAGCGCCTTCAGCATGAGTTCGAGGCGCACGGGGTCGCAGCCGCTCGCTTCGCCGACCTGAACGTGATTGACGCGGCCATAGAGATACGATCCCGGCACCAGCGTCACGCAGCCATTGGTCTTGGTCACGCGGTCGATGGCGATCATGCAGGTTAGCATATCGGGCTTCATGCAGCCTTCGTCGTACCAGTACGGATAATCCTGGTGCCAGTCCCAGCGGCCGGCGGTATGCGGCGCCTTCATCGAAAGCTTTGAGTGCCAGTGATAGGACGGCTTGCCGAGCAGGGCGTCGGCGCCATCGACAAGGCGCGCCATGCGCGGAACCACGCCGAGATAATCATCGGTGAAGGCGGTCCAGCCGATGACTTCCTGGGCATTGCCGGTGCTGTCCGCGACCGCGCGCAGACGACCGCCCAAGGTGGGGTCCGCCGTGCAGGTCTCCCGCAGCGGGGCCACTTCGGCATCGCTGAAGAAGCCCGGCAGGATCACGAAACCATCCCGCTCGAACAAGGCGATCTCGCGCGGTGTGATCGGGCGTGTCGTGGTCGGGGCGGCGTCCGTCGTGAGCCTGGTTGCGGTGGCAGACATCTGAAGCGATCTCCGTTTGACCTGTTGAAATCCGGTCTGCATACTGTACACAACGCGACAGGCGATGCAACACGATTGACATGCAAGAAGCGGACGACATGCAGGAATCAGGCTCATACTCATGACACCACGCTGGCTGCCGCCCGAGAATCCCTTGTCGCCCGAGCATTTCCAGGCGGTGCGCCGTCCTTTGCTGGAGGCGGAGACCATGCCGCCCTGGACTTATACGACGCCTGGTTTCTATGCAGCCGAGGTCGAGAAGATCTTTGGCAAGACCTGGAACTTCATCGGCCGCGCGGCGCGTGTGGCCCAGCCGGGCCAGTATTTCACGCTCGATTTCGCCGGCATTCCCGTCGCGGTGGTGCATGGCAAGGATGGTCGTCTGCGAGCCTTCGCCAATACCTGCCGCCACCGCGGTGCCCGCTTGCTGGAAGGCGAGGGGGAGATTGCGGCGATCCGCTGCCCCTATCATAGCTGGACCTATGATCTGAAAGGCGCCCTGCGCGGCGCGCCCGAAATGGAAGACACCGCCTGTTTCGAGACGGCGGATTTCGGTCTCGATGAATTTCGTCTGGAAAGCTGGGGCGGCTTCCTGTTCCTCTGCTTCGATCCCTCGGTACCCGATCTCGCCAGCTTTCTCGGGGAACTTCCAGAACTTCTCGCCGCCTATGATCTGGAGAACATGGTCTGCGTGCGTCGCAAGACCTGGGACATCGCCTGTAATTGGAAGATCTACGTCGAGAATGCGATGGAGGCCTATCATGTGCCCACCGTGCACGCGAAAACCATCCAGCGGCAAAAGCG
Organism: Acidisoma sp. PAMC 29798; assembly: GCF_030252425.1. Classification (GTDB taxonomy): domain Bacteria; phylum Pseudomonadota; class Alphaproteobacteria; order Acetobacterales; family Acetobacteraceae; genus Acidisoma; species Acidisoma cladoniae. The sequence continues at coordinate 2,934,050 of NZ_CP126994.1, read as the reverse complement.
CACTATCTCGCCGCCGCTGTATGGGGAGACCGGTCAATGGTCGGGGCTCTATACCAAGCATGAAGGCAGCCGCGCGCTGGAAGCCGGCGATACCGGCTTCCCCTATCTGCCGACGCTGACCGGGCCGAGCGCAGAAGGTACCTATTACATTCTGATCTATCCGGGCACGATGCTGGCGCTGACCTTCGACTGCATGTGGTGGCTGGAAGTGCATCCGCGCGGGCCGGAGCATATGCATCTCATTTCCGGCGCCTGCTTTCCAAAGGCTATCACCGAGCGGCCCGACTTCGAAGAAGTCGTGCAGCGCTACTACAAGCGATGGGACCGATCGATTCCCGAAGACAATGTCATCTCCGAATTGCAGCAGCAGGGTTTACGCTCGCCCTTCGCGCGGGTCGGACGTTTCTCGATCATGGAACCGCTGGTCCATAGTCTGGACAACTGGGTGCTCGACCGTGTCGTGGCACCCAGCGTATGACTGCTCCGCTCCGGATACTGGTCGCGACCAATCCAGCACAGCTCGCGATCTTTCGGATTGAACAGCATCATATCGATGCCGCGATGGCGCGCTGCACGTTGGCCTTGCCGGCGCTCGCATTCGATTTCTGCGCAATCGACGGCCCAGATTTCATTGAGACGTTAGGCCGTGCCTATGCGCTGCTCGGCTTCCGTTTTCCGGCCGACCGCATTCGGCCGCACGGGCAGGCGCTGAAACTCATCCAACTCAGTGCCGCTGGCATGGAGCATCTGCTGCCGCTCGACTGGTTGCCGAAACAGGTAGCGCTCGCCACCGCCAGTGGCGTGCATGGGCCGAAGCTGCGCGAATGGGCGGGCATGGTCTTCATGATGCTCCATACGCACATGCCGCATTTCATCACCGCGCAACGCGCCCATGAATGGTCGAAGGCCTTCAGTTCCCCAATCGCGGGCCGTCGCGCCCTTATCTACGGCACCGGTGGCCTCGGCACGGCTATTGCTGGCGCGGCGCATCGCCTTGGTATCGTCACGACCGGCGTTCGCCGTACACCCGCGCCGGTGCGGGGCTTTGACAGCGTGATTGGTGTTGACGCCGCGCGGGATGTGATTGGGGAGGCGGATTTCGTGGTGCTCGCGACACCGCTGACACCCGCGACGCGACACATGATGAACGCCGATATGTTTGCACGTATGCGCAAAGGGGCGGGCTTCGCGAATTTCGGGCGCGGCGGTCTGGTGGATCAGGATGCGATGATCGCGGCGCTGACGGCGCGCCATGTCGGCGGCGCCATTATCGACGTGACGGACCCCGAACCGCCGCCCGCTGAGTCGCCGCTGTGGGATACGCCCAACCTCGTGATCACGCCTCATGTTTCCTGCGACGATCCAGACGCCTATATTCCCCGCACGCTCGACATCTTTCTCGATAATCTCGCGCGCAGCCTGGCGGGGCGTACAATCCGCAATCGCGTCGTTCCCAGCCGCGCGTATTGATCCTGTTCTAGGAAAAACCTCGATGACTGCCGACACCCTGTTGCCCCATCCGTTCGAGCAGGTCTGGATTACACTGTCGGACGGGACGAGGCTCGCCGGCCGGCTGTGGCGTCCCTTGACAGACCGCGCGGTGCCGGTGGTTCTGGAATGGATTCCCTATCGTCAATCCGATTGCACGGCGATCGAGGATTCGATGATGCATGGGTGGTTCGCCGCCCAGGGCTTCGCGGCATTGCGGGTCGATCTGCGCGGTAGCGGCAATTCCGATGGCACCTTGCAGGATGAATATACGGGCCAGGAACAGGATGACGCGTGCGAGGTCATTGCCTGGGCGGCTGCGCAGGACTGGAGCAACGGCAATGTCGGTATGATCGGCATTTCCTGGGGTGGCTTCGCGGCGCTTCAGGTCGCGGCACGGCGGCCGCCCGCGCTGAAGGCCATCATCACCTGCTGCTCGACCGACGATCGCTATGCGGATGATGTGCATTTCATGGGCGGCGCGCTGCTGAACGATGGGCTGTCCTGGGGTGCCGGATTGTTCACGCAAATCGGGCGTCCGCCCGATCCCGCCCATGTCGGCGATCGGTGGCGGGCGATGTGGCAGGAACGCATGGAGGCCGCAGAACCGCCTCTGTCGCAATGGCTCGATCATCTCACGCGGGATGCTTATTGGAAGCACGCCTCGGTCTGCGAAAGTTACGCCGACATCCAATGCGCGGTTTATGCCGTCACAGGCTGGACGGATGGCTATTCCGATCCCGTGCTGCGGCTGATGGAAAACCTCACCGTGCCGCGCAAGGGCCTCATCGGCCCCTGGACGCATATGTATCCGACCTGGGGCAAGCCCGGCCCTAAGATCGGCTTCTTGCAGGAAGCAGTGCGCTGGTGGCGGCAGTGGCTCGGCGGTGAGGAGACCGGCATCATGGATGAGCCGATGTTGCGTCTCTGGGTCGGGCGAGACCTCAAGCCAGATCCGCGCTCGCCTGAGATCGACGGTCGTTGGATCGGCCTGCCCTCCTGGCCGGTCGAGGCCACGCCCGAAGCCTATTATTTCGACGATCATGTGCTCGCCCGCACGCCGTCGCCGGCCGGACCTCTTGTCATCGATACGCCGCAACACTGCGGCCTTTATGCTGGTGAGTGGTGCCCCCTCGACGGCGGCGGGGACGGGCCGGAATTCCAGGCCGATAATCGCTATGACGACGCACTCTCGGTCTGTTTCGACACGCCGATTCTCACCGATGCGGTCGCGGTGGTCGGCATTCCGTCGCTGAGCCTGGATCTCGCCCTCGCCGGCAAGGCCGCGTTGCTCGCGATCCGCTTGTGCGAAATCGCGCCGGACGGCACCTCGGGCCGGGTAACCTTCGGCCTGCATCGGATCTCGCTGCCTGAGGGCGTGCTCGCCGGTCAGCGTTTCCGCGCCACACTGACGCTCAAAGGCGTGGCCTATGAGTTCTCCCCGGGCTGCCGCATGCGCCTCGCCATCTCCACCAACTATTGGCCCATGGCCTGGCCGGAACCGACGAAAGGCGCGGTCACGATCTGGCCGACGACGGCGATCTTCTGTCTGCCGCCAATGCCGCACGTGGCCGTGCATGACCTCCCGGCCTTCGCGGAGCCGCTGGCCGCGGCGCCGATCGCGCATGAGGTGATGGTGCCCGGCACCATTAAGCGCACCGTCACTTGGGATGCGAGCACAGGCCGCACGGAGCAGGCCATTCGCTCAACACGCGCCCTCTGGTCCCTCGATGAGCTGACCATCGGTGGCGATGGCGAGCACATCTACACCGTAGATTCCAAAGACGGCGCGTCCGCCGTCGCCCATTTCCGTGGCCGCCAAAGTTTCGAGCGGCCGGGCTGGTCGACCGCGATCGAAACATCCACCGAAGTGCGGCGGGAAGGCTATGCCTTCGTCCTCACCTCGGAAATGACGGGCAGCGAAGATGGCGCCGTCGTCTTCTCGCGCCGTTGGGTGCATCGCTTTGAGGACGCCGACGGGTTTGCATGGCCCATCCTTCATGCGGGTTGACGAGACCGTCTGGATCACGCTGTCGGACGGTTGCCGTCTGGCGGCCAAGCTCTGGCTGCCGGATGCGATAGAGGCCGCGCCGGCAATTCTCGAGTATCTTCCCTACCGCAGGCGGGATCGTCATCGCGGCGACGATGCCATCTTGCACCCCGCCTTTGCCGAAGCCGGCTATGCCGCCATCCGCGTCGATCTTCGCGGCGCCGGCGATTCCGATGGCGTCCTGCGGGATGAATATACGCCGGGCGAATGGGCCGATGCGGTCGAGGTGATCGCCTGGATCGCGGCGCAGCCCTGGTGCTGCGGTCGCGTGGGCATGATCGGCCTGAGTTGGAGCGGCTTCAACGCCCTCCAGATCGCAGCCTTGGCGCCGCCGGCGCTGAAAGCCATTGTCACGACCTGCGCCTCCGATGATCGCTATGCCGATGACATGCATTACATGGGCGGCTGTCTGCTCAGCGATAATCTGCAATACGGCGCCACGCTGTTCACCTGGATGGCGACGCCGCCCGACCCCGCCATCGTTGGCGATCGGTGGCGGCAGATGTGGCGTGAGCGGCTGGCCGCGATCGATGAGCCGCCGGCCGCCCGCTGGATGCGCCATGGCACGCGGGACGCTTATTGGCGCAGCGGCTCGGTCTGCGAGAACTACGGCGCCATATCTGCTGCCGTGCTTGCGGTGGGCGGCTGGGCCGATGGCTATGTCAATGCCGTGATGCGGCTGCTGGAAGGCTTGCCCGGACCGCGCAAGGGTCTCATCGGCCCCTGGGCTCATGCGTACCCTCATGTCGCGACGCCAGGGCCCGGCATCGACTTCCTGGCCTATGTCATCCGCTGGTGGGACCATTGGCTGCGCGACATCGACACCGGCCTGATGGATGAGCCGAGGCTCACGGCCTGGATGCAGGACGCCGAACCGCCGCGCGCGCAATACGCCGTCCGCGCCGGGCATTGGGTCGCGGAATCGACCTGGCCGAGCGCCAATCTTCGGCCTCGGCTTTTCCATCTCGGCGCCGATGGGCTGAGCGGAACTGCCAGCACCTTCACGGCGAGCGTGAAATCGCAGGCGACGACGGGCCTCGCCTCCGGCGAATGGTGCCCTTATGGCTGGGGGCCGGATATGCCCCTCGATCAGCGGGAGGACGATGCCGGGTCGCTGACCTTTGATACGTCGCCACTCGTCGCCCCTGTGGAGATCCTTGGCCGGGCGCGTGTTCATCTTACGCTGTCCTGCGACCAGACGGAGGGGATGGTTGCGGTGCGCCTGTCGGCCGTGGCGGGGGACGGCACCGCCAGCCGCATCACCTATGGTCTGCTCAACCTGCGCCATCGTCACGGACATGAGACCGCGACACCGTTGACGCTGGGAGAGGCGACGGACGTGGTCGTCGATCTCAAAGCCACGGGCTTCGCGCTGCCGGTCGGGCACCGCCTGCGCGTTTCGGTCTCGACCGCGTACTGGCCCTTGGCCACGCCCCTGCCGGGCGCTACGACTGTGACTCTCTATGGCGGCGTGCTGGAGTTACCTCTGCGCGCGGGCGAGGGGCCGGCGCCGGAGATTTTAGGGACCGCCTGGTCACCGCCGCCGCTGGAGGCGGTGGTGATCGAGCCGCCGGCGCGGGGGCGCATCACCGGGACACGAGCGATCGGTACTGGCGAGACAAACTTGCACGTCGTGCGCAATCTCGGCGCCCTGCGTATTGCCGAGACGGGGCTGACGCTCCGCGCGCTTGGTCATGAGGATTACAGCATCGTGGCGGATGATCCGGGCGCTGCGCGCTCTGAAACCTGGCGGCTGGCGGAGTTCGATCGCCCCGACTGGCAGGCAAAGATCGAAACCCATTGCGTCCTGACGGCGACTGCCGATGCTTGGCATCTGGTGGCGACCCTGGATGCAACCGAGGGCGATACGGTGATCGATCGCCGGTCGTGGGATCTGCTAATCCCGCGTTAAGAGACCGTTTTCATTGATTTGCCCATGGCTACGAATATATTTCGATCCTGAGGGGAAAATCATTGTTTTTCAGTCAGTTAACCAACGAGCAACGACAGCGACTGATCGACACCAACAGCGAGGCGAGGCATGCTCGCCCATCATTGGATGGTCTCGGATCTTTCCGATGCGACGCTCGCCTCGATCACTTTGCTTATGAGACAGGGCTTACGAGATGCAGTTGCTGCCGCTGGTCCGGCTGCCGATGCGCCACTGTGGTAAAAGCAAAAAGCCCCGCCCGCGATAGGTCGCGAACGGGGCTGATCGGAAATTGAAATAAGGGACGCTTACTTCGTGGCGTCGCGAACCGCATCCTTGGCGCCGCCAACGGCGTTCTGCACCTTGCCAGCGGTCTTCTCGGTCTTGCCTTCGGCCTCAAGCTTGGCATCACCGCTGACCTTGCCAGCCGCTTCCTTGACGCTGCCCTTGATCTGGTGGCCGATACCGGCGCTACGATCCTTGTCCATAAGACTGCTCCTTTAATTTTTTTGAAGGCGAAACGTGTATCACGTCGCCTCTCTTCCAGATCTTGGTGGTCCCAGCGCCGTTTGAAGATGGCAAAACCATGCGCTCCATCACGTCCGCGTGCGCATCTTCTGCAGCCGCCGCGCTGCGCGCTTGCGCCACCAGATCATCAGGCCCGTGATCGCAAGCGCAACTGTCGCCATACCCGAGATGCAGACGACGATCTTGCCCGCAAGCCCGGCGATCTGGCCGCTATGCAGCGGGAACTGCAAACGCTCGATAATATCCCCCACAGTGCCGGATCGCGGGCCGTCGATGCGCAGCACGCTACTCCCGCTGTCACTGTCGCTGTCATCGACATAAACGATCGGGCTGCCGAAACCGGTGCCACGGTTATCGGGACCTTCGAAGAAATATACCGCGCAGGCGCCGAAGGCGTCGACACAGAACAGGCTACCGGCCGGGCCATGCCAGCCACGCCGCACCGCCTGCGTGGCAATCGCGACCAGTTGGTCGGCGCCGAGCCGATGACGGAGCGGGTTCGGCCTTGGCCGGGCCGCCGCGAGGGCGAGCGGCAGGGGTGACACGGGCATCACGAGGCTCAGCGCCGGACGAAAGACCGGGCCATCCAGATTCTGGGCGAAGCCGGTGAAAGCGATAACGGGCAGCACCACCCAAAGCCATAACCCACCGGCGCGATGCAGGTCGAAGGTCAGTCGGAAGCCGCCTGCGCCGCGCTTGATGCGCCAGGCCTGGCGGAAGTGTCGCAGGAAAGGCCGTGCGCGTGGCAAAGTTAGTGACAGGGCAACGAAACAATCGAGGAACCAGATCAGCGCCACGCCGCCCATGATCCACTCTCCGATCCGCCCCGCCATCAATTGGAAGTGCAGCGCGTAGAGAAAGGGAATGATGCGATCGCGGGCGAGGCAGCAGCCACCCGACATGCGGCGACCGAGAATCGTGCCGCTCACGGGGTCGAGAAAGACCTCGTTATAATCTAGACCGCGACCCATCACGAAGGCGCGGATCGCCTGGCCCCTCGGCACCCCGAAGACGAGGTAGGTGATCCGCACCTTCGGCTCCTGCTTCGCGAAACGCGCTGTCACCGCATCCAATGACAGCCGAGGCCCGGACGCCCGCGCGTGGAAAAGGCCAGGATTCAGCCAGGCATCGAGTGGTTCTTTAAAGGCAATAACGCTGCCGGTGAGACCCCCCATGATGAGGAAGCCCGCCAGCAACAATCCTGCCCAGCGATGCAGGCGCAGAAGGGCCGAGCGCAACCTCGCTTACCAGCGAACCTTCAGGCTCGCGATTACGGTGCGTCGCGGCCCATAGAAGCAGGATGCCGTCGACCCGCAACTCGCGACATAGGTGGTGTCGGCGAGGTTGGTCGCATTGATCCCGACGCGATACTGCGCGAAATCGTAATGCACGGCGGCATCCACTAGCGTGTGGTCGGGCACCGAGAAGCTGTTCGCATTGTCGCCCGGTGCGGAGCCGACATAGCGCAGACCACCACCGAAGCCGAAGTTTTTGAGCGCACCTGCGTGAATCGTATAGTCGCTCCAGACGGAAGCCATGTTCATCGGAACGGCGGCAGGGCGGTTGCCTTCGGTGCCATCATTCGCGCTGCTGATCTTGGGCTGCATATAGGTATAGGACGCGACCATGTCCCAGCCGCGCGCGATGGTCGCGGTGGCCTCGATCTCCGCACCCTGCACATGAATTTGTCCGGTCTGGACTTGATACAGAACATTGTTCGGATCGGTGGTGAGAACATTGTTCTCGCGAATATCGAAGACCGAGCCGGTGATGAAGGCATTCACCGCCGGTGGCTGGTATTTGACGCCGGCTTCATACTGCACACCGGTGGTCGGCACGAAGGTGCCCCCGGCGGCGTTGATGCCATAGGTGGGCTCGAAGGACCGTGAGTAGTTCACATACGGCGTGAGACCGAGTTAGGAGACATAAGCGAGGCCGACATGGCCTGTCGTCGCGCCATCGGTTTGGGAAGAGTCGCTGCTCGCCAGGATATTGTTCGTCGACTCGTTCAGCCAATCATGCCGCACGCCGCCCGTCAGCGCCCAAGAACCCCAGCGGAGTTGGTCCTGGCCATAGAGGCCGATCTGATCGCTCTCTTGATTCGCCTCGTAGATCAGCGGATGGGTCGCCTGCACGCCGCTATAGACGGGGGTGTAAAGATCGAGGCTCGTTGCGGTACCGCCGGTCTCTGACTCGCGGTAGGAGACATGGCTGTAGTCGAGACCGCCCAGCACCGTCTGGTCGACCGGCCCGATGGGCAGATGACCGATCACCCGGTTGTCGACGCTGACGGTGTCCGAGGAGTCCTGCTGTCCAAAGCCGTAGCGCGTCAGCGTGCGTTGATCGGCCTTCACGCCGGTGCCGTAGACCTGAGCCCAGTCGAGATCGAAGTGATTGTAGCGCACGCTTTGCTGCACGCTCCAGGTATCGTCGAAGCGATGCTCATACTCATAACCGATGCTGGCCTGAGTGCGTTTGTAGTAGTTGTCCGACTCTTCGCCCGTGAAGAGCTTCGTCGAAATACGGCCATAGGGGCTGGCGACGACGGTGCCATCTGCGGGCAGGAATTGCAGCCCGGCCGTATTGTCATGCTGGATCGTGGCAAGAACGGTGATCTTGTCATTCGCATTGGGACGATAGGTCACGCTGGGCGCGAAAAAGACGCGATCATCTGGGGTGCTGTCGACCTGCGTATCGCTTTTGCGCACGAGACCGACAAGGCGGTAGGACCATTTGCCATCGGTTCCTTCGACCGGACCGCTGACATCGCCTTGCGCCTGATAACGGCCATAACTGCCGCCAGACAGCTCGAATTCGCGATGGGGTGTCGCGGTCGGCTCCTTGCTCACCAGATTGACGAGTCCACCCGGTGTGCCTTGGCCGTACAGCACGGAGGACGGCCCCTTCAGCACGTCGATGCGCTCAAGGTCGTAAGGCTCATAGGTGGCGCCGGTATAGCCGGGCGTGAAGCGCAGCCCATCCAGGAACACGCCGAACTCGGTCGCGTCGAAGCCCCTGATCCTGATCCAGTCCAGCCGGCTGTCTGTGCCATAGGGCTCGGAGACGACGCCGGAGGTATAGCGCAACGCCTGAGAGACCGATTGCGCCTGCTGCTGGTCCATCTGCTTGACCGTCACCACGGAAATGGCGCCCGGCGTCGCGATCAGCGGGGTCTTGGTTTTGGTCGCCGATTGCGACTCCGTGGCGACGAATCCGCGGGTGCCCGAGCCAGCGTCGGTTTGGCTCGTCACCGTCACGGGCGAAAGCCGGACCGCGCTATTATCGGTCGACGTCGCGGTTTGCGCGATGGCGGAGGTGGCGACGCCCGCCATCAACGCGGAGGAGAGCAAGGTCGTTTTGAGCCCGCGACCTGGCCGGCGCGTGGGGGCGATCATGTTCATTATGAGCCTTGCATGATAGTGAGAATTATTCGCAATTGCATCGCGAAGCTCCGACTATTGCAAATCATTCGCAATCGCAAGTAGGGAGGTCCACGATAAAGGAGGCGAGGATGATCGACACCGAGATGACGTGGGGCAGGGGACTAGGCCCGATCGTGGGGAGCCTGGCGGTTCTGGCGATCCTCTTTGCCACGCCTGCCCATGCCGATAGCGGGCTCGCGTTGCCCGATGACCTTGTCGGTCGCCGGCATGCTGCGTCAGGCCGATGGCGTCGTGCGCGGCGTCATCCTGCTGCTCATTCTGGCCTCGCTCGCGAGCTGGACCGTGCTGCTGGCGAAAGGCTCAGCCTTACTGCTCGGCAATCGCCGCCTGCGACGCGCCATTCATGTCGCGGAGGATCAGGCGGGATTGACGAGTCTTCTCGGCAGTTCGGAGCGCAACGGCCATGCCGCCGCGCAGATGGCGCGGGCCGCGATGCGGGAGGTTGCGCTGTCACGCGGCCTGCCGTTGGCCGGCATCAAGGAACGCGTGTACTCCCGCCTCCATCTCCTGGAAGTCGGCGGGGCGCGGCGGATGGCACGCGGCACGGGCATCGTGGCGACCACCGGCGCCGTCGCGCCTTTCGTCGGGCTCTTCGGCACAGTCTGGGGCATCATGAACAGCTTCATCGGCATCGCCCATACCCATGCGACCAATCTCTCGGTCGTCGCACCCGGCATTGCGGAGGCACTGTTGGCCACGGCGGCCGGCCTGGTCGCGGCTATTCCGGCCGTGATCATCTACAATCTTTTCGCCCGTGCGCTCGGCGCCCATCGCGGCTTGCTCGCCGACCTGTCGGCGACGATTGCGCGCCTCGTGTCGCGCGACCTTGATCGCGGCGCGGATCCGGTCGCCGCCGAATGATGCCGTCGGAGGAGGACGATCTTCCGGGCGAAAGCCATGAGATCAACGTGACACCCTTCATCGACGTCATGCTCGTGCTGCTCATCATCTTCATGGTGGTGGCACCCTTGGCGACGGTGAATGTACCGGTCGATCTGCCGCATTCCAGTGCGCAGGCACAGCCGCCCCCCGCTCGCCCGGTCTTCGTGACCTTACGGGCCGATCATGACATTGCAGTCAATGACACGGTGACGCCGGCGGAGGGTCTTGCCGCCGCGCTCATGGCCGCGACCGGCGGGCAGCATGATCAACGCATTTTTCTGCGCGCCGATCGCAGCGTCTCCTACGAAGCGCTGATGGCGGCGATGGATCTGCTGCGCGCGGCGGGGTTTTTGAAAGTCTCCCTCGTCGCGCTGGATGGATCGGCCACGCCATGAAACGCGCCATGCGGCCGCTGGTTTGGGGCCTCAGCCTCTGCGCGGTCGCGGGCATTCATGGCGCTGCGTGGCATTGGCTCGCCACCGTCGTGCCTGAGACTCCCCTGGTCGTGCCCGCAGCGTCCCAGGCCATGGCGGTGGACATGCTGCCCGCGCCGCCGGCGCCCGTTCCAACACCGGAAAAGCCTGCACCTGCACCGGTCATGGCACCCCAACCTGAGCCGATCTCGGCACCCGTTGCTTCCTCAATTGACGACGCATTGCCACTGCCGCCGGCCGTACCACGGAAGCCACCCCGCCGACCGCGTCATGTCCGCCTCGGCCGCCTCAAACGCCAGCGCCCTCCGTCGCCGCGCCGGCTCCCGCGCGTGCGAAACCCTCACCGCCGCCGGCGTCGGTGTCGCAGGCGGCGCAAGAGAATTGGGAGAGCCGGTTGCTCGGTCGGTTGCTCGCCGTCCGGCGCTATCCTCCAGAGGCAGCCGCACGGGACCAGCAGGGCATCGCCGACGTGCGCGTGACCATCGCTGCAGACGGCCAGGTCGTTAGAGCAAGCCTGGTCAAAAGCTCGGGCTATCCCGTGCTGGATACCGAGGCTCTCGCCTGGATACGCCGTGCGTCCCCATTGCCGCCACCGCCCGGTGCCGCGCCAGTCACGCTCGTTGTTCCATTGCGGTTCCACATCGATGACGCGGACGATCCGGCATAAAAAAAGCCGCGCTGTTGCCAGCGCGGCTTGCCTCAGAATTCCCTGGGGAACCCTTAGATGCGACGACGACCGAAGATCGCGTGGTACAGAACCAGCAGGATGATTGCGCCGACAACGGCAACGATCAGGCTGTAGATGTTGAAGCCGGTGACGCCAACTGCGCCGAATGCATTGAAGATAAAGCCGCCGACAACGGCGCCGACGATGCCGAGCACGATGTCCAACAGGAAACCTTCGCCCGAACGGTTGACGATCTTGCTCGCAATGAACCCGGCGATGAGGCCGAGGACGATCCAGGCGATAATTGACATGGTCTATTCCCCAATAGTGAAGCCGCCCCGACGCTCGGTCGGCGGTTTTGTCACTTACGAAAATGGATCGACGCGATCCTATTCAAGGGCGTGACATCCGCCTTGAACATCCTCCTCAATCGGGTGTGTCTTTATAGGTACACCTTTTGAGTGTTCAGTGGCCCAGCCTGCGCGCCTGCCGCAGCGCCGGATACAGGGCGCGGTAATAGACCAGCCGCTCCTCATAGGCGGCTTGAAGGGCAGGAACCGGGGCGATCGCCTCGATCCGGCGCGGCGGGGTGCAGACCGCCACGGGGTCTTCGCCCGTGACAGCCAAGCGCCCCAACCGCGCCGCGCCGAAAGCGCCGCCGGTCTCACCATCCGCCAGACGGTGCAGGGTAATGCCGAGCACGGAGGCGAGGATGGCGATCCAGGTGGCGCTGCGCGATCCGCCACCGATGACATCGGCTTCCGTCATCGTAGTGCCGGCCGAGCGCAGCGCGTCCAGGCAATCGCGGAAGGAGAAAGCGACGCCTTCCAGCACCGCCTGGGTTAGGGAGTCGCGCGTGGTGTCATGCGACAGGCCGAGGAAGCCGCCGCGGATCGCCCCGTCATTATGCGGTGTCCGCTCACCGGACAGATACGGCAGGAAGGTCACGTCGGAGGGTGCGGAGGGGATCGGCGGCAACGCCTGCAGCAGCGCACCTTCCTTCTCGCGCGCGATGCCGCTCCACCAGGCGAGTGAGGCGGCGGCAGACAGGGTGACGCCCATTTGGTGCCACAGGCCCGGCAGGGCGTGGCAGAAGGCATGGACGGTCGCATCGGGATTGGGGCGGAAGCGATCGGTGGTGGCCCACAGCACGCCCGAAGTGCCGAGGGAGACGAAGGCGCTGCCCGGCCTGATGGCACCCAGGCCCACGGCGCCGGCCGCATTGTCGCCCGCGCCGCCGGCCAGAACCGGGGCTGCCGTCATGCCCCAGCGCCGCGTTAATTCCGGCGTCAGCCGGCCGGCGGGGGCACTCCCTTCCACCAGGCGCGGCATCTGGCCAAGCGTCATGCCGCAGGCCGCGAGACCGGCCTCGGACCAGGCGCGCGCGCCCACGTCCAGCCATAGCGTGCCGGCAGCGTCCGACATTTCCTCGATCATTTCGCCGGTGAGCCGATAACGGACATAGGCTTTGGGCAGCAGCACATGCGCGGTGTGGGCGAAGATCTCCGGCTCGTGCCGGCGCACCCAGACCAGCTTCGGCGCGGTGAAGCCGGGCATTGCCACATTGCCCGTCACGCTCCGCAGATCGGGCCAAGCGTCTTCAAGGGCGAGGCACTCTTCCTCGCAGCGGGTGTCGTTCCACAGAATGGCGGGCCGCAGCGGCATGCCTGCGGCGTCGAGCAGCACTGCACCATGCATCTGGCCCGAAAGGCCGACGCCGCGCACAGCGCCCATTTCGCTGGGGTGGCTGGCTGTCAGCGCATCCAGCGCGCGCAACGTGCCTTGCCACCAATCCTCGGGCGCCTGTTCGCTCCATCCCGGATGCGGACGGGACACATCCAGCGCCACGGTATGGCTGGCGAGGACAGTTTGGCTGTCATCCACCAGCACTGCCTTGATGCCGGAGGTGCCGAGATCGATGCCGAGGTACATGCGCGCTTCCCCTGGCCCAAGGATGGCCGATTGCTTGCTTGGCCGAGGCTTTAGCAGAGCCATCTACGGCCGTCAGCCTGTTGTCCCTACCACCCTTCGGGATAGGGTGATGCCTTCACAGGAAACAGACGCTGTATGTCCGCTCATCGTGCTCAAACTCTGCCACCCGGCCTTTATGCCGAGACCGCCGTGCCCGCCATCGGCCTGCCGCCGCTGGAGACTGAGCTGCGCACATCGGTCGTGGTCGTCGGCGGTGGCATCACAGGCCTGTCCTCGGCGCTGCATCTCGCCGAGCGCGGCATCGATGTGGTCTTGCTAGAAGCAAATGAAATCGGTTTCGGCGCTTCAGGCCGCAATGGCGGCCACGTCAATCCGGGTCTGAAACCGGATCCGGATGAGGTTGAGCATGATTTTGGCGAACTCGGCCGTCGCATGGTGCCCTTCTCCTATGCGGCGCCCGAGGCCTTGTTCCGCCTCGTTGAGCGTCACCAGATTCGCTGCGAGGCGCGGCAGGCCGGCACCTTGCGCGCGGCCACCACGGCGAAGACGCTGGTCGGCTTGCAGAACCTCGCCGCGCAGCATGCCGCGCGCGGCATAACGGCGACGCTGCTGGACGCATCGGCGTCCGTCGCCGCCACCGGCACCAATCGCTATCTCGGCATCCTGCGCGATCCAAGTGGCGGTTCGGTCAACCCGCTCGGCTATGCGCGCGGATTGGCCCAGGCGGCCATGGCGGCGGGCGCGCGCGTTCATGTCGGCAGCCCGGCGGTGAAACTGTCGCGCCCGCAGGCCAGTGGCTGGCGGGTGGAAACGCCAAGCGGCGCCGTGACGGCGGATCGGCTGGTGATCGGCACCAATGGCTATACGGACGATCTTTGGCCCAGTCTGAAGCGCAGCGTGGTGCCGCTCTGGTCTGGCATCACGGCCACAGCGCCTTTGCCCGATGCCATCCTGCGGGATGTGATGCCCGGTGGCGGCGTGTTGTACGAACTGGGCTCCATCACCGTCTATTACCGCGTCGATCTCGCCGGGCGCCTGCTGATGGGTGGCCGCAGCGCCCAGCATGCCGTGACCGGGCCGGATGGCTTTCGCTTCCTCCAGTCCTATGCCTGCAAACTCTGGCCGGCGTTGGCCGGCGTGGCCTGGACTCATGGCTGGAACGGCCAGCTCGGCATGACGCCGGACCATTATCCCCATCTGCATGAGCCGGAGCCCGATGTGCTGCTGGCGCTCGGCTATAACGGGCGCGGCGTGGCGATGGCGACGGCCATGGGCGGCCTGATCGCGCGCCGCATCGGCGGGGAGCCAGTGGAGACGCTCGACATGCCGATCACCGACATCAAGCCCATGCCCTTCCACGGGTTTTGGCCGCTGGCGGTGAACGGTCGTATTGCATGGGGCCGGCTGCTCGACCGGCTCGCGCGATGACGATCCTGAGTGGCGCGCGTGTCCTCACCGATGACGGGTTCCGCGACGATCTGTCGGTCGTCATCGCGGACAGCACGATCGTCGATCTTGTAGACGGCGCGAGGCCGGATGCGATTCGCTTACCCGAGGGCAGCATCCTCGCCCCCGGTTTCATCGACGTGCAGGTGAATGGCGGCGGTGGCGTGATGTTCAATGAGACGCCGACGATGGAAGGCGCGCTCGCCATTGCGCGGGCCCATCGTGCCTTCGGCACGACGTCGCTGTTGCCGACCGTCATTACCGATCGGCCGGAGGTGATGCGCCGTGCCGCCGAGGCCGCGCATCTCGCCATGGCGGTGCCCAATGGCGGTGTCGCCGGCGTTCATATCGAGGGGCCGTTCATCAGCCCGCACCGCCCCGGTGTGCATAATCCCGCGCTCATCCGCCGGATGGACGCCGATGACGCAGCCTGGCTGGCCGCGCTGGGTGCGATGATGCCGGTGCTGCTGACGGTCGCGCCGGAGGAGGTGGAGGATGCCTTCCTCGTCGCCATGGCTACGGCGGGCGTGGTGCTCAGCGCCGGCCACACCGCCGCCAGTGCCGAACGTATTGCCGAGGCATTGGGGCTCGGGCTGCGCGGCTTCACCCATCTCTACAATGCCATGCCGCCGCTGGCCGGGCGCGAACCAGGGCCGGTGGGCGCGGCTTTGCTCGACCGCACGGCCTGGTGCGGCTTGATCGCCGATGGTGTGCATGTGCATGCGGCGTCGCTGCGGATCGCTTTGGCGGCGCGGCCGGAGGCGAAGATGGTGCTGATCACCGATGCGATGTCCGTGCTCGGCACCGATGCAGACAGTTTCGAACTGTACGGGGAGACGATGCTGCGTCGGCATGGCCGACTGGAACGTGCAGACGGCACGCTGGCCGGCGCCGATCTCGACATGGCGGCGGCGGTACGAAACAGCGTCACGATGTTGGGTGTTTCGCCCGAGCGCGCGCTGCGCATGGCCGCGACCTATCCGGCCGAGTACATGCGCCTCGACGATCGCGGCCGCATCGCGCCTGGCTTGCGGGCAGATTTGGTGTTGTTGTCCGCGGAGCTTGAGGTTTTGGAGACCTGGGTTGGTGGATGACGCTACGCTTATCCACCAAAACCCTATCCGCGCACCCCAATCCCGCGACCAACCTCGGGGGGATGCGGAATGGCGCGATGGGCCGCTGCGATGGCGCCGATCGCCGCCACGACCGCCGCATCCGCTGCGCAGGCGCGATGCTTCGTCGTATCGACATGCAGCATCATCTGCTCGCCCGTCGCGAGCAAACGTCCATCGCTTTGATGCAGGCGATGGAAGATATGAATGCGTTTGGTGTCCTGCGCGATGATCTGCGTCGTCGTGTAAAACGCCTCCCCGAGCGTAATCTCGTCGAGATGGCGCAGATGCGTCTCGACCGTGTAATAGCTGAAGCCGCGCGCCAGCATGGCCTTGTCCATGCCAATCCGCTCCAACAGCGCATCGGTGGCATAGCCGAAGATTTCGAGGTAGCGGCTCTCGTTCATATGGCCGTTATAGTCGATCCAATCTTGCGGGACCGTGCCTTCATACAGGCGCAGCGGTTCGGCCGGCGTCGCGACTGCCCGTAGCGCCGTCTCATAGGCCGCGAGCGTATTGCCGGCGCCGAAGCCCTGCGACTTCAGGGCTTGCATGATGCCAATGAGGCAATCGTCCCGCTTCGCTTCGAGGTCGCGAAAACCCCAGTTTCCGGCCTGGGCGTTGGATTGTTCGTCGAGCCTGTCGAGCAGCGTGTCGGTGAGCTCAGGCACATCCATCAGCTTGGTCCACGGCAATTGCAGCGTCGGGCCGAACTGGGCCATGAAATGCCGCATGCCCGCTTCGCCACCGGCGAGGCGATAGATCTGGAAGGTGCCCATGAAAGCCCAGCGCATGCCGGCGCCGAAGCGAATGGCGTCATCCACTTCCGCGACGGTCGCAACGCCGTCATTCACCAGCCACAGCGCTTCACGCCACAGCGCTTCCAAAAGGCGATCGGCGATGAAGCCGTCGATCTCCTTTCGCACATGCAGCGGATGCATGCCGATGCCGGCGAAAAACGTCTTCGCGCGCTCGATCGACCCAGGCGCCGTCTTCGTTCCGCCACACAGCTCGACCAGCGGCAGGAGGTAAACGGGATTGAAGGGATGCGCCACCATGAAGCGCTCGGGATGCGTCATATCGGCGGAAATCGCTGTCGGCAGTAGTCCGGATGTCGAGGAACAAATCAACGCATCGACGGGCGCGTAGCGATCGATCTCCGCCAGAATCTTGAGTTTGATGCTCTCGACTTCGGGCGCGCTCTCCTGGATCAGATCGGCGTCCTGCACTGCTTCTTCCAAACTCGCCGCGAAACTCAGACGCCCCTCAGGCGGCAGGGGTGCAGACACCAGTTTGCGCTGTGCGCGGCCGGCGAGGGTGATCATCTCCCGCAAGCGGCGCTCAGCCTCGGGATGCGGATCGAAAACCGTGACATCCAGGCCGTTGAGCAGGAAACGCGCAGCCCAGCCGCCGCCGATGACGCCGCCGCCGATGATGGCGCAATGACGAATAGCGTTCATGCCAGAAGTCCCTCGGAGATGCGGCGTTCCAGCTTCAGCTTCGCGCGCACCTCCTCAGGGCCCAGGATGCGCGCACCCATGCTGGTCGCAGTCGTCACGGCGCGTTCCACCAATTGTGCGTTGGTCGCCGGCACGCCGCGCGATAGCCAGATATTGTCTTCGAGGCCGACACGAATATTGCCGCCCGACAGCAGTGCCATGGCGACGAAGGGCAGTTGCATCCGCCCGATGGAAAAGGCGGAATGCACCGCCCCGGGCGGCAGGTTATTGACCATGGCCATCAGCGTCTGCGGATCGTCCGGCGCGCCGTAAGGGATGCCCATACAAAGCTGGATCATCACGGGATCGTCGATCAGTCCTTCGCGGATCAACTGCTTGCACAGCACCAGATGGCCGGTGTCGAAGACCTCGATCTCAGGCCGCACGCCCAGCGCCTGCACGCGCTTCGCCATGGCACGCAGCATGCCGGGCGTGTTCGTCATCACGTAGTCGCCCTCGGCGAAGTTCATCGATCCGCAATCGAGCGTGCAGATTTCCGGCAGCAAGGCCGAGACATGCGCCAGCCGCTCCTCCGCGCCGACCATGTCGGTGCCGCGCGCATTCAGCGGCAGCGGGCTCTCCACGCCGCCGAGCACAAGGTCGCCGCCCATGCCGGCGGTGAGGTTGATGATGATATCGGTGTCGGATGCGCGGATGCGCCGCACCACTTCGGCATAGAGATCCACGTCGCGCGAGCCTTGGCCGGTCGCAGGATCGCGGACGTGAAGATGGGCGATGGCGGCGCCGGCCTGCGCGGCCGCGATCGCCGATGCCGCAATCTGCTCCGGCTTCACGGGCACATGCGGATTCTTATCCGTCGAGGCGCCGACGCCGGTGACGGCGCAGGTGATGAAGGCGTCGAAGTTCATGGCCGGGCTCCCGCTGGTGGCGCAGCGTGGCGCGCTTCGCCGCGCGCTGCTATACGTTTTGCGAAGAGGGCAATACTAAATAGGAGAAGACATGGCCGAGACGCCGCCGGCCGTCATTGATGTGCTCGTGCTCGACCAGTTCTCCATGATGTCCCTCGCCGCGACGATCGAGCCGCTGCGCGCCGCCAACCGCGTGGCAGCGCAAACGCTGTATCGCTGGCGCCTGCTCTCCTGGTCTGATGAGGCCCCGTCGAGCAGTTCGGGCATCACCGTCGCCATGAACGGCCGGTTCGATCCCGATGCGGCGCGGAATGCGCTCTTCGTGGTCGCGGCCTTCAATGCGCAGAGCATCGATCGGCGGCTCGCCGGGGCTCTGCGCCGTGTGGCGCGGCGCCGGATTTCCCTTGCGGGTGTTGAGGCCGGGTCCTGGGTTCTCGCACGGGCCGGGCTGTTGGACGGTTACAGCGCCACGACGCATTGGGAGGATCTGGAGGAATTCACCGCAACATTTCCCAAGATCGCGGTGGTGGCCGATCGGTTCGTGATGGATCGCGCGCGATGGACGGCGGGTGGCGCCGCGCCGGCTTTGGACATGATGCTGGCGATGATCCGCGCCCAGCACGGCCTGCCGCTCGCGCTCAACGTCGCCAGCGTCTTCATCTATGACCAGCAAATGCCTGCGACGGCGCCGCAGCCCGTCGTCTCCCTCGGCCGACTGGCGGTGACGGATCCGGCGCTCGCCACCGTCATTCGCGCCATGGAAAGCCATCTGGAGGAGCCGCTGACGGTGCCCGCTCTGGCGGCGCGCGCGGGCATTCTGCCGCGCACCTTGCAAGCGCGGTTCCGCACGCAGCTGGGGCAGTCGCCCCATGCGTTTTACCTCGATCTGCGTTTGTCAGCGTCGAAACGCATGCTGGAACAGACGGCGCATACGGTTGCGGTCGTCGCGACGGCCTGTGGCTTCGGCTCAGCCTCTGCCTTCGCGCGCGCCTTTCGGCGTCGATTCGGCGCCAACCCGCAGGCCACCCGCGTTGTGATGACCCGGGCCGGGTGAGGACACAGTCAAAAAAGGTATCAATTTGATAACGAATTCGCCCGCATAAAAGGCGGTGTCGATAAGGTAACGCCCCATGTCAGTGACTCAAGTGCGCAGTGGCGGGGGCGTGACCGCAACAACGACCGTGAGTTCCGGACAAATCGTGAGCGGCAGTATCATCAGTTCGGGAAGCACTCAGGAGGTGCTGTCCGGTGGAACAGCGGTCAGCAGCGTGCTCAGTGGCGGCAGTTTAGAGGTCTTTGGCGGCGGCGTCGCGAGTGCGGCGGCCGATGCCGGCCTGCTTTACGTCTATTCAGCCGGACGGGCGGTCGGCACGGTTTTGAGCGCGGGCGGCGAGGCCATCATCGAGTCTCACGCCACGGCAACCGGCACCACCATCAGCGCCGGCGGTATCGGCTTCGTCTATGCCGGCGGTGTTGCCAGTGGAACTGTCTTGGGCGGCGGCGCCGCCGCGGCACCAGGCACTTTGGTGGTTCAGTTTGGCGGCAAGGCTGTGGGCACCATGGTCAGTGACGGCGCCCTGCTGTTGCGGGCAGGCGGCACCGCATCCGGCACGATCATCAGCATGGGCGCGATGGTCACGCTCAGCAGCGGCACCACGGCGGTTGGCACCACGATTGCCAGCGGCGGCACGGCGCTGGTCTTCAGCGGAGCGAGCGTCAGTGGCGTCACCATCCAAAGCGGCGGCGCCCTCATCGCACCCACCGGGGCCGCTGCCTCCGCGGTGACCGTCGCGGCCGGCGGACATCGGATCTCGACCGGGGTGGTGCTGCTCCAGCCGGGGGCGGGCGCGACCATCTTGGCGGCCACGGCGCGTGGCACGGCGGTCACGAGCGGCACCGCGGAAGTTGTGATGGCAGGGGGCGCCGCCGTGGGCACGACGGTGTTGGCGAGCGGCACGCTCGATCTCTACACGGGCGGCAGGGCCGTTTCCGCAATCGTCAGCGCCGCCGGCCTGCTGAGCGTTCTGTCAGGTGGTTTCGCCAGCGGCGGCATCGTCAGCAGCGGGGGCGTCATCCTGGACCAAGGCACCACGAGTGGCGTGACGCTTGAGTGTGGCGCCACCGAGACTGTTTCCTCCGGCGGCACAGCCATCGCCACGGCCGTGAACAGCGGTGGCGTGCTGTCTGCCGTTTCGGGTGCCGTAATAAGCGGTGGCGTAACCCTCGCAGGTGGTGCATCGATCGACCTCGGTGCCTTCGCATACAGCGTGTCCGAAACACGCACCTTTACGGAAGCGGCGACCAAGACAAGCGGCATACTGACCCTGACGAACGGCGGCCAGACGACCAGCGTATCCCTACTGGGCGTCTATGTGACGCGGAACCTCTCGCTATCCGCGGATTCGGCAGGGGGAACCGTGATCACGGATCCGGCCGTCAGCGCGGGCGTGAAGGTCACGGTGGCGCAGGCCGGGCAATTGGTCCAAGGCACGACCGCAAGCCCGGTCACAATGGAAATCACGACTGGCGGAACAGCGACGCTCGACTCCTCAGACGCGCATGTCACCGTCACATTGGATGCCGCGACGAATCTCAGTTTGGGGTCTGCGCGATTCATCACCGTCGCAGGCACGGCGGCGGGCCTGGCGGGTGACGTGGTCACCAAACTCGGCGGCACCGCGAGCATCGATATCGTTGATCTCGCCAATGCGACCGTCCAGAAGCTGGTCACTACGGCGTTCGATACATCCGCCACGCTGACCGTCGCGAATGCGACCGACAGCGCGACGGTCACGCTCGGTGGCAGCTATGTGCTGAACGGATTTGCCACGGCCAGTGACGGGCATGGAGGTACGCTGATTTCGTACACGTCGGCTTAGACAAAATCGTCACCCGCCGAATTGGACTAGGCGGCCACTCACCCAGCCTTCGTCATCCACGGGCTTGACCCGTGGATCCAGGGGCGCCCATGGATCCCCGGATCAAGTCCGGGGATGACGGAGTACTAACCTTGGCCGACTTCACCCTCACGGCGTGCGCGTAATCCGTCGACGGCGGGCGGCGCTGTCCATCTGGTCCTGGATGAATGCCTTCGCATGGCGCGCCAGCGCCACATTATCGTCCCAGGTGTTCCGCCAGATGCCGGTGATGATCGACAGGTCTTTATCCACAACGGCGGAGGAGAAGGATTCGAAGGTGATCGTATCGGCATAGCCATTGTCGAGCAGCGCATCGAAGATCGGCGCATAATCGATCGTGCCGGCGCCGAGAAAACCACGGTTGCTCTCACCCACATGGAAATAGCCCAGCCGGTCGCCCGCCGCGCGAATGGCATCGGCCGGGTTCGCTTCCTCGATATTCATGTGGAAGGTGTCGAGATGCAAATAGACGTTCGGCTCGCCGATATCGGCGATGAACGCCAATCCCTGTGCCGTCGTATTAAGGAGATTGCTCTCGAAGCGATTGACGATTTCGAGGTTGATGGTCACGCCGGCCTCAGCGCCATAGCGGGCCACTTTCCGGAGCGTGTCGATGCTGTTCTGCCGGCCGCGCGCCGTCGGCATCGTCATGTATTTGTCGTGGGCAGAGAACAGGATGCCGCCGAGTTTTTGCGCACCCAGATCCCGCGCGACGGACACCGCTTCGCGCAATACCTGTTCGCCGGTCGCGACCACGGCCGCATCCTCGCTCGAAATATCCGCTGAGGGCTGCAAGCCCATCGTGACGGCAATGCCCATAGTCACGGCCTTCAGGCTCTGCGCGAAGGCTGGCACATCGAACTTTTTCGGATCGAGGCGCGGAAATTCGATCAGGCTGTAGCCAAGCGCCGATGAATGATCGAGCGCGCGGCTGAGATCCTCCGGCGTTGAGCCGGCGGACCAGACGAAGGCGTGGATGCCCATTGGGTTCATCACTGTACTCCCCTTAGCTTTGACGTGGCTGGCGGAATACGCTGCGCCTTTCCGCCATACAAGCGCCTTAGGACGCCAGAATATCCTTCAGCGTCGCCAGCGTGCCGCGTTCGGCGATCGAGAGGCGGGCCGCCTGGAAGGCCTCGCGGAAGGCGGGCGCGGTGTCCATCCCCAGGCCGGCGAAGACGGGCAGGGACAGGAATTTCGCGGGATCCGGGTCTTTCGCCGTGGCGCGGTCGGCCTCGGTCAGCCGTGGCTCGGGCGTCACGAAATGCTCGCCCTTGTCATCCACACCGCCGAGGCAGCGCGCGAAGGCGGCGAGCAGGAAGGCAACGCGTCGCACGTCGCCGTTCGTCTGGATCAGCGTGCGGATGGTGTCGCCCGCGAAAATCGGGATGCGCGACGCGCCATCGGTCGCGATGCGAATCATCTGGTCGCGTGTTGCGGGATTGAGGTACCGCTCCAGCAGCTTGTCGCGATACGCCTCCAGGGACATGCCGGGCGGGGCGGTCAGCAGCGGGATCACGTCCTTGTTCCAGAACTGCATCAGCAATTCACGGATCAGCGGATCGGCCACCGTCTCATGCACCAGGCGATAGCCGGCGATGACGCCCGGAAAGCCGAGCATAGAGTGGGACGCATTGAGCATCCGCAGCTTGATCTGCTCATAGGCCCAAACGTCATTCGTCATCTGCGCCCCGACCGTCTCGAACGCCGGGCGGCCATAGCGGAACTTGTCCTGCATCACCCATTGGATGAAGTCCTCGCAGAACACCGGAATTGCATCGTCGATGCCGCTCGCTTCATTCAGGCGGGCACGGTCTGCGTCCGTCGTGCCGGGGGTGATCCGGTCCACCATGCTATTGGGGAAGTCGATCTCGGCTTCCATCCAGGCCGCGAGTTCCGGGTCGCGGGCGCGGGCGAAGCTCGTATAGGCCGTCTTCGCCACGTCGCCGTTATGGCGAAGGTTGTCGCAGGACAGGATTGTGAAGGGCGCGACGCCCTGGGCGCGACGGCGGCTCAGTGCTTCCGCGACATAGCCGAAGGCGGTGCGTGGCGTCGTCGGGTTCGCGAGGTCATGCACGATGTCCGGCGCGTCGAGTTTAAACGCATGCGTTTCGTCGTCGATATTGTAGCCACCCTCGGTCAGCGTCATCGTCACGATGCGGATGGCGGGATCGCAAAGGCGGACGAGCACGGCTTCCGGATCAGCGGGCGCGAACAAATATTCGACAATTGAGCCGATGACCGCCACTTCCGGCGGGGCGGATGGCGGGCAGACGGTGAGTGTATAGAGGCCGTCCTGCTGCGGAAACGCCTCGGCCTTCGCTCGCTCCCGCGGGTCGTCCATCAATCCGATGCCAACCAGCGCCCAATCATCATGGCCGCCCATGCCGATCAGGTGATCCATGTAGACGGCCTGATGGGCGCGGTGGAAGTTGCCGACGCTGAGATGGGCGATGCCCGGCGTCAGGCGCGTGCGATCATAGCCCGGCTTTGCGACCGCCGTCGGTAGTGAGCCGAGCGTGGCATTGCTGAGTGTGACCATGGCCTGCTTCCCCTGCTGTCATCTGGGCGGGACCTGGCGCCGTTGACAGGCGCGCCATCCCTACCCTTGTTCCCTCAGCAATACCGTTTGTCGGACGATAGGAGAAGGACGCGTCATGGACCTCGGAATTTCGGGACGGCGGGCCATTGTTTGCGCGGCGAGCAAAGGCCTGGGGCGGGCGAGTGCCATGGCGCTGGCGCGGGAGGGTGTCATCGTCACCATCACGGGCCGCAACGAGGACGTTCTGACGCGAACGGCGGCGGAGATCGCGGCTGAGACGGGGATGACCGTCCATCAGGCGCCCGGCGATATTGCGACCGAGGCCGGGCGTGCGGCGGCGCTCGCCGCCTGTCCCGAGCCCGATATCCTCATCAACAACGCGGGCGGGCCGCCGCCCGGCGATTTCCGGGATTGGGAGCGTGAGGATTGGATCCGCGCGCTCGACGCCAATATGCTCGCCCCGATCGCCATGATGAAGGCGGTAGTGGACGGTATGATCGGTCGTCGCTTCGGCCGCATCGTCAATATCACCTCAGCGTCAGTCAGATCGCCCATCCCGACGCTCGGCATGAGCAACGGCGCGCGGGCGGGGTTGACCGGTTTTGTCGGCGGCCTGTCGCGGCAGGTGGCGCGGCATAACGTGACGATCAACAATCTGTTGCCGGGGCCCTTCCTGACCGATCGTCTGAAGACCACGGCTGCGGGTGCCGCGAAGGAGGCCGGTCGGTCGGTGGAGGAGGAGTTGGAGGTGCGCGCCAAGCAGCACCCGGCCGGTCGTTTCGGCGATCCCGAAGAATTCGGCCAGGCCTGCGCTTTTCTCTGCGCGGCGTCCTCCGGCTACATCGTCGGCCAGAATGTTCTGCTCGATGGTGGTGGCTTTAACGCGACGATGTGAGGGATACGAGCGCCCCATCATCCTCGTCACCGTCAATCCCACCTACACCGTCATCCCCGGACTTGATCCGGGGATCCATCTTCCTTGTCAGAGGCGCCCATGGATCCGCGCATCAACTGCGCGGATGACGATGAGGGGGAAACGCGCCGCCGCGACGGCAGCCGGCGTGACGGAAACCCTACTCCTTCCCACCCGCCGTAGACGGCGAGAACGACGGTGGGTCGCTGGCGGGGAAGCTCTGCTCCATGTCCTGATCAATGCTGTCGGGCTCCGACGGGGTGATCGGTGGCTCATGGTCGGGGGCGTCTTCCTGCTCGGCGATGGCGACGGCGCGATGCCAGAATTCATCCGTCCGGCCCTCAGGCTGCCCTTCCTTCTCCCAAAGCCCATAAGCGATGTCGCGAATGCGCTGCTCGTGATCTTGAACGTCGGACATGAGTGTCTCTCCTGCTGCGCTGGCACTTTGGCCAGACCCAGAAGATCGCCCTTAGCCGGGCCGGTTCAAGAGATCGGCTTGAGGGGCGATGTGGTTTTCACGAAAACAACCCAGGTCGCGAAGGATGCGCAGGCAACCACGGCGATGAACCCCGTCATCGGTCTGGCCGTGCCATCCGCCGTGAATCCCATCAACGCCGTGGTGACGGAACTCAGCGTGAATTCCAGGCCGACGCCGATGGCGGCCGCCGCGCCGGCGATGGCACCGAAGGGCTCCATCGCCGTCAGAAAAGCGGGTGCCGCGAGAAGACCGAGGCAGAAGAACAGCGTGAGCGTCAGCAAGACGAAGGGCCACAGCGCCTTCATGCCGCTAAAGACGAGCACGGCGAGCAATACGGCCGCCACGGCCATGCCGAAGGCGCCGCCGCCGATCAACCGTCGGGTGCCAAACCAGCGCATCATGGGGGCATTGAATTGGCTGATGCCGATGATGGTGATCGCATGCAGCGCGAACAGGATGCCGAAAATCGTCGGTGGCACATGGTGCAGCGTCACGAAGACGAAGGGGGAACCCGCGATGAAGGAGAACAGCACGGACTGCCCGAAACCCGCGATTAAGACCGGCAGGATAAAGACCCGGCTGCTGAGCAGCCGCCCATAGGTCGCGAAGATCTGGAACGGTCGCGCGCCGACGCGTTGCCCGACCGGCAGCGTCTCGGGCAGCAGGCGCCAGACCATGACCATCACCGCCAGACAGATCAGGATCAGCACCACGAAGATCAGGCGCCAGGACGTATATTGCACCAGCAATCCGCCGAAGACCGGCGCCAGAATTGGTGAGACGCTGAGCGCCACCATGGCGAGCGACAGCAGGCGCGCGGCATCGGGTCCGGTATATTCGTCACGGATCACCGCCATGGGAATCACCGCCGTAGCGGCGGCGCCCGCGCCCTGGAAGAAGCGGGCGACGATGAGCACGCCAATGCTGGGGGCGAAAGCGGCGCCGATGGAGGCGATCACGAAAATCACCAAACCGACATAGATCGGCGGTTTGCGCCCCACCGCGTCCGATATCGGGCCGTAGATCACCTGGCCCAGCGCGAGGGCGACGAAGAAGCTCGTCATGCTCAGCTCGACTGTGCCGGGCTGCGTCTTCAGGTCACGCGCGATGGCCGCGAAGCCGGGGATATACATGTCGATCGCGAAGGCGCCGACCGCGATCAGCAGCCCGAGCACGATGGCCCGGCGCACGAGGGAAGAGCCGGCCATCGAAACACCTCATGTAGAACGCACGCGCGCGCTCCTCATAGGCGCGGCGGATTACGCCGCCAAGCCGTGGCGATGTGCAGGCAGCCCACGCGTGCCGGGATCGACCACGAACAAGGCGCCGGCCAGCGGCTCGTCGGGCCGCTCAAAGGCCGCCGTGGTGATGGCCAGACGGTCGAGCGTATCTCCGAAGAAGACGCAGGAGGTGACGCGCGAGGCGGGCAGGGCGATCGACCGGTCCAATCGGCCGTCCGGCGTGAAGCGGCTGACCCGGCCGCCATCCCAATGGCAAACCCACAATCCGCCCTCGGCATCGCAGGTCATCCCGTCTGGATAGCCGTCGGTCTCTGGAATGCGGATATGGACGCGCTTGGCGGACAGGCCGGCCGCTTCTGCGCGGTCGAAGGCATAGATGGTCCGCTCCGGCGAATCGGTATGATAGACGGTCCGCCCGTCCGGGCTGATCGCCGGGCCGTTCGTCACGGTATAGCCGGAGTCGAGGCGGGTGATGACGCCGTCCGGTGCCAGATGATGCAGGACGCCGCTCGCCTCCGCCTCGTCATTGTCCATGGTGCCGAAATAGACCCCGCCATCGGGCGTGGCCTTGGCGTCGTTCAGGCGCATGCCGTCTGGCAGCGCGTCTGGCCAGGGCAGCGGCGCACCGATCTCGGCCGGCTGGCCGGGTTCCAGGCGAACGGTGACGATCGCGCGCTGCAAGCCGACCAGGAAGGTGTCATCGGTTTCGTGTTCGATCAGCCAGCACGGGCCTGTTGGCATGGCCCATTCCGTGGCGTCCGCGCCGGTCGGTCCGCAGGCGATGATGCGGTTGCCGCGAATATCCACGAAGAACAGCCGCTGCCGCCGCGCGGACCATAGCGGCCCTTCGCCGAGTGTGGCGCGGCCCTGCCAGATGGCGGTGGGCATCCCGGTGTCGTTCATTGGTCGTCTCCGTCCCGAATTGCGCGGACCCTGCCGCTCCAAGTGTCGTCCGTCCAGTGGCCGGCTCCATCATCGCCGGTTATAGGGGAAGCGCCGAGACGCCTATCGGGGACAGCCCATGACAGCCGAGCCTTCGCCATTGTTCGACACCGTTGAGGGCCAAAGGCTGGTCGCCGCCCGCACCGACCAGGGATGGCGGGAGTGGGGACCCTATGTGAGCGAGCGCCAATGGGGCACGGTGCGCGAGGATTACAGCCCCAATGGCGATTCCTGGGGCTACCTCCCTCATGACCACGCGCGCAGCCGCGCCTATCGCTGGGGGGAGGACGGCCTGGCCGGCTTTGGGGACCGCTACCTGCGCTGGTGCCTGTCCCTGGCGCTTTGGAACGAAAAGGACCCGATCCTGAAGGAGAGGCTGTTCGGCCTCGCCAATGAAGAGGGCAATCACGGCGAGGACGTGAAGGAACTCTACTACTACCTCGATGGCACGCCGACCCATTCCTACATGCGGATGCTCTATAAATATCCGCAAGCGGCCTATCCCTACGATCATCTGGTGGCGGCAAACCATGCGCGGGGCTACGACGACCCGGAATATGAGCTGATCGACACCGGTATTTTCGATGGCGGCCGCTACTTCGATGTTTTCGTGGATTATGCGAAGGCGGCGCCGGACGACATTCTGATGCGCGTGACGATCGCCAATCGTGGCCCGGAAGCCGCGCGGCTGCACGTCCTGCCGCAACTCTGGGCTCGCAATATCTGGGATTGGAACGGCCGGACGGACCGCCCGCAATTAGAGGCGCTGTCATCGTCTGAGATCGCGGCAAAGCATCCCGACCTGCCGGAGATGCGCTTGCACATCGGTCAATCATCGACACTGCTATTTTGCGATAACGAGACCAACATCAATCGCTTCTATGGCAAAGACGCTCCCGGCCCCTTCAAGGACGGCATCAATGACTTTGTGGTCGATGGCA
Source organism: Acidisoma sp. PAMC 29798 (assembly GCF_030252425.1). Classification (GTDB taxonomy): domain Bacteria; phylum Pseudomonadota; class Alphaproteobacteria; order Acetobacterales; family Acetobacteraceae; genus Acidisoma; species Acidisoma cladoniae. The sequence goes on along the minus strand of NZ_CP126994.1, from coordinate 2,905,795 downwards.
AACTCGCTGCCATTCGCACGGAGCAGCGCGGTACCAAATGCGCCGCGCATCATATCCTCGATATCGCGCCGGGCGCCGAGGCTGTTCTGAAACTCCGCTTCCGTCCCGCCGATGTCACGGGGGACGCTTTCGCAGATTTCGATGCCGTCTTCGCGGCGCGTTTGGCCGACACGGAAGAATTCTACGCCGTCGTGCAGGATGGCGTGACGGATACTGATGCGCGCCTTGTCCAGCGCCAGGCCTTGGCAGGCATGCTGTGGTCCAAGCAGCTCTATCACTACGAGGTTCGCACTTGGCTGCTCGGTGATGCGGCGGAGCCGGCGCCGCCGGAAAGCCGGATGCACGGGCGCAATATCGACTGGATGCATCTTCGCAATGAAGACATCATGTCGATGCCCGATAAATGGGAATATCCCTGGTACGCGTCCTGGGATCTGGGCTTTCAATCGCTACCGCTCGCGATGATCGACCCTGACTTCGCCAAATATCAGTTGCTGCTGCTGACGCGCGACCATTTCATGCATCCCAACGCGCAGATGCCCGCCTATGAATATGCCTTCGGGGATGCCAATCCGCCGCTCCATGCCTGGGCCTCGTATCGGGTTTTCGACATGGATCGCGCTTTGACCGGCGTTGCGGATTACGAGTTCCTCAAGCGCATCTGCAACAAGCTGTCCCTCAATTTCACCTGGTGGGTGAACCGCAAGGATGAGGGTGGCCGCAATATCTTCCAGGGCGGCTTTCTCGGCCTCGACAATATCGGCCTGTTCGACCGATCGGCGCCGCTGCCCATGGGCGGCACACTCAGTCAGTCTGACGCGACGGCCTGGATGGCCATGTACGCCCTCAACCTCATGCGCATCTCCATCGAAATCGCGCTCGTGGACAACGCCTACGAAGATATGGCGGCGAAGTTCTTCGAGCATTTTCTCTACATCGTGGAAGCCGCCGCCAAGCATGGCGGCCTGTGGGATGAGGAGGACGAGTTCTTCTACGATCGGCTCGAACTGCCGCATGGCGACGAAATCCCCATCCGCGCGCGCACCATCGTCGGTCTCATTCCCTTGTTTGCGGTCGAGGTCATGCAGATGCTTGACCAGCCGCAGCTTCCCGGCCTCGCGCGGCGGCTCAAATGGTTCCTCGCCAATCGCCCGGATTTGGAAGCCCTCGTCTCAAATTGGGAAATACCGGGGATGGGGCATCTGTCGCTGCTCTCGATGCTGCGCGGTCATCGCATGAAATGTCTGCTGACGCGGATGTTGGACGAAAAGGAATTCCTCTCCCCCCATGGCGTGCGCGCCGTGTCGAAGGAGCATGAGGCAAAGCCCTATCGCTTCGCCTGGGGTGGGCAGGAGTTCATTTTGCCCTATTGGCCGGCCGAATCGCATTCCGGGCTGTTCGGGGGAAATTCCAACTGGCGCGGGCCCGTATGGATGCCGATCAACTATCTGATCATCGACAGTCTGCGCGTCTTCGATGCCTATTACGGCGGGGAGTTTCGGGTCGCCTGCCCCACGGGCTCGTCCACGATGCTCAACCTGAAGGAGATCGCGCATGAGCTTTCGACGCGGCTGATCGGCCTGTTCACCAAGAATGACACGGGCCACCGTCCCGTTCATGGCGCCTATCCCCTGCTACAGACCGATCCCCATTTCCAGGATCTGCCCTTGTTCTACGAATATTTCGACGGCGATAACGGGCGCGGCTGCGGGGCGTCCCACCAGACCGGCTGGACCGGCCTGGTCGCCCTACTGATCCGAGACTACGCGAAGTGACGACGACGCCACGCGCCATTCCGTTCACGCCGGCCGAGCGCAGCTTCCTGCGTCATGAACTCGCCGCCGCTTTTGGGCATTTCCCCAAACTGTCGGAGGGTCTGAAACTGACGCTGTGGACAACCGGTCCGCATCGCGGCCAGCCTAAGATCGCGCCGGTTCTGGCCGGCCTGATCGAACGCGGCATCATGGACATGCGACCGGAGGATCTGGGCCGCAGGGCCATCTTTACCGAAACGGGCATGGCGGCGCTGAAGGCATTGTATGAGGATGGGCGCTACCTCGACCCCGATCGATTCGGGCATCTGCGGGAGGAGCTGGGCATTCCGGCGCCGCCATTGACCCACCGCTTATAGGAGAGCCTGCTTCATGGCGTCCGACCGCGCCACCGCCTCATCAGGTAAACTTGCCACAGGTTCAGGCGCGGCGCCGGCCGGCGAATTCACGCTGGAACAAGCCTTGGGGGACCAGATCCGCGCGCTGCGGCGGCGGGCGGAGATGTCTGCGGCAGACCTCGCCTCCGGGGCGGGCATTTCCGCGAGCATGCTATCCAAGATCGAAAACGGCCAGATTTCGCCGTCGCTCTCCACGGTCCATGCCGTGGCGCAGTCCCTCAATGTTCCGATCAGCCAGCTTTTCGCGCGCTTCGATGAGCAGCGGGATTGCTCCTATGTGCCCGCCGGGCAGGGCGTGGTGATCGAACGGCGCGGAACCAAGGTCGGCCACCAATACAATCTGCTCGGCCATGGCCTCGGCGGGCCGATCGTCGCGGAGCCCTATCTCATTACGCTCAAGGAAGAGGCCGCCGCCTATACTGGCTTCCATCATGCCGGCATCGAATTCATCTATATGCTGACGGGCGAAGTGGTCTATCGCCATGGCGACCAGAGCTATCATCTGCGTCCGGGGGATGCGTTGCTGTTCGACTCCGCCGCCCTCCATGGGCCTGAGAAGCTGATTACCAAGCCGATGACCTATCTTTCGATCATCATCTATCCGCGCGCCGATTGAACGGTCCCTTTCCTCCCAAGAACTTTTCATGCGTCACAGTTGACCGCTGGGTCTCGCCGCCGCTAAAACCGTCGGATACGTCATCGGGAGGGTCGCATGTGCGGAATTGTGGGGCTGTTTCTGAAAACGCCCGAGCTTGAGCCGCAGATCGGCCGGCTGACCTCCGAAATGCTGGAAATCCTGACCGATCGCGGCCCCGACAGCGCGGGCTTCGCGGTCTATGGCCATCAGCGGCCGGACCGCATGAAGTTCACCCTGCGTGGTGGGGACTTTGCAACCCTTCCGGCTCTGATCGGTGGCGGCGCTGAGATCGAGATCCGCGACGATCATGCCTTGCTGACGGTTGCGGCCTCCGAGGAAGCGGCCGTCCGCGCCATCCTGCGTGAGAAGTCGCCCGCCACGAAGATCGTCGGCGTCGGTGACCGCATGGAACTCTACAAAGGCGTCGGCCGCCCGCGTGAGGTCAGCGCGCGCTTCGGCCTGCCTGGGATGTCCGGCACCCACGCCATCGGCCATACCCGCATGGCGACGGAGTCCGCTGTCACCACCGCCGGCGCGCATCCCTTCTCGACCGGCCGCGATCAATGCCTGGTCCATAATGGCTCGCTGTCGAACCACAATAACGTCCGTCGCAACCTGGTTCGCGAGGGCCAGACTTTCGAGACGGCCAATGATTCTGAAGTCGCCGCCGGATACCTATCCTGGCGGATGGCGCAGGGTGCGCCCTTGGAGGAGGCTTTGCACGGTGCGATGGCCGATCTCGATGGCTTCTACACCTTCGTGGTCGGCACCGCTTCGGGGTTCGGCGTGCTGCGCGATCCCGTGGCTTGCAAGCCGGCGGTGATGGCCGAGACCGACTCCTATGTCGCCTTCGGGTCTGAGTTCCGCGCCCTGACGAAGCTGCCCGGCATCGACAGCGCCCATATCTTCGAGCCCGAGCCGAGCCGCGTCTATGTTTGGGAGCGTGCGGCGTGACCATGACGGCCATCGGCGAAACGGCGGATCTCGCGGAAATATCGCTGCGGGAGCTGCACACCACGCTGCATGCTTTGCCGCGCGACACAAACCGCACCGCCTGGCACATCACCAATCCGCGCGGTCGCCATTCGGTCGCCGTCGGCCTGGACGCGCCGCTGAGCGTCGTGGTTGAGGGGCACGTCGGCTATTACGCCGGGGGCATGAATTCGCAAGCCAAGATCACCATCAATGGTAATGCGGGGCCAGGTGTTGCCGAGAATATGATGTCCGGCGAAGTCCGCGTGCGCGGCAATGCCAGTATGGCGGCCGGTGCCACGGCCCATGGCGGTTTGCTGGTCATCGAGGGAAACGCAGGCGCGCGCTGCGGCATTTCCATGAAGGGCGTGGATATCGTGGTGCGCGGCTCGGTCGGGCACATGAGCGCTTTTATGGCGCAGGAAGGCAATCTCGTGGTCTGCGGCGATGCCGGAGACGCCCTCGGCGACAGCCTATATGAAGCCCGGCTATTTGTGCGTGGCGAAGTCAAAAGCCTTGGCTCTGACTGCGAAGAAAAGGACATGGGCGAGGCCGAGCGCGCGATTCTGGCAGGGGTTCTGGCCCGCGCTGGGATCACCGATCTCAACCTTGCGGACTTTCGCCTGTTTGGCTCGGCGCGGCGCCTCTATCATTTCCATGTCGACAACGCGAACGCATACTGAGGGCCGCATGGACAATCCCCCGCCACCCCGCACGCGGCCGCGTTATTCAGCAACCTTCGACCCGAGCACCATTTCGGAAATCCAGCGCGCCGCAGCGACCGGTATCTATGACATTCGCGGTGGCGGCTCGAAGCGTCGGGTTCCGCATTTTGACGATCTGCTGTTTCTGGGCGCTTCCATGTCGCGCTATCCGCTCGAAGGCTATCGCGAGCGTTGCGATACCAACGTTGTGCTCGGCACGCGTTTCGCGAAAAAGCCGATCGAGTTGAAAATCCCCGTGACGATCGCGGGCATGAGTTTCGGTGCGCTGTCGGGCCAGGCCAAGGAAGCGCTGGGGCGTGGCGCGACGCTCGTCGGCACGTCCACGACAACGGGCGATGGCGGCATGACGGAGGAGGAGCGGGGGCATTCTCAGACCCTCGTCTACCAGTATCTGCCGTCGCGCTATGGCATGAACCCGGCCGATCTGCGCCGTGCGGATGCCATTGAAATCGTTGTCGGCCAGGGCGCCAAGCCGGGCGGCGGCGGCATGCTGCTCGGCCAGAAGATCACCCAGCGGGTCGCGGCCATGCGGCATCTGCCGCCCGGCATCGATCAGCGTTCGGCGAGCCGTCATCCAGACTGGACCGGCCCGGACGATCTCGAAATCAAGATCGAGGAACTGCGCGAAATCACGAACTGGGAAAAGCCGATCTATGTGAAGGTCGGTGCCAGCCGCCCCTATTACGATGTCGCGCTGGCGGTGAAGGCCGGCGCGGATGTCGTGGTGCTGGACGGTATGCAGGGCGGCACCGCCGCGACGCAGGACGTGTTCATCGAAAATGTCGGCCTGCCGATCCTCGCCGCCATCCGTCCGGCGGTTCAGGCTCTGCAGGATCTCGGCCTGCATCGTCAGGTGCAATTGATCGTCTCGGGCGGCATCCGTACCGGCGCCGATGTCGCCAAGGCGCTCGCCCTCGGCGCTGATGCGGTCGCCATCGGCACCGCCGCGCTGATCGCGCTCGGGGATAATGACCCTGCGCTGGAGGCCGAATACCAGAAGCTCGGCACCACGGCCGGCGCCTATGACGACTGGCACGAGGGTCGCGACCCCGCCGGCATCACCACGCAGAATCCCGAACTGTCCGCGCGGCTCGACCCCGTGCTCGGTGGCCGTCGTATCGCCAATTACCTCTCGGTTTTGACGATGGAGGCGCAGGCCATCGCGCGGGCCTGTGGCAAGAGCCATCTGCATAATCTCGAGCCGGAAGATCTCGTGGCCCTGACGCTGGAAGCCGCCGCAATGGCGCGTATTCCGCTCGCCGGTACCGATTGGTATCCGGGCAAAGCCGGGTTTTAGCTTTCGCGTGCCATGGCGGAATGCGCTTCGCTTTTCCGCCCTACATGCGTCTCGCCGTAGGGTGGAAAAGCGAAGCGTATTCCACCTCTCGCTTCCGCACCGATCGAAAGGTTTGTTATGACGTCCACCATCAGCCTTTCCGAAGCCGCCAAAGAACGTGGCATCAAATACTTCCTGATCTCCTTCACCGATCTGCTGGGCGTGCAGCGGGCTAAGCTGGTGCCGGCCTCGGCCATCGGCGGCATGCAAAAGAACGGCGCCGGTTTCGCAGGCTTCGCCGCCTATTTCGACATGACACCCGCCGATCCCGACCTCATCGCCATGCCGGATGCGGAGAGCCTGATCCAGCTGCCCTGGAAGCCGGAAGTCGGCTGGCTCGCCTCTGATCTTTATATGCGTGGCGAGAGCGTGGCCCAGGCGCCGCGCAATCTGCTCAAGCGCCTGCTGGCGACGGCCTCCGACGCGGGCTACGGCATGAAGTCCGGTGTCGAATGCGAATTTTTCCTGACCACACCGGACGGGGAGATGATTTCCGACCCCGCCGACCGGGCGGCAAAACCCTGCTACGATGCCTCCGCCTTGATGCGCCGCTATGACGTCATCACCGAAATCTGTGACGCCATGCTCGGCCTGGGCTGGGAGCCGTATCAGAACGACCATGAGGATGCGAACGGGCAGTTCGAAATGAACTGGATCTACAATGATGGATTGAAGACAGCCGACCAGCATGTCTTCTTCAAGTTCATGGCGCGCTCCATCGCCGAAAAGCACGGTCTGCGCGCGACCTTCATGCCGAAACCCTTTCCGCAACTGACCGGCAGCGGCTGCCATAGCCATGTCTCCCTCTGGAAGGGTGACACCAATCTGTTTGAGGATTCCTCGGGCGAATTGGGAATCAGCGCGCTCGCCTACAACTTTCTTGGCGGCATGATTGCGCATGCCGATGCGCTTTGCGCGATCTTCAATCCGACGGTTAATTCCTACAAGCGCATCAACGCCCCGCGCACCCTGTCGGGCGCCACATGGTCGCCGAGTTCTGTCACCTATTCCGGCGATAACCGCACGCATATGATCCGCATCCCGGATGGCAACCGGTTCGAGATGCGCCTGCCGGATGGCGCGGCCAACCCTTATCTGCTCCAGGCCGGCCTGCTTGCCGCCGGCATGGACGGCATCGCGAATAGCCGCGATCCAGGGCCGCGCCTCGACATCAACATGTATACCGACGGTCATACGGTGACGGACGCGAAGCGCCTACCGCTGAACTTGCTGGACGCGCTGCGCGCCCTTGAAGGCTCCACCGTGCTGCGCGAAAGCCTGGGCGCCGAGTTCGTCGGCAGCTATCTCAAGCTGCGGCACGCGGACTGGAACGCCTATGCCCAGCACCTGACCCAATGGGAGCGTGACACGACGCTGGATTGCTGATCAGCCCGGTAACGCTGACAGAGCCGTCGCCGTAGCCTATGATGACTCACCCGCTTTGGGTGGCGACAGGCACGGAGGCCGGATGAGATGAGCGTGACCACAACCACGACGGGTGCTTATCCGCAGGATGGGCTGCGCGAAATCATCCGCCAGTTCACGCCCAACTGGTTCACGGCGACCATGGGCACCGGCATTCTCGCCCTGGCGATCAACCAATATCCGCTTGCCATTCCCGGATTGCACGCAATCGGCGAAGTGCTATGGCTCGCCAATATCCTTCTGTTCGTGACCTTCAGCGCTCTCTATGCGGCGCGCTGGACGATGTTCTTCGACGGCGCCCGCCGCATCTTCGGCCATTCCGTCGTCTCGATGTTCTTCGGTGCCATTCCCATGAGCCTGGCGACGATCGTCAATGGTTTCATCGTCTTCGGTGTTCCCTTGTTCGGGGATGCGGCCCTCGGCATCGCCCAGGCGCTGCTCTGGGTCGATATCGTGCTGGCCGTGGCCTGCGGCGTTCTGGTGCCCTTCCTCATGTTCACGCGGCAGGATCATAGCCTGGAGAAGATGACGGCGGTCTGGCTGCTGCCCATCGTCGCGGCCGAAGTCGCGGCCGCCAGCGCCGCTCAACTTGTGCCGCATATGGTGGACCCCCAGGCGGCCTTGCGCCTGCTGGTGGTCGGCTACGCTCTCTGGGCCTTTTCGGTGCCCCTCGCTCTCAGCTTCCTGGTCATTCTCCTGCTGCGGCTGGCGCTGCATAAGCTGCCGCCGAAGGAGATGGCGGCCTCCGGCTTCCTGGCACTCGGGCCGATCGGCACCGGCGCCCTCGGCTTGCTGCTTCTCGGTGCGGACGCGCCGCGTGTCTTCACCCAAGCCGGGCTTCCCGGCGTGGGGGAGGTGGCGCAGGGCATCGGCATCGTCGGCGGCGCCATGCTCTGGGGTTACGGCATCTGGTGGCTAATGCTCGCAGTGCTGACAACGGTGCGGACAATGCGGCAGCACGGCATGCCGTTTAACCTCGGCTGGTGGGCGCTCACCTTTCCGCTCGGCGTCTATTCCGTCGCGACCCTGGCGCTGGCCCGGCAAACCCATCTGGGTTTCATCCTCGCCATTGGCGGCGTGCTGGTTCTGTGTCTGGCAATGCTCTGGGTTATGGTCGCGACCCGCACCCTGCAAGGCGCCTGGCGCCGCACGCTATTCGTCTCGCCCTGTCTGGTCAGAGGATCCATTCCGCAGGATTTCGAATCGACCAGCCTGTGATCTCTGCCCGCGAGCGTTTCCTCGAAGCTCTGTTCGAGAGCGCGACCGACTACGCCATCATCGCCATGGATCTCGATGGCCTCGTCATTAGCTGGAACGAGGGTGCGCGGCGTATCCTCGGCTGGACGGAGGACGAGATGGTGGGTCTGCCCGCCAGTGTCTTCTTCACCATCGAGGATCGCCGCCACGGCATTCCCCAATCCGAGATGCAAGCAGCCCTGGAGAAGGGCCGCGGCAGCGACGAGCGCTGGCACCAGAGGAAGGACGGGACCCGCTTCTGGGCGAATGGCGAAATGATGCCGTTGCGAGACGAGCACGGCGCCGTCCAGGGCTTCATCAAGATCCTGCGCGACAGGACGGTGCAGCGGAACGCGGCGGAAGCGCAGCGCGCGGATGCAGAGTTTTTACGGGGTGTCCTTGGCTCCTCGGGGGATTGCATCAAGGTGCTCGACCTCGACGGCAATATTCTCTTCATGAACGAGAACGGCCTCCAGTTGATGGAGATCAGCGATTTTAACGCCGTGCGCGGCTGTCCGTGGATCGGTTTTTGGCGGAACGGCTCGGATGATGAGGCGCGTGTCGCGATTGAGGCGGCGATGGCCGTCGCGCGGGGCGGCGGCATGGGCGAGTTCCAGGGCCCGGCCAATACCTTTGCCGGCACGCCCAAATGGTGGGACGTGCGGGTGACGCCGATTCCGGGCCAGGATGGCACGCCTGAGAAGTTGCTGGCGGTGGCCCGCGACATGACGGGCACACGCCAGACCGAACAGGAATTGGCCGTGAGCGAGGCGCGCTTGAGCCTCGCCCTGGACGCCGCCGGCATGGTCGGCACCTGGGATTGGGACCTGACGACGGACCTGATGTATTCGGACGCGAATATGGCGCGGATCTACGGTGTCGATCCGGCCGTGGCCGCGCGCGGCGCCCCGACCTCCGCCTTCCTCGTCAATGTCCCGCCGGAGGATATGGCCGGGATCGAAGCGGCGCTCGCCCGTCTCTTCGCGGCTGAGAGCGCGGACGACTATGCCTATGAGCATCGCCTCGTGGATGCCGACGGCGCTGTACACTGGGTCCTGGCGCGGGGTCGTTTGGTGCGGGACACGCATGGCGTGGCCGTGCGTTTCCCAGGGGCCTCCGTGGATATCACCGAGCGCAAGGAGGCCGAGGAACGCCAGCGGCTGCTGATGCAGGAACTGGCGCATCGCGTGAAGAACACCCTGGCGGTGGTGCTGGGCATGACGTCGCAGACCCTGCGCGGCACTGGCCCCGTGGCCGATATGCGCGAGGCGCTCACGGCACGGCTGTTGGCGCTTGCCCAGGCGCATGATGTGCTGATGCAGGGCAGTTGGACGGAAGCGAGCCTGCGCGCCTTGGTGGAGGGTGCGGCGGCGCTGCATGGGCAGGGCGATCCGGCCCGGCTGCGGGTGGACGGACCGGACGTCACCCTGGGTCCGCAAGCGGCTTTGTCCTTCGCATTGGTGCTGCATGAACTCGCCACCAATGCCGTCAAATACGGCGCGCTTTCCACGACCGAGGGGCATATTTCGGTGCGCTGGTGGCTGGAAGAGACCAAGACCGAGCCGCATCTGCGGTTCCTCTGGCAGGAGACGGAGGGGCCGATCGTCACCCCGCCGACGCGCCAGGGTTTTGGCACCCGCCTGATCGAGCGCAGCCTGGCGCAAGGCTTAGGCGCGACCGTCGAACTGGCCTACCCCGCCACCGGAGTCGTCTTCAGGCTGAACACACCGCTGGCGAGCCTGCGATAGGATTACCCCAGGCTGCGCACCCGGCGCAGGGAGGTGACGCTCGCGGCGAAGGAGATGACGGCGAGCAGAATGATCGCCGTTCCATAGACATAGGTCGAGCGCGTTAAACCCAGTGAATGCGCCATCAGGCCGACAATGATGGCCGGTATACTGAAGGCCAGGTAGCTCTGGGCATAGAAAGCCGACAGCAGCCCGGCCCGTTCGTCCGGTCCCGCCAGCGGCAGGATGGTGCGGGAAGCGCCGAAGAAGCCTGCGCCCAGGCCAAATCCCGCGATGATGGTGCCGACCACGAGCCATTCGACGCGATGTGCGGAGACGCCGAACAGCGTCACCGCGACACCCACCGCGAGGGCGGACGTGCCGATGGGCAGGATGCGGCGCGGCGGCCAATCCCGGAACATGACGATTGCACCGGCGCCGCTGAGTGTCAGGGTCGCCACTACGATCCCGCCCACCAGCGGCGATGTCGCGCCGGTCGCGACGCGCAGCAGTGACGGCATCAACGATAGGTAGAAACCACCCAATGCCCAGGCGGCGACATTGCCCGGCGTGATCAGCAGCATCGCTTGCCGCACGTGTGGCGGCACTGCGACATGCGGGCGCAGGGACGCGATGGCGCCGGGGCGCCGGCGCGTGGTCTCCGGCATGGTCCAGACCACGGCTGCCTCCACCAGGAAGACAAACAGCAGGATGACGTAGACCAAATGCGTGGGGGCGGGCGCGAAGGCCACCAGGATGCTCGACCCCAAGGCGCCGGTACTCATGCCGAGAAGCGGCATGATGCTATTGACCAGCGGTCCATGGCGGCGATCCGCGTCCAGAATGGCGGCGCCCAATGTGCCCATCGCGGCACCCGTCGCAATGCCTTGCACCACGCGCGCCGCAATCAATGCCCAGGCGGAGTTGGCCGTCGCGAACAGACCCATGGTGAGGGCACTGACCAGGAGCGCGACGAAGATGACGGGGCGGCGCCCGACATAATCGGAGAGCGAACCCACGGTGAGAAGCGACGCCAGCAAGCTGAAGGCATAGACCGCGAAAATCACCGTCAGCACGACGGGCTGCAGTCCCCACATCTGCTGATAGACGCGATACAGCGGCGTCGGTGCGCTCGATCCCGCGAAGATCGTCACCAGAGAAGCAGCGGCGAAGATGGTCATCGCCCCACGATGGACGGGGATCGGCAAGGCAGTGCTGGACATGGGCGGCCTCGATCCTTAAAGCAAATATAGTGCGTTAAGCTTCTACGCGCCTCCGATCCTTAACGCAAATGGTTTGCGTTAAGCGGGTGAGGGGAGGAAGGCGGCGGCCATGGCGGTTGCGGAAAGAATTCGGGCCGGTGGTCGCAGCGCGCGCATCCAGGCCTCCGTCCATGACGCCGTCAGGGCACTGGAAGCTGAGACTGCGCGGGCGGACCTGACCATTCCCATGATCGCGGCGCGTGCCGGTGTGACGCCTTCGACGATCTATCGCCGGTGGGGCGAGTTGTCGGAGCTTCTGGCCGATGTCGCGGTCGCGCGTCTGCGGCCCATCAGCGACCCTGCCGATACCGGCGCGGTCAAGACCGATCTGCGTGTCTGGGTGGAGCAATATATGGAGGAGATGGCGTCCCCTGTCGGTCGCGCCATGATCCGCGATGTGCTCGGCGGTGACCCGGAAAGCCATAATATCGGCCAATGTTGCGCCTTCACCGAGGCGCAGATCCGGTTCATCGCGGAGCGCGCGACCGGACGGGGCGAGACGGCCTTCGACATCGATGCGGTCATCGATCACGTCGTCGCGCCGATCATGTATCGCATTCTGTTCAACGATAGGCGGCCGACACTCGCCTATTGCCAGGCCCTGATCGACGGCGTGATGCCGGAGGACACGCGACCGGCGCAGAGATGACGGATGGCCAAGTGATCGGATGTGGGTATAGTCGGGCTTCGTCAGACCCAGGCTAGGCAGGCACGCTGCCCGATCTGTGATGGCTCAGTAACGAATAGACGATCTGCCGACACTAAGAATACTAAATACAATAATAATTAAAAATAAGATCAGGGAGACGAAAATGTCGAATACTATCATCAATACTGCGATCGGGCGTCGTCGCGCGGCAACGCTTCTGGGCGCGGGCGTATTGGCCGCCACAGGTCTGCCACGACTGGCGCGCGCCGACGCCGAAAAGGTGATGACCACCGTCGTGAAGATTCAAGGCGTGCCCTGGTTCAATTTCATGCAGAAGGGCCTCATCGAAGGCGGCCAGAAGTTCGGCATCAATTCAACCATGGTCGGCCCCGCCAATGTCGATCCCGCCCAGCAGGTTCGGCTCGTCGAAGATCAGATCGCGAAGAAGGTCAATGTCCTCGGCCTCGTCCCGCTCGACGTGAAGGTGCTGGCGCCCGTTCTGCAACGCGCCCAGCAAGCCGGCATCATCGTCATCACGCAGGAAGGCCCCAACCAGGACGGCCGCACCTGGGATGTGGAACTGCTAAACTCCACCGTCTTCGGGGAGATGCAGATGAAGGCCCTGGCCGAGAACATGGGCGAGAAGGGCGAATACGTCATTCTCGTCGGCACGCTGACGACGCCGTTGCACAATCAATGGGCCGATGCGGCGATCGCCTATCAGTTGAAGCACTATCCGAACATGAAGCTCGCGACGTCGCGCTTTCCGGGCGCGGATGAGATCGATACGGCCGAGCAGGTCACGCGTGATGTGCTGCAGGCCTATCCCAAGGTGCGCGGCCTCCTCGGTTTCGGCTCCAACGGGCCGATCGGCGCCGGCAATGTCATCCGCGAGCGTCATCTGCAAAAGAAGATCGCCATCATCGGCACCATCATCCCGTCCCAGGGGCTAGCCATGGTGAAGAGCGGCGTCATCCGCGAAGGCTTCCTGTGGAGCCCGAAGGATGCAGGCTACGCTATGGTTGCAGTGGCAAGCCTGGCGCTGGCCGGCAAGCCCTTCGAGACCGGGATGGACATCCCCGGCCTCGGCAAAGCGACGGTGGACGCGCCCAACAAGCTGATTAGCGTCGATCGGATTTTGACGATCAACGCCAAGACGATCGACGGCATCATCGCCACCACTGGCCTGTAAGCAGGGCGATTGGCGGAACAGGCGGCGCGACGAGCGCCTGTTCCGCCGTTAAGGGATGCATCGTGCCGAACTTCATTGAAATGACCGGAATATCGAAGCATTTCGGCGGCGTCACCGCGCTTGCCGATGTGGCGCTGACGCTGGAGGCGGGGGAGGTGCATTGCCTCGCCGGGGAAAACGGCTCCGGCAAATCGACGCTGATCAAGATCATCTCCGGCGTGCAGCCGCCCGATCCCGGCGGCCGCATTGTCATTGACGGTCACGAATACAGTCAGCTGACCCCGGCTGAGAGCACGCGCATCGGCATCCAGGTGATCTATCAAGACCTCGCCTTGTTTCCCGATCTGACGGTCGCCGAGAACATCGGCTTCGCGCAGCACCTGAACGGTCTGCACGGCGTCAATCGCAAGCGCCTGCTCGCCACCGCTCGCGCCGTCATCGCGCGCATCGGTGTCGATCTCGATCCTTTCGCGACGGTGGGTGAGCTGTCCATCGCGCAACGGCAGTTGGTCGCGATCTGTCGCGCGCTCGCGGCAGAAGCGCGGTTGGTGATCATGGATGAGCCCACCGCCTCCCTCGCGCGGCATGAGGTGGAGTCGCTGCTCGCCATTGCGCGTGATCTCAAGCGCAGCGGCATCGCCGTCGTTTTCGTCAGCCACCGGCTGGATGAAGTGCTGGAGATTGCGGATCGCGTCACTGTGCTGCGGGACGGCCGTTTGCTCGGCACGTTTGACGCGAAGGAGATGACGGGCCGACGCCTCGGCACGCTCATGACTGGCCATGAATTCGACTATACGGTCACGGTGCCCGATCTCTCTGCGGCGCCGGTGGTGCTGTCAACGCGCGGTCTGTCGCGGACTGGCGATTTCGAGGATATCAGCCTCGATCTGCGGCGCGGCGAAATCCTCGGTGTCATCGGCCTGCTCGGCTCGGGCCGCACGGAACTCGCCCTGTCGCTCTTTGGCATGAGGCCGGCGGAGCGCGGAGAGATACGGCTCGACGGCAAGCCCGTTACGCTCCGCTCCAACCGCGCCGCCATCGACCACGGCATCGCCTATGTCTCGGAAGATCGGCTGGCCCTTGGTCTCGTGCTGGAGCAACCGATTTCCTCGAATATCGTGCTGTCCATTCTCGACAAATTCGTGGGGGCCACGGGCCTGCTGCGAACAGACGCGCGCCGGCAGGCGGTGGCGCAATGGGTGTCGCGGCTGGGCATCAAGGTGTCGGACCCCGACAACCCTGTGCGCACCCTGTCCGGTGGCAATCAGCAGCGCGTGGTCTTGGCCAAATGGCTGGCTACAGAGCCCCGCGTGCTCATTCTCGACAGCCCGACGGTGGGTGTGGACATCAATGCCAAAGACGGCATCTACGCGATCATCAAGCGGCTGGCCGCAGAAGGGATGGCGGTGATGATGATATCGGACGAAATCCCCGAGGTGCTCTATCATTCCCACCGTATCCTGGTGATGCAGTCGGGACGGCTGAAGGGTGAGTTCCGGCCCGAGGCGATATCGGAAGCCGCGCTGCGGGAGGCGATCGATGCGTAACCAGGCGCGCGCATTGCTGCGCACTCATGAAGGCAAGCTGCTGATCGTCGTTCTCCTCCTTGGCGCCTTTCTCTCCGTCGCCACAGGCTCGTTCTTCACCTTGCAGAATCTGGTCGATCTGCTGACCTCCTATTCCTTCTCCGGCATGCTCGCGGCCGGCCTTTTGGTCGTGCTAATTTCCGGCGGCATCGATATCTCCTTCACCGCCACCGCCTCCATCGCCCAATACGTTGCGATGAGCGTCGCGAATGCCTATTCCGTCGGCTGGATCACGGTCATCGCCATCTGTGCCGCGATCGGCATTGTATGTGGCATGCTCAACGCCGTGCTGATCGGGGTGCTGCGTTTGTCGAGCATCATCGTCACCATCGCGACGCTCAATGTGTTTTTCGGACTGCTGATGTTCATCACCCATGGCAATGAGATCTTCTCCTTGCCGGATTGGTTTGGCAGCGGTGCCAATTGGGTCGTCTACACGGACTCCGACCAGACACCCTATGCGATCAACCTGGAGATGATCGGCCTCGTTGGCGCCTTCCTCGTTACCGGCCTGCTGCTGACGCGCACCAATATCGGCCGCCAAATCTACGCCCTCGGCAGCAATGTCGATGCCGCCAAGCGCGTCGGCATCAAGGTCTTTCGCCTGAACCTGCTGGTCTATGGCTATCTCGGCTTTATCGCCGGCATGGCGGCGCTGGTGCAGGCGCAGAATGCGCAATCGGTGTCGCCCAATGCGCTGGTGGGGCGGGAGCTGGATGTGCTCGCGGCCGTGGTTCTGGGCGGCGCCAGCCTCACCGGCGGCGTCGGCACCGTCTTCGGCACCATCCTCGGCGTCATGCTGCTGGCCTTCCTCCAGAACGGGCTGTTGCTCCTCGGCGTGCCGTCCTACTGGTCGCAATGCTTCACCGGTGCGGTCATTCTGATTGCGGTCTCCCTGCTCGCGGTCGAGCGGCAAAGGCATCGCGCCGCGGCCCGCCGGGTGATGGCATGAGCGAGCGTGTCGTGGCCGTGCCGCCACCCTCGGCCCTGTCCCGGCTGATGCCGGGGGCGGTGCTGCTGCGCCTGTTCGCTCTCTTCGCGGTGCTGGTGATCCTGCTCGGCGCCTTGCTCGGTGGAAAGCTGTTCAACGGTGCCGCCGTCCGCTCCATGGCCTTCCAGCTGCCGGAGCTGGGCGTGCTGGCGCTTGCCATGATGATCCCGCTGCTGTCCGGCGGGCTGGACCTCTCCATCATCGCGACGGCCAATCTTTCGGCGCTCGGGGCCGCCACGATCTTCACCCATTTCGGCGTCGGGGCGCATGGCATGGCGGCGATTCCCTGGGACGTCCTGGCGATTCTGGTGGGCTTCGCCATTGCCGGGGTGATCGGAACGCTGAACGGCGTGGTGATCGCCTATCTCGGCGTCTCGCCCATTCTGGCGACGCTCGGCAGCATGACGCTTGTCAAGGGCATTGCCATCGGCCTCACCCATGGCGGCATCATTTCGGGCTTCCCGGCCTTCATGGTCTTCATCGGCAATGGCTCGGTATTTGATGTGCCGGTGGTGCTGATCGTCTTCGTGCTGATCGCGATTCCGGTGAGCATTCTGCTGACGCGCACGCCCTTCGGCACCATCGTCGCCATGCTCGGCTCGAACGAAAAGGCGGTGCGATACTCCGGCATCGACACGCGGCGGGTTCTGATCAAGGTCTATATCCTGTCGGCGCTGCTGAGTTCGGTCGCGGGCATGTTGATGATGGCGCGCTTCAACTCGGCCAATGCGTCCTATGGGGAGAGCTATCTGCTCATCACCATTCTGGCGGCGGTGCTGGGCGGCGTGGACCCGGCCGGCGGCTTCGGCCGCGTGAGTGGGCTGGTGCTGGCACTGGTGATTCTGCAATTGGTGTCGACGGCGGCGAACCTGCTCAATATCAGCCAGTTCCTGGGCCTCGCGCTGTGGGGCGTGATCCTGCTGGGCGTGGCGGGCGTCAGCCGGGTGTGGGAGACGGTGTCGATCTTGCTGCGGTCGGCGCCCAAGGACTCCAGCTGAAGGACTGAAACACCGGAGCAAGGCAAAGGTACTTCGTCGGCTCCTCAGGCCTTGCGGGTTTCATCAATACCGACGTTGACGACGCTCGTAAAAGGCTCATGCTGCGCCTAACGGCGTTTGTACAGAAACGTTTCTCAGTTGTCTGCTCTCCAATAGTGGCGAATGCTTAGTGGGGTCGGATCGGCCAGTAATGACGACACCAATTGCGGGAGCGGAGATTATGCGTATCCTTTCCGGGGCGATAGTCATCAGGGGCGGGCAAAAGAAAGGCGCCATAACGGCGCCGAACGAGCAAGGCGATCGTCAGGCCACCCTCGATAGATCATGCCGACCGGCGGTCTCCCGGAGGCCATTATGACTCGAGAAGACCTGATCCGGTCCCTTTTTGAGAAATCATCTTATGGCCTGGAGATCGGACCAAGTTATAACCCGATCGCCGCAAAGCGGCTTGGCTACAAAGTCGATGTGTTAGACCACGCAACCACAGATGACCTGCGCACAAAATATGCCTCTGAGTTAAACATAGATGCGTCATTAATCGAAGATGTTGACTTCGTGTGGTCGGACCAGACGTTATCGGAGACAATTGGAAAAACAGGTGCTTACGACTATATCGTCGCGTCCCATGTCATAGAGCACACTCCGGATTTCCTTGGATTTATCAACCAGTGCAGCAACCTGCTGAAGCCAGATGGCCGATTAATCCTTGCTGTTCCGGACATGCGTCGTTGCTTTGACGCATTTCGGCCCCTGACAAGTGTGGGGGCCATCTTGGATGCAGCACAGGGCGGGCGTACAAGGCATAGTCCGGGGACGGCATTTGATCATGTTGCCTATTTATCTACCCTCGGTGGAAGCGCCAGTTGGGGACGCGCCGACACGGGGCGGTTTTCGCCGACCTATGACCTTGCATTTGCCAAGGCTATTTATGAACGCTCTGTCCTGAGCACAGACTATCACGACTTTCACGCTTGGGTCTTCACGCCATCTAGCTTCCGTTTGATTGTGAGCGACCTTCATCAGATTGATATGACAGAGCTCCTTGAGGTCGAATTTCTTCTGACAGATGGATTTGAATTTATAGCGGTTCTGGCGAAGACTGGCCCCGCTTCATGCCCAGGCAGAGATGAACTGATCTTGCAGAGCCGGCGCGAATTGTCGGAGTTGATAGAGAAACTTTCAACCGTCGTCGTCTAGCCTCGGTGCAGGTGTCGTCGTGCATCGGGTTTCGCTCTTCACGAATGCCGTAGCGTCCCCGTCAGTGGAGAGGACTGTGCTGAACGGGTGCAATACCGAGACACCGTATCTAATCCACTTCATCGCTGGTGCCGGGTGCAGGGTTCGAACCCGCGACCTCCTGATTACAAATCAGGCGCACTACCAGCTGTGCTAACCCGGCAGCCCGAGCGCCCCGAGGCCCAAGTCCGCCCCGCAGCGGCAGCCTTTTAGCCGGCTCCCGCGGGCCTTGCAAACGACCAAAGCCCCGAAAAACGCAAACGGGGAGCCGAAGCTCCCCGCAGCCAGCCAACCCGCGTCTGCGGATCAGGCCGAGTAATACATCTCGAACTCGACCGGGTGGGGCGTGTGCTCGAAGCGATACACTTCCTTCCACTTCAGTTCGATATAGCTCTCGATGAGGTCCTTGGTGAAGACATCACCCTGCAGCAGGAACTCATGGTCGGCTTCCAGGGACTGAAGGGCCTCACGCAGGCTCCCGCAGACGGTCGGGATGTCCTTCAGCTCCTCGGGCGGCAGGTCGTACAAGTCCTTGTCCATGGCGTCGCCCGGGTGGATCTTGTTCTTGATGCCGTCCATGCCGGCCATGGCCAGCGCCGAATAGGCGAAATACGGGTTCGCCGTCGGGTCGGGGAAACGCACTTCCACACGCTTGGCCTTGGGGTTCGTCGTGTAGGGAATGCGGCAGGACGCCGAGCGGTTGCGGGCCGAATAGGCCAGCAGCACAGGCGCCTCGAAGCCAGGGATCAGGCGCTTGTAGCTATTGGTGGAGGGGTTGGTGAAGGCGTTGCAGGCCTTCGCGTGCTTGATGATGCCGCCGATGAAATACAGGCACATCTCGGACAGGTCGGCATAGCCATTGCCGGCGAAGAGCGGCTTGCCGTCTTTCCAGATCGACTGATGGGTATGCATGCCCGAGCCGTTATCGCCATAGACAGGCTTCGGCATGAAGGTCGCCGTCTTGCCGTAGCTATGGGCGACGTTATGGACGCAGTATTTGTAGATCTGCATCTGGTCGGCCATCTTGGTCAGCGTCGTGAACCGCGTGCCCAGCTCGTGCTGGCTCTGCGCCACTTCGTGATGGTGCTTCTCGATGATGAGGCCCATCTCGCCCATGGTCGACAGCATTTCGGCGCGCAGATCGACGTCACCATCCACAGGCGCGACCGGGAAATAGCCGCCCTTGATGGCCGGGCGATGGCCCATATTGCCTTCCGGGTAGTCCTTCATCGCCGAGCCGGGGCCCTCGATGCTGTCCACCTGATACATGGCGAAGTTGCCGCCGGAGCCGAACTTCACGCTGTCGAAGATGAAGAACTCGGCCTCGGCGCCGACGATGATGGTGTCGCCCACGCCGCTCGCCTTGACGTATTCTTCGACGCGCTTGGCGACCGTGCGCGGATCGCGCGAATAGCCCTGGCCGGTGGAAGGCTCCACGATGTCGCAGAACAGAATGAGCTGCGGCTTGGCGGTGAAGGGGTCCATGACGGCCGTCTCGGCGTCCGGCATCAGAATCATGTCGCTCTCGTTGATGGCCTTCCAGCCAGCGATCGAGGAGCCGTCGAACATCAGGCCATCGACGAAGGAGTCTTCGTCGATCGTGGAGACGTGCTGGGCCGTGTGCTGCCACTTGCCGCGCATGTCGGTGAAGCGCAGATCGACGTATTCAACGGAGTGCTCTTTGATCATTTCCATGACCTTCTGCACGGCCGTCAGGGATTCACTCGCCATCCTCAGATCCTCGTTCTGTTTAAGTCTTGCCCGCGCCACGGCAGGTCACGGTTAGGCACGGATTACGCCACGTCATTGCGTCGCGGTCACAGGGCAGCGCAAGACGTCGCCGCACAATCAGACCGCGTCGGCCCCGCGTTCGCCGGTGCGGATGCGAATAACCTCTTCGACGGTGCTGATGAAGATCTTGCCGTCGCCGATGCGGCCGGTGCGGGCGGCGCTCATGATCGCCTCCACGGCGCGTTCGGCTACACTGTCTTCGCAGACCAGCTCGATCTTCACCTTGGGCAGGAAGTCCACCACATATTCGGCGCCACGATAGAGTTCAGTATGGCCTTTCTGCCGTCCGAAGCCCTTGGCTTCGACCACGGTAATGCCCTGCAGCCCGACCTCGTGCAGCGCCTCTTTCACCTCGTCGAGCTTGAACGGCTTGATAATGGCCTCGATTTTCTTCATCACGTCCTCGTCGGCGGAGCCGGTTGGCCCGGATCCCATTCCCATGCAAACCAGCGGCCAGCGCCCCGACCGGGGCGCCTAGGTTGGGGCCTCAAAGTCGCACGCCCGCTGCGGCCCCGCAATGCGAGCTTTTCCAGGCCCCTATGGTTTTTTCATCCCGCTCTCGCGAACGCCTGAGCTTTGGGCGGGGCATGCCCCGACATGCCTCGTTTGCGGGCAGTGCGGTGTGCAGAGCATTGTGGGTGGTGCGAGGCTCACCCAATATGAGGGCCTGATCAGGAGCATCGCCGTGAAGCCCGCCAATACCCTGCTTGCCCAGACGGGCACCACAATCTTCACGGTCATGTCGGCCCTCGCCACGCGCCATCAGGCCATCAACCTGGGCCAGGGCTTTCCCGATACCGATGGACCGGAGGACGTGCTGGATGCCGCCGCCGCCGCCTTGCGGGATGGGCGCAACCAATATCCGCCTTTGACCGGCGTGCCGGAACTGCGTGCGGCGGTCGCCGCTGCCAACAAGCGCTTCTACGGCCTCGACATCGATGCCGACACCGAAGTGGTCGTCACGTCGGGCGCGACAGAGGCCATCACCGCCTCGCTTATGGCCTTGCTCAATCCTGGTGACGAGGTGGTGCTGATCGAGCCGCTGTACGACACCTATCTGCCGGTGGTGAAGATGCTCGGCGCCGTGCCGCGCCTGGTGCGGCTGGAGCCCCCGCATTGGGACCTGCCGCGCGCCGAACTGGCGGCAGCCTTCGGGCCGAAGACCAAGGCCATTGTGCTCAACTCGCCGATGAACCCGATCGGCAAGGTCTTCACCGCCGAAGAACTCGGCTTCATCGCCAACCTTTTGGTGCAACACGACGCCTATGCCGTGTGCGATGAGGTCTATGAGCATCTGGTGTTCGATGGCGTGCGTCACCTGCCGCTGATGGCTCTGCCCGGCATGCGGGACCGTTGCCTGCGCATCGGCAGCGCCGGCAAGACCTTCAGCCTAACCGGCTGGAAGGTCGGCTATGTCAGCGGTCCGGCGGCCCTGATTGGCGTCGTCGCCAAGGCGCATCAGAACCTCACCTTCACCACGGCGCCCAATCTCCAGCGGGCGGTGGCGGTCGGCCTCGCCAAGGACGATGCCTATTTCGCGGGCCTGTCGGGCGATTTGCAGGCGCAGCGGGACCATCTGGTCGCCGGCCTCACCCGTGCCGGCTTCCGCACCCTGCCCAGCGGCGGCAGTTATTTCGTGCTGGCCGATTTCTCGGCCCTCGATGCCGATGGCGATGATCTCGCCTTTTGCCGGCGCCTGACCGAGGCCGCCGGTGTCGCGGCCATTCCCCTCAGCGCCTTTTATGTGGGGGCGGCGCCGCGTCACCATGTGCGGTTTGCCTTCTGCAAACGCGTGGCGGTGCTCGATGAAGCCATCGCCCGGCTGACCCGGTATTTCTACGCGGAGCAGACAAAGGCGGACGCAACGTTGACGGCGGCTGAGTGATCGTTCTAAACGGCGAACCCCAACGCGTCATGGCGCGGGTGGCTGGTGGCGGACGTAGCTCAGTTGGTAGAGCGCCAGGTTGTGGTCTTGGATGTCGTGGGTTCGAGCCCCATCGTTCGCCCCAAAGCCGGCTTCCGGTGATCCGGTGCCGGCGGCCGCAAGGAGACTGACCCCATGCGCGGTCGCACCGTTACCCTTCTCAGCCTTTGCCTCGTCATCGCCGTCATGGTCACGCTCGTGAGCTTTTCGGTCCCGTTGTATCGGCTCTTCTGTGAAGCGACCGGTTACAACGGCACCACGCAGCGCGTGACGGCGGATACTGTCGCACCGACCGCTTCCAACCGCCGGGTGACTGTCTATTTCACCACCAGCACCG
Source organism: Acidisoma sp. PAMC 29798 (assembly GCF_030252425.1). GTDB lineage: Bacteria > Pseudomonadota > Alphaproteobacteria > Acetobacterales > Acetobacteraceae > Acidisoma > Acidisoma cladoniae. Next base: position 2,883,601 of record NZ_CP126994.1, on the reverse strand, counting down.
AGAGCAATCTGCCCTGGACCTTCGAGCCGGTGCAGGATCACGTGACGGTCAAGTTGGGGCAGGAAGCGCTGGTCTTCTTCCGCGCCACCAATCATTCGAATGAAGATATCGTCGGCCGCGCGCTGTTCAACGTGCAGCCTGATAAGGCCGGCCTCTATTTCAAGAAGGTGCAGTGCTTCTGCTTCACGCAGGAACGCCTCAAGGCCGGTGAAAGCGTCACCATGCCAGTGGATTTCTTCGTCGATCCGCGCCTGGCGACGGCGGATGACACGGCCGATGTCGATCAGATCACGCTGTCCTATACCTTCTTCCGCGCGACGCATGCGAATGACATCACCGATCTGTCGCGCTTCGCCGGTGCGCCGCCCGATGCGGCGGCCGGAGAGAAGCTGTTCACGCAAGATTGCTCAGAATGTCACAAGCTGGATGCGAATGCCGCCGGCCCCGCTCTGGGCGCGGTTTTTGGCCATGCCGCCGGCATCGTCGCGGGCTACCCCTATAGCGCCGCCCTCGCCAAATCCGGCATCACCTGGACCGCCGCCGAACTCGATCGCTGGCTCGCCAATCCGCAAGCGCGCGTGCCCGGCGCCCTGATGCCCATGCATCTGGATAATGCCATCGCGCGGGGCGATATCATTGCCTACCTTCGCAGCCTCGACACGAGACCTCAGGCGGGCGGCTGATATCCGCGTGGCGGTCTTTATGCGCAATCGGCGCCGGGATTAAGATTGGGGCTCGGGAGAAGTCATCATGAACGCCTTCCTTGACCATTGCCGATCGCATCTCGCTGAAATCCGGGCGCAGGGGCGCTATCGCCACTTTACCCCTCTCAGCCGCGATGCCGCGCGGTTTCCCCTCTATTCCCTGTCCATCGACGGCCGCGCGACGGACGTGACGGTCTGGTCCTCCAACGACTATCTCGGCATGGGCGTCGATCCCGTCACCATCAATGGCGCGCGCGCCGCGTTGGAAACGCTGGGCGCCGGTGCCGGCGGCACCCGCAATATTGGCGGCACGTCGCCCCTCCATGATGCGCTGGAGGCGGAACTTGCTGCCCTGCACGGCAAGGGTGCCGCTCTGCTGTTCAGCTCCGGCTTCGTCTCCAACCAGGCGAGCTTGGCCGCTATCCTGCGCAGCCTGCCGAATTGGCATGTCTTCTCGGACGAGAAGAACCACGCGTCGATGATCGCCGGCATCAAGGCGAGCCCCGCCACCTGCCACATCTTTCGCCATAACGACCTCGACCATCTCGCGAGCCTGCTGGCCGCCGCACCGGCGGGTGCGCCCAAGCTGATCGCCTTTGAGTCGGTCTATTCCATGGACGCGGACATCGCCCCCATCGGCGCGATCTGCGACCTCGCGGACCGTTATGGCGCGATGACCTATCTCGATGAGGTTCATGCCGTCGGCATGTATGGCGCCCATGGCGGCGGGGTGTCGGAGAGGGACGGCGTGGCCCATCGCCTGACGGTGATCGAGGGCACGCTCGCCAAGGCCTTCGGCTGCCATGGCGGCTATATCGCAGCCGAGGCGACGGTCATCGACTATATCCGCTCGACCGCGCCGGGCTTCATCTTCACGACATCCTTACCGCCGGCCGTGGTGGGTGGCGCGCTCGCCAGCCTCCGCACGCTGCGCGATGACAGTTCCCGGCGGGAGGGCCTGTTCCGTCAGGTCGATCTGCTGAAGCGCAAGCTCGACGAGGCCGGCCTGCCACGCCTGCCGTCCGAGAGCCATATCGTGCCCCTGATGATCCGGGATGCGGCACGCTGCCGGGACACCAGCCGTCTCCTGCTGGAGGAGTATGGCCATTACGCGACGCCGATCAATTATCCCACCGTGCCACGCGGAACGGAGCGTCTTCGGCTGACGCCGACACCACTTCATAGCGAGGCGATGATGGATGATCTCGTTGCAGCCCTCGCCGATGTTTTCGCGGCCCTTGATCGCCGGGCCGCGTAAGAGCCTGATGGTTTTCACGCAAAGGAGAGACTCATGAAGCAGTCGAATGCAGGTTTCACCCTCGGTCGCCGGACGTTACTGCCTGTCGTGGCCGCCGCCGCCTTCGCGGTGGCCGGCTTGTCCGGGATCGTCGCCGCCAAGGCGGATACCGTCACCCTCACGGCGAAGCTGATCCCCGAGCAGGGCGCCCCTCCGACCGGATTGGGCGCGGTCGTCGCGACCTATGATGCCGCCACGCTCACCCTGAGCTGGCACATCACCTATTCCGGCCTGACCGGTCCGCTGGTCGCGGCGCATTTCCATGGTCCGGCGACGCCCGGCATGGACGCCCCGCCGGTGATCCCGATTCCGCCGCCGTATCTCAATCCGCTGGATGGCTCGGCCAAGCTGACGCTTGATCAGGTGTCGCAGTTGTTGGGTGGGCTCTACTACGTGAACCTGCACACGGCGGCGTATCCGAATGGGGAAATTCGCGGCCAGGTGAACGTTCAGCCGTAACGCCTGACTCGGCGAATGACGCTGCGCTTGTCCGCCCTACGGTTCGTGATGGTGGGCGGATGAGCGAAGCGTTATCCGCCGGGACCGCGCATCATGCGCTATCCTCTTCCCGACCGTACAGCAGCAACAACGCCAAAATGACCACGCCGTAGATGATGCTGCGGCCATAATCGGGCATGTTGAAGGCCAGCAAAACGCTGACCAGAACCGTCAGGCTGATGGCACCGGCCACCGACCCCAGGTAATGCCCGCGCCCGCCCAGGATATAGACGCCGCCGATCACCACGGCCGCGATGGACTGGAACAGATAGGGCTCGCCCATGCCGAGCGCCGCCTGTCCGCCAAACCCCACCAGCATGATGCCGGCCAGCGCCGCGAACAGCCCGCTCAGCGCATAGAGCACGATCGTCACGACAGAGACGTTGATGCCCGCGAGGTGGCTCGCCCGCGCGTTATTGCCAACCGTGTAGGTGCTGCGGCCGAAGCGCGTCGCGCCCAGCACGAAGGACACGATGATGATGATGCCGAGCCAGAGCCACAGCACGATCGGCAGGCCAAGGAACCGGCTATGCACCGCCGCCTGCACGATGGGCGGCGCATAGGCCCCGCAATTCGTGCAGGTCATGCCGCCGCTGAGGCCGAGCGTCAGCCCTTGCATGATGCCGTTCATCGCCAGCGTCATGACCACGGCGGGAATGCCCAGCAGGGCGATGCCGGCGCCATTCAGAGCGCCGACCAGCGCCCCCATGCCGAGCGTGAGTGCCAGCGCCGGAATGGCGCGCGCATCGCTGCCGAGGGAACTCGTCACCATCAGAATGGCGCCGGCATTGAGCACCCAAGGCACCGATAGATCGATGCCGCCTATCAGGATCACAAAGGTCTGCCCCGCTGCGACGAGGCCGACGAAGGAGGCGACGACGAGGATGGAGCGGATGCCGTCAAAACTCGCAAAGCCCGGCCGCACCGCTTGGCCGATGGCAAACAGCACGATGCCGGCGATGAAGGCATAGAGGATGCGCCGGCGGTCGCGCGTGAGAAGCTTTCCGATCATCGGCGTCGCCTCACGAAGCTGCCGATCATATTGGCCGAGACGACGGCGGCGAGCAGGAACAGGCCTTCGTAGAAGGTCTGATACAGCGGATCGATATGCGAGAAGAACAGGATGTTCACGACCATCACCGTCACGAAGGCGCCGAATAGCGCGCCGAGGCCGCTGCCCCGACCGCCGAACAGGCTGACACCGCCGAGCACCGCGGCGACGATGGAGGTCAGCGTATAGGTATCGCCCGTCGTCGCATCGCCAGCGGTCGCATTGGCGGCGAGGAACAGCCCCGCCATCGCCGAGGCGACGCCGCCCAGCGTATAGGCGAGGATGACGGTGCGCTTGACGGAAATGCCATGGCTGCTCGCGGCGGTCGCGTCATTGCCCACGGCATAGACGGACACGCCCAGGCGCGTGCGCCGGAAGATCGCCCAAATGATGCCGATCAGGGGAATATACAGCAGCGAGGTCGGGTAATTCGGATTGGCAAGAACACTGGTGAAGCCAGGCGGAATGGCGCCGCCCGGTTGTGGAAGCACGCGGATGGCGATGCCCTGGAAGATCGACAAGGTCGCAAGCGTGACAAGGATCGGTTGCAATCGACCCACTGCCACCAGCACGCCGTTGACGAGGCCACAAGCGCCGCCAATCAGCAGGATCGCCACCGTCCACAGTGCGGTTTGCAGTGGCGGCCCGTTCAGCGTTTGGGCTGCCACGGCATTGGTGAGGTCGATCACCCCGCCGACCGAAAGGTCGATGCCGCGCGTCAGCACCACGAAAGTCTGTGCCAGGGCCGCGAAGGCGAGGGGCATGGTATTGTCGAGCGTCGAAGTCAGTTCGAAGCCGCCGGGGAATCGATGCTGCGCGATATAGTAGATGACGCAATACCCGATGATGCAGGCGCTCAGCAGGCTGATGACGAGGACGAGGCCAACATTCTGCACCAGGGCATGCGACATCCGGCCGCGCCGCACGCCGCTCGGCATCAGCACGGTCTGTTCTGGCATGGATTGAGGCGGGGCTGGCTCAGGCGGCAAGATGGTCACGCACGGCGGCGGAGACGATGTCCTCGGCGGTGACGCCTGGGCTGATCAGTTCGGCGGCGATCACGCCTTCGCGCATGACCAGCACGCGGTGGGAGAGGTGGGCCAGTTCCTCCGCATCGCTCGAATAGAAGATGATGGCGTGTCCCTCCGTCGCGAGCCGCAGGACCAGCTCGTAGATTTCATGTTTGGTGGCGACATCGACACCGCGTGTCACGTCGTACAGCAGCAGGATGCGGCATTCGGCGAGCAGCCATCGGCCGAGCAAAACCTTTTGTTGGTTGCCACCGCTCAGCGCGCCGACTTGCAGACCGAGGCCGTTGGTGCGCACGCGCAGGTTGTCGACCACGCTTTGCGCGGCCGCGCGTTCGGCAGTTGGGCGCAGCACGCCGAAGCGGCTGAGCCGGTTCAGGATCGCGAGGGTTGCATTGTCACGCACGCTCATGCGCAGCAGCAGACCCTCGGTCTTGCGATCTTCCGGCACCAAGGCGATGCCGGCCGCAATGGCGGCGCGGGGGGAACCGAAACGCCGCGCCCGGCCATCGACGGTGATCTGGCCGGAGGATGCATGCGCATCGCCGAACAGCATGCGAAACAGCTCGCGATGACCGTGGCCGGCAAGGCCGCCGATGCCGAGGATTTCGCCTATATGCAGGCCGAAGGACACGTCGCGCACATTCGGCCCGGTCAGGTTCTTCACCTCCAACGCGGTCTTGGGCGCGGTAGGCAGGGGCGGCAGCGGCGGATAAAGCGCTTCGACCCGGCGCCCGGTCATCAGCCGCACGGCCTCACCTTCCTCGATATCGGTGAAGGTGCCGACGTCTTTGCCGCCGCGAAAGATCGTGATGCGGTCGGCGATGCTGCGAATTTCTGCCCAGCGATGCGAGGTGAACACGACGCAGGTGCCGTTTGCGCGCAGACGTCGGATTTGGCCGAACAACCACTCCACCTCACGCTCGACAAGGGAGGAGGTGGGCTCGTCCAGATACAGGATATGCGGCGTGTGGCTGATGGCGCGCACGATCTCTACCGTTTGGCGTTCGGCGAGGGAAATATCCTCGACCAAAGCACGCGGATCGATATGCATGACGCCGAAGCGCGCCAACAAGGCATCGGCGTCCCGCAGCGTCGCGGATCGGTTGATCAACCCCGTGCCGTTCGTCGGTTCGCGCAGCAGAAGCAGATTCTCGGCAACGGTCATCCAGGGCAGCAGAGTCAGCTCCTGGAACACCGTCCAAGCACCGAGGGCATGCGCGGCCTGCGGCCCGCTGAAGGACACCGCGCGTCCGTCCATGCGGACGGTGCCGGTATCAGGCCGTACGCGACCGCCGAGAATCTTGATCAGCGTCGATTTACCGGCGCCGTTCTCGCCCACCAGGGCATGAACCTCGCCGGTTGTCGCGGTGAAGGACGCCGCCGTCAAAGCGGCGACGCCTCCATAGGACTTGCCGACCCCGATTGCCTCGACGACGGGTACCGCGCCGGCGGGTGCCTCGACCCCAGCGGTCGAGGCGCTTGCAGTCAGGCTCATACCTTCGGCAGGTTGATGATGACCTTGTCGGGGCAGGCCGTGCCGCTAATCGCCGCGCCGGCGCAGATTTGAACCGGCGAATCGGCACCACCGGCCGTGAAGTCATCGAAGAAGCTGTCGGGCTGATCTGTAAAGACGTTGACGCCAAGCTTCAGGTCGGCATTCGTCAACAACACGTTCGGCACGTCGATGTCTTTCTTGGGATAGCTGCCGTTGAGAATACGGCGGGCAAGTTCGAGGCCCATGACGGACAGGTAAGGCGGCGAGCCGGCCGAGCAGCCCTGAACCTGATGGCCGCCGATGCCGAGCATCATCTTGCGGAAGCCGTTTTCGCATTCGCCGGCGGTGGGCGGCAGCGGGCGGTTCGCGGAAATGAAGGCCTTCAGCACGCCGTCCGTGCCGCCCTGGCACCAGATGGCGTCAACCTTCGGCAGCGACGGCAGCACCGCCGCCGTATTGCGCTCGGCGGTCGAGGAATCCCACATGCCGGTATAGCGATTGACGATCTTGATGCCGGGGTTCTTGGCCCAAACGGATTCGGCGCCCTTGTTGCGATCGAGATCGACCTGCGTGCCGGCGACGCCCGTCACCATGATGACATTGCCCTGGCCGTTGATCTGCTTGGCGACCCATTCGGCAAGGCCGACGCCCAGATCGAATTGGCTGATATTGACCTTGATGGCGGAAGGCGCGGTGACGTTGTTATCGAAGCAGATCACCAGAATGCCGCGTGATGTCGCTTGGTGGATGATGCCGTTGAGCGCAGTGGGGGAGGCGGCATCGACCACGATGGCATCCACTCGCTCGGCGATCAGGTTGGAAATCTGTTGCGACTGCTTGCTGACGTCATTGCCAGAGTTGTAGATGCTGCCTTCCACTTCGCTGGCGAAGGGCTCCATCAGAAGCGATGCCTTGAAGACATTTTCCATCTCCAGGCGCCATTTGTTGCCGATATAGGAGTTCGACAGGGCGATCTTGAATTTCTTCGGGGATGCCGCGAAGCTGCGTCGCATTCCCAGCAGAGGTATGGCCGTCGCCGCGCCGATCCCCATGGTCTGGAGCAGCCCGCGTCGCGTCGCTTGGTGCGTCATCTTGTGTGTTCCCCGAATGATGCAGGCTTTTGCCAGTCTGCCGGCAACATCACGCGGCTGGCGGCCTTTGTCCAGGGGGGGAGGCGGGGAAGAATTACGTCGTGCCGAGTTGCCGGCTGACCTCGGTGCGGTAGCGCGCCTGCCGGCGGAGCAGCTTGGGGTCGGCCTTGACCGTCTGTGCAACCATTCCTTGCACAGCCGCGATCTCGGCGATGTGCCTGTCCGCATCCAGACTATGCGTCACGCTCTCGCTATGGCGGCGGTGCCGGTTGAGCGGTTCGGCGACATAGGCGATCCGTGCTCCCGGCTGGCTGAGGATATCGGCATAGAGCCACCAGTCCCCGGCCACCCGGAGACGGCCGAGTGCCGCCTCGCAGCGGTCGAGCGCCGCGAGCAATGCGTGGCGTCGCCACAACACGGCACTGACATTGAGAATGAGGTTTCGTTCCGACAGGCAGCGGTGCAGAAACTCATCTCCCGCGAAATCGCCATCCGCCGTCAGCAGGCCCGGCGCTGTCTCATTATAGTAGCTCTTGTAGCTCGTACTCAGAACCGCGTTGTCGGGGTCGATGGCCACGCTATCGGCAAAGGCCATCACCGCCTCGGGCTGCGTTTCCATCGCCGCGCGCAGTCTGGTGAGAAAGCGCGGATCGCTGTCGTCATCCGCTTCGGCGATCCACAAATACTCGCCCGTCGCCGCTTCCGCAGCGCGTCGCCACTGGCGGAAGACCGAGCCGGAATTGCGGTCGTTGGCGATAATGCGGATATCCCGCCCGGCGTCTTTCGCGACATCGCCGGCCACCGCCAGGCTGTCGTCCGTTGACGCATCATCAAGAAAAAGGATTTCGCGCACCGGCGCCCATTGGCCGAAGATCGCCTGCAGCCGCGCCGGCAAGTGGCGTGCGTAATTGTAGTTCGGCACCGCGACGGAAATCGTCAGCAGCCGGCGATCGGCCAGATCGACCACGGCCCGGGTATAGTCGTCGAAGCGAAAGCGCGCCTCGGCGATGGCCGATAGACGTGCCCGGCGGCGGGCCGCCACCACTGGCGTAACGGCGCATAACGCCTCCGCCGCCTCGGCCATGGCGATGATGTCGCCGCGTGGCACCGATCGCCCGGCATCATGCGCGTCAAGCAGATCGGGAATGCCGCCGGATTGGTCGAATGCCACACTTGGCAGCCCAGCACTCATGGCTTCCAATACGGTGGACGGCAACGGATCCTCGCGTGAGGTCAGCACGAACAGGTCGGCGGCCGATAGCAGGGCATTGACGTCTTTGCGGAAGCCCAGCATGCGGAAGGTGCCGTTCGCTTCTGCGGCCGCTATGTCCGGCGCCAGGTAGCTGTGCAATTCGCCTGAAACATTGCCGGCCCAGACGAGGTGGAAGGCGTGCTTGCGGCCCTGTAGCGTGCGCCACAATTGCAGGAACAAGTCAAAGCCTTTGCGCATATCGGCATAGCCGATGCCGATCAGCAGGCGTGCGCGTTCCGGCACGCCCAGCTCGGCGCGCAACCGCAGGCGTGCGGCGGCATCGAAGGGCACGGCCTGATAAATGCCTTGGGGCAGGATGGTCGGTGGCCCGCTATCACCATCCTCATGGCGAATCAGATCGAGCACGCCATCCCGCACGAAGGCCGCCGGGAAGACCACGTGGTCGGCAGCGGCCGTGCCGCGACGGGCAGACTGCGTCAGGTTCTTTTCGCGAATGAGGCTTGGCAGTTCATGCACGAGAAGCGTGACACTCAGGCCCATCGCCTTCAACACAGGCGCGGCACTGCCGGCCGCCACCGTATTGACGATCGCCGCGCGAAAGCCGGCCTGTTTCAAGCGGCCTGATTGGCGTTGCAGATCTTCAACGCGGCTCAACACCGTGGTGGGCACGACGGCTGCATAGTCGGAGGCCATCGGCCCGCCTTCGAGGAGGATGAATTCCACCTTCAGCCCATGCGCGCGCTGCATCTGCTGCCCGAGTGCCAGTAACAGCGTTTGCGCGCCATGGCGGTGCGCGTCATGGCCAATGAGGAGGATCTTGTCGTCGGTCGCAGACACTTCGGCGCAGACGGCACGTGCCATCGCATTGAGATAGGCCGCGCCATAATGCACGTCGGGTTCCAGATAGGCGCTCTCGGCCCACTCGTTCCAAGCATTGATGCAGACAATGGGTTGGCCAAAGAAGGGCACCTGCCGCGCGCGATCGATCAAGGCGGAGACCCACTCGCCGAAAGCCGCCGGCGTGCTACCGTGGATGACCATGCCCTGGCCTTCCCGCCGCGCATCATTGTCCCATCCCGGTATCGCGGTCTTGATGAGCGGGTAGGTGGGGCGCGGCTCCGTCAGTGACGCGCGAACGGTATCATTGTAGTGCAAGACATGCGTTTTTGCGCCGTCATCGAGCCAGACCAGGTTGTCGTTGATCGATGCCAGGTTAGTAACGATCTTATGGGGCGGAAATTCGATGGCGCCGTCCAGGCCGAATTCGGCGGGGTCTGCGGCATCGAAGCCCTGTCCCATCATCATGATTGGGTTTTCACTGCACAGCGTCTGGAACAACGCGCGCCACCGCGCGAGCGTTGTGCGCGCATCTGGGATCAAGCTCGGCCGATAGATCATCAGCAGCGGCCGATTATCGATGCGGATATACCGGGGGTCGGCGAAGTGCCGCCCGAAGCTGCGCACAAGGTCTTCGTCTTCGGCGGGCCGATAATCCTGGGTGATCAGGATATCCGCATCCGCGCCGTCCCACCGTCGCGTCCAGTTCTCATTCGCCCACATCAGGCAGAACGGCATGTCCAGGCTAAGGTCGGCGAGGAATTGCTCCAGCGGCTTTTCCAGCAGGCGGGTGCCGTTGAACCAGTAATAATAGAACACGAAGCCATGCAGACCGGCGGCCTTCGCCATCTCGATCTGCCGCCGCATCGTCTCAGGATCGTCGAGGCTGTAATGGCCGAGGTCGCGCGGAATGCGCGGCTGATAATGGCCTGCGAAGCGCGGCAGGGCACGGGCGACGTTGTTCCATTCCGTAAAGCCCTTGCCCCACCATGCATCGTTCTCGGGAATGGCGTGAAACTGTGGCAGGTAATAGGCGAGCAGCCAGGCGCGAAGTTCGGCCCCCGGGCGCAGCGGCGCGAAAACCTCGAAGTCCTCGCTCGGGCGCGTGAAGCGGCGAACCTCTGCCGGAATGGTCGTTTCCACTTTCGGGCGCTTGGTCAGGACCATGGCGTCCGTTTGGCGTCGGGTCTGGAGGTCCAGAAGCGGGTTTACGTCCGGCGTCCATGGCAGGTAGCGGCTGCGGTAATAGGCGGTGTCGAAATCGGGCGAGGGGCAGCGGTCTTCGCGAAAGCCGAATTCCATGAAATGCGCGAAGGCATCCACGCCCGCGGCCGCTATATCGGGATAGGCGGTCACATAGAAATTGACGTCGAAGTCCGGGGTGGGGCTAAATTTGCCTGTCGTCCGATGCCGAAGATAATGGGCGAGGCAGAGTTCATCCTCGGGCGGCGCATAGGTCTGGCGGTACCAGATGGGATCGAAAAGGGGTGACGGTCGCCGACCTTCGGTTTCGCCGGATCGAATGTAATGCAGCAAGGGATTGGCGCCATCGGCGGCAACATCCTTATTCTGCTCCAGATACCAGGCGGGATCGAAATAGAGGCTGGGCTTTTGCCCGTCGCTCCATCCACTGAGGCACCAGTCACGCAAGGCTGTCTTGGGGTCGGCGCCATAGGCTTCGCAGAACCATTGCAGGTCGAACAGGCCACTCCGCCGGACGTATCCCACGGTATCGGCGGGCGCACGCGTTACTTCCTTGGCGGCAAGCGCCCCGACACGCCGAGCCATGGACTCTTCCAGATGTTAAGAAGAGCTTAGTTACGCTGCGCGGGCGGTCGTGATCAATGTATTGTTAATACTTACTCTGGCTGAGCGCAGGCCGCGCGGCCTAGCCGGTCATTGAGTGCCCGCCCGAGGCCCATTTCGGGAATGGGCATAGCGGCGATGCCACGCAGCCCCAATCGCCGTCCTTCGGCGTCCAGATATCGCAAGCCTGCGAACAGCCGCGTCGCCGCCTCCACCACATCGCCGCTATCGCTGAGGCTGAATTGCAGCGCGCCGCCCGCAATCGCGGGACCGAAGGCGAGCAGCGCTTCGTCTGCTGCCACGGTCTGAGCCCCCAGCCGCAGGGGCAGGTCGGGCGCGTAATGGGACAGCATCTGGCCGGGCGAACGCGGTGCCGTGCCGCCATGCGTCGCCTCAGCGATCTCCGGCAGCAGGTCGCGCAGAGTCTCCAGCGGAATGCCGCCAGCGCGCAGCAGCATCGGCACCGGTCCGCTGAGGTCCAGCACCGTCGATTCCAGACCCACGGCACAAGCACCCCCGTCGATGACGGCGGCAATTCTACCGTCCAGCCCGTCGAGCACATGGGCGGCGGTGGTCGGGCTGACGCGCCCCGATAGATTAGCCGAGGGCGCGGCGACCGGGCGGCCCGCGGCGGCCAGTAGCCGGGCGGCGAGGGGATGCGCCGGCACCCGCACCGCCAGCGTGTCTAGGCCTGCGCCGGCGAGGAGGGAGACGCGGCTACCGGCCCGGCGCGGTAGCACCAGCGTCAGCGGTCCGGGCCAGAAGGCGGCCGCGATACGGAGTGCGGTCGCGGTCGGGATGACGTCGGTGAAGGCGGCGTCGGCGCTCGCATAGTGGCAGATCAGCGGATTGAAACTCGGCCGGTTCTTGGCTGCGAAAATGGCGGCGACCGCCGCCTCGGACGTCGCATCGCCGCCGAGGCCGTAGACGGTCTCGGTCGGGAAGGCGACGAGGCTGCCGTCCCGCAGCAGCGCTGCGGCCTGTGCCACCCCCGACGCGCTATCGTGGAGACGGAGGGTCACTTGCCGCGGCAATAAAAGCCCGGGTTTTCCCAGCCGGGCTTGCCGTAGGTGAGAACGGTATCGTCATCCAACCGGCGAAGGGCGCCGCCGGCGGCCTCCACCACGGCCTGCGGCGCCGCCGTGTCCCACTCCATCGTGCGGCCGCGCCGGGGATAGAGATCGCCCGAGCCCTCGGCCACTCGGCAGAACTTCGCGGCCGAGCCCATGCGCGTGACATGGGCGATGGCGTGGCTCTCCAAACCCGGGGGCAGCGCGGGCATGGTGTCGCCGTGAAAGCGCGACACCAGCAGGGTCAGCCCTTCCGGGGGCGGGCTGCGCGCTTCGATCCGGGTTTCGCCGTGCAAGTCGCGCCGAAACGCCTGTCCCGCCATGCCGAAATAGACAGCGCCGCGCGCGGGCACCCCGACCGCGCCAAGAACCGGCCGGCCATGACGGACCAAGCCGACATTGACGGCGAAATCATCGAGTCCGGCGGCGAAGTCACGCGTGCCATCCAGCGGATCGACCAGCCAGAACTCATGTTCCGCATCCGGTGAAATGCCGGCGGCCGACTCTTCCTCTGCAATCACCGGTACCTGGGGGTCCGCGCGGCGCAGGCCGTCGAGGATGAACACTTCTGCAGCATTGTCTGCATCGGTCACGAGGGAGCGATCCGCCTTCGCGGTCACGGAAAAGCCGCGCGCACGCAGACCCAGGATGAGCGTGCCGGCATCCGTCGCGAGCTGAACGGCCAGTTGCAGCAGCGCCTCATCGGAATAGCGAGTCTTCATGCGAGCGTGATAGACGTCGCGGTCGGGCATGGCAAAGCGCCGGACAGGTGGTAGTCTTATCGCTGACGCGTCCGTTTCGCAGAATGCCGCTTAGGAAAATTCATGCTCGATATCGTCTTCGCCAAGCCGGTCACCCCTAAGGCGGGGGCCATTGCCATTTTGCTTGCCGAGGAGGAGACGCTGACCGGCGCGGCCTTGGCGCTGGATGAAGCCTCCGGCGGCGCGGTGGCCCGTGCCCTCGCGGTGGCCGGGTTCAAGGGCCAGAAGGGCAAGACCTGCCTGCTCCTCGCGCCGGTCGATGGGCTCACGCGCGTGCTGGCCGTCGGCCTCGGCAAACGCGCGGAACTGACCGGCATCACGGTCGAGGAAGCGGGCGGCGCCATTGCCTCTACCCTGTCGCAGGAGACGGCGGTGACCGTCATCGCCGACGGGTTGACGCCGGTAGAGGCCGCCCATCTCGGCCTTGGTGCGGTGTTGCGCGCCTATCGCTTCGATCTCTACCGCACCAAGGAAAAGGCCGAGGACAAGCCGAAGCTCACCAGCATCACCATCCAAGCCGAGGAAGCCTCCAAGGCCCGCGCCGCCTATGCGCCCCTGAAGGCCGTGGCCGAAGGCATCTTCCTGAGCCGGGACCTGATCAGCGAGCCGCCGAACGTGCTGTTTCCGGCCGAAATGGCTGAGCGCTGTAAGGCTCTGACGAAGCTCGGCGTGAAGGTCGAGATCTTTGGCCCCAAGGAGATGGAGAAGCTAGGCTTCGGTGCCCTGATGGGCGTCTCCTATGGCAGTGTGCGCGAACCGCGCATGGTGGTGATGGAGTGGAACGGCGCCGGGAAGGGCAAGCAGAAGAAGCCGCTCGCCTTCGTCGGCAAGGGCGTCACCTTCGATACCGGCGGCATCAGCATCAAGCCGGCCGGCGGCATGGAAGACATGAAGTGGGATATGGCCGGCGCCGGCGCGGTGATCGGCCTGATGGCCGCGCTCGCCGGCCGCAAGGCAAAGGTCGATGCCGTGGGTCTGGTCGGTCTGGTCGAGAACATGCCCTCCGGCACGGCGCAGCGCCCCGGCGATGTGGTGACGAGCTATTCCGGCCAGACGATCGAGGTCTTGAACACCGATGCCGAAGGCCGGCTCGTGCTGGCCGACGTGCTTTGGTATGCGCAGGAAAAGTTCGATCCGGCCTTCATGGTGGATCTCGCGACGCTCACCGGCGCCATCATCGTGGCCCTCGGCCAGGAACATGGCGGCATGTTCAGCAATGATGAGGAGCTGAGCCAGAAGCTGCTCGGCGCCGGCATCGCGAGCGGTGAGAAGCTGTGGCGGATGCCCATGGGCGATGCCTATGACAAGCAGATCAAGTCCGACATTGCCGATATGAAGAACATCGGTGGACGGCACGGCAGCGCCATCATCGCGGCGCAGTTCATCCAGCGCTTCGTCAATGGCAAGCCCTGGGCGCATCTCGATATCGCCGGCATGGCCTGGTCGTCCAAAGACAATGGCACCGTGCCCAAGGGCGCGACCGCCTATGGCGTTCGGCTCCTCGATCGCCTGGTCCGCGATCATTACGAGGCCTGAGACACCAGCTCATGCCTTCACCAGAGTTGAGGCTGATCGGCGCAGAGGCGCTGACGCCGTGCTTGCCCGTGGTATTGCCCGTGATGAGGGGCGCCGTGCCGGCCGCCTTTGCGACAGTCGCAAAGATCGCGGGGTTTACCGGCAAGCCGGATGAAACTTTGCGCCTGAACGGCCATGCGGCTTCGGGCAATGACGCGCGGATCGTGCTTCTCGTTGGCCTCGGCCGGGACGCCAAGGAGGCGGATGCGGAAGCGGCCGGCGCTTGTGCGGCGGCGACTGTGTCCGACCGGGCGCATCTCGCGATCGACGGTCGCGGCCTGCCGCGTGCCCTTGCGGTGGGATTAGCCGTGGGCGCGGCACAGCGCGCCTGGCGCTTTCCCGTCCATCGCCAGGGGGCGCCGGCGGAGGAAGAGCCGGCCATCAATCGAATCGACCTGATCGTCGATGACCCCGATCGCGTCGGGCGGCGCTGGCTCGCGGCGCGTGACATGAACCAGGCGCAGGGGTTTGCCCGTGATCTGGTGGCCGAACCCTCCAACAGCCTGACTCCGGCGGCCTTCCTGCGGCGGCTGTCCCTGCTCGAAGAGGCTGGGATCGGAGTCGAGGTGATCTCGGGCGAGGGTCTTGCGAGTGAGCGGCTGGGCCTTCTCGCGGCGGTAGGGCGGGGGTCGGCTAATCCGCCGGCGCTCGGCATTCTGACTTGGCCGGGGGCTTTGCCTCTCGCGCCGGTCGCCCTCGTCGGCAAGGGCATGACCTTCGATACCGGCGGCATTTCCATCAAACCCGCCCATGGCATGTGGGACATGCGTGGCGATATGGCCGGCGCCGCCGCATGCGTCGGTGCGATGCTGGCGATCGCCCGCCGAAAATCCCCTGCGCCCGTAGTCGCGGTTCTGGCGCTCGCAGAAAACATGATCGGTGCCGACGCCTACCGGCCCGGTGACGTCATTCGCAGCCATCACGGCCAGACGGTGCAGATCATCGACACCGACGCCGAGGGGCGGCTGATCCTCGCCGATGCCATCTCCTATGCCATCGCGCGCTTCAAGCCGCGCGCCGTCATCGATCTCGCGACGCTCACCGGTGCCGTCGTGGTCGCGCTCGGCCATGAGATGGCGGGACTGTACGACAATGATGCCGTGCTCGCGGCCAATCTTTCCGCCGCCGGCCTAGCGGTGCAGGAGAGGCTGTGGCGGATGCCGGTGACGGAGGGCGACCGGGAGGCCCTGGTCTCGGACATCGCCGACATCAAGCAGTGCATCGACGGACGGATGGTACCCGATGCGAGCCTCGGCGCCGCTTTCATCCGCGCCTTCGTGACCGAAACCCCTTGGGCGCATCTCGATATCGGCGGCACGGAACTGCGGGAGGAGGCCGACACCCATTATGCCAAGGGCCCGACCGGGTTCGGTGTCCGGCTATTGGACCGGCTGATCGCGCTGCGATACGAAGACCCGGATCACCCGTAAGGGTTTGGGATGGCGGAGATCGGCTTTTATCATCTGACGCGAACCACGACCGATCAGGCGCTGCCACCTTTGCTCGGCCGCACGCTGACAGCCGGCCAGCGTGCCGTCGTGCTCTGCGGCAGTGCCGAGCGGCTGGCCGCTCTCGATACCGCATTGTGGCTTTGCCCCAATCCGGACTGGCTGCCCCATGGCTCGGCCGCCAGCGGCTATGCCGAGGACCAGCCGATCTGGTTGACGGAGGCGGATGAGGCGCCGAATGGTGCGCGGTTCCTGTTCCTGATCGACGGCAGCGCGAGTGCGCGCGTGTCGGAATTCGACCGGGTCTTCGACCTCTTCGACGGTAATGACGAAGCTGCCGTAGCTGCCGCGCGTGCGCGGTGGATTGCCGCCAAGGCGCTTGGGCATCAGTTGAGCTATTGGCAACAGGGCGCCAAGGGATGGGAGCGGAAGACATGACGAAGCTTGCCACCTTGGCCGATCGTGCCGTTCTGGCGGTTGAGGGCGAAGATCGCATCGCCTTTCTCCAGGGCCTGGTGTCCCAGGATATGGCGCTCGCGGCGCCCGGCATCGCCCTATGGTCCGCGCTGCTGACCGCGCAGGGCAAATGGCTCGCCGATTTCTTCGTCTTTGCCGAGGCCGATCGGCTGCTGCTCGATGTCGAAGCGGCGCAGGCCGAGATGATTGCCACGCGGGTGCTGCGCTACAAGCTGCGGTCCCGCGTCTCGATCACGCGGCTGGCTTGGTCCGTGCAGGTCGCCTGGGGCGGCCCGCCGCCGGAGACGGGCAGCGCCATCGTCGCCGCTGACCCGAGGCTGGAGAGTGCAGGCTGGCGCATTCTCGCCGATCCGCCGTTGCCGGAGAGTGCGACGGCGGCCGACTGGGATGAGTATCGCGTGGCGATGGGTCTGCCCGACGGCTCGCGTGATCTCGAAGCCGAGAAGACGGTCTTGCTGGAAGCCGGTTTCGATGAGTTGAACGGCATTTCCTGGACCAAGGGCTGTTACATGGGCCAGGAACTCACGGCGCGCACGCGCTACCGCGGCCTGCTCAAGCGCCGGCTGGTGCCGGTTCGCATCGATGGCCCGACGCCCGCGCCCGGCACCATTGTCGTGAGCGATGTGCGCGATGTCGGTAGCATGCGATCCGCCGCCGGCAGTCGCGGGCTGGCGGTGCTTAGGCTCGACAGCCTAAGCGCGCCGCACCTGCGCTGCGGGGAGGCTTGGCTGACGCCGGAGGTGCCGGGCTGGATGCGCCTGCCGCCCGCCGGGGCGTGAGCGCCAAAGCTCTATCGTCATCCACGCACATCAATCCATCTCGTCATGCGCGGATCAAGTCCGCGAATGACGGTTGTTTTTGTTCGTTGGGCCCACCCCTTATCGAACCCGCCCAGCGCCGGACAGCGCCATACCGAAAATCGCACAGACGATGCTCGTTACGATGATCAGCAGCCGCATCTGCGTCCCCTCGGCCTTGGCCTCACCCATGATCTGCGTCCGCGCCTCTGCACGGGCGCGGGCCACACGGTCGACCAGATCGCCCGGGCCTTTGATGACCAGATCCGCTTGTTCGCCCAGCCGGTCGCTCAGTGCCGCGAGCTGCGCCTGCTGGTCAGGCTTGCCGGCCGTCGCCAGCGCGTCGTCGAAGGCCTGCTCACGCAGGAAGCCCCGCGCGAAGGGAATCGGCGTGGCGTAGCTCGCGAACAGCCCCACCAGGCAGACGAGAAGAAACGAGATGGCGAGAAAGCCGATCCGGTTGCCGTCGATCTTTTGCGCCATGAACGGGGGAATCCTGCTGCTAAGGAAGGGACATGCTGCATGCCCGCGCGCCCCTTCGCGGTGTTCCGGTCTCGCGTCAAGTGTGGGGTATCAGCTATTCTCGGCGAGGGTCGTGCCGTTCATTGACAGCGCCTCAGCACCTCCTTATTCACCCGACCACGACGACAGGGGCGGGGAACCGTCTCTGGTCTCATATGAAAAACTCCTGCCCGGGCCGCCCAGCGGTTCCGGCTTTGCCAAGATCGGGCTTACGTTATGAAGGTGCGCAACTCTCTCCGTTCGGCTAAGACCCGTGACAAGAACTGCCGCGTGGTGCGCCGCCGTGGCCGCGTCTATGTCATCAACAAGAAGAACCCCCGCATGAAGGCCCGCCAGGGCTGACGCTGGTTCTGATCGAACACAAAAAGCCCGGTCGCGCATCAGCGACCGGGCTTTTTTGTTTCTAGGGCAAGTCGTAGGGCGGCTTTGCCGCTAACCCTCGAACGGATCTTTCACGAGGATGGTATCGTCGCGCTCCGGGCTGGTGGAGAGCAAGGTCACTGGGCATTCCACCAACTCTTCGATCCGTCGCACATATTTGATCGCCTGGGCCGGCAGCGCCGCATAGTTGCGCGCACCGCGCGTCGAGTCTGACCAGCCTTCCATCGTCTCGTAAATCGGTTCGGCTGCGGCCTGCGCGCCCTGGGCCGCCGGCAGATGACGTACCGTCTGGCCGCCGATTCGGTAGCCGATGCAGACCTTTAGCTCCGGCAGCCCGTCCAGCACGTCGAGCTTCGTCAGCGCCAGGCCCTGAATGCCGCCCACCTTCACCGCCTGCCGCACCATCACCGCATCGAACCAGCCGCAGCGGCGGGGCCGGCCCGTGACCGTACCGAATTCATGGCCGCGCTCCCCAAGCAGACGGCCCGTCTCATCAAACAGCTCGGTCGGGAAGGGGCCTGACCCCACGCGCGTCGTATAGGCCTTGGCGATGCCGAGCACCGTGCCGACCACGCCGGGGCCGACGCCCGAGCCCGAAGCCGCCGTCGCCGCAACCGTGTTGCTGCTGGTGACGAAGGGATAGGTCCCGTGATCGACGTCCAGCATCACCGCCTGCGCGCCTTCGAACAGGATGCGCTTGCCGGCGCGCCGGGCTTCGTCCAACCGCTCCCACACCGGTTCGGCAAACGGCAGGATAAGCGGCGCGAGTTCCAGCAGGCGCGCGAGGAGCACCGACTTCTCAAACGGCTCCGCGCCGAGGCCGCGCAGCAGCGTGTTGTGATGCAGCAGCAACTCGTCGAGCTTCGCCGACATCGTCTCGGGTTCGGCGAGGTCACAGACGCGAATGGCGCGGCGCGCCACCTTGTCCTCATAGGCGGGACCGATGCCGCGCCCGGTGGTGCCGATCTTGTGCTCGCCACGCGCCGCTTCCCGCGCACGGTCGAGCGCCCCATGCAGCGGCAGGATCAGCGGCGCATTCTCTGCGATGCGCAGCGTTTCGGGCGTGATGACCAGGCCCTGCGCGGTGAGGCGCGCGATCTCGGCCAGCAGCGCTTCCGGGTCGATAACGACGCCATTGCCGATGATGCCGAGCTTGCCGCGCACCAGCCCGCTGGGCAGCAGCGACAGCTTATAGGTCTGGTCACCCACGACCAGCGTATGACCGGCATTGTGGCCGCCCTGGAAGCGCACCACGACATCGGCGCGGCTGGCGAGCCAGTCCACAACCTTGCCCTTGCCCTCATCGCCCCACTGGGCGCCGATGATCGCAACATTCGCCATAACAGAAGACGCTCCGTCTATTCAGCTCAGGGGAACGGCGACGCCGTCCCGCATGACATGGGTACACAGCAGGCGCCGCGCCTCATCCGCGTCGGAGGGTGCGCCGCCGGGGGCAGGTTCGTCGAGAGCCGAGACCGTGGCGAACCCGTCATGGCGGAACCGCGCTGCCGTCTCGGCCGCACACCCATGCGGCAGGAACAGCCGGGGCCGCAGCGCGGGAGAGGTCGCGACCTCCAGGATCGCATCGGGGAATAGGGTCAGGCCGGTCGCGGGCTCGCGCTCACCACTGACGTAACGACCGCCGCGACCCAGCTCCTGCTGATGCCCGAGGGCATAGACCGTGATGCAGGGACCGGTGTGATAGCGGAAGCCGCGAAATTCGAGCGGATCGATGGTCAGCCGCAGCGCCGGCGCGCGCGCACGAATGGCCGTGACCACGGCCGCGAGGCGGTCAGCGAGGGCACGCGCCTCGGGCGGCAAGTCGGCTGCGGCCAAGGCTTCGAGCGCTGGCGTAGCCTCGCCAGCCGCCAGAAGCAGCGCCGTGAGCGTCGCGGCGAGCCGGCCACCGAGAGCGGTGACAGCGGCGACATCCTTGCGGTCCAAGGCATGGGCGAGCGCCGCGCGGCTTTGTGGCGTGAAGGCCTCGCTATCCAACAGCAGGCCCGCCATGGTCGGCATGGTCAGATCGAAGCTCACGTGGGTAAGGCCGATGGCGGCAAGGGCCTCGGCCCCCGCCAGGACGATTTCGGCGTCTGCCTCGGCGGCGTCCGAGCCAATCAGCTCGATGCCCGCCTGGGCCACTTGCCGGTCCGGCGCCAGGTGGCTGCCGCGCACGCGCAGGCATTGCCCGGCATAAGACAGCCGCAGCGGGCGAGGGGCGCCGGCGAGGCGCGTATTGGCGATGCGGGCCACCTGCGGCGTGGTATCGGCACGGACACCCAGCATGCGCTGGCTGTCGGGGTCCATCAGCCGGAAGGTCTGTTCTGCGACGGCAGCGCCGGAACCGGCGAGCAGGCTGTGCTCGAACTCAACCAAAGGCGGTTTGACGCGCTGATAGCCGTGCGCGGCGAAGCATTCCATCATCGCCTCGATGGAACGCGCCTCGATTTCGGCGTCGGGCGGCAGCAGGTCCCGCAGGCCCGCCGGAAGGAGGGCGGGGTTGGGCGGCAGATCGTCTGTCACGATGGGTCTCTCTCACGCATCGGCAGGCGCACGGGGCCGGATGCGGCGCGCCTATAGCACCCGCGTCGACGATGACAAAGCGTCGCGCGCCCTCATTATTCTGTATACGGAACGAATACAGTCTGCGCACTGGGGGAAATGCTCTTCGGCACCCCCCTTTTCGTCCTTGCCTTCCTGCCGCTGACGCTGCTGGGCTTCCATTGCATCGGGCACCGCTGGGGCAGCCGTGCGGCTTTGATATTCCTCCTGGCGGCGAGTCTTCTGTTCTATGGCTGGGGCAATCCGTGGGACTTGCCACTGCTCGCGGGCTCGATCCTGGCCAATTTCTGGCTGGGCCAACGACAGGGCGCGACTTGGTTCGCGGCAGGCATTGCGGCAAATCTCACTCTGCTCGGTCTGTTCAAATATGCTGGCTTCGCGGCCTCCCTGCTCGGCTTGCCCAATCCCCATGTCGCGCTGCCGCTGGGCATCAGCTTCTTCACCTTCCAGCAGATCATGTATCTCTCGGCCTGCCGGAATGGCGGCCCAGGCGAGCGCTTCTTGCCTTACGCCGCCTGCATCGCCTTCTTCGCCCATCTGATCGCCGGGCCGCTCGTGCGGCCCTCCCAGATTATTCCGCAGTTTCAACGCGCCAGCGGCATCGGTTTCCAGGCGGATGCGGTCGCGGAGGGGCTCATGCTCTTTCTCCTCGGCCTCGCCAAGAAGCTGGTGCTGGGGGACAGTTTCGCCCCTCTCGCCGATCGTGGCTTCGATGCCGCCGCCAGCGGCGCGAGCCTCACGGCGATCGAGGCCTGGTACGCCGTCCTCGCCTTCGCGCTGCAGATCTATTTCGACTTCTCGGGCTATTCGGACATGGCGATCGGCATCGCCCGGATGTTCAACATCCGCTTCCCGATCAACTTCGCTAGCCCGTACAAAGCGCGGGATATCCAGGATTTCTGGCGGCGGTGGCACATCACGCTGAGCCATTTCCTGCGCGACTTCCTGTATATTCCACTCGGCGGCAACCGGCACGGCGAGCCACGGCGGCTGCTCAATCTCATGATCACCATGCTGCTCGGCGGCCTGTGGCATGGCGCCGCCTGGAAGTTCCTGCTCTGGGGCGGATTGCACGGGGCGTATCTCATGCTCCATCAGATCTGGCAGGGGTTGAGACCTGGATGGGCGCGGCTGCCTGCGCCGCTCGCCCAGGCTTTGACGCTGGTCGCGGTGATCGTCGCCTGGGTGCCCTTCCGGGCTCATGATCTCACCAGCGCCGGGTCGATGCTGTGTGGCATGGCGGGCTGGCATGGCTTGGCCTTTCCCGCCCCGCTCATCGCCCTCATGCCCATCCTTGGCCGCGTCGGGCAGTCGGTGCCCGTGCTCGCGGCGCTGGGGGATGCGCGCACCCTGGCCTTGCCGGACGCCACGGGCATCCTACTCCTGGGTTGGATCATCGTGCTGTGCCTGCCGCACCTGCATGAGACCTCGCCCAGGCTGCGCGCCTGGGCGCTGCTGGGCGGCGGTGGCTTCACGCTCCAGGCTTTGTTCTTCGCAGGCGCGGCGACGCCCTTCCTCTATTTCCGCTTCTGATGCGCAAGCTCGCTGCCGTCTTCGGCCTGCTCCTCGCGTCCGTAGGGCTCTATGTGCTGCTCTTCGCTCTGATGCTCGATCGGCCGCTGAGCCTCGGGCTGCTGCGGCGGGAGATCGACGCCAAGCTCGCCTATGCCGCGCATCTGCCAAGCCCGAAGCTCGTCATCCTGGCCGGTTCCAACGCCGTGTTTTCGCACCGCTGCGGCGTCATTGGGCCGATGCTGCGGCTGCCCTGCGTCAATGGCGGCGTCGGTGTCGGTCTCGGCCTCGACTACCAATTCGCGCGCTGGACGCCGCTGCTGCACGCCGGCGATACCGTGTATATGCCACTGGAGTTGCAACAATATATCGTCACGCCCGCGCAGGTGCGGGAAGGCCCTGACGCCGCCATCATGCTCCGTCACGACCGCGTCACGCTGGCGAGCCTCTCACCCGCACGCTGGATCGCCGCCGCTTTCTCCGCGACCATGAAGGACGCGGTGTTGGGACTGATCGAGGACGCGGCGCTCCTGCTGCATCCGGCTTTCGCTACGGCGTCCTCTCAGATCGACGCCGCCGGGGACGGCGTTGGCCGTACCCTCAAGGCCGGCCTCGGCAATCGCGCCTTCCTCGCCAGCCTGCATCGTATCGACCCGACGCCGGACGCGATCGCCGCTGGCTACGGCAGCCGGGAGGTGGCGGCCTTCCTCGTCTGGGCGAAGGCCCACGACGTCCGCGTTTTCGGTGGCTGGCCTACGGAATTCGCGGACGCGCCGCCGGACCCGCGACTCGAGAGCACGCTCGCGGGTCTCTACGGCGGCCGTTTTCTGGCACTCGCGAACGCCGGCCGCTATCCCCGCGCGGATTTTTTCGACAGCCAGGATCACCTCGTGGAGGAGTGCCAGTTGCGGCATTCCATCGCGGTCGCCCAGGGTTTGGCAGCGCTTTTAGGTCGGCGCGCCGATCCACCACCGGCCTGGGCGGCGGCCTCCGCCCGCCGCTGCCCCTGACGCGCGACCGATCCCCGTGATAGCGAGCGGCATGGCTGATCATCTTGAGGGACTGAACGAGTCGCAGCGCGCGGCAGTGGCTGCCTCTGCGCCGCAACTCGTTCTCGCCGGCGCCGGCTCGGGCAAGACGGAAACCTTAGCGCGTCGCGCCATCGACCTCATCGTGACGCGGAACGAGCAGCCGAACCGGCTCCTCTGCATCACCTTCACCAATCGCGCGGCGAGCGAAATGCGGGCCCGTATGGCTGCGCGCCTCGGCGGCCAGGCGCCCGGCTGGGTCGGCACCTTCCACGCCTGCATGGCGCGGCTACTGACCGAGGATGCCGGCGCTGTGCCGGATCTGCCGCGCGGCTTCGCCATTCTCGATGCCGCACGGTCGCGCGCGACGCTCGGCCAGGTCGCCGGGGTGCGCGACCCCAAGCTGCTGATGGGCCTGCATGAGGCGATGTCGCTGCTCCGCAACTATGGTGTCGAGCCCGGCGCCAAGCCGCCCAAGGGTCCCGCCTTCGCGCGCTTCGAGCCCTCAGTCCTTGCCGACGCGAGCGCGATCCTGCCGACCTACGCCGCTGAGCTGCAACGCCTGCGCGCGCTGGATTTCGACGATCTGCTCATTCTGCCGGCCCGCGCCATGGCCGCCGACCCCGCCCTGGCCGAGCGCTGGTCCGGTCGCTGGAGCGAAATCCTCGTCGACGAATATCAGGATACCAACAGCGCCCAGCACCGGTTGCTGCGCCTGCTTGCGGGCGGCCATGGCCGCGTCTTCGCGGTGGGGGACGATTCCCAGTCGATCTATGGCTGGCGCGGCGCCGAGGTGACGCATCTGCGCCGATTTGCGCAGGATTTTCCGGCCGCCGGCCCGGCGATCAAGCTCGAAACGAATTACCGCTCCACGCGCACCATCCTGCTGGCGGCGAATGCCGTGGCGGCGCAGGACCCGGACGCGCTGAAGAAGACGCTGCGGCCGGCAGATCGGGATGGGGAGGCCGGCGCCGCCATTCTCGTGACGGAAAGTGCTACCTCCGAGGATGAGGGCCGCGCCGTGGTCGGCTGGGTGCGTGCATACCGCAAGCGGAACGCGGACCTGCCGCTGCGGGCCTTCGCCGTGCTAGTGCGCGCCGGCTTCGTGGCGGAGCCGATCCTGGAGGCCCTGCGGGAGGCGGGATTGCCCGTGATGCTGGTCAGTGAACGCGAAATCGAGCCGCCGCGAGAAGTTCTGGCCGCCATCGCCTGGCTGCGTCTTGCCATGAGCGTGCATCCCGCCGGGCGTGACGGTGAGGTCTGGGACGCTGCGGCCGATGACGCCTTTCGCCGCACCTGCGCCATGCCCAAGCGCGCCATCGGCGGCGCGGCCTTCGCGCGTTTACGGCAGCACGCCACCGATATCGGCGAACCCTTGGCCGCCAGTGTTCACAGCGCGCCGCTGGAACCGGCGGAGACGCAGGAGTTCGAGGCGGTGCTGGCGATTGCCAGGCGCGTCGGCAAGCGCATCGGCTTGCGCGGCACCAAGCCGTCTGAAGCCCTCAAGATCGTCGCCGATGAAGGCGGCCTCGCGGATGCGCTGTCCGCGGGTGGCGCGACGCGCCGGGCATGGGCCACGATGCTCACGCGCGCCGATCGCGCCGGCACCGTGGCTGACTTTGCGGAGCAGGCGGGCCTCGGCCTGATCGATGCCGAGCCCGAGGGGCCGGATTCGGTTCAGGTCATGACGCTGCATCGCGCCAAAGGGCTGGAGTTCGACCATGTCTTCATGGCGGGGTTGGAGGAGGGGGTTTTTCCCAGCCGTCGCGCCGCCGAGGAGGGGTCACTGCCCGAGGAGCGGCGCTTGTTTTATGTGGGGCTGACGCGCGCGCGCATGACGCTCCGTCTAAGTTGGGTGCGCCGGCGGCGGCAATGGGCGAGCAAGCCCTCGCGCTTCATTTCCGACATTCCCGATGACCTCATGGACGGCGCGCCGGCGCGCCATGAGGAGGTGGCGCGCGCGCCGCGTGTCCGCCGCGCGCCCGTGCCTGTCGATAAGCCAGCCAAGACGCCGAGCCAGGCGGAGACGGCGCGTCTGGTTGCGGCTTTCTATGCCAAACGCCGCATGCCGGCGGGCGCGAAGAAATAGAAACGATATCGAAATAACACGATATGCTCGGCTGTCTTCGGCAATTCCGCTGGAGACACTCTGGAGTGAGAGCTATGATGCTTTGCATCAAAGCGATACTCCGGGGATGGGGTTGGCGGGCGAAACTACGAATTTCGCTCCGCCTCGACAGACGAGGACGTAAACCTCGTTCTGTCGCCTAGCCCCAACTCGGAGGGGGCAGGGTGCCATAAACGTCCTGCCCTTCTCCTTGACATAGCACAGCCCGACGTGGCGTTCGACGTAAAACGTTCCCGGCGGCGGCCATTTAGATACAAAATCGATATGATATTTTATGCTGCGAATGTCCCCGGCAATCATGCCGAGGACACTTCGGAGTGAAAGCAATGATGTTCTGCATCAAAGCGGCGCTCCGGGGGGGGATGGCGGGCGGAACTCACCATTTCGCTCCGCCTCGACAGGCGAGGTCGGAAGCCTCGTTCTGCCGCGTAACCCATCACGGAGGTGGTAGGGCGCTAAAACGTCCTACCCTCCTCGTTGATTAGCACAAGACACTTAGGAAATCGATATGAATGCCTCACCCCTCCAAGGGGGGCAGGTCGATCCAGGACAGATGGCCGCCCTTGCCGGCGCCAGTATCGAGGAAGATCGCCCGCCCGCCATTGCGCGATTTCACTTCCAGCGGGCGTCCGTCATTGCTGCGGCGATCGTGGCCGACATAGACTGTGAGCCCCGGCGGAATGCGGTTCACCCAGCGCAGGCTCCGCTCAGGGAAGCCGTCATTCTGCGTATAGCCGGTCGGCTCCCCGAACAGCGCCCGGGCATTCACGCCGATGGCGCGGCCGATCTGCGATATGGGCGAGGGGCCGTTGAGCATCTCCGTATGAAACCCGGCATGCACGAACAGCCGGTCGCCGCTCCGTAGCCACAGAGGCGCGCGCTCGGCTTCTGCCGTCATACGGGTGCGCATGCCTTCATCCAATTGCTCCATCGTCGTCACAAGTTGAGCGTTGAGGCGCACATTCTGGCCGAGCAGAAGGCGCGCGAGCTTGAGGTCGTGGTTGCCGAGCAGGAACAATCCCTGATTGCGGTCCATGAGGTCGAACATGATGCGCAGGGCGCCGGCGCTATCCGGTCCGTAGTCGACCAGATCGCCAAGCTGGATCACGAAGCGGTCCGTATCCGCGGCATAAGCGAAGGCACTCGCATCGCCATGCACGTCGCCGACGATGCGAAGCGGGCGGTCCTGCGGCAGGGCGATGGGGCCTTGTTCACTCATGTCCCATATATGGCGACTTCCTGTGCGAATTCTGCCCCTTTCGTGATGGGCCATGCATCGAAAGCAGGGGCGGCCGACCTATTCGAAAATGGTCACGACCTTGGCCAGAACCTCGTCCATGACGTTGGCCGGCAAGTGTTCCAGGTAACGTGCGCCGCGCGCGGACAGATCGAGGGCGCGTGGTTGATCGCACCGCACGACGCCCGTCGTTTTCGTGCCGGCGTCGGTGAGTGAGACGGCGAAACCGGCCATGCGTGCAAAATTCCCGCCCGTGGTAATGGGCAGGACGACCGGCAGCCGTGTGGTGCGATTGAAGGCACCGGGTGACACGATCACGACCGGACGGTAACCCTGCTGCTCGTGGCCAATCGTGGGGTCCAGCGCTGCGAGATACACGTCACCCCGTTCCATTACAGAAGCTCACCGCCTACTGGCCATGTTCCGCTCCAAGCCCGATCCTCATCACTGACGTCAATGGTCGGATCGCATTGGGCGAGCAAATCCTCAAGGCTGTACCGTCGCCTTTGCGCTGGCTCGACCACAAGACGTCCGGACTCGACGGTTAGGCCCACAGTCGCGCCCGCTTCCAGGTGCAGCAGATCGAGCATTGCTGGCGGCACTGCCAGCATGATCGAGCCGCCGACCTTCCGAAGTATCGCTCTGTGCATCGGGAATTCTCCCTAAAAATTATACTTATATATAACTCATCCCAGGCTGGAAGCTACGCCCGAACGCTGGCATCCTCATGGTCGAACAAGCCGCTTGGCAAACCGTCGAGGCTGATCTGGTTCTTCTCCCGCTGATAGGCGAGCAGGCCGTCCGCGCCCTTGGCGTCCGCCCAACGGTCCAAAGTCGGGCGCTCGCCCTCGTAATCGAACAACGGGACGCCGAAGCCGCAGGAGGTCTGCAACATTTCCACATCCAGGGTCACGATCTGCCGCGTGCCGAGCGGCGCCGTGCCTCCGAAATGCTCCGACAGGATGTCGCGGAAAATGTCGCTCGTGCGGTGATGCACGATGCCCTCGCCGAACAAGCGCATGATCAACGGCTTACTGTCGAAAGCGCACAGCATGATGGTGATGCGGCCGCCGTTGTTCAGGTGCGATGCGGTTTCGTTGCCACTCCCTGTGCGGTCGAGATAGGCGACCCGGACGCGATCGATGACACGGAACGAGTCCGTGCTGCGCGGCGACAGATTGACGTGTGTCCCGGCAGCGGCGGAGGCGACGAAGAAAATCTTCTGCCGCTCCATGAAGTCGCGATGCGTGTCATTGATGTCTGGGAATTGTTTGGCCACCGCCTGCCCTCCTTACGTCCGAATCTGGTCCGCTGCCGTAACCGCAGTCATGAAAGCCTGCAGCTTGACGGCATCGAGATGTCCGTCCGTCCGCAGACCAGAACAGACGTCGACGCCGAAGGGTCGTACACGGCGGATCGCGTCCCCGACATTGCCGGGGTTTAGCCCGCCCGCCAGAAACACCGGCAGGGGCGAGGCTTCCACGAAGGCCTCGCTGATCGCCCAATTATGCACCAATCCAGTGCCGCCCAGCGTGACCTGCGCCGCCGATGGCTTTCCGCTGTCGAGCAAGAAGGCGTCGGCATGGGGCGCATAGAGCGGAATGAGCGTCAGCGCCGCCTCGCTCTCGACATGGATCACCTGGATGCGCCGCAGGCTTGGCAGCAGATCGGCGAGGGCGGCCGCCTCCGCCGGGTCGATGTGGCGCACGATCTGCACGCAGGTGACGCCGGCCGCCATCACCTGTGCGACGATCTCGGTGGCCGTCTCCGCCGCGGTGAGCAGCACGCTCGCGACGGGTGGCTGCACGGTGCCGGCGATCTCCGCGATCAAGTCCTCGGGGATTGGGCCGGGGCCGGACGGCATGGCCCCCACCAAACCGACCGCATCGGCCCCCGACGCCACGGCCATGGCGGCTTCAGCCACGGAAGCGATGCAGCAGATTTTGACGCGGGTGCGTCTAGCCGACACGCTTCAACCCTTCCTGGCGCAGCTCCATCGTCAGCGTTTCCAGCGCCTTAGCGACGCCATCCAGCACCGTGTCGATCTCGGCCGTGGTGATGATCAGCGGTGGGCTGAACGCGAGACCATCGCCAGGCAGCGGGCGGCCGATGACGCCGTTCGCTTCCATGATCTTCGTCGTCCGCGCCGCGATCTTACGGCCGAAATCGAAGTTGCGATGGGTCGCTTTGTCCTCGACCAGTTCCATGGCCGCGATCAGCCCGACGCCGCGCACTTCACCCACAAGCGGATGGTCAGTGAAGCGCCGGCGCAGCTCGGCCTGCATATGGGCGCCGACAACGGCGACATGATCGAGGATATGGGTCTCGTCGTAGATCTTCAGCGTTTCCACCGCCACGGCGGCGGCGACCGGATGGCCGGAATAGGTGTAGCCGTGGCCGAAGGTGCCGATGGCATGGCTTTCGTCGGCGATGACCTGAAACACCTTGTCGTTCACCATCACCGCGCTGATCGGCAGATAGGCGGAGGACAAAGCCTTGGCGCAGGTCAGGATATCGGGCTCGACGCCGAAGGTCTGGCTGCCCCAGTAATTGCCGGTCCGGCCAAAGCCGCAGATCACCTCATCGGCGACCAGCAGGATGTCGTATTTCTGCAAAACCGCCTGGATTTTGGGGAAGTAGCCGGTCGGCGGCACAATCACGCCGCCAGCGCCCATCACGGGCTCGGCGAACATTGCGGCAATCGTCTCCGGCCCCTCGGCCAGGATCATCGTCTCCAGCTCGGTGGCGCAGCGGGTCGCGAAGTCTTCCTCGGTCTCGCCGGGCAGGGCGCCGTGGTAGAAATGTGGCGTCATCGTATGCAGGAAGCCGGGCAGCGGGAGATCGAAAGAGCGGTGATTATAGGGCAGGCCGGTGAGAGAGGCCGAGGCGACGGTCACGCCGTGATAGCCCTTGATGCGCCCGATCAGCTTCTTCTTTTGATGCAGGCCGCGTGCATTATTATAGTACCAGATCATCTTGATGGCGCTGTCATTCGCTTCCGATCCGGAATTGGCGAAGAACACCTTGCTCATCGGCACTGGCGCGCGCTCCAGCAGCATCTCCGCCAGTTCGATCATGCGGTTATGCGTTTTAGAGGCGAAGGAGTGGTAGAAGGGCAGCGCACGCATTTGCGCCTCGGCCGCCTTCACCAGCCGCTCGTTGCTGAAGCCGAGGGATGCGCACCAAAGCCCCGCGACGACATCGATATAGGGTTTGCCGGCCTCGTCATGAACATAGACGCCTTGGCCGCGACTGATGATGGTCGGGCCGTTCGCCTCATGGGCGCGCACGTCGGTATAGGGGTGGAAGACGCTGGCGACGTCGCGGGCGGCGGTGGAATTCGGCCGGGCGGGTGGGGTCATTCGGTTCGGGCTCCTAAAGTTGACCCATGATGACCGCCCGCTTGAGCCTCGTGAAGGGGCGGTGCACTCTTCTGCCATGAATCCTCGCCCGAACCTCTTTCCCGATCTCGCCATCGCGCCGCGCCTGTTTGCCGCGCTGCATGCCATGAGCTTCGATGGCCTTGGCATTACGCGCGAAGCCTATGGCCCGAAGGAGACGGCCGCGCATGCTTTGGTCGCGGCGGAGGCTGAGGCGCTTGGGCTGCGGGTCGAACCGGATCACGCCGGTAATCTGTATATGACCTTGCCGGGCACCGACCCTGGCCTGCCGCGCATCATCCTCGGCAGCCATCTCGACAGCGTGCGCTCCGGCGGCAATTACGATGGCGCGGCAGGCGTGCTCGCCGGTCTGTCTGTGGTCGCCGGCCTTGTCCATGCCGGGTTCAGACCGGCGCGGGACGTAACGGTGATGGCGATCCGTTCGGAGGAGGCGGGAAGCTGGTTTCCCGTGAGTTACGTCGGCAGCCGGGCCGCGCTCGGTCGCCTCCCGTCCGAAGCGCTGGACGTGCCGCGTCAGGATGACGGCCGCACCCTCGCCGCGCATATGGCCGAGGAAGGCTTCGACCCGGAGGCCGTGCGCGCCGGTCGTGCAACGCTCACAGTCGACACCGTGGCGGCCTTCGTCGAATTGCATATCGAGCAGGGGCCGCTGCTGGATGAGGGCGAAATTCCGCTTGGTCTCGTCACGGGCATTCCGGGTTCGCGCCGGTATCGCGCAGCGCGGGTCTTCGGCGAATACAACCATTCCGGCGCCACGCCCCGTCGTCTGCGCAAGGATGCGGCGATGGCGCTGGCAGAGCTTGCCTATCGGCTCGATGCCGAATGGGCGCGGCTGGAGACGGAGGGTCATGCTCTCGTCTGCACCTTCTGCGTGCTCGCGACCGCACCCGAAGCCGGCTTCACGCTGATCCCCGGCGAGGCGCGGTTCGAGCTCGATATGCGAAGCGAGAGCCGCGCCAGCGTCGATCTGCTGCATGCCGCGCTGATCCGGCTGGTGGAGGAGATCGAGGTCAGCCGGCGCGTCCGCTTCGACCTCGGCGCCGAGAGCGGCAGCCTATCGAGCAAGATGGACGCTGCCGTCTATGCCGAACTGGCCGAGGCCGCGACGACGGCGGATGTCGCCTTCGTGCCGATGCTGTCCGGCGGTGGGCATGACACGGCCGCCTTCGCCCAGGCGGGCATTCCGGCCTGCCTGGTTTTCGTACGCAACCAGTTCGGCAGCCACAATGCGCGCGAGGCGATGCGGATGGAGGATTTCGACGCCGCCTGCCGCGTTCTCAGCCGTTGGGTAATTGCCAGGTCCAGTGAAGACGGCGCGCCCTGATGGTGCGGAATTCACTTGAGTCCTGTTGCAATATCCCCACTATCGGCGGCAGCGGCTGTGTGACGCCGCGCGGAGATGCTTCATGACGACCCGCAAGACAGATGTCCCCGGATTGATCAAGATTGAGCAGGACGGGCGCATTGCGCCGGGCTTTCAGGCTCCGACCTACCGACAGGGCTTTGGCGAATTGCTGGATTTTTCTCCGCGCAAGCCGAAACCGGTTGGTATGGATGTCGATGCGATTACCAGGGCCGGATTTGCACGCGTCGGGTCCGCCCTTCGGGCTGCTTTGACGGCCGGTCGTGTCCGATACCCCAGATGAGCCCGATGGCTCAGCCGTAGCGGGTCCGCCAAAGCTCTATTCCGGTCAGCCGGCTTTTCCGCCGACGCCCTCACCCATCCAGCACATATCCTTTCAGACGACGAGCGGACCACTGCCGGCGGCGGACGAGTTGATCGCCTATAGGCAGGTGCCTGGCGCTGCCGAATGGATCATAAACCAAGCTGAGATCAACATGGACCACACCCGTGCCATGGAGAAGGCTGCGGCGGACGTGCAGCGCATGGACGCATCACTGCACCGCATTTTACCCTTTTTGCTCGTGCTCGTTCTTATCGTCGCATCCGTCGTTTTAGGGCTTTTCGCCAATCCCTGGGTCGGCGGGGTGTCGTTCTTTTCGACCCTTGCCTCAGTCGTGATCGTTTACCTCAAGGGCAATTCGCCGCCGCAGGCATGACCTGAGCGAGCCCCCCTCCCGCAGGGAAACTTTCGCCCCACATCTCCTGCAACAGGAGACATCCGATGAACGCACCGAGCGATAGCTGGACCACTAAAGCCATCGACCGCGAACTCGCCCAGGGTGGCAGCGTCGTGGCCGGCAAGATCGACGCCGATCTCGGCAATGCCTGCGCCGGCATCGTGCCCGAGGATATGGAGCATCTGCGGACGGCGGCCGAAATCCTCGCCACCGAGCGCGGCCTCGCCTTCCGCATGGGCAGTTTCGTCGGCGACCAGACCGAAGGCTTCATCAATGCCGCCGGTCGCTTCGTCATGAACAATAGCGGTTTCAGCGCCCGCAAGCTGGTCGAGCTGAGCCTCAATCGGCTCTATGACGCGGCCACGCGCGGCATGGACGAGATCGCCCTGACCGAGGCCGCTGCCGCGACCACGGCCAGCCGACGCCACAAGCTGGTCAGCACCATCAGTGGCGCCGCGACCGGCTTCCTGGGCGCGCCGGGCATGATGGTGGATATTCCGCTCACTACGGGCCTGATGCTGCGGTCCATCGCCGGCATCGCGCGATCCTACGGCGAAGACCCGTCGTCACCGGCCGGCCGGCGCGCCTGCTTGGAGGTCTTCGCCCTGAGCGAACATCGTGAGGGCGCCGAGGGTCAGGCCGGCTATTGGGCGGCGCGCGCAGCCCTTAGCCGCCTTGCCGTGGATGGCTTCATGCGCCGGATCGCCACGCTGCTGGGCATCTCCTTCTCCCAGAAGCTGATGACGCGGGTCGTGCCGGTGATCGGCGCCGCTGCGGGCGGCGCGCTAAACTACGCTTTCATGGACTATTACCAGCAGATGGCGCGGGTCCATTTCAGCATCCGCGCGCTGGAGCGTCGCTATGACCCCGAACAGGTACGCGCCTGCCTGGACCGGCTGGTGGAGCAGGCGCGGGCGGCGAACCGCAGGCGGTCGCGTCGTGTCCAGGGCCAACCGACGCTTCTGCCGCCGATGCCGGCGGAGGTTGGGTAGGGTCTGACACAAACATTCGTCGTCCCCCGACTTGATCGGGAATGACGGTGGTAAAAATGACCGCTGCCTTATGACCGGCGCCTAGCGCATTCGCCCAAATCCTCTAGCGTTGCACCCGCAACACGCAGGATAGGGCACGACGATGGATCTCGGTCTGACGGGTAAGAAGGTTCTGGTCACCGGCGGCACCAAGGGCATCGGCCGTTCGATCGCCGAGATTTTCGTGGCCGAAGGCGCGGTTGTCTCCCTCTGCGCTCGCAACGCCGAGGAGGTCGCGCAAGCGGTTATGACACTCGGCCACTGCACCATCGGCACAGCTCTTGACGTGGCCGACACGGCGGCGGTGCAGGCCTGGGTCGCGCATTCGGCGGCCGAATTGGGCGGCATCGACATCGTCGTGCCCAATGTCAGCGCCCTGAACGTGAACCGCGATGCCGTCGCCTGGAAGGCGGGTTTCGACGTCGATATTATGGGCACGGTCGGCGTCGTCGATGCCGCGATGCCCTGGTTGGAAAAGTCCGACGCTGCCTCCATCGTCATCATCTCCAGCGTCTCAGGGCGGGAGATCGACTTCGCCTATGGTCCGTATGGCGCTTTCAAGGCGGCCCTCATTCACTATGCCCAGGGCCTCGCCTTCCACCTCGCGGGCAAGGGCATCCGCGCCAATACGGTGTCGCCGGGCAATACCTATTTTCCTGGCGGCATCTGGCAGCAGGTCGAGCAGGGCATGCCCGAGTTTTTCGCCCAGGCGATGGCGATGAACCCCACGGGCCGCATGGGCAAGCCGGAGGAGATGGCCCGTGCGACCGTCTTCCTCGCAAGCCCCGCGGCCAGCTTCATCACCGGCACTAATCTGGTGGTGGACGGCGCGCTGACGCGCGGCGTCCAGTTCTAAAACCACCTGGCCTCACCCCTCGAAATAAATTGGCCGATCGATATCGGGAATGAGCCCGGGCTGGGTCGGTGCCCAGCCAAGCTCTTCCCGTGTCTTGGCGCTTGAGGCAGGGCAGTCGATCGACGCGAAATGCGTGAACCAGCCGAAATGCGCGGCCGCCTCTTCCGGGGCAAGGCTGACGACCGGCAGGTTCAGGCGGCGGCCAATGACGCCGGCGATGTCACGGAAGGGCACGCCTTCCTCCGCAATCGCGTGATAGCGAGCGCCCGCGACGCCTTTTTCCAGCACCAGTCTAAAGACTCGGGCAGCGTCGAGGCGGTGTACCGCCGGCCAGCGGTTGAGCCCTTCGCCGACATAGGCCGAGACCCCCTTGGCGCGCGCGATGCCGATGATCATCGGAACGAAGCCGTGATCGTGGTCACCGTGGACCGAGGGCGGAAGCCGCACCACCGCTACGCGCACGCCGCCGACCGCCGCCTCAAAGGCCACCTGTTCCGAAACACGCGGCATCGCGTCTAACTTAGGAGCGATCATGTCCTCCGTCCCGAGACGCCCTGGCGACAGAAGCGCCGCGCCGGAGGTGACGATCAAGGGGCGGTCGGAGCCGGCGAGCGCGGCGCCAAGCGCCTCGATAGCGACTGCGTCGATGGCGCAACTCTCCTGGATGTTCGAGAAATCATGGATGAAGGCGGTGTGGATCACGCCGTCCGATTGGGCGGCCCCGCTCCGCAGGCTCTCCAGGTCCTGAAGGTCCCCGCGAAGCACCTCGGCGCCGGCAGCGACGAGGGATGCGGCACCCGCATCGGACCGCGCCAGACCGAGAACCTGATGTCCGGCGTCCATCAGTTCGGCCACGACGGCGGACCCGACAAATCCTGTGGCACCTGTGACGAAGACACGCATGGCGACCTCCTTTGCTCTCTGTCGCGACCGCTCGGCGGCCCCGTGACGCGCAAGCTAAGGAATTGAACAAACACGATCTATGCTGTAAAATCCGCATTATCTTCGTGATCGTCCGGAGCGTGCATGGATCCCCTTTCTGACGTGCTGTCACTGCTGAAGCCGCGGTCCTACGCCGCCGGAGGCCTGAACTTCGGCGGCGCGTGGTCGGTCCAATTCCACCGCCATGAGGGCATCAAATGCTACGCGTTGGTGTCCGGCCGATGCTGGCTTGCGGTCGAGGGTGTCGCGGATCCGGTGCGGCTCACCGCCGGGGACTGCTTCCTGCTGCCGGGGGGCCGACCCTTCCGGCTTGCCAGTGATCTGACACTCCCACCCATTTCGGCCGAGGCGATTTTCGCCGGACCACGAAAGGGGAACGTCGCCATCCACAATGGCGGTGGGGATTTCTTTCTCACCGGCAGCTTCTTCACCCTTGATGGCAATCACGCGAGCATCTTGCTGGGGGCGCTGCCGCCCATCGTGCATATCCAGAAGGAAGCGGATCGGGCGGCGCTGCGCTGGTCCATGGAGCGCATGCGGGAGGAATTGCAGCAGCAGCAGCCCGGCGGCTTCCTGCTCGCCCAACACCTCGCCCATATGATGCTGGTGCAGGCCCTGCGGCTCCATTTGGCGGAGGGGATGCGCGGCGGCGTCGGTTGGCTCTTCGCCCTTGCGGATAAGCAAATGAGTGCCGCGATCAACGCCATGCACCGCGATCCGGCGCAGGCCTGGACCGTGCAGGCGCTGGCAGACCAGGTCGGCATGTCCCGATCAACCTTCGCGCTGAAGTTCAAGGCAACGGTGGGGTCGTCCCCCATGGAGTATCTGTCGCGCTGGCGCATGGCTTTGGCGGGAGACAGGCTGGCGACGTCCAACGACCCCGTGTCGGTCATTGCCCTATCGCTCGGCTACGAGTCCGAAAGTGCCTTCAGCACCGCGTTCAAAAGGATCATGGGCTGTTCACCCCGCCAATATAGTCGCGGCGGAACAGCCATCGACCCCGATCAGCGCGCGCAAGCGGCCGACTGACGTCAGCCCTCGGCCGGCAGCAACCGCACGGTCCAGGACAGGTCACGTCGCGTGCCGGGCGGCAGCAGCATCATGCCCGGCTTGTCGGTCAGGTCGCCTGTGAAACCCTCGGGGCTCGCATAGCCGTGCCACGGCTCGATGCAGAGGAAATCCCCGCCGCTCGGCTTGGACCAAACGCCGAGTTGCTCAAATCCTTCCCAGGACACTGCGATCACCGGCGTGCCACGCGCCGAAAAGCGCACCGAGCGGCTGGCGGGCTGGGTGAAGACTAGCGCGTCCTCCGCGAACAGGTCAGGCTCCAGGGCCAGAACGTGGTCATGAACTGGGGAGGGTTTCATCGCCGTCGTCAGCAACCCGCCCGCAACCCCATGGATGGGCAGGGTTTCGTCGCGTGCGAAGCGAAGCTCATGCGCCTCCTTCGCGATCCCCGGCAGGATCGGCCAGATGAAGGCGGGGTGGGCGCCCAGCGCGGCCGGCAGCACGGTTTCCCCGGAATTGGCGAGGGCGTAGCAGACCGTGAGGGCATCGCCCTCCAGCCGATAGGTGATCTCCAGCTTGAACGGATAGGGATAGATTATGTGGCTTTCGGG
This sequence comes from Acidisoma sp. PAMC 29798, assembly GCF_030252425.1. Lineage (GTDB taxonomy): Bacteria > Pseudomonadota > Alphaproteobacteria > Acetobacterales > Acetobacteraceae > Acidisoma > Acidisoma cladoniae. The sequence continues at coordinate 2,847,149 of NZ_CP126994.1, read as the reverse complement.
ATCGTCCTCCAGCCGCAGCACGCAGACGGTCTGTTCCCGCAGCAGCCAGGTGAAGCGGCGATCGCGTGCGAAGCCGTGCTGCGTCAGACGGTAGTCTTGCCCGGCATGGCGATAGCCGTCGTTCTCCAGGCGGCCCACGATGGGGAACAGCACCGGTGAATGGCGGGGCCATGCAGGGCCGGCCTGCCACAGGAATTCATGACCACCGGCATCCTGCAAGGACACGAGTTCTGCGCCCTGGGCCAGAATGGCCGCCGTGATCTGCCCGTTGGACAGGATGTGCCGGTCTTCGCCGTTATGATCGCTCATGCCGCTCTCCGCCTTTGCGTCCCGTCGTCGTACCTTCGCATATGCAGCGGGCGGCGCGGCTTGGGAACCCTCTGCCCACTGTTCACGCTTGATGCCGGTCGGCCCTATGTGCGACTCTGGGTGGACTGAGGAGATCAACATTGTCTCGCCCCGAACGGCCTTCGCCCTCCGTTTCCACGCCGTTTTGCGATCGTCTGTCGCTGTCCGGCCCTCCCTAGCGGCGCTTCCTTGCTGCATTTGGCCGGTGGCGTAAGCCACCGAAAACTCATGGCTAACGCAAGAGAGCGAAAAAAATGATCGACTTACGCGAATGGTTTGCTGAACATCACGTCACGGAAGTGGAATGTCTGGTGCCGGACATCACCGGCATTCCCCGTGGAAAAATTACGCCGGCGCAAAAATTCCTCGATGGCGGTGCGCTGCGCCTTCCCGAGGCGATCTTCATCCAATCCGTCACCGGGGAATATCCGCCCGACGAGGAAGATCGGCTAACCGACCCGGCCATCATCGACATCACCCTGAAAGCCGATGCCAGCACGGTGCGCCTCGTCCCTTGGGCGCGGGAGCCGACGGCGCAGATCATCCATGACTGCCACTACAAGAATGGCGATCCGGTGCCGATGGCGCCGCGCCAGGTGTTGCAACGCGTGCTCGCCCTCTATGCCGACAAAGGGTGGGAGCCGATCCTGGCGCCGGAGTTGGAATTCTATCTCGTCGGTCGCAATACCGATCCCGACTATCCGCTGACACCGCCTATCGGCCGCTCCGGCCGGCAGGAAACCGGCCGCCAGTCCTATTCCGTCGATGCCGTGAACGAATTCGATCCTCTGTTCGAGGAAATGTACGATTTCTGCGAAGTGCAGGAACTCGACCTCGACACCCTCATTCATGAGGAAGGCGCCGGGCAGGTCGAGATCAACTTTCTGCATGGCGAACCGCTGACGCGCGCGGATCAGGTGTTCTTGTTCAAGCGCACGGTGCGGGAAGTGGCGCTGCGGCATGACATCTACGCCACCTTCATGGCCAAGCCGATGAGCCGCGAACCCGGCAGCGCGATGCACGTTCATCAAAGCATCATCGACCCGGTGACCAAGCAGAACCTGTTTGCGGGGGAGGACGGCAAGGCCAGCAAGCTGTTCCGCAACTATCTTGGCGGCTTGCAGAAATACACGCCGGCTGTGATGCCGATTCTTGCGCCGAACGTGAATTCCTATCGCCGCCTGTCACGCCATTCGAATGCGCCGATCAATCTCGAATGGGGCTACGACAACCGCACCTGCGGGCTGCGCGTGCCCTATGGCGCACCCTCTGCCATGCGGGTCGAGAATCGGGTGCCGGGGGCCGACGCCAACCCCTATCTCGCTTTCGCGGCGACTCTCGCCTGCGGCTATATGGGCATGATTGAGGAACTGGAGCCGACCAAACCTTTCGAAGGGTCGGCCTATTCCATGCCCTATGCGCTGCCACGCGAGATTAGCCACGCGCTTGATATCATGGAGCAATGCAAGCCCATGCACGACCTTCTCGGGTCGAAGATGATCGAGGTCATCGTGGCGGTGAAGAAGCTCGAATATGAGACCTATCTGCACGTCATCAGCTCCTGGGAACGCGAGCATCTGTTGCTGAACGTATGAGGGAGGCTTCGGCGCCGAGCTATTACGAGGCGACGCGCGCCGTCAGTCTCGTTACGCAGCCGCTCGACCAGGATATCACCGTCGATGTGGCGATCGTGGGCGGCGGCATCACCGGCTGTTCCGCGGCGCTCGATCTCGCCGAGCGCGGTCTGCGTGTCGCGCTGCTCGAGTCGAACGCCATCGGCTGGGGCGCCTCGGGCCGCAATGGCGGTCAAGTCCTGCCGGGATTTGCCATCGCGCAGACCAAGCTGAAGCGCATGGTGGGCGCCGAGGACGCGCGCCGGCTGTGGGCGATGTCGATCGAGGCGGTGGCCTTGGTCGAGCAGCGTGTGCGCGACCATGCCATTCCGGCCGACTACGCACGCGGCTATCTTCATGCCGCCATCCGCGAGCGCCAGGTGCATGAGTTGGAGGAGGAGGCGGAGGAGCTTGCCGCCCTGGGCGTTGAGGGTGTCGAACTCCTGAAGGGCGCCGCAATCCAGGCTCATGTCGCAAGCCCACACTACCGGGCAGTCCTGCGTGAGGAGGTCTCGGCGCATTTGCATCCGCTCAATTACACGCTGGGCCTCGCGCGCGCGGCGCAGGCGGCGGGTGCGCAGCTCTATTCCGACACGCCGGTGACGAAGATCGAACCGGGCACGGCCGTGCGACTGACCACGGCGCGTGGCACCGTGACGGCCGGCACGGCCTTGCTCGGCGGCGGTGCCTATCTCGGCCGGCTATGGCCCTCGGTCGCGGGCTACGTCATGCCGGTGGGCACCTATATCGTGGCCACGGAGCCGCGCGACGATGTGCCGGCATTGCTGCCGACGAATGCGGCGGCCTCCGACCTGAACTTCGTGCTCGACTACTATCGTCGCTCGGCGGATCGCCGCCTGCTGTTCGGCGGGCGCGTCTCCTATTCTTCGGTGCCGCCGCGCCGCTTGGCCGAGACCATGCTGGCGCGGGCGCGGGTGGTGTTTCCGCAGCTCAAGAACGCGCGGGCGGACTTCACCTGGGGCGGTCTGGTCGACATCACGCGCCACCGCGCGCCGCAATTCGGCAAGCTCGCGCCGAACATTCTGATGGCGCAGGGGTTTTCGGGCCACGGCGTGGCGCTTGCGGGCCTAGCCGGACGGGTCTTGGCGGAAGCGGCTGCCGGGCAGGCGGGGCGGTTCGATGTCTTCGCCCGCATTCCCCATGCGCGATTCCCGGGCGGGCGGGCGCTACGCGTGCCCGCGCTGCTGCTCGCGACGAGCTACTATCGGCTCAGGGATATGCTTTAGGCAGTTTGGCGGATGAGCGCAGCGTTATCCGCCAACCACTTCCCTAACCCCCGAAGCGACTGAGCGTCTGGCGCAACGGATTAGCGCCCGCATTGTTCGCCATCATCGTCACGACGATCTGGGACGTGCTGTAGGGCTGGCCGTAATAGCCGACATTGGATTGGGTATCGGGCGACAGCACCGACCCTTCGATCGAAATGCCGGCATAAAGGCCGCGAGTGCGGGCGAAGCTCACGATATCCGCATGCAAAGCGGTGGTGGTCGCGCCGCCGACCCCGGCGCCCACGGTCGCGAAAGCGAGCGAGGCGTCGCCGCCGAGCTTGAAGTGGTTCTGCATCACAGCCGCCAAAGCATGATCGTTCATGATCATGATCATGACCTCGGCGTCCTGGATGCCGATCTGGGCCCCGAAGCTGCCGCTGCCGATCGTGTAGAAGGCGGGGGCGGACCAGGACCCGCCGGCCGCGCGCGCCATCAGCACGCAGGGACCGCCGGAACCGCCGATGACGAAGCCAGCCTTGAAGACGCGGGGGCAGATCATCACCGCCCGCGCGCTGCGCAGGGAGTTCACCAGATCCTGGGATTGGGTCGAGTTCACCAGTTCCTGCACAGTGAGCGTCGATCGATCGACGAGGTCCTGCTGTTCCCCGGTCTGGACCGTCGCGGCGCAGCCATTGATCATGGGCGCGAGGCCCAACAGGCAGGTGGCGAACAGGGTGCGCTTGAACTTCACCATGCGTTCCTTCTCTTGCTTCGGCGAGGCAAACCTCCCGTCCGATGACAGTGACATGACGCCGCAGAGCGGATGCCGCAAGCATCCAAAACGGTCATGTCTGTCTTTAGCGCGTGAAGGTGGCGGTCAAAAGGCGGGCGAGGGCAGGCTCGTTTCATTGGCGGAGACGACGCGCCAAGCCTGCCCGCGCCGCTCGATCCGCGTCAGGGAAATATTGTCCACGGTCAGCCGCAAGGCCGAATCCCCACCGATCTTGAGGGCATGGGCCATCGCCGCCCGGATGACGCCGCCATGGCAGACGGCAACCACGTCCTGGCCCGCATACTCCGTCGCCAACCGTTCCATGACCGCGCCCACGCGCAGGATGACGTCCTCGAAGCTTTCGCCCTGCTCCGGTCGCTCGGCATGGGAGATGGGCCAGAAATCATGCGCGGGCAGGGCCAGACGCTCCGCCAGCCGCAGTCCTTCGGTGCCGTGCAGCACACCAAAGGACTGCTCGATCAGTCCAGGCTCTACGATCAGCGGCTGTTCGGGGTAGCCAGCGGCGAAGATGGCCAGCGCTGTGCGCACCGTGCGTGACAAAGGCGAGACGAGCCATACCGCCGTCCGTGGCAATCGGTCTCCGAGGGCGGCATAGGCCTGGCCCTGTCCCGCCATCGTCACTTCACAGATCGCCACATCCTGGTCGCCATACAGAAACCGCCGCGCGTCCGCATCGACCAGGGCATGGCGGATCAGCCACAGGCGGGTGGTTTTGGCTGTCAGCGCCTCTGGTGACGTCATGCTCGCGATTATTCCCCGATGGTGATCAAGGCACCGCGGGTGCGGGCCGCGTGAAACTGGCTGGCAAAGAGCAGGCCGGCGACGATCAGCCAGATGACATTCAGGCCAGCGGCCCACAGCATTTCGCCCCATGCCACATGCCCCTGGACCAGGGCGTCGCGCATCCCCTCGAACACATGGGTGGCGGGGATGGCGTGGGAGATCGGCTGCAGCCAGATGGGCAAGGCGGAGACCGGATAGAACACGGCGGACAAGGGCGTCAGCCCGAACAGCAGGGACCAGGCCAGCGGCTCTGCCCCTGCGCCATGGCGCAGGATGAGGGAGACGACGCCGAGCGCCACGGCCCACCCCATGATCATCAGATTGGCGAAGAACAGCACGATGACCGGGCCGAGCGTGAACAGGTTGAAGGCATACAGCAGGTAGGCGACCAGGATCGCCGGTGCGATGCCGGCCACCACGCGCATGAAGGCGACGCCGATCAGGCCCAGGATCATCTCCCATGGCCGCAGAGGGCTGACGAAGACATGGCCCAGGTTGCGGGACCAGATTTCTTCCAGAAAGCTGATGGCGACGCCCATCTGGCTGCGCAACGCCACTTCCCACAGCAAAACGCCGGCGAGCAGCGCGCTCGCGGCCATCAGGATGCCGTGGCCGCCGCCCACCGCCCGGCTGGTGATGAAGCTGGCGGTGAAGCCCCAGATGCACATTTGCAGGATCGGCCAATAGGCGAGTTCCAGCAGGCGCGGCCAGGACCGGCGATACAAGCACAGGTGGCGGTAGATCAGGCCCCAGACACGGCGCAGGGAGGGGGTCATGACGCCGTCTCCTGTGCGGCATGGCCGCGGGCGCGGGCGATGTCCAGAAAGACGTCTTCCAGGCTCTCACGGCCGTGGCGGGCGAGAAGGTCCGCCGGGCTGCCCTCGTCCACAATCCGGCCGCGCCGCATGACCAGGATATGGTCGCAGAGCCGCTCGACCTCGGCCATGTTGTGGGACGCGAGCAGCATCGAGCAGCCGGATTCCGCGCGGTAGCGCTCCAGCCAGCTTCGCACCAGATCGCCGGTATCGGGGTCGAGGCTCGCGGTCGGCTCGTCCAGCAACAGCACTTCCGGGCGGTTGATGAGCGATTTCGCCAAGGCCACGCGGGTCTTCTGCCCGGCCGACAACTGACCCGCAAGGCGGTCCAGGAAGTCCCCCAGATTAAGTTCCTCGGCCAGCTCGGCGATGCGGCGGTCCATGCGCCGGACATTATAGAGATGTCCGTAGACGCGCAGGTTCTCGCGCACGGACAGCCGTCCGGGCAGCGCGATATAAGGTGATGAAAAGTTCATACGGGCGAGGGCGCGAAAGCGATCCCGCGCCATATCATGACCCAGAACTTCAATCCGTCCCTCGGTCGGTACCAGCAAGGCCAGCAGCATGGCGATGGTGGTCGATTTCCCGGCGCCATTGCCGCCCAGAAGCCCGACGGTGCGGCCTTTCGGCACGCGAAAACTGATTCTATCCACGGCGAGGGTGGTGCCGTAGCGCTTGGTCAGGGTGTCAACGCGGATCGCATCCATGGCCCTCCTCTGCCGCCACACGGCCCCCCTGTCGAGCCCCTGGTCACATGACCGTCTGGTCGAATCTCCCGACAGTGCTTAGGTGACGATCATGACCCTGGCTTCGATGCGATGATCTCTTTCCTGCCGGCACCCGCGACCTTGCCGCCCGACCTCCGTATTTACGCCATTGGCGATGTCCATGGATGCGATGTGGCCCATGCGGCGATCCTCAACCAGATCGCCGAGGATCACGCGGCGCGCCCGGTGGCCGAGGCCATCATCATTCATCTGGGGGATCTCATCGATCGTGGGCCGGACAGCGCCGCCGTGTTGGCGCGCGTCGCCGCCGGTTCGCCGATCGGCGGGGAGATGATCAATCTGCGGGGCAATCACGAGGAGTTGTGCCTGGAAGCGCTGGAGTTCGGGGGTGAGTCGATGCGCCACTGGCGGCGCAACGGCGGGGACACCTGCCTCACCGATTGGGGCATTCCGAAGCGACCCGAGCCGCCGCATATCGAAAACCTCATTCCGCCAGATCAGATGGCGGTTCTGCGTGGCGAGAAGCTGAGCTATCAGCGCGGCGGCTATATCTTTGTCCATGCCGGTATTCGGCCCGGCGTTCCGATCGATGCGCAGGACCCGCACGACCTCGTCTGGATCAGGCAACCCTTTCTGTCCTGGCCGGAACCGCTGGCGGCAGTGGTGGTTCATGGCCACACGCCCAAGGACGACCCGACCGTGCGGGTCAACCGGATCGGCATCGATACCGGGGCGGTGTATGGCGGGCGGTTGACGGCCTTGGTGCTGGAGGACAGCCTGATGTCCTTCATCCAGGTTCCTGGTCCGAAGAAGCCCCGGAAGTAGGGCGGGATACGGCTATTGCGGGATGGATTTAAGCTGGTTCAACGACCAAGTCTCCCGTCATGGCATGCCGTCGCCGAGCATGACGCAGTGAGTGCGAGGAGCCATTCAGGCTTAAATCAATCGCGGTCTAGCGGTCGTTCTTTCGGCGTCGGAAGGCGTGGCCAAAATAGTACAGCGACTTCACCCCCACCCCCAGCATCACGAAGACGATCGTGCCCAGCAGAATGAGGTCGATCAATGTCGTGTCCGGGGGGAATTCCCCAAGCAGAAGGGCCCTGGCACCCCAGATGCCGAGGATCGTCGCCCCGATATTGAGGACGAGGTCATGGAAGGTGGTCAGAAGCACCACCAGGACCGATGCCATCAGGATCAAGCCCACCAGAACGACAACGACGACCTTGGTGTACAAGGGCCTGCTGAGCGTCACCTCGAAGGCGGAGGCGTAGCGATAGGGCGCGCGTGCGGGCGTTGCCTGAACCGGATCCACGGCGCGGGGGGCAGATGCGTCCAGACGCGGGATCGTTTCACTGAACGACAGCATAAGACTGCCCTTTTGGCCACTGGAGTCGATAAAGCTGCGCGTCTGACCTTGCGCATCCGTCTGCGTCCGTTCGACGGCGACGCCGATGCGCAAGGCATAGGTATCGAAGGGATAAAGCGTGATCTGGCCGTCGATCGGCAGGACAATTGTGCTGCTGATTTCGCTGTCGTCGCTCGGCAGATCGATGGTGGCCGATGTTGGCACCGATACCGCATTCCGCCCCTGCGCTTGATAGGCGGAGACCAGAAGGCGGTCGCGCGTATGACTGCAATTTCCGATACAGTAATGGTAGCCGCTGACCTGAATCGTGGCGCGGTTCCCAACTTCGTCGATATGCGTCAGCTTGATGCCGATACGATTGTATCGGTATCGTCTCCCGGCCATGGCGTGAGATAAACGGCGTTACCGTCAACAGCTTTGGTGATTTCACGATAGACGTTGATCAGCGCGAACGGGGCGCCGACCACGGCGCAGAGAAGCAACAGGAGAACGACGAGGAAGCCGAGACCGGCGCTGGCGCGTGTGAGATGATGGCGATCGCGCAAGGCCCGCATCGGGACGCGAAGAAGCACAGGACGCCTCAAAACTTTTCCATCCGGTCCCATTTTTCCATGACCAGAACGTCATGGTTTCCCGCCCAGCCGCGCTCGGTATAGCTCAGAATGCGCACGCCCTCGATCCGGCCGGCCATCGCCATCACGGTCGATGCGCGGCACAGCGACACGCCGTAATTGTCGGGGCCGGGATAGCGGGCATAGCCCCAACCCGTCAGCTCGTATCCCGCCATGATCTTCGCCCATTCGGCGTCCCCGATCATCGCCCCGTAGCTGCGCTGGACCTCTTTGCTCCAGTTGCCGTGGAGCGTCGCGATGAGCACGCCGTTTGGCGCGAGTAAGCCACACAGATGCCGCAGCCAGGTTTCCGCCCGCGCCTGCTCGACATGCGTAAAGAGCGAGCCGATCCAGATGAGATCATAGGTCACGTCGAAGGCAACCTGGGAGAGGTCGGGTTGCGAGTAAATACCCGTGCCCCCAAAGCGCTCCACGCAGAAATCGACCCCATCGGTATCGATATCGGCGAAGGTGAGATGGGCATTCGGAAAGCAGGCGTGCAGATGTCGCGCGACACGGCCATGGCCGCAGGGAAGATCGAGAATGTGATTGACCTCGTTCAGGCGTCCCATCGCCAGCGCGCGCAGAACGACCCGAAGCCCATCCACACCCACAGAGAAATACCAATCCGGGCCGGTATTGTACATGTGGTCTTGGGGTGAGATGGTCTTGTCGAGCGTCCGCTTCAGATAGGCGTCCTCAAGCGCTGCGACCCTCCCGAACTGCATGTGCTGTCAACCTTCCGTTACGGCAGCCGCGCCAGCCGTTCTTCGAGCAAGGCGTAGAAGCCTTCGTGATCGACCGAGCGCATGAAGGTCGCGTTCGGCACGCGATCCGTCACGCGCCACCAGTCCGCAACCGTCATGCCGATGGTCAGCGGGCTCGCCGTTTCGATCTCCACATTGATGTGACGACCCTGGAAAAGCTCCGGGCGGATTAAATAGGCGATCACGCAGGGGTCGTGCAGCGGCGCGCCCAGGCTGTCGTATTTCTTGAGGTCGAAACGCTCGGAGAAGTTGAGCATCGCAGATGCGGCCTTACCGCTCTGGTTCGGCAGCGCGCGGATGCGTTCAAGCCGGGGCTCGGTCGTCAAAACCTGATGCGTCACGTCTAAGGGCATCATGACGATGGGCACACCGCTGCCGAGCACGATCGCCGCCGCGTCCGGGTCGACGTAGATGTTGAATTCCGCCGTCGGCGTGATGTTGCCAACCTCGAAATAGGCGCCGCCCATCAGGACGATTTCGCGAATGCGCGGTGCAATATCCGGCGCCTTGACCAGGGCCATGGCGATATTCGTCAGCGGCCCGAGAGCACACAGGGTGATGGTGCCGGCCGGCTGCGCGCGCAGGATATCGACCAGGAAATCGACGCCATGCTGGGCCTGCAACGCCATCAGGGGCTGAGGCAAGACTGGCCCGTCCAGACCGGTCGCGCCATGGACATGCTCGGCCGTCACCAGCGGTCGCGCCGCCATCGGGCGGGGACAGCCGGCATAGACGGGGATATCCGGCCGCCCTGCCAATTCGCAGATCTTGCGCGCATTGGTGGCGGTCAGCGTCAGCGGCACATTGCCGGCGCAGGCGACGATGGCCTCCACCGTCACGTCCTCGGGTGAGGCGAGGGCGAGCAGGATGGCGATCGCGTCGTCTTGGCCCGGGTCCGTGTCGATGATGATTCGTCTGGTCACGTCAGGAAACTCCGGTCATCCATCGCGCATTTCAACGGAACTCAGCGGCACACCGCCGCGCAGGCGCGCGCTGATCCATACGCCGAGGACGGTCGCGATATAAGGCAGCATGAGCACGAAATCCCGTGGCGCACGCTCACCGAACACCAGTTGCGCCTTGATGCCGAGATACTCGACCAGGGCGAAGAACAGTGCAGCGAAGGTGGCGCCGACGGGATGGCCGGCGCCAAAGATCACCGCTGCGAAGGCCATGAAGCCACGTCCCGCCGTCATGCCCACGCTGAAAATCTGCAAACCGCCGAGGGACAGTTCCGCCCCGCCGAGCCCCGCCAGCGCGCCGCCGAGCAGGAGCGCGATCAGGCGCATCCGTGCCGGATCGGCGCCGACGCTGCGGGCCGCAAACGGATGTTCCCCGCAGGCCGCCAGGCGCAGCCCGAACCGGGTTCGTCGCAGCAGCACCCAAAGGGCGAAGACCACGACAGGCATCGCGACGACCAGCAGGTCGAGCACCGCGAAGGGGCCGAAACCCGGCCCGAGCGTCGGGATGCCGGCCGGCGCCGTCACTGCGCCCTCACTGCCATAGATCGCCTGCACCGCGAGATCAGTGCCCCCAAGCCCGAGGCCGGTGAGGCCAAGGCCGGCGATGATCGGGTTGGCACGCAGCTTCTCGATCACCAGCCACAGCAGGGCCGACAGGATTACGCATGTCCCCACGGCGCCGAGCAGGCCAAGCGCGACGGACCCCGTCTGCTCGGTCAGCACCACCGCCGCGCAGGCGCCGGTGATCATCAGCCCCTCCAGACCGAGGTTCCATACCCCGGCGCGCTGGGCCAGGACGCCCGCCATGGCGACATAGATCATGGGGGTCGCTTCCCGCAGCACGGCGACGATGAGGTCGATCATCGCGTCGCCCGCCGGAAGCGGAACCGGCTGGGCCAGGCGCGGGAGGTAATGAACAGGGCGATAGCGGCGTTGATGATGTCGATCGCGGCGGCGGGGAGCCCGGCAATGACGGGCAGGTAAAGACTGGCGGAGGCGAGGCCGCCGAAGAACAGGGCCGCGATGACGCTGCCACTTACGGATAGATTGGCGACCAGGCCGATCAGCACGGCGGTGAAGCCATGCGTAGGGGAAAAGCCGCTGACCAGCCGCCCGTCTGGCCCCAAGACTTCCATCGCACCGGCAAGGCCGGCCGTGGCGCCGCTGAGCATGAAGGCGCCGAGCCCGAGGCGGGACAGGCGCGCCCCCTGCCAGGTCACCATGATCGGGTTGCGCCCCGCAAGGCCGCCGAGCACGCCGAAGGCCGTGCGGTTCACCAGCACCCAGGCGGCGATGCCAACCGCGATGGTGATGCCCAGGATAAGGGCCGAGACGCCGCCATCGTCGCTGATGCGATCGGCCATCGGCACGGGCAGGCTCGCCGTGACCTGCCCGCTGCCCGAAGGGTCCTTGAGCGGGCCGCTCGTCACCCAGATCAGCAACAGGATGGCGATGAAATTGCCCATCAGCGTGGTGATGACCTCATCGGTCCCCGAGTGGATGCGCAGCCAGCCCGGCCAGAAGGCCCAGAGCGCGCCGAACAGCATCCCGGCCAGCAGGGCGACCACGATCACCAGGATCGTGGGCAGGCCGGGCATGACCGCCACCGCCACCGCCGCGCCGATCGCGCCGAGGTAGAACTGCCCCTGTGTGCCGACATTGAAATAGCCGCAGCGAAAGGCGATCACGACGCCGGTCGCCGAAATGAACAGCGGGCAGGCCCAGCGCAGATCATGCAACAGCGCGCCGTCCGACAGGAAGGCGCCATCCAGGATGCTCGCGAACATATCCGGCGCCGAAAAGCCGGCGGCTTCGAACAGGACGCCGCATAGCACCAGGGCCAGCGCCACGAAGGCGACGGCGCGTCCGACGGCGAGCAGCCGCGCTCTCACGCCTGCGCCCCGACCATGGCGCGGCCAACGGCGCTGAGATCGTAGGGCGGCGCGAAATGGCCCGCGATACGGCCGCCTTGCATCACCACCACGCGGTCGCTGATGTCGAACAGCTCGTCGAGATCCGAGGAAATCAGGATCAGGCCGAGGCCACGCGCCCGCGCCTGGCGCATGGCATGCCACACGAAGGCGGTGGCGCCGAGGTCGAGGCCCCGCGTCGGCTGCGCGAGCACAATCAGCCGCGCGGCGTCATCCACTTCGCGCGACAGGATGACCTTCTGGGCGTTGCCCCCGGACAGGGAACGGGCCGGATGATCGACGGTCGCGAAGCGCACGTCCCAATTCGCAAAGGCGGTGCGCGCCTCCCGCCGCAATTGTGCGGGATCGATCAGCGACAGCGCCGAACGCTCCAGCAACCGGCGCGCCGAGAAATTTTCCCAAAGCGGGCTCGACAGGCTCAGCCCCTCGGTATTGCGCTCGAAGGGAATGATGCGCAGGCCCCGCCGCCGGCGTTCGGCCAGCGGAACGGCGGTCATATCCGCGCCGTCCAGCGTCACTGCGCCCTGCGACAGAGCGATCAGGCCGGCAATGGCCTCGACCAGCGGTCGCTGGCCGTTGCCTTCAACGCCAGCGATGCCGAGGATTTCGCCAGCACCGATTGTGAGGTCGATGTCCTCCAGATGCTGGCCGTCCTCACCTTTGCGGGTGGTGACGCCGGTCAGGGTCATCACCGCCTTTGCGGAGGCGGGACGATGCGCCGTGCCATGCGGCATTGCTGTGCCGACCAGCGCGGCCAGATCTTCTTGCCCCTCGGGGGCGACCGCTCCCGTACCGATGATCGACCGGGCAAGCCCGTCCGCCGTCACAGCCGCAGCCTCCTCCGGCCCGGCGACCAGCTTGCCGCCGCGCAGAACCGTCACGGTATCGGCGACCGCCAGCACTTCGCGGATCTTGTGCAGAATAATCAGGATTGTCACGCCGCTGTCGCGCAACCGTCGCAGCCGCGCGAACAGGGCCTCGGCGGCGCCGGGCGCCAGCACGGCGGTCGGCTCATCCAGGATCAGGACGCGTGCTTCCCCCGCCAGGGCGCGGGCGATTTCCACCGCCTGCTGAGTCTCGACGGGCAAGTCCCGGATACGCGCGGAGGGTGCGGCGTCCACGCCAAGCGCGCGGAGGTGCTCGGCCCAGCGCGCACGTAGGCCCCGCTGCGTGAACATCGCGCCCGTGCGGCCGGTGAGGCCGAACTCCATCGCTTCGGCGATCGTGAAGGAGGGCGGCAGGGCGAAGCTTTGATGCACCAGTTGCACCCCGGCGGCGCGTGCGGCGGCCGAGTTGCCGGCTGTCAACTTTTTGCCCCCGATGCTGATCGCCCCGCCGGAAGGCGCGATCAGTCCGGCGCAGGCCCGGGCGAAACTCGTCTTGCCCGCGCCGTTCTGGCCGCAAACGGCATGGATGCGGGCCGGGGCCAAGGACAGCGTGACATCGCTGAGGGCCATGACCTCCCCGAAGCGGATGGTGAGGTCATGGCAGGCGAGGGCCGCGCCGTCTGTGGTCAAGGCGGTCGCTCAGAGGGTGGTGTTGAACGGAACCTTCAGCGTGCCCTTGATGATGGCTTGTTTCGCGGCGTTCACCGCCGGCCAGGCGGCCTGCGCGCGCGCGATATAGGCGGGCGGACCACCTGCCATGAACAGCGGCGAGGGCACGAAGTCGATGATGCCATCGGCCAGGTTGCTGACGTAATGGCCGCCGGTGAAGGTCCCGGACAGGGCGATCGTCACCTGATCGTACAAGGACTGGCCGAAGTTCACGAGCACGGAAGCCGCGACCGTCTTGGGTCCCAGCTTGAACTGCGTGCGGAAGACGGCACTCACCACACGGTTGCCGCCCTCGCTCGCGGCGCGGATGACGCCGGCATCCGTCGCGGCGCCATCGGTCTGGATATAGTCGATGCCGGAGGAGAACAGCTGGTTGGCGATTTCCCGGCCCTTGGTCGGGTCCTGGAAGGACCCGGCGAAGGCACCCTTGACCGTGATGGTGGGGGACACGCCCATCGCTGCCGCCTTCATCGCATTGAGGTCGGCATTCAGGCCCGGCAGGCTCATGCCGCCGACATAACCCAGCTTCCCGGCTTGGCTCATCTTGGCGCCGAACAGACCCGAGAGGTACATGCCGTAATGCGCCTGATACTCGACGGTGCGGATATTGGGCACGGTCGGCGTGATCGGGTCGGCATAGAGCTGGATGAATTTTGTGTTTGGAAAGCCCGGCGCCACCGCCTTGAGCGGGTTTTCCATTTCATTGAAGGTCGTGACGATGACCGCCGCGCCGGCCTGCGCCAGCGTCTGCAGGATGGACTGATAGGTCGAGGGATCGGAGGCGTAGATCGCCCGCATCGGGAAGTGCTTTTCCTTCGCCAGGGCCTTCAGATGCGCGATCATGTCGTCGATCGGGCCATTGTCGCCGGCGGCCTGGGTATGCACGAGGGCGACGAGTTTGCCCGCGGCGAAGGCGGCCGGCGCCAGGAACGGCAGGCTGGCCGCGCCCGTGGCGGCGGCGCCCAGAAGCACCGCCCGACGGCGCGTGAGAAGGACGGGAGTCCGGCGGTCGCTGTCGTTCATCTCGCGCTCCTGGAATGATTGGCGGAGCCTAGGGTCAGCCTTCGCGGAGCGTCAATTGCTTCAGAGAAGATTAGGAAATCTCGGAAGACCGCTCAACTGGCGACGAAGACCGGCTGCTCCGTCGGCCAGGGGCGATTGGCGAGCAGGAAAGGCTCCAACTGCGCCGCCGTCAGGGGCCGCGAGAAGATGAATCCTTGCACCGAATCGCACCCGCAGGCCGAAACGATGTCGAGTTCCTTCAGCGTTTCCACGCCTTCGGCCACCACCGGCAGCTTGAGCACGTGGGAAAGCTGAACCATCGTCGCGAGCAGGCTCAAGCCATCATCGTTCTCGGTCGCGCGCGTCAGGAAGCTGCGGTCGAGCTTTACGGAGGACAGCGGCAGGCGCGGTAACTGGGCGAGGGACGAATAGCCGACGCCGAAATCATCCATGGCAATGAGAAAGCCGCGGCGCCGGGCATCCTGAAGCCCTTCGAGGGCCCGCTCGTCACTGAAGCTGCCTTCCGTGACTTCCAGGCAAAAGCCGCTCGTTCGCAGGCCATGACGCTCGATGGCGGCCATCAGCTGTCCAGGCACGTCGGAGCGCGCCAATTCGAGCGGGGAGACGTTCAGATTGATCACCGGCAGACAGCCGTTTTGTGTGACGGCCCAGGTGGCCGCCTGGCGGACTGCCATCTCACGCAGCTTCCGGCCGAGTTCCAGAAACAAACCCGAATCCTCGGCGATGGCGATGAAACGGCTCGGCGGTATGGCGCCGAGTACCGGGTGCATCCAGCGGGCCAGGACCTCTAGGGAAACGATGCCGCGATCACGCAGGCTGATGATGGGTTGATAGACGAGGGTCAACTCGTCGTCGCAGCCCATGGCGCGATGCAGATCCTGTTCGAGCCGCACACGCTCCATCCGCGCGTCATGCAACGCCTTCACGAACGGCACCGCCTGGTTGCCGCCTTGCTGTTTGGCGATGAACATCGCCTCATCCGCCGCATCGCGAAGATCCGCAGCACCGGAGGTGCCGCCATGGGCGACGCCGACGCTGGAGGTGACCCGAAACTGCCGCCCGCCCAGCTCGAAGGGCACGGCCATCGTCGCGACCACCGCCTCGGCAAGCTGCAGGGCGGCGGCTCTGTCAATCGACTCGCAGAAGATGACGAACTCGTCGCCGCCGGATCGCGCCACCTTGTAGTGCGGTGCGACGGCGGACAGGCGCTTGCCTGTCTGAATGAGAAGGGCGTCTCCGAGCGCGGTGCCGAGGGCATTGTTGGCGGAGCGAAACCGATCGACGTCGATTGTGAGCATGGCGGTGCGTGTTGAATCGCCGTGTGGCTCGCTCAAGACCTTGTCCAGCTGATTGCGACTGAGCAGGCCCGTCAACGCGTCCGTGCTGGCATCCTGGATGAGCTTCGCGTCCGCTTGACGCCGGAGCAGGTCGATCATGTCGGCGCGGATCGTGCTTGCCACCACGATGACCCAGGTCAGCGCGAGCAGTGCGACGGTTTGGTATGTGAGGATCGGATCGTCTTCGGCGCTGACGCTGCGGGCGACGATTGCGCCGATCCCCAGGATGATCACGGTGCAGGACAGGAGCAGCATGCGGGCCAGGCGTCCGGGTTCGGAATCCTTCAGGACGGCGGCCAGGAACCCGCCAGACGAAGCGGCTGCCAGAACCGACACAATCAGTGCGGCGCTGCCCAGAAGCGTCAGCGGCCCCATGAAGTCGTGGAAACGGCCCAATCCGTCGAGAAAGCCAATGAGCGCGGTCATCAAGATGGCGCCGGAAAAGAACAGGGCGACCTGAGAGGTCCGTATCCGGCCATGCGGCAGGAGAAATTGGGCAAGGCCCAGACCGAGCAGCGCGAGGGCGCTGTTCATCGCAAAATGGATCGGGCGCCCGCTCGCCGCCTGCGCGCGCAACGTCGCGTGGAAGGGCGTGATCCAACCGATGACATGCGTGTCGAGCAGGTGATCGCAAACGCACAGAACGGCCAGAAGCACGGCGATTCCGACAGCCATTTGGGGGATGACACGCCAGGTGGCCGCCTGGCTGGTCGTCGGCCACGCGCCGAGGCCCAGCAGGACGAGGCAGATTGCCGTCACCGGGTGCGTCCCGGGCAGGCTGGGCACGGGGCACCATAGGGGTTCGAAACCCAGGCCGTAGCCGGCCAGGACGAGGATGCCGATCAACATGGAGATCCCGGCGCCGCCAGCCTGCGAGCGGATCTCGACACGCATCGATCTCTCGAAGCTAGCAGCCACGCGGTCTCGACCTCCAGTCCACGTCGTCGGGGTGTCGGGCTTTGCCACGCATAGCCCATACAAGAAGCCTGAACGGTGCAGGTCTACCTTTGCGCTCGTAGATTCATTTGTAACTCGAGACAAGCCGCCAATAGGGCTTGTGGGTCGGCACAAGACGAAATGTCGCCGTGCCTGATGCCGTCAGAGCAAGCCCTCTTTCCGGAAGCTCACCCAGCGGCCGTTCCCGATAATGACGTGATCGTGGACCATCACCGACAGCGGCTGCGCGGCGGCGTGGATCGCGCGGGTCATGGTGATGTCCTGGGCCGAGGGCGTCGGGTCGCCGCTGGGGTGGTTATGGACCAGGATCAGGGCGGTCGCGTTCAACTCCAGGGCGCGGCGGACGATCTCGCGCGGGTAGACGGGCGTCATATTGACGGTGCCGCGCCCTTGGCCTTCGTCCGCTATGAGCCGGTTGCGGGTGTCGAGATAGAGGACGCGGAAGTGCTCGACCTTCTCGCGCGCCAGGACGGCGGTCAGATAGTCCATCAGGCGCTGCCAACTATTGAGGACGGGTTGGTCGATCAGTTCGGCACGCATCAACCTGAGCGCCGCCGCTTGAATGGTCTTAAGGGCGGCGACCCCGGCATCCCCCAGGCCTTCGATCTCACGCAGTTCCTGGGGTGTGGCGGAGATACAGCCGGCGAAGCTACGGAAGCGCGTCAGCAGGGCGCGGGCGACGGGTTTGGTGTCCCGGCGGGGCAGGGCGAGGAACAGCGTCATTTCCAGGACCTCGTGATCCGCCAGGGAGTCGGATCCGGCGGTCAGCAGGCGGTTGCGCATGCGAGTGCGATGGCCGTCGGCGCCCGCGACTGACGCGGTCGGGGCGGCCTTCGTCTCCGGCAGGCCGGTGAACAGACCCATGGCGTCTGCGAGGTGTGGGGGAATGACCATGCGTGATCGTCGCACGACGTAGGGATGGGGGGAATATGTTTCGAAAATGGATCGATGGAGGTTCGGGCGTCGGCACCCAAAAACTCACCGTCATGCGCGGGCTTGACCCGCGCATCTACCCGTTGCGGCGCCATGACGGCGTTTGGGCGCCCGACCGGGTAGGTCCGCGGATCAAGTCCGCGGATGACGGTAAAGAGAGTGATGGTGAAGAGTGGGGACGGTGAAACGGGCTGCGTTGAACCAAGCAGCTTACCCCAACAACGGAAACAGGTCAGACCAGTCTGGGTTGCCGCGTTCGATCAGCGCGATCTTCCAGATACGCGGCCAATGCTTCAACGTCTTCTCCCGTTGAATGGCCGCGAGAATGGACTCATGCGTTTCGACATGGACCAGGATAGAAAGCCCGTATCGTTTGGTAAAACCCGCTACCAGCCCATTTCGATGCTGCCAGGCGCGGGCGACGATGTCGGTCGTCACGCCGATATAAAGCGTCCCGTTGCGCCGACCGCTCATGATGTAGACCCAGCCGCCCATCCAAATACGATGCAGTATCGCATCGTATTGCGCTGCCCTGTTTAGAGGGCACAAAACCTTCAATCGTAAGGCGGTTTCGTCATCCCGGCCGGCGACAGCGTGAAGATCTCGCACCCGTCCTTCGTCACGCCGATCATATGTTCGAACTGCGCCGACAGGCTGCGGTCGCGTGTTACGGCAGTCCAACCGTCATCCAGAATCTTCACGTCCGAACGACCGGCATTCACCATCGGCTCGATCGTGAAGAACATGCCGGCGCGCAGCGTCGTGCCCTCCCGCGCGCGGCCGTAATGCAGGATGTTCGGCGGCTCGTGGAAGCGCCGCCCGATGCCGTGGCCGCAGAAATCCCGCACGATGCTAAACCGCTGCGGTTCGACGAAGCTCTGGATGGCGTGGCCGATATCGCCCAGCGTCGCCCCCGGCTTCACCGCCGCGATGCCGAGCATCAGCGACTCATACGTGACGTCGATCAGTCGCTTGGCGCGGGTGCTGGCATTGCCCGCGACATACATGCGGCTGGTGTCGCCATACCAGCCGTTCAGGATCACGGTGATGTCGATATTGAGGATGTCGCCGTCTTCCAGGCGCCGCTCGCCCGGAATGCCGTGGCACACGACATGGTTGATCGAGGTGCAGATCGATTTCGGAAAACCACGATAGTTCAGCGGCGCCGGCACCGCGTCATGCGCGAGGATGAAGTCATGGCACAGGCTGTCGAGCCGGTCGGTGGTGACGCCCGGCACCACATGCGGCGCGATCATGTCGAGCACTTCGGCGGCCAACCGGCCCGCCGCGCGCATGCCGACGAAATCGCCCTGCTCGTAAAGCGTAATGCGCCGAGATTCCGTTTCGCCATCCATCAACCGTCTCCGTGAGCCCGCCCGTGCGGGCCTTCAGCCTCTCATGGCCTCATAGTATAAGAATGCGCCCGCGACCGAAGGCCGTGCAAGGGTGGGCGTGGCAGGGCTGATGTCTGAGTGATCTCTCAATAGCGACCGTTTGAAGATGGCGCAGGCTTCAGTTGCTCCGCCCCGCGCGCTCTGGCAGAGATTGCGCATGTTCCGCCGCACCCTTCTCAGTCTGATTCCCGCCGCCTCCGGGGCGCTCGTGCTCGGCGCCGCAGCGCCTGCGCGCGCGGCCGATGGCAGCTTCTACAGCTTCCTGGTGGCTTTCGACGCCAAGGCCGCAGCGAATGGCATAAGCTACGCCACGCGCCGCGCGACGCTGAATGGCCTCACCGCCAATCAGACTGTGATCGACCTCATCAATCGCCAGCCGGAATTCACCCAGACCTGGGCGCAGTATTCCGCCGGCCGCCTGTCGGCGACGCGCATCGCGCATGGCAAGGAGAATTTCGCGGCCTACCGCACCACCCTGGCCGCCGTGCAGGACCGCTTCGGCGTCGATCCCAGCGTCATCATGGGTATCTGGGGATTGGAGACCAATTACGGCACGACCACCGGCGGGTTTTCGGTGGTGCAGGCCCTGGCGACGCTGGGCTGGAGCAGCCATCGGGCGAGCTATTTCCAATCGGAATTGCTCGCGGCACTGCGCATCCTCGACCATGGCGATATCACGCCCGCCGCCATGACCGGCAGCTACGCCGGCGCCATGGGCCAGCCGCAATTCATGCCCAGCGTCTACCTCAAGCTGGCGGTGGATTTCACGGGCGATGGCCGCCGCGACATCTGGACCAATACGCCCGATAGCCTGGCCTCGATCGGCAACTATCTGCACGTCTCCGGCTGGCGGAACGGCGAGCCCTGGGGCGAGTCGGTGGTCCTGGGCGCTGGCGTCGATGCGGCCGGAAATGACCCCGACCAGGCGCAACCCTTGTCGAACTGGCTCGCCATGGGCGTGCGCCGTTTGCCCGGCCACCGGGCGGTTTCCTCCGCGATGCCGGCGCGCCTGATCCAGCCTGATGGTGTCGGCGGCAGTTCCTTCCTGGTCTATCCGAATTACAAGGCGATCCGCCGCTACAACCCATCCGATTTCTACGCCCTCTCGGTGGGCTTGCTCGGCGATATCGTCACCGCATGAAGCTGACCCTGGCTTTCGCGACGGCGCTGGTCGTGGCCGGCTGCACCCATCGCGCGCCGCCCGTCGCGTCCCACCCCGTCTATACGATCGGCTCGGGCTATGAGGCGCAGGGCGTTTGGCACTATCCGCGCGAGGATCTCGGCTACACCCGCACCGGTCTCGCCTCTGTCTATGGCGACGATGCGCCGAGCGTCACGGCCGATGGTGAGGGCTATGACCCGGATGCCATGACCGGCGCGCACCCGACGCTGCAACTGCCGGCGATCGTTCAGGTCACCAATCTGCAGACCGGGCGGCAGCTTCTGTTGCGCCTCAATGACCGCGGGCCCGCCGATCCGGGCCGGATTCTGGAAGTCACGCCCAAGGCCGCCGACCTGCTTGGCATTCCCGCCGATGGCGCGGCCGAAGTGCGGATCGTGATCCAGCAGGGGCCGAGCCAGGCGCTGGCCGATAGCCTCGGGGGCGGCATCAAGATCGCCGCCGCACCGGTGACCGGATTCCAGTCGGCGAGCCTCGCGCCGCCGGCGGGCGTCGCCCAATCGGGCGGCAATGCTGTGGGTCCGTCCGCAGGCGCCGGCGAACAGGCGGTCGCGCAGGCTGTGCCGCCGCTCGATCTGCCGGTGACGCTGACGCAGGGTCCTGCCGATCCCGGCAGCCTCTACATCCAATCGGGCAGCTTCGGTCGTCAGAGCGATGCCTGGCGCGCCTCGGCCGGTCTGTCGGGCCTTCCCAACGCCCATGTCATCGCCCTCGCGGGTGAGGGACGCACGCTCTATGGTGTCCTCACCGGCCCCTATCCGTCCGTGCCGCAAGCCGATGCGGCGCTCGCTTCGACGTTACGCTCCGGCGGCATCGACGCGACGATTGTCGTCAGATAGCCCCCGCTTCCATCGGAATCGCCTCATGAACACCCGCCGCCTCCTGTTGCTCTCCACCGCCGCCATCGGCAGCTTTGCGGCTTTGCCCGCCTGGGCCCGCAAGCGCGTGCATGCCGCCAAGCCGGGTGCCCCCGCTGCGGGCGCCGCCGGCGGTGACGAGGGCGGACCCGCCAGCAACGCCGCTGCTGTTTCGACCCCCGCGAATACCCCGATCGGGCCGCTGGACACGGTGGCAAGCCATGCCATTGTCATCGATTTCAACACCGGCGCCGTTCTGCTCGAAAAAGACCCCGATACCGCCAGCCCGCCGTCCTCCCTCACCAAGCTGATGACGATCTACATCACCTTCAGCCAGTTGAAGTCGGGCAAGCTGCGCCTCGACCAGACCTTCCTCGTCAGCGAGCAGGCCTGGCACATGGGCGGGTCGCGCATGTTCATTCAGGTCGGGACCAACGTCACGGTCGAGGATCTGATCCGGGGCATCTTCGTCGATTCCGGGAATGACGCGGCGGTGGCGCTGGCCGAGGGCATCGGCGGGTCCGAAAGCGCCTTTGCCAATATGATGAACGACGAGGCCAAGAAGCTCGGCCTCACGGCCTCCCATTTCGTCAATGCCTCAGGCTGGCCGGCGGATGGCCATGTCATGTCGGTGCGCGACATCGCGACGCTCGGTGAGCGCATCATTCGCGACTTCCCGGATTACTACCATTACGCGGGCGAGCAGAACTTCACGTACAACAAGATCAGCCAGCAGAATCGCAATCCGCTGGTGACGGCGGGCCTCGGGGACGGTCTCAAGACCGGTCATACCGAGGAGGGCGGCTATTCCCTCGCCGGCACCACCATGCGCAACGATCGCCGCATCATCGTCGTGCTCAATGGCTTGCCGACATGGAACTCGCGCGTCACGGAATCCAAGCGGCTGATGGACTGGGCGTTCAACAATTTCGAGGACGTGCCGCTGTTCACGCCGGGCCAGCAAGTGACGGCCGCGCAGGTCTGGTTGGGGGAGACGCCGACCGTGGGGCTGACGGTTGCTCAGACCACGGTGGTGACCTTGCCGCAGGGTTGGCGCAACTCGGCCAAGGTTGCGGTGGATTACGCCGCGCCGGTGCCCGCCCCGATCGTCGCCGGGCAGAAGATTGGCCAGATCAGCCTGAGCGGCGTCGGCATCCCGAGTGGGCAGGCCGCCGCCAGCGCGCCGCTGGTCGCCATGAACGCCGTGCCGCGTCTTGGTTTGCCCGGCCGCGCCTTTGCGCGTCTGCGGCATTTCATCACCCGCGCTTAGGGACGGTGGGTCGTTGACCCGTCCTCGCCACTCCGAACTCGTCACCCGCGGACTTGATCCGCGGGCCTACCCGCTGTGGCGCCCACACGCCGTCAGGGCGCCGCAACGGGTAGGTGCGCGGATCAAGTCCGCGCATGACGGTTACTTTGAGGGGGTTCGCGTGCGCGGATGACGGCGAACGCTCCCTTCATCGCCTTCGAAGGCGGGGACGGCGCCGGCAAGGGCGGTGCGCTCGTAACCCTCGCGGCGGCGCTCACCGCCGATGGGCATGACGTGCTGTCGACGCGCGAGCCCGGCGGTACGCCGGAAGGGCTGGAACTCCGCGCCTTGCTGCTCGCGGCCTCCGGCGCCGTCTGGGACCAAGGCTCCGAACTTCTGCTGATGACCGCCGCCCGCATCCAGCACGTCAAGCGCGTCATCCGCCCGGCGTTGGCGGCCGGCCGCGTCGTGCTGTGTGACCGGTTCCTGGGCTCCACGCTCGCCTATCAAGGTGGCGGGCGCGGCATCGAGGCTGACCTCATTCTCGATCTGCATCGCCGCTTCGTGGAGGATTTCCGCCCCGATCTCACGGTGCTGCTGGATGTCGATCCTGCCACAGGCATCGGCCGCAGCCGCCGGCGCCTGGCCGATGACGCGACCGATGAGGGGCGTTTCGAAGGTCTCGACCTCGGGTTCCACCAGCGCGTGCGGGCCTCATTTCGTGCCCAGGCGGCCCAGGATCCTTACCGCACCATCCTCATCGACGCCGACCGTGCCATCGATGTCGTGCAACAGGATGTCGTCAGCCACGTCCGATCCCGGCTCGCGGCCTCCCTCAGTCAAGGATAGTATCGTCCATGCGCCGTTTCCTTTTGCCACTTGTTGGAGCTTTCCTGATGACCGCCAATATCGCCGCTTCGGCCGACGATTTCACGACCCTGCCGTCCGGCGTCAAATATCATGACGAAGTCGTCGGCACTGGGCCGGAGCCGCAGAGCGGCCAGACGGTCGTGGTGCAATACACGGGCTGGCTGGACAATAACGGCCAGAAGGGCCGCAAGTTCGACAGCTCGCGCGACCGTAGCCAGCCCTTCAGCTTCATCCTGAACGACCAGCAGGTCATTCCGGGTTGGGACGCGGGCGTTGCCACCATGCATGTCGGCGGCAAGCGCACGCTCATCATTCCGCCCGATCAGGCTTACGGCGACCAGGGCGCCGGCGGCGTCATTCCGCCCGGCGCCACGCTGATCTTCGATATCGAGCTGCTGGGCGCAAACTGACACCGCGCGACAATCCTGACCTGCTCGGCCATGACGCGGCAGAGCAAAGCTGGCAGCAGGCGCGGACCAGCGGGCGCCTGCACCATGCCTGGCTGATTACCGGCACGCGCGGCATCGGCAAGGCGACACTCGCCTATCGCCTCGCCCGCACGCTGCTCGCCGGCCGCAAGCCGGGCGAGAGCCTCCATGTCGATCCCGCCGATCCCGTGTTCCGCCGCATCGCCGCCGGAACCCATGCCGGCCTCATGACCGTCGAGCGCGGCATGGACGAGAAACGCAAGCGCATGCGGCAGGAGATCGTGGTCGATGAGGTTCGGGAGGTCTCGCATTTCCTGCGCCGCACGGCGGGCGAGGGCGGCTGGCGCGTCGTCATCGTCGATGGCGCCGAGGAGATGAACCCCAATGCCGCCAATGCCCTGCTGAAGCTGCTGGAGGAGCCGCCGACCGGCGCCCTTCTGCTGCTGGTGTCGCATGCGGCGGGGCTATTGCCCTCCACCATCCGCAGCCGGTGCCGCCGGCTGCGCCTGTCGCCGCTCTCGGTGACCGAGACCGAGACGCTGCTCGCCACCGCTTTGCCCGATCTTAGCGCCCAGGATCGCCACCACTTGGCGGTCATGGCCGAAGGCGCGCCGGGCCGTGCGCTGGCCTTGGCGGAGGGTGATGGCCCCGCGATGGCGGCGCAGGTGTCGCGCGTGCTGGCCTCGCTGCCGACAGGCGCTTCCGCGCATGCCGTGGCGGATGCTGTGGCGCGGGACGAGACGGATTTTTCGCTGTTCATGGAGATGCTGCGCCAAGCCGTCAGTCTGACCGTGCGGCAGGGCGCGCGGGGCCTGCCGGATGCCGATCAGGCGCGGCTGCTGGCGTCGCGTTCCCTTGAGGGCTGGGGTGCGGTATGGCAGGCGCTGACGCACATCCAGGATGAGACTGAGCGCCTTGCCCTCGATCGCCGTCAGGCGGTTCTGGCCGGCCTCAGCGTGATGGCAGGGACATGACCAACAGTTTCTATGTGACGACGCCGATCTATTACGTGAACGGGGCGCCGCATATCGGTCACGCCTATACCTCGATCGCGGCTGATGTCGTGGCCCGCTGGAAGCGGCTGGACGGCTACGAGGTCTTCTTCCTGACCGGCACGGACGAGCACGGCCAGAAGGTCGAGAAGGCGGCGTTGGATGCGGGCCTCGATCCGCAGACCTTCACCGATGGTTTCGCCGAGGAGTTCCGCATGATGGCGGCGGGCCTGGGCATTTCCAACGACGATTTCATCCGCACCACCGAGCCACGCCACAAGCTGGCCTGCGCCGCGCTCTGGAACAAACTGGTCGAGTCGGGTGACATCTATCTCGGCCATTACGAAGGCTGGTACGCCCTGCGGGACGAGGCCTTCTATGCCGAGGATGAGCTGACCACCAATGTCCACGGCATTCGCGTCGGCCCCAGCGGCGCGCCGGTGGAGTGGGTGCGGGAGCCGTCATATTTCTTCCGCCTCTCCGCCTGGGGCGACCGGCTGCTCGCCTTCTATGAGGCGAACCCCGATTTCATCGCCCCCCATGCACAAAAGCGCGAAGTGCTGAGTTTCGTGAAGGGCGGCTTGAACGACTTGTCCGTCAGTCGCACCAGCTTCACCTGGGGCGTCGAGGTGCCGAACGATCCCGCTCATGTCATGTACGTCTGGCTCGATGCGCTGACGAACTATCTCACCGCCATCGGCTATCCCGATGCGGCAGCACCGCGGGCGCATTTTTGGCCGGCCGATGTCCATATGGTCGGCAAGGACATCATCCGCTTCCATGCCGTCTATTGGCCCGCCTTCTTGATGGCCGCCGGCCTGCCCGCGCCGAAGCGCGTCAGCGCCAATGGCTGGTGGACGGTGGACGGTGAGAAGATGAGCAAGTCGATCGGCAATGTGATCGAGCCATCTGCCCTGATCGAGGAATTCGGGCGCGATGCGGTTCGGTTCTTCCTGATGCGGGAAATGCCTTTCGGCAATGACGGCGATTACAGCCGGCGCGGGCTGATCAGCCGCCTCAATGTCGAACTCGCCAACGATCTCGGCAATCTCGCGCAGCGCAGCCTGTCGATGATCGCGCGCAATTGCGAGGGCCGGCTGCCACCGTTGCCCGAACCGGTGACCGAAGCCGATCGCGCTCTGCTCGAGCAGGCGGCGGCGCTGCCCGGCCAGATGCGCGCGGCGATCGATAGCCAGGCCTTCCATAACGGCCTCGAAGACGCCTGGCGCGTCATCCGCGCGGCCAATGCCTATATCGACCACCAGGCGCCCTGGGCGCTGAAGAAGACAGATGTCGTGCGCATGGGCGCGGTGCTGCGCGTGCTCGCGGATGTCATCCGCACGGTGGCCACCGTGCTGCAGCCCTTCATGCCGGATAGCACGGCGCGGATGCTGGATCAGGTCGGTGTGCCGGCCGAGGCGCGTGACATTGCTGGGCTGGCGCAGCCGCTGGTCGAGGGCAGCATCCTGCCCGCGCCGCAGGGCATCTTCCCGCGCTTCGTCGAGGAAGCTGCCTAGCATGCTGATCGATAGCCATTGCCACCTTGACTATTTCAAGGACGAGGAACTGCCCGAGGTCATCGCCCGCGCTCGCGCCGCCGGCGTGGGGGAGATGGTGTCCATCGGCACCAGCCTGGAACAGTCCCGCCGTATTCTCGCGCTCGTCGAGGATCAGCCGGGCATCTGGTGTTCGGTCGGCATCCATCCCCAGCATGCGCATGAGGAGCCGGTGCCCGATCCGGCCGATCTCGTCGCCATGACCCAACACCCCAAGGTCATCGGCATCGGCGAAAGCGGCCTCGACTATTTCTATGAGACGGCGCCGCATGAGGTGCAGCAGGCGGGCTTCCGCGCCCATATCCGCGCCGCCCGGCAGGCGGGATTGCCTCTGGCCATTCACGCCCGCAGTGCCGACGCGGATATCGAGGCAATCCTGCGGGAGGAGCGCGATGCCGGCGGCCCCTTCGATTTTTTGCTCCATTGCTTCACGGCCGGTCGACCGCTGGCCGAGGCGGCCATGGAGATGGGCGGCTATATCAGCTTCTCCGGCATCCTGACCTTTCCGAAATCGACCGAGTTGCGCGACATCGCGCGGGATATGCCGGCTGACCGTATCCTTGTGGAAACGGATTCGCCCTACCTCGCGCCGATGCCCCATCGCGGCAAGCGCAACGAACCCGGCTGGGTCGCCCATACGGCCGCGACGCTCGCCACCGTGCGCGGGCTGGAAACAGAGGCGCTTGGCGCTCTGACCACGGCGAATTTCCGCCGGCTTTATCCGAAGGCGATTGCAGCTTGAAAGTAATCGTTTTGGGCTGCGGCGGCTCTGCGGGCGTGCCGATGATCGGCGGCGCCGATGGTCGGGGCGATTGGGGCGAATGCGACCCGGCAGAAAAGCGCAACCGACGCACCCGGTCGAGCATCGTGGTGCAGGGCAATAGCGGCCGACGCTTTCTGGTCGATACCTCCCCGGATATGCGGACCCAGTTGATCGACCACGGCATCGTCTCCGTGGAGGGGATCCTGTTCACCCATTCCCATGCCGACCACATTCTGGGGCTGGATGATGTGCGCATCCTGAACCGCATCATCGGGCGGCCGATGCCGGTGCGGGCCGACGCCCATACCGTGAGCGAGTTGCAGCGCCGTTTCGATTACGCCTTCCTGCCATGGCGTCCGCCCGGCTTCATCCGCCCGGTATTGGACATCGATGTCGTGAAAAGCGGCGACCGCGTCTCCCTTGCCGGGATCGAGATCGAGGTTTTCGACCAGGACCATGGCTTCTCAACCACGCTCGGGTTTCGCCTCGGCCGCTTCGCCTATTGCACGGATGTGGTGGATCTCGATGCGCCGGCTTGGGCGGCTCTGGAAGGCATCGACACTTGGATGGTCGATTGTTTCCAGCGTGAGCCGCATCGGACCCATGCGTCCTTGGCGATGGTGGTGGAATGGGCGGCGAAGCTTGGCGCGCGGCGCACCATCCTCACCCATATGGGCACCGACATGGATTGGGGCTGGATGATGCGCAATCTGCCGCGCGGGCTGGAACCCGCCTATGACGGCATGGAAATTACCATTCCAGAGTAGGGCGGAAAAGCGGAGAGCATTCCGCCATCAGCCCGGTCGTCGTTCAACCCGGATTGATCGGCCTCGGCTTGCGGCTTTCATCGAGCGCCACAAAGGTGAAGGTCGCCTTCGTGACCGGAATTGTATCCGTCTCGAACCGCGTCCGACGCTCGGCTTCGACCGTAATCTTCATGGAGGTGCGACCCATGGAGAGAAGTTCCGCGAAGAAGCTGACCTCGTCGCCTACCTGGACCGGTGACAGGAACGCCATGCCATCGACGGCGGCAGTGACGCAGCGGCCCTTGGCGATGCGATGGGCGAGGTTGCCCGCCGCAAGGTCCATCTGCGCCATCAGCCAACCGCCGAAGATATCGCCCGACGGATTGGTGTCCGCCGGCATGGCGATGACGCGGATCAGGGGCTCGCGCACCGCCATGTCCGGGCGCCGACTACAGGCTGCGCTCGATCCAAGCCTTCAGCACGCTCTTCGGCGCGGCGCCAACCTGCGTCGCCGCCGGCTTGCCGTCCTTGAACAGGATCAGGGTCGGGATACCGCGCACGGCGTAGTTGTTCGGCGTCTCGGGATTTTCATCGATATTCACCTTGGCGATGGTGATCTTGCCGGCATATTCGGCCGAGATCTCTTCCAGCGCGGGCGAAATCGCGCGGCACGGACCGCACCATTCCGCCCAGAAATCGACGACGACCGGACCGGTCGCCTTCAGAACGTCGGCATCGAAACTCGCGTCCGTGACAGCCTTGGTATTGCCGGCCATGGGAACCTCATTTGCTGTAGCGGTCCTGAAACGAAGGACGGCTATGGTGTGTTGCAACAAACGTGGTGCATCCGGCCCCCAGGAGCAAGCACTGGCTCGGGCACTTCAGGCGTGCGGGCTCGGAACGGCGCGGGAGATATGCGGATTTGCCGCCGATCACCATCCTAAACGGCTTCGGTATCAGCCTCGGCGACGGAATCATCGGGCTGCAGGCACTCTCGGTCGCGCGCACCATCGGCGCGATTGAGGGACCCGTCGTGCTGGCCCGGATCGACTCGGCGGCGAAACCGCTGCTGCCGCAGCTCTATGATCTCGCCGGTGATCTCGCCGCCGTGGTGCCGATGGCGGAGGCTGATCTGGCCGGGCCGGTCATCGATATGCGCGACTTCGCCTATGACCCAGGATTTGCCCGCATTTCCATGATCGACTTCTTTTTGAGCCGCCTAGGCGTGGCGCCTGACAGCGTGGCGTCGGTTCTCAAGCGCAATACCTGGCTGGCGCCCCGCGCCGGGCGGCTTCCGGGTCTCGGCCTCTCGCCCGGATATACGCTCGTCTGCCCAACGGCCTCGATCGCCTTGCGGAATATGCCGGAGGCCGTGCATGGCGCCGTCATCGCCCGACTGAGCGGGCCGGTCTTGACGCAGGGGCCGCCGAGCGGAGGTGCCATCGCGGCGCCGGTCTGCAAGACCATTCGCGAACTCTGCGCCCTGGTCGCGGGCGCCCGTTGCGTGATCTCCACCGACACGGCGACGATGCATCTGGCCGATGCCTTCTCGGTGCCGTGCCTCGCCTTCTTCACCACCCATCGGCCGGAATGGCGGGTGCGGGACTATCCGCTCTGCCAGGCCATCTATCTTCCCGCCGATCTGCCGGCGAGCATCGAATTTCCGCGCGACGACGCCGATTTGGTCGCCGCCCGCGCGGCCTGGTTTCCAGACGGCGACAACCTCATCTGGCTCGACCGTGCGCTGACGGAATTTGGGGTTTAGGCGGAACTGCGCTTTTCCGCCCTAGGACGTGCTCCCCGGCGCGTAGCCGTCGAGCATAGCATCCGGCAGGGGTGTGACCGTCGCGGTTTCGGTCCAAACGAGAGCGCAAAGCACGGCACGGCCGGGGAAGATCGCGCGCAGCAAAGCCCGATAGGCTGCCATTTGCCGCAGATAGAGGATCGGCGTTTCGCCGATCTCCGCCGGTGGCTGGCGGCCGGTCTTGAAGTCGATCGCCACCACCTGCTGGTCGGACACCGCGAGGCGATCGACGATACCGGTGATCACCACGCCGCCGGCCTCACCCGCCAGCGGCACTTCCGCCCGGCTGCCGGGCGCGAAGGCCTGGCCGAGTGAGGGATGGTCCAGCACGGCGAGGCATTGGGCCAGCACGCGCTTGGCCTCCGCCGCGTCCAACGCCGAGCCGGGCCGCGTCAGGAAGCCGCGCCCGGCCTCCGCCCGCCGCATCGGCGCGATGTCGGGCAGATGTTGCAGCAGGCCGTGGATCAGCGTGCCGCGTGCGAAGCGTGCCCCGCGCGCCGCCTGGCCGAAGGTGCGGGCCGCGACCGGTGAATCGGCTTGCGGCACAGGGCCGAAGGCGGCCTGATCCGGTCGGCTTGGTGCCAGGGGTTTTGGTCGTGCGGGCTCCGGCGGTGGTGGTGACGCCCGCCACTCCGGCGCTTGGCCCAACCATGGCGGCATGGGGGCGACGACGAGCGACGTCGTTTCCGCCTTGCTCATTGGCGGCGGCCGGCGCTGCGGCGCGGAAAGTGACCGGATCGTTTCGGGCCAAGCGCCCGCCGCCATCTCCTCCGGCGCGATCTCCAGCCGATCGAAGCCGCGCCCGATCAGATCGTGCCAGGTCGGCGCCGTGCCGCGCGTGCCGGTTTCCCAACCGCAGACCAGCAGCCGGTCCTCCGCGCGGGTCATAGCGACATAGAGCAGACGGTGATGCTCCTCGACCGCGCGTACCTGCATCTGGGACTGAAAGCTCAGGCTCTCCTCGCAATGCATGTCCCGGCGCGGGCAGAAGATCGGCAGGTCCGACCCATCCGCCTCGTTGCGCATCCACAGCAGATTGCCGCGACTGGGCGGCGGCCGGCCTGCGGCATCGGCCATGATGACGATCGGCGCTTGCAAACCCTTGGAGGCATGGACGGTCATGATGCGCACCGCATCCCCGGCGGCGCCGGGCTCGCGCTTGGCCTCGGTGGTGGATTGGCGAAGCCAGTGGAGAAAGCCCTGCAGCGAGGGCGCGTGGCTGGCGCCATAGGTCAACGCCGCGCCGAGCAATTCATCCACCGGCTCGGCCGCTTCCGCGCCCAGGCGATGGAATAGCCGCGCCCGCCCGCCGAGGGCGCCGAGCGCCTGGGAGAACAGGGCATGCGGGCTGGCGTAATCGACGCGCGGCTGCAGGGCGCGGAAGAAGGTCCAGGCCGTCTGCCAGTCGGGCCGTTCCGCCGCGCGGAGGCGCAGCGCCTCAAACAGATGTCGCTGCGTGCGACCCGCCGCCAGAGCCATCAGACTGTCATCGGTCAGATTGCCGAGCGGGCTGGTCAGCCAACAGGCGAAGGCGAGATCGTCCTCTGGCAGCAGCAGGCTATCCGCCAGCGCCATGAGATCCTGCACCGCCGCCTGGGCGGTGAGTTCCAGCCGGTCGAGCCCCGCGACGGCCACGCCGGCGGCTTTCAGTTCCCGCACCAGCAGCGGCGCGAAGGGCGCGCGCTTTTGCAGCAGCACGAGAATGTCGCCCGGCGTCACCGGCCGCCCCTGGCTCTCCAGCATCATGCCGCCGGTCGTGGCCTGCGCAATCCATTGCGCCAGCGCGCGGGCAAGCCGGCTGGGTGCCGAGGCCTGGGCGAGGTTGGTGTCGGGGATCAGCCAGGGCTCCGGCGCCGGCGTGATCTGCCGGGGCATCAGCGGCCATAGCTCCACCCGGCCGCCATCCTCGGGTCGCGCCGAGACATGCTGCAGCGGCTCACCGGCGGTCTCGACCACGCCACGCGCCGCTTCGGGGTCGGCAAAGACGG
Organism: Acidisoma sp. PAMC 29798; assembly: GCF_030252425.1. Taxonomy (GTDB): domain Bacteria; phylum Pseudomonadota; class Alphaproteobacteria; order Acetobacterales; family Acetobacteraceae; genus Acidisoma; species Acidisoma cladoniae. The sequence goes on along the minus strand of NZ_CP126994.1, from coordinate 2,815,570 downwards.
CATCGACCAGGGCCAGCACCGGCACGACGGAGCGGAAGGACACGTCGAGCGCGCCGTCATGCCACTCTCGCTTTGCGGTGCGAACCCGGTCCCGCAGCTTGCCGCGCCAGGCGTCGAAGGACAGCAGGTCGGCGCCCTGGAAGCCGTAGATGGATTGCTTGCGGTCACCCACGGCGAAGACCGTGCGCTTGGTCTTCTCATTGGCGTCCCGCGTGCCGGCGCCGGCGAAGAACTCCTCCGTCAGGCTGCCGGCAATGCTCCATTGGCCGGGCGCGGTGTCCTGCACCTCGTCCAGCAACAGGTGATCGAGACCGTGGTCGAGCTTGAACAGCACCCAGGCGGCGCCGGGATCGCGCAGCAGATCATTGGAGCGGAGGATGAGGTCACCGTAATCCATCAACCCCTCCACCTGCCGCCGCCGCGCCTGGGCCTTCAGCACCGGCAGCGCGAGACGCAGGAAGGCGGCTGAGAGCGTGGCCAGGCGGTCGGCGGCGAAGGCGTCGTTCAGCGCCATGAGCCGAAGCTGCTCGGCCTCGATCACCGGCCAGATATCGGGCTCGGCCAGGTCGAGCTTTTTGCCGACGAGGAAAGTAAGGGAACGTGGCTCGCCCTTGGTCAGCAGCCCGTCGCTCCAGCTCTGCCAGGTCTCCTGGCGACGCTCAGGAGAGCCAGCGAGCCAGTCGAGCAGCGCCAGCGCCTTGGCTTTCGCGCCGGGCGCGCCGCGTTCCGACACTGCGCCGAGAGCATAGCGCAGGTCCGTGTCGTCGGCGCCTTCGACCGCCAATGTCCAAATCTCGGCCTCGGTCCGCTTGGCGCCGACGACGCGCCGCTGGGCTGCGATCAGGCTGGACAAATCCTGCTTGAGGAGGTGTTCGGATCGTTCGCGCCCGCCATCGATGTCGCGCAACAGCCGGTCGAGATCATCCGTGCCGATCTGGGCGGCGAGGGCGTCTACCGCCCCGGCCATGCCTTCGGTGCCGTCATGCACGCGGGCGAGCATATGCTCCTGCTCCTCCCGCAGGTTGATCATGGCATCGCGCTCTTCCACCAGCCGGAAATGGGGGGAGATTCCGGCTTCCAGCGGAAAGCGCCGCAGCAGGGATTGGCAGAAGGCGTGGATGGTATCGATGCGCATGCCGCCGGGCAGATCGAGCACGATGGCGAACAGGCTGCGCGCGCGCTTGCGGTTCACGGGCGTCGGCGGAACCGACAGGTCGTGCAATGCGCGGTCGAGCACCTCGTCGGGCAGGCTGACCCAGATGCCGAGGCGGTCCTGCAGCCGCAGGGCCATTTCGGCGGCGGCGTTGCGGGTGAAGGTGAGGCACAGGATACGACCGGGATCGACGCCGGTCAGCATCAGGCGCAGCAGTCGGTCGGTCAGCAGCTTGGTCTTGCCCGATCCGGCCGAGGCCGCCACGAAAGTCGAGACGGCAGGGTTCGAGGCCGCCATCTGGTGGCGGCTGGCCCGCACCCGCGCATCATCGGCGCTTGGCGTCGGCGGGAGCGCGAGTGAGGGTTGAGCGGTGGTTGTCATGCCGAATGCCCACGGATGTGGCCGGTGGAATGCGCTGCGCTTTTCCACCCTACGACGGGGGACCGTAGGGTGGAAAAGCGAAGCGCATTCCACAGGCGACGCATCACGCCGGGTCCTCCCCGACGCCGGCCCATTCGGCCATGCGGGCGAGGCGGCCATACCCCGAATCGCGGGCAGCGCGGCCGGGATGCGGCCGGGCAAGATAGGCTTTGCCCGGATCGTCGAAAGCCGCGATCAAGGCCAGCAACGCCGTCTCGGATTGGGCGATCAGCGCCGCAAGCTCGGCCTGATCGGGCACCGGCTCGATCACCTCGCCGGGCTCGGCGCCGCCGCGCAGGCGCCAATAGCTCATCTCGGCGGTGGCGCCGCTGAAGATCGGCCCAAAGGCGCCGGCCGCCGCCATCGCGGCCTCCAGCGGCAGTTGCGGCGCGTGGCCTTCGCGGACGCGCTTCTCAGTCGGCACGGTGCCGGTCTTGTAGTCGATCAGACCGAGGCTGCCGTCCTGCCGACGTTCGATCCGGTCAGCTCGGCCGCGCAGCAGAAACGCCCCGGCAGGGCCTCGCAGCTCCCACTCGCCGGGAATCTCGGCACCGATGGCGGTCAGCGACAGCCCCGCCCGCCGCGCGGTTTCGACCGAGGCGATCCAGTCCGCGATCCGCACCAGACGCGGGCGCCACCAATTGGCCAGCGCCGGGCGCAGCTTCGCGTCCCCCAGCGCATGCTCCATCGCCGCGCGCAGCCGCAGCGGGGCATCCGGCCGCCAGTCCGCGCCGGCTTCCTTCAGAAAATGCTGCATCCCCGCATGCACCAGACGACCGTAATCGGCGGCATCCGTTGCCTGATCCAGCGGATCGAGTTCTTTGAGTCTCAGGATATGCCGGGCATGAATCGCATAAGGGTCGGCGAGCCACGTCTCGATTTCGGTGATGCTCAGCCGGCGTGGCCGTAGCGGCACGGCCGGGCGCGGCGACGGCGGCGCCACCGGCTGCGGCGCGCCCGCCGGCTGGTCAAGCGCCCGCGCCCAGTCCAGCGCGGGATGTTCGGGCAGCGTCAGTTGCCCGCCGGCCAGCATCGCCTCCAGCCGCTTGAGCCAGCGCGCCGGGACTGCAGGCGCCCCGGCGAGGCGACGTGGCGCGCTGAGAATGACGGTGGGTGCGGCACAGCTCACCGACACGAAATCATGCGCTGTCTGGCCGATGATCTCCTCCGGCGAGGGCAAGCCGGCCTCGGCCCGCATTCGGCGACTGAGCCAGGGACCGGGATCGGTCGCGGGTGGCCAGACGCCCTCGACCAAGCCGCCGAGGACGATGACATCGGCGCTTTGCAGACGCGCTTCCAACAGGCCCCAGATGAAGATTCGGGGATGGATGCTGCCGCCTTCGCCGAGGCCACGCAGCGCGCGACGACCGCGCACGACCTGACCCTCCAGCAGCGCATCGAGCAGCCCCGGCAACACGCGCGGGTCGGTGTCAGGCAGGCTTTCCAGTGCCGGCAAGGCTTCGGCGATCATGGTGGCGAGCGCCTCGCCCTCCTCAGCCGACCACAGCATACGGTCGCCGCGCGCGTTCTCGGTCGTGGCGATTGCCTCGGCGGCTTCGGCGAGGGCCGCGAGCAAAACGGCTGGGCTCTGAACCTGCCCGCCCTCGACGAGGAGGAGCAGGGGGCGCAGCGCCTCTTCCAGCCGATCCAGCAGCATCGGCGCGAGTAGGTCTTCGCTGCGCGATTGCGACAGCGCCTCCCTCAAGCCCGCCAGCCGCGAGGGCGGGCGGGGCCCGCGCAGGCAGGCGAGTTCCAGGGCGCGCGCAGCGGCGCGGCAGGCGCCGGGCGACAGACCGAGCGCCGCCAATGGATGCTTGAGCATCGACAGGAGCGGCACCGGCGCCAGGCCATCGGCCACCGCGCGGGCGATCAGGCGCATCAGCGTCGCGGGCGGCGATTCCGCCAAGGGCTCGCCGGCGCTGTCATCGGCGGTGATGCCGAAGCGCGCCAATTCCGCCACCACCCGCGCGGCCAAGGCGCGGTCGGGCGTGACGAGCACGGCGGTCGCGGCCGGCGTTTCGATGGCGTCGCGCAGGATGGCGGCAATGGCCAGCGCTTCCTGCTGCTGATCGGCGGCGCGCAGGCGAAACATGCCCTCCAGCGGCAAGGGCGCCGCTTCCCGCCAGCTGCCCAGTGCCTCGGCCGGCAGCAAGGCGCGGGCGAGCAAGCCAGCGCGCCCGCTCTCGGCCGCACCCTCTCGCCAGGGCCGCACATCGCCGCGCGTCGCACCCAGGGCGCCGAGCAATCGTTGCATGCCGGCCTGCGGATGGCCGTGCTGAAGCGTGTCCCAGACCTCATCGGCCATCGCCCGGTCCAGGCCATGGAGAATGACGGCACCCTTGGGGAGCGCTGCCACGACGCGGGCGAGATGCGCCACCGTCGGAATGCCGCCGGCAATGCCGGCCATCCAAACCGGAAACGCCGGTGCCGCCGCTTCCCAGGCCTCGGCTTGGGCATGCAACAGCCGGACCTGCCGCGCGACCGGGTCCATCAGCCCCGCATCGGCGAGGATCGCCGGCCATTGCTCGGTGGCGATGGCCAGGAAGGTCAGGGTCTTCTGCCAATGGGCGGCGAGTTCCTCCGGCACTGTCGCCCGCAGGGCGGTGGCGAGCGGCACTTCCGCGCGCTCGGCCTCATCCATCAGGGCCGCGAGTTCGCGCGCCAGCCGCCAGGTCGCGTCGAGCCCTGCCGTCGGCGTGCCGCTCGCGCGTTCAAGTGCCAGTACGAGGCGGGACAGGGCGGCCAGCCGCTGTGCCTGCGGCATGGCCGGCGGCAGGTCGAGCGCGAAACCGCCGAGGGTGAGCGCCGCCTCATCCGCCGCGCCAACGGCCGCGATGCGCGGCAACAAAATCGGCCGCCCATCGGTGGCGCGGAGGAAGGCTTCGCTCAACCCGCGTGCCGCGCGCCGCGTCGGCAGCAGGATCACGCCATCCGATAGTTCGCCATGGTCCGCGAGCCAGCGGCGCGCCATTTCATCCAGGAACGCGTGTCCGGCCGGAATCGACCACAGAGCCGGTCGGCTCAACGGGTTTCTCCCGTCGAGCGCTCCCGCAGTTCGGCTTCGGCATGGTCCAGATCAGGGGGCGTAGAGAGGTGGAACCACAAACCGTCATGCACGATGGCGCGGAGTTTTCCAGCTTCCAACGCGCGATCCCAGAGCAGGTTCATGCTGAAGGGCGCCGCCGGCGCATCCTGAAACAAGGCCGGCGACAGGATTTGAACGCCCGCAAAGATATAGGGCACCTGTTCATTCTCCTTCGGGCGGCGGGGAATGCCCCAGCGGTCCAAGGCGAAATCCCCGGCACCGACCTCCCCCGAGACCTGGGCGCCGCGATGCAGTAACAGCACCGCCTCCGCGCCACTGTCGCCCGCTTCGACCTCCATCGATCCCGCAAGCCGGGCCAGGGCGACCGCAGGCCCGTCCAGCCAAAAGGCGTCGCCGTTCACGACAAAAAAGGGCGCCTCGCCCAGCAGGCCGGCGGCGAGCGCCGCCGCCACAGCGCCGCCGGTATTGAGAAGCCGATCCTCCCGCATCACAACGGTTTTCGGCCCCTCGGATCGCGCCGCCAGATGCGCCTCGACTTTTTCGGCCTGCCAATGGGTATTGACCACCACCTGTTCGACACCGGCCGCCGCCAGCCGATCGAGCGCGTGATCGAGAAGCGTGCGCCCTTGCAGGCTGAGCATCGGCTTCGCCGTGTCTTCCGTCAGCGGGCGCATGCGCGTGCCGAGGCCAGCGGCAAGGATCATCCCGTAGCGGGGCGGGTTCTTCGGCATCTCGCCCAGGCTTGGCTGTGTCATCGTCATGCGGCCAATGCCTCCAGCCGATCGGGCCAGCCGGTCAATCGGGCGCGACGCGCCTCCTCCGACACCGGCATCAGGTCGATCGCCAGGGCATCGGGCGGCGTCAGGTCGCCCAACCGGTCGGGCCATTCGATGAGGGCGATGTCGCGGAAAGCCTCGTCCAGCCCCAGCTCCCGCAAATCGGGTCCGGGCTCCAGTCGCCACAGATCATAATGATGCACCACGCCGCGCGGCGTGTCGTAGCTCTGCACCAGGGTGAAGCTCGGGCTCGGCACATCCATCGCCGGATCGCCCACAAGGTCGCGCAACAGGGCGCGGGCGAAGGCGCTTTTGCCGGCGCCGAGGGGCCCGCTCAGCAACACGGCATCCTCGCGGTGCAACAGCGCGCCGACGCGCCGGGCGAGCGCTTCCGTCGCCGCGAGGGTCGGCAGGTCGAGCAGCAGGGCGGGTGGCGAAACTTCGGGCATGGGCCGAGCATGCCTCATGGGTGGACGGACAGGAAGGCCGCCGCCTAAGTTCCGGCGCGTCGGGTCCGTCCCGAGGGTATGACACTGAAGGCGAATGCTCATGGCTGAGGTCATCGACACCGACATCGCGATCATCGGCGCGGGTCCCGCCGGGCTTTTCGCGGTCTTCGAATGCGGCATGCTCAAGATGCGCTGCGTGCTGATCGATGCCCTGGACGCCGTGGGCGGACAATGCACGGCGCTCTATCCTGAGAAGCCGATCTACGACATTCCGGCCCATCCGGCGATCGAAGCCGGTGACCTCGTCAGCAGACTCGAAGCCCAGATCGAACCCTTCGCCGCACCGCGCCTACTCGGGCGTCGCGTCACGGGCCTGAGCGGCCAGGCAGGGGCCTTTACCCTCGATACGGATCGCGGTGACCGCATCACGGCGCGGGCGGTGATCATCGCCGCCGGGGCCGGGGCCTTCGGGCCCAATCGCCCGCCTCTCGACGGTCTAACGCAGTACGAGGCGACCGGTGGCGTGCAATATTACGTGCGGCGGCGGGAGGATTTCCGCGGCAAGCGCGTGGTGATTGCGGGTGGCGGCGACTCGGCCGTGGATTGGGCCCTGGCCTTGAAGGGCATCGCCGCGTCCATCGCCGTGATCCATCGCCGGCCGAAATTCCGCGCGGCGCCGGAAATGGCGGCACGGTTGGATGCGGCGGCGGTGGCCGGTGAGATCGAACTGGTGATCCCCTATCAGCTACAGGGTTTGGTGGGGGAGGCCGGCATTCTGACGGGCGTGCAAGCCGCGACCTTGCAGGGTGAAGTGCGGCTGCTGCCGGCCGATGTGCTGCTGCCGTTCTTCGGCCTGTCGATGGATTTGGGGCCGATTGCCGACTGGGGCTTGGCGCTGGAGATGCACCACCTGCCGGTGACGCCCGCAACCTGCGAGACCAGCCTTGCCGGCGTCTTCGCAATCGGTGACGTCGCAACCTATCCCGGCAAGCTCAAATTGATTCTACAGGGGTTTTCAGAGGCGGCGATGGCGGCACATGCCATTCATCCGCTGGTGCATGAGGGCGTGGCCCTTCATTTCGAATATTCCACGAGCAAAGGCGTGCCCGCGTAGTGCGCGCAAGGTAGCGCCGGCGACCCGGATCACTCCGGGCCGCCGGCGAAGGTCATCCGACGACGAGAAGCACGATAATGATGATCACGATCAGGCCGAGCCCGCCGCCGAGGCCATATCCATAGGAGCCGCCGAAGCCGCCGCCGACGAAGCCGTAGCCGCCGCCGAAGAGCAGCAGCAGGATGAGGATGATCAGAAGAAGGCGCATGGTGTTATTCCCGCTAAATGACGTGTCTGTAACTTAGCTGGGGGCGAGTTGGATTCTGGCAAGGCCACCAGTGAGTTAAGAGTTATCCCTCGCCCGGTCGCAGGACACCCTTCTTCAGGATGACGTTGCCATACAGCCGACGCTCGGCGGTGGCGACCACGGCAAAGCAGGTCCGCACGCGGTCGTAGAAGGCGAACCGCTCCAGCGGCGTCAGCGCGAAGCGGCCGTCGCTGTATCGTTTCACGATCGCCTCGAACTCCTCGCAGACCGGCGCCATCTCCTCCGGCGCATGGACCTGCTTCATCGAAAACGCCGTCTCCGTTTCGAATTCATCGAGCGGCATGAGCTTGAGGATGGCCTCGGCCATATGCGTGGCAGTGACTCCGTCCGCACGGACGACGCGCTTGCCCATGGTGACCGAGGGGAAATTCGCATCGACGATCGCGATTTCGTCGCCATGGCCCATCTGCCGCAGGATCGCGAGCAGTTCAGGGGACAGAATGGGGTCGATATGGCGCAGCATGGCGGAATCCTTAGTGTCTGAAGTGGAAGACTATCAAGCGATCGGCGTCGGGTCAGGACTCGGCGGACGGCAGCCCCGAAGCGGCGGCGCGCATCTGCTGATCGAGCGCCCGTGTCTCCTGGTCGCGCACCAGCCAATACACGATGCCAAGCGACAGAATGGCGCCGGCGACCGCCAGCACCTCCAGCACATTGATCTCCTTGAGGTCCAGGATAATGAATTTCCGCAAGGTGGCCAGCAGGCCGATCAGGATGATCGAGCGGATTCGCACCACGCTTGTTTGTGTCGATGAGACGATCAGGAAAGATCGCTTGAACTCCAACCCGATCAGCACGGTGAAGAACATGGCGAAGACATTTGGATAGATGACGGGGTTGCCGGGATCGAGTTCGCCATTCGCCAGCAGCGCATAGGTCGTCAGCACCAGATGCCAGGCCGCGACCGCGATCAGCACGACGATCACGACGGTGAGGGTGAGCATCACCAGATGCTCGAAGGTTTCGTACAAGGTATTGCCCAGAAATCGGCGAAATGCGGGGCCAATTCGGTGAGGCGTAGTGTCGAGGGCCATGGCGTCCCGTTCCGGGTTATTATCGTTCGAGCCAGTCTCGCACGGCTGCACGTAGAAAAGCGAAATCTTCCGGAATACCGTCCGGGGCGCCCGCCACGTGACCCCAGACTGTCGGGATGGCCTTCAAAGCGCCCGACTTCAGGGATGCCAGTTCTGCGGCGTTATCGGCGACCGGAAAATAAAGGTCGGTCTCACTGGGCACGAGCAGAACCCGTGCTTCGATGGCACTGAGAGCCGCCGCCAGGTCGCCCTGATGCGCGGTGCCGGCGCTGATGTCCCCGGCGTACCAGGTCCGCAGGCCGGCATAGAGGTCGGCTGCCGCCAGGCTGAAGCCCGGCTGCCAGTGATTGTCGAGATAGTCGTCGAGGTCGGTGGCGCCCGTGCTGCTCAGGTGCAACCCCGCGCGATACCAATCCTGGCTCATCGCCCAGCCGGCATAGTTGCGGGCGAAGGCGCGCAGGGCGGGTTTCGGCTCCGACGAGAAGCGGCCACCGCCGATATGCTCGGGCGCGGCCTCCAGCGTCGCCATCAGAGACGCGAGGAAGACCTTATTGTGCGGCGCGGTGCGCGCGCTGCCGCAGACGATGATGGCGCGCTCGGCGACCCCTGGCTCCAGCGCCGCCCAATGGTAGGACTGTTGCGCACCCATCGAGAAGCCATAGGCGCAGGCCACGCGCTCGACGCCGAACACCTCCCGCAGCAGGCGCTGCTGCGCCAACACATTGTCCCGCGCGGTGACGAGTTCCGGGTAGTCCGGGTTGTTCGACGGGCTGGAGGACAGGCCATTGCTGAACATATCGGGGATGACGATGAACCAGCGGCTGGGATCGAGCAGGCTATCCGGCCCGATGGCCCATTCAAGATCGGGGTGCTGCGCACCGTAGCTGGTGGGATAGACGATAACATTATCGCGCGCGGGGCCGAGGGTTCCATGCGCCTTCCAGGAGATTTTGGCATTCGGCAGGGTCGCACCCGACTGCAGCGCGAGGGCGCCAAGATCGAAGGTGCCTTGTTGGGTGGGCCAATCCATGACAGCGCTCCCGTGAATGAGCACGCAAACTCGCTGGTTTGTCGCTGTTTGAACAGCCCGGACTGATCCACACCTGAGCGTGAACAGCGACACCCTTGGGCCTGCCTTCCCAGACCCCAGCTTTGGCATCAGGCAGCGGTTGCAGATCCGATCGCTCCGAATTTTGGTTCGACCAACATAGGGAAGTTTACCATGGACACCTTGCCGGAACTTTTCATGCATTTCCTCAAGGACGTGTATTACGCCGAACGTCAGGTTTCGAAATCGCTGCCCAAGCTTGCCAAGGCGGCGCAGAGCCCGGAGCTGAAGCAGGCCTTCACCGAGCATCGCACGGAGACGACCGTGCATATCGAGCGTCTTCAGAAGGTCTTCGAAATCCTCGGCAAGCGTGCCCAGGGCGTCACTTGTGAGGCCATCAACGGCCTGATCGAGGAATGCGAGGAATTGTTGGACGAGGCAAAGGAGCCGAGCCCGGTTCGTGATGCCGGCTTGATCGCCTGTGGCCAGGCCATCGAGCATTACGAAATGGCGCGGTATACTTCGCTGCATGCCTGGGCGAAGATCGCCGGCCAGGAAGACATTGCGAGCCTTCTGGAAGAGACTCTCGGCGAGGAGAAGAAGGCCGACGCGCTGCTCAACACGATCGCCACCACCAAGATCAATGAGATGGCCAAAGCCGCGTAAGAAGTTTCGTATTCCGCCGTGCGATGCTGCGTCACGCGGCGGAATACGCTGTGCTTTTCCGCCCTACGGTTCTGATGTAGGGCGGATGAGCGCAGCGTTATCCGCCATGCCCCAACCGCCGGAGACATGACGCGAAGGCATCGATGCCTTCCGCGACCGTCCTGTCATTCATAATGGTATACGTCCGCAACCCTTCAGGTCGTGGCACATCCCGCGCCAAACGCGCCGCGATATCTGCGCTCGTCTCGCGCCCACGCGCCCGGAGTCGATCGGCCCGGACATGATCCGGCGCGGTAACCTCGATCACCGCAGCGGCATAGCGCGACGCCGCCTCTGCCAGCACGGCGCGAGAGACATTGGCGATGACGACACGCTCGGCGGCGATGTCATCCGCGATGTCCGCCGGAATTCCGTAATGCAGGCCATGCGCTTCCCAATGCAATGCGAAGCGGCCGGCATCCCGCGCGCGGGCGAAGGCTGCGACATCCAAGGCCTCTTCCAGCATTTCCTGTGCGACTGGCCGTGTCACCATCCGCCGCGCAAAACGGAAGCGCCCATCATGTGCCAGTGTCCTCGCGGCGCCAGCGAGCAGCGTATCCTTGCCGGAGCCGGACGGCCCCACCACCAGGACCAGCAAGCCGCTCACGCGACGCGCTCACCCTGCCGCCAGACGGCCATGGGCGCGGCCAGGCCCTCGTATCGTCGCACGCGCACAAGGTCGGCGCGCAGGCCGGGCATGAGGCGACCACGATCCTTGAGGCCCGCGAGGCGGGCGGGGCCGGATGTGATCAGCGCCACCGCGGCAGCCAGCGGCAGGCCTGCATCGGCGGCGACGAAACAGGCTTCCACCAGAGCCGGCGGCACGTAATCCGAAGCGAGAGCGTCCACGGCGCCAGCCGCCAGCATCTCGGCGGCAGAGACATTCCCCGAATGCGATCCGCCGCGCACGATATTGGGCGCACCCGCAATGACGTCCATGCCATGGCTTTTCGCGGCGCGCGCGGCGGCCAGGCGTACGGGGAATTCGCTGATGGTGATGCCGTCCGCGTGGTTGTCGGCGATTTCCTCGACCGTCTCATCATCATGGCTTGCCAGCACAACCGGCAGCGTCCGCACCAGGTCGAGCAGCGCGCGGCGATTGGGTTCGCGCAGCTTGGCCCGCTGCGACATGAGGTGTTCGATCAAGACTTCGATGTCCGACGGGGCCATGCCCTCGCGCCGCTTGCGGGCGCGAAAGCGTTCGAGGTCGGCATATTGGCCGACGCCCGGCGTGTGATCCATCAGACTGACCATACGCACAAGCGGATGTTCAGCCACGGTGTGAAGCGAGTCCAGCATATCCGCTGCCGGCAATTCACAGCGCAGATGCAGAACATGGTCGGATTTGAACAGGCCTGAGCCCGACAGGGCCGTGAGGTCGGACACGCCCTCGCGGAAGGTCCTTGCGCGGTCATCCTTGTCGATGCCGAGATTGCCGAGGCACAGCGCATCGAAAACGGTGGTGACACCCGCCGCCGCGCATTGCCCGTCATGCGCCAGGAAGGCGGAGCGGGAGGGCCAGCGCGCGCCGGCCCGTGGCTCGACCTGCCGTTCCAGATTATCCGTGTGCAGGTCGATGATTCCCGGCATCAGGATATCGCCGCCGAAATCCAACGCGCCCGGCAGGGAGGAGGCGCCCTCGGCGATATCGGCGATCAATCCGCCGCGGAGCACCAGGGTTCCGAGCACGACATGATCGCTCAATACCAAGCGGGCATTGGTCAGCACGGTTTCCGCTTGATAGGTCATGCCGCATCCTGAAGGGGGGTGAGGGCGAACAAACGGTTGGCGATGGCATCACGTGTCGGCGCATCATGCACGATGCCGAGGATGGCGGTGCCGGCGGCTTTCGCCTCCGCTACCAAGCCGATGACCACATCGCGGTTGGCGGCGTCAAGCGAAGCGGTGGGTTCGTCGAGAAGCAGGATAGGGTGGCCGCCGAGAAAGCCGCGCGCCAGATTCACGCGCTGCTGCTCGCCGCCCGAAAAGGTTGCGGGGGGCAGGGCGTGCAGCGCTTCGGGCAGGTTCAGGCGCAGCAGCATCGCCCGCGCTGCCGCGCGCGCCGCCTCGGGCGTGGCACCCCGCATCGTCTGTGCTTCTGCCACAATGTCGAGCGTGGAGACGCGCGGCACCACACGTAGGAATTGGCTGACATAGCCCAGGGTTTCGCGCCGCACTTCCAGCACCAGGCGCGGATCGGCCTGGGCGATATCCACCCAATCGCCGCGATGACGGATCATGATATGTCCGGCCTCGGCGCGGTAATTGCCATAGAGGCTGCGCATGAGGGTGGACTTGCCGGTGCCGGACGGCCCCGACAGCACAACGCATTCGCCGGCATCCAGCGTGATGTCGATGTCACGTAGAACGTGGATGCGCGTCCCATTTTGCAAATGTAGGGTGAAGGATTTCCCCAACCCTTCGGTGCGCATCATCTGTTGCGCGCTCATGCGGATAGCACCGAACTGACGAGCAACTGCGTATAGGGATGCTGCGGATCGTCGAGCACTTGATCGGTCAATCCCGTTTCAACCACCTGGCCATGGCGCATGACCAGAATGCGTCCGGCAAGCAGCCGCGCCACTGCGATGTCATGCGTAACCAGAACCACGGCGATCCCGAGGCGCGCGACAAGGGAGCGGATGAGGTCGAGCAGCCGTGCCTGCACGGAGACATCCAACCCGCCGGTCGGCTCATCCATGAAAACCAGGCGGGGATGCGTGGCGAGGGTACGCGCGATCTGCAAACGTTGCAGCATGCCGCCTGAAAAGGTGCGTGGCAGATCATCGATCCGGTCCGCGCTGATTTCCACCTGCCCCAGCCAGTCGATGGCGCTGGCGCGAATGGCGCTATAGTTGCGCGCGCCTTGCGCCATCAATCGCTCGCCGACATTGCCGCCGGCCGAAACGCCCATACGCAGCGCGTCCCTTGGGTTTTGGTGAATGAACCCCCAATCCGAGCGATGCAGCGACCGCAGCTTCGGTGCCGCCATGGCATGCACATCCTCGATCGTGCCCTCAGGATCGCGGTAGAGGACATGGCCGGAATCGGGCGCGACACGACCCGACAGCACATTGAGCAATGTCGTCTTGCCAGAACCGCTTTCACCGACGATGGCCAGAACCTCGCCCGGCCATAGCGTCGCCGCCACGCCGTCCAGCGCATGGATCGGCCCGAAGGTGAGGCGCAGATCACGCGCTTCGAGCATCGCGTCGCTCATGCGGCTTCTCCCGCCGCGTCGGCGGCTTCCTGTCGGCCGGCGCAATAATCGGTGTCCGAGCAGAGGAACATCCGGCCGCCGCGATCGTCTGTCACCACTTCATCGAGGTAGCTGTCGCGTGCGCCGCACAGCGCGCAGGCATGGGGCGCACGGGTGAGGCGGAAGGGATGATCGTCGAAGTCGAGCGGCACGACGGCGGTATAGGGCGGCACGGCATAGATGCGTTTTTCGCGGCCCGCGCCGAAAAGCTGCAGCGCCGGCATGCGGTTCATCTTCGGTGTATCGAAGGCCGGAATGGGTGAGGGCGACATCAGGTAGCGGCCATTCACCATCACCGGATAGTCGTAGCTGATCGCGACATGGCCGAAGCGCGCGATATCCTCATAGAGCTTCACATGCATCAGCCCGTATTCGGCGAGGGCATGCATCTGTGCGGTTTCGGCGCGGCTATGCTCCAACTTGGCGAGGGGCTCGGGCAGCGGCACTTGATAGACAAGAATCTGGTCCGCCCGCAGCGGCGTTTCGGGAATGCGATGGCGCGTCTGGATGACCGTTGCTTCGCTCGTCCGCGTCGTTGTCTCCACACCCGCGACACGGGCGAAGAAGCGACGGATGGATACGGCGTTTGTGGTATCATCTGCGCCCTGGTCGATCACCTTCAGCACGTCATCCTGGCCAAGAATGGCCGCCGTCACCTGAATGCCGCCGGTACCCCAGCCATAAGGCAGGGGCATTTCGCGCGCCCCGAAGGGCACTTGATGGCCGGGGATCGCTACGGCCTTCAGGATGGCGCGGCGGATCATCCGCTTTGTCTGCTCATCCAAATAGGCGAAGTTGTAACCGGTCATGCTGCGTTCTCCACCTCGGCAAATGCGGTTTCCCGCATCCGCCGAACGGTTTCGAGTTCGCTTTGAAAATCGACGTAATGGGGCAGCTTCAGATGCTCCACGAAGCCGGTCGCTTCGATATTGTCGCAATGGGACAGGACGAATTCGATATCCTGCGCCGGAGCCGTCACGTCTTCCCCGAGCTCCGACGCGCGCATGGCGCGGTCCACCAAGGCCATGCCCATGGCCTTACGCTCGCCATGGCCGAAACACAGGCCATAGCCGCGCGTGAACTGCGCCGGCTCGGTTTTGGAGCCGCCGAACTGGTTGACCATTTCGCATTCCGTGAGGGTGATACGACCGATATCGATCGCGAAGCCGAGCTCCGGCGGTACGATCTCCACCGCCACGTCACCGACGCGCATTTCGCCCACGAAGGGATGGGTATTGCCGTAGCCGCGCTGCGTAGAATAGCCGAGGGCGAGAAGAAAACCCTCATCGCCACGGGCCAAGGCCTGCAAACGCAAGTCCCGATCTGCGGGAAAGGCGAGCGGCTCGCGTGTCAAGTCACCGGGCGTCTGGTTTTTGGGCGTTTCGGCGGCGATCAGGCCTTCCTGATCCAGCAAATCCATCACGCGCGGCATGGCGGGCTCGTCAGCGACGGCGGGATGCGCTGCGCGGCTTTCCGCCTCACGCGCGACGGCGAGAGAGAAGTCGAGCAGCCGGTGCGTATAATCATAGGTTGGCCCCAACACCTGGCCGCCCGGCAGATCCTTATAGATCGCCGAAATGCGCCGCCGGATCAGCATCTCCGAGGTTTGTACGGGCGTCGAGGCGGCGAAGCGCGGCAATGTCGTGCGATAAGCCCGTAGCAGGAAGCTCGCTTCGATGAGATCGCCCTGCGCCTGCTTGATGGCGAGCGCCGCGAGATCTCGGTCGTAGCACGAGCCTTCGGCCATCACCCGGTCCACCGCACGGCCGAGCTGTGCGGCGATCTGCGCCGTGCCGACCTCGGGCACCGCCGGATCGCCGCGCCGATCCTCGGCGAGCCAGGCATGAGCGGCGTCGATCGCACGCTCGCCGCCTTTGACCGCGACATAGGCCATGCTCAGCCCTCCCCAATGCGAAGGCTGCGGGGCAGGGCGCAGAAGGACTCGCCTGCGCAGAGGATAAGGTCCACGCCGCGCGGAAACAGACGATGATTGGCCGCCCATTGCGCCACGAAATCGGTCGGCAAACCTCGGGGCGTGATGATCGTCGGTGCCTCCAACCCTGGCCCGTACAGCGTCAATCGCGGGCCGCCGGTCAGCGCCGGCACTTGCAGGATGACGGTCGCGGCGGTTTCGGGCGCAGCGTCGGTGCCGGCGTTGAAGGCCGACAGGGGCGGCAGGCTGGTGACGCAGGCGAAAGCGGCGTCTGCCAAGGTCGGCGCGCGAAAGACGCCGGCATGGAAGGCAAGCCAGTCCCAGCTCGGGGCGAGCGCATCATCAAGCCAGAGGGAAACCTCGGCATCCACCAGCGTCAGCAGAACGGCGGCGGTGGCGCCGTCCAGCGGCGGGGCCGCGATCATGCGCGCGGCGGTGTCGATGCTGCCCGGGTGGGACATGGCGTTGAGAACGGAGCGGAAGCAGGCCTGTGCTTCTTGCACAGGGTCTGCGAAGCCGGGACGGTCGAGGGTCATGAGCGCATGGTCGCCAAGGTGAAGAAATCGACTTTGGTGGTGGCGGCCTGCGCCGCGACGCGGGCGTCTGCTGCCGCCTGCGCGGCGGCCAGCGGACCCACCACGGCGCGTTCCAGGGCGGCGCCTTCGGTCGGGTCCTGCAAGGCGGCATCCAGCGCCGCCGCCAGCTCGGCCTTTCGGCTGTCCCGCCCGGCGATATAGGCGTGGCCGAGCACGCCGCGCGCATTATGCACGGTGCAGCGCGTGACCGTCATTTCACCCAGGTTGAAGGCGCTGCCGCTGCCGCCGGCGCGGCCCTGTACCATGACCAGACCCGTTTCCGGACCGCGCAGCCGTGTATGACCGGGCAGCGGCGCGAGCTCGCTCAGACGCGCCTCGATTGCCGAGACCTCGGACTTGGCGAGCACGGCCATCCAGTGTTGACGGCGGCGGGTGATGTCATTCTCGGTCGTCATGGTCACCTGAAATTCATCTAGACGTCTAGACAATACGCTACACTCCGCTAGTGTCAATTCGTCAATCGGAGACTTCAAACCATGAGCCTGAGCATTACCGGCGGAGAGGCGCTGCTGCCCGAGCGCGGCCTCACACCCGCCGACATCCATACGGATGGCGGCCTGATCGTGGAGAAGGGCGCAGGCGGCCGACGGCTTGATGCGAGCGGCTTGCTGGTGCTGCCCGGCATCGTCGATCTGCATGGCGACGCCTTTGAGCGGCAGATTCAGCCCCGCCCCGGTGTCGCTTTCCCAATGGATCTCGCTTTGGCGGAAACCGAGGCGCAATTGCTCGCCAATGGCATCACCACGGCCTTCCATGGCGTGACGCTGAGTTGGGAGCACGGGCTGCGCAGCAAGGAGACCTGGGCGTTGCTGCTGGCGGCACTCGCCGCGAACCGCCCGCGCCAGATGTGCGATATGCGCATCCATCTGCGGTGGGAGGCCTATAATCTGGATGCGCTCGACCTCGCCATCGCCGCCATCGACGCGGGCGAGGTGCATCTGCTGGCCTTCAACGATCACACGCCGGGGATGGTGCGCAAGATCGCGGATCCGGCTGCGGCCGCGAAATACAGCGAGCGGGCCGGGATGACACCTGATGCCTTCCAGGCTTTGTTGGCGGGCGTTGCGGCCCGTGTGTCTGAGGTGCCGGCGGCCCATGCCCGCATCACGGCGGCGGCCCGCGCGGCCGGCCTGCCGATCGCAAGCCATGATGACCCGAGCGTCGAAAAGCGGGCCGAGTTCCGCGCCGAAGGCGCGCGCATCTCCGACTTCCCGATGAACGAGCCGACCGCCCGTGCCGCGACCGAGGCCGGAGATTGGGTGGTCATGGGCAGCCCCAATGTCGTGCGCGGCGGCTCCCACATGGGTTGGGCCTCGGCGGCGACGATGGTCGAGGCGGGCCTCTGCCACATCCTGACCAGCGACTATTTCTATCCCGCACTGCTGCAGGCGGCGTTCATTCTCGCGGAACGGTCTGATGGGTTGGGTAAGCGCTGGGACCTGATCTCGGCCAATCCCGCTGCCGCTGCCGGCCTGACAGACCGGGGCCATATCGCCCCCGGCCTGCGCGCCGATCTGGTGCTGGTGGCCGCCACGCCGGCGCCGCGTATTGTCGCTACCATCGCCGGTGGTCGCGTCGCCCATCTCACGGCGGAGGGGGCGGCGCGTCTGCACTGACGGCGCCTACGAGATCCGCTGCCGCAAGGCGGCGGAGCCGCGCTCGGCGACGATGACGATGACGAAGGTGAGGATGAGCAGCATCGCGACGGTGCGATACTGGAACAGCTCCATCGACGTCAGCAGCAGGAAGCCAATGCCGCCGGCGCCGACGAAGCCGAGCACGAGGGAGGAGCGGATATTCTCGTCGAGGCGATAGAGCGTGATGCCGAGCAGCGACGGGATCACCGTTGGCACCACGGCGTGGCTGAAGACCGCCATGCGGCTCGCGCCCGTCATCGTCAGGGCCTCTACCGGCCCCATGTCCATATCCTCGATCACTTCTGAAAAGAGCCGGCCGAGCATGCCGATGCTGTGGAGCATGATGGCGAGGGTGCCGGGAAACGGCCCGAGGCCCACGGCCGTCACGAAGATCAAGGCCCATACAAGATCGGGCACGACACGCGCGAGGGCGATGAACATGCGCGAGATGACGTAAACCGGCGTCGCCGGTGTGGTGTTGCGCGCCGCGAGCAGGGCCAGGGGCAGCGCGAAGATCACCGCGACCGCTGTGCCGAACAGGGCGATATCGATCGTCTCCAGCGCGGGCCACAGCATATCCGGCAAGCCGGCGATATCAGGCGGCCAGGATCGACGCAGGATATCAGCGATGCCGTGCGCGCCGGTGATGAGATCCTGCGGCCGCGCATGAACAACGATGGCCGCCTGAATGAAGGCGGCGATGCAGACGAAGACAATGACGAAGGACAAGGCGCTTCGCCGCGACTCGTTCATCGGCTGTCGCGTGAGGGTGGCGCTCATGCCGCGAGCTTCTGCTGCGGCTTGCTGTAAAGCGCGCTGACTTGCTGCTCCCGCACCTGGGCGGGCTTGCCCTCAAACTGAATGGCGCCGTCTTTCATGCCGAGAAGTCGGTCGGCATAACGCCGCGCCAGTTCCGGCTGATGCAAGACGCATAGCACGCCGATACCGTCCTCATGCGCCACGCGGCGCAGCAGGGTCATCAACTCCTCGGACGCATCGGGGTCGAGGCTCGCCACCGGCTCATCCGCCAGCAAAGCGCGCGGCCGTTGCGCCAAGGCGCGCGCGACCGAAACGCGCTGCGCCTGCCCGCCAGACAGAGTGCTGGCGCGCTGCTCCGCGAAGGCCGCCAAACCCACCTGATCAAGGCAGGCCATGGCATGCGGCACTTCGCCTTTCGGCAGGCGACCGAATGCCGTCGCCAGGGTGCGATGCCGGCCAAGCGTGCCGGTCATCACATTGGCAACGACGCTGCGTCGTTTCACGAGATGGGCGTTCTGGAACACCATGCCCATCGCGAGCCGTGCATCCGCCAGACCAGAGCCCGTGAGGCCACTGATCTGGCGACCTGCGACATGGACTGTGCCGGCCGTGGGCTGGAGCATTCCGGCGATGCACCGCAGCAGCGTGGACTTGCCGCAGCCATTGGCACCGAGAATGACAACCAGCTCGCCCGCAGCGAGGGAGAGCGACGTATCCGTCAAAGCCATGCGCCCCGTGGGGTAGCACATGGCCAAGCTGGAAACGGCGATCAATGCCGAAGGATCGACCGGCTCTGGGCTCATGAGCCCATCTTGGCGAGGTCGAGGTGAAGCACGCTGACCAGGCTGCGAATGCCGTCGAAGGCGCTGTCGTCCTGGGCGACATAGCCCTTGCCCTTCAGGCCGGTCAGCTTGACCATATCGGGCGGGATGCTGCTGAGATCGAGGGTCTGCAAGATGGCGGTCAGCTTGGCCTTGAAAGCCGGCGGCAGGTTGCCGCGAACGGAGATGGGGTCCTGCGGAATGGGCTGGCTGGTCCAGAGCGTCACGAAGTCAGACGGCTTGTATATGCCGGCGACGGTGGCGGAGGCGATTTCGGGGCTGTTCATTTCGCCGGCCTGAACCTTGTGGTTCAGAATCGCCTCGAAGCTCGCGGTGTGGCTGCCGGCGTAGATGGCGCGCACGCCGTGGTCAGGGTCGATGCCATGGCTCTTCAGCGCATAGGCCGGGAACAGATGGCCAGAGGTGGACGCCGGGTCAGAATAGGCGAAGGTGTGGCCGGCGACGCCCTTCAGGGTGGTGATGCCCGAATCGGGCCAGGTGACAACGCTCGCGGTATAGGTATCGGGCTTGCCGTCCTTGGTCTCATAGGTCGCGACGACCTGGGCATCGGCGATCTGATGGGCAAGGACGTAGCTGAGGGGACCGAACTCGGCGGCATCGACCTTACCGGCGCGCATCGCCTCGATCGTCGCGGTATAGCTGGTGCCGATTTCGACATCGACCGGGCAGCCCAGCTTGGCGGAGATCAGCGCGCCGATGCGGTGATACAGCGGCACGAAGGAGGCCGAGGCATCGAAGGGCACCACGCCGTAATGCAGCACGCCGTTGGGGCAGTCATTCGCCGCCATGGCGGTGCCGGCAGTGGCCAGAAGGGCCGCCACGCCATAAAGAGCCTGGCTGCAGGAGCCTTTGAGAAACTTGCGCATGTCGAATCGTCCTTCGATGTGGCACGGCGATGGACCGGGGCGGCTTCCGCCTGCGGCGTGATGGCGGCTGTATAGCCGGAGGATCGCCGGAGACTTTTGACATCTAGATGAATATCGGGAGAAGCCTTCCTCCCGATGGCTTAGAGGGGCTTGGAATGCGGTTACCCCGCGTCGTGATATGGCAGCGGATCGCGGATGTGCTGGCCGCCGAGATCGCGTCCGGCACCGTCGAGGCCGGCGCGCGCCTGCCGACGGAAACGGCGCTCGCCCAAAGGTTCGGCGTCAACCGGCACACGCTGCGGCAGGCTGTGGGCGCCCTGTCGGCGGCCGGCCTCGTGAGTGTTCAGCACGGTCGTGGCACCTTCGTGCGGCCCGTGCCGCTGGTGGAGTATCAGCTCGGCGCCCGCACGCGCTTCAGCGAGATTCTGTCACGCCAGAGCGTGTTGCCGGACGGGGAGTTGTTGGCGTCGCGGGAAACGCTCGCCACGGCCGAGGTCTCCGAGATCCTTGGCCTGCCGTCCGAATCACCCGTGATGGTGCTGGAGATTTTGCGCCGGGCGAATGGCCAGCCCCTGACGGTGCATACGGCCTATCTTCCCGCGCCCCGATTTCGCGGTATCGACGCGGCGTTTCGCGAAACGAACTCGCTGACCGCGGCCTTTCGTGCCTTCGGCGTGGCTGACTATACCCGCCGCAGCACCCGGATTTGGACCAGACTGCCAACGCCGGAGGAAGCGGTGCTGTTGCGCCAACGCACGGACGAGCCGGTTCTGGTCATGGAGGCCGTGAACCAGGACGAGGAGGGCCGCGCGATCGAATTCGGCGTGTCCCGCGCGGCCGGGCAGAGACTTCAGGTTCTGATCGCGACGTGAGAGAGGTTTGGGTAGCGCCCGTTTTTGGCGGATAACGCTTCGCTCTTCCGCCCTACAACTCAACTTCGTCATTCGCGCACTTGATGCGCGAACCTACCCGTTATGGCGCCCGCACGCCGTCTAGGTCGTAGGGCGGAAAAGTGCAGCGTATTCCGCCGAAACCGTTTCCGGGTGCCTCATTTTTGTGGCCACAACGCCGCCGCTTCCTCCGCCGTATAATACCCGCGCGCCAGATCTCGCGCGACCAAAGCCGCCGGCCGTGCCGCGGCATTCCCATACCCCCCACCGCCCGGCGTCATCACCTCGACCCGGTCCCCGGCGACGACCCGAATATTCTGGTCCTTGGACAGATGCGCGGGAATATAGGTCTCGCCGCCGCGATGAACCCGCACGATGTTGCGCGCGCCGTCACCGCCGCCGAGCACACCCGGCGGCCCGAAACGGCCGTGATCCATGACGAAGCTCGCGGTGGCTTCGCCGCGCAAAATCTCCACCTCGTAATGCACTCCGAAGCCGCCGCGATGCTGCCCCGCGCCACCGGATCCGTCGCGCAAGGAAAACCGCCGGAATAGAATCGGGTAATATTGCTCCATGACTTCCACCGGCGGTGTCTTGGAAATTCCGATCGTCGAGCAGCCATTCGTCAGCCCGTCATGCAACGCATTGCCGCCATAGCCGCCGCCGGAAATTTGATACATCACATAAGACGTGCCGCGTTTGGGGTCGGTGCCGCCGAGGGCGAAATTGCCCGATGACCCCGCTGGCGCCGCCGTGACGAGACTGGGAATTGCCTGCACCAGGGCGAGGAAAACGGATTCCGCGATGCGCTGGGAGACTTCGGCCGCGCAGCCCGACACCGGGCGCGGATAGCGCGCATCAAGGAAGGTGCCTTCCGGCCGTGGAATGCGCAGCGGCTCGAAGGCGCCGGCATTCAGCGGCACATCGGGGAAGACATGCCGCACAGCGAGATAGACGGAGGAGAGCGTCGTCGCGAAGACCGAATTCATCGGCCCCCGACAGGGCAGGGAGGATTTCGAAAAGTCGAAGGTCAGCACACCCTCCGCCTTGGTCATCGTCAGGGCGATGCGCAGCGGTTCGTTGACCACGCCATCCGAATCGACGAAGGCCTCGCTGTCATAGACGCCGTCGGGAATGCCGGTGAGCTTGGCGCGCATGAGGTTGGAGGCGCGCGTCTTCATCTCGGCGATGACGGTCTGCACAACCGGCAGACCGTAGCGCGCCAGAACCTCGCGCAAGCGGCGCTCGCCAATTTTGAGGGCGGACACCTGCGCCTTGATATCGCCGATGCGCTGATCGGCCACCCGAATATTGGAGTTGATGATCGACAGGATTTCGCGATCGATATTTCCTTTCTTAAAGAGTTTGACCGGTGGTAGCCGCAGCCCTTCCTGCTCGACCTCGGTCGCATGGGCCGAAAATCCGCCCGGCGTCATGCCGCCCGTATCCGGCCAATGGCCGGTATTCTGCAACCAGCAGACCAGTTTCCCGTCATGGAAGAAGGGCATGGCGAAGCGCACATCCATCAGATGCGTGCCGCCGAGATAGGGGTCATTGACGATATAGATATCGCCCGGCTCGGGTGCGCCGACTTCACCTTCGCGAATGAGTCGAATGATCTCGCCCGTAGAATATTGCATCACGCCCACGAAGACGGGCAGGCCGAGTTCGCCTTGCGCGATCAAAGCCCCGGTTTCGGCGTCATAGATCCCGTCCGACCGGTCATCGGCTTCGGCGATGACCGGCGAGAAGGCCGAGCGCGAGAAGGCGAGATCCATCTCATTGCAGACCTGCTGCAGCCCGGCCTCGATCACCGCCAGGGCCAAGGGATCGGTGCCGCCGCCGCGCGCCAGTGTCACCGCGCCATTGGTTTGGACACGAAGGTTGCCGATGGCATCGATCCGCAGCGTGGCACCCGGTTCAATGAAACTCGTGGTGTCCGACTGCTCGATGATGGCCGGCCCCGTCAGCACCGCATCCAGCGGCAGAGAATCGCGCCAATAGACCGGCGTTTCCGCCCAGGCGCCGGCCGCGAAAACGCGCCGCGTGCCGGTCTTTGCTTGCTCAAGCGTGGCGGCACGGGCCGCCGGATCGAGCAGAGAGGCGACTGGAAACGGCGTGCGATGACCGGTCACTGAGGTATTCAGATTGACCAGCGTGGCACGGATTTCCGGCATGCGAATGTCGAAGCGCGCGAAATACGCCTCCTCGAACAGGCTCTGCAACGCCTCGCGCGTGATCTCGGCGTTGGGGATCGCCACGCGGATCAGATGTGTCTGGCCCCGGAACTGCATATCCGCCGAATGGCGGACCTCCGTCTGCTGAATCTCGCTCTGCTGCGCGGCATTGACGGCAAGGCCCCGCCGCACCTGATCGGCGAGGACGCGATGCACCTCCGCCATATCGGCCTGGTCCAGCGGCACATTGAGCGTATTGACGAAATCCTGGCGCAAATCGGCGACGAGACAACCAAGCGCATTGGTCAAACCCGGCCGCGCGGGGATCAGCACCTCAGGAATACCCAGGTCGGCCGCAAGGGCCACGGCATGCAGCGGACCGGCACCGCCGAACGCAAACAGCGTCAGCGCACGCGGGTCGCGCCCGCGCGACAGGGACACCATGCGAATGGCGCCGGCCATATGGACATTGCCGAGGGCAATGACGGCGGCGGCGGCTTCATCGACGGTGAGGCCGAGCGGTTTGGCGAGCACCGCCTCGAAGATGGCCCGCACATCATCGACGGTGACACGCGCGCCGGTGATGGTGAGTTTTGCGGGATCAAGCCGGCCGAGCACGAGGTTTGCATCGGTGATCGTGGGCCGCGTGCCGCCGCGCCCATAGCAGATGGGACCGGGCGTGGAGCCTGCGCTATGCGGCCCGACGCGCAGCATGCCGGCGGCATCGAGCCAGGCGATGGAACCGCCGCCCGCGCCGATTGTGCGCACATCGACCATCGGCACATGAATGGGCAAGCCGTAATCGATGGTGAGTTCGGCGGAGACTTCCGGCAATCCGCCGCTGATCAGCGCGACGTCGCTGGACGTGCCGCCCATGTCATAGGTAACCGCATCGCCGACGCCCGATTGCGTCAGCGTCGCGGCGGCAGCGATCACGCCAGAGGCCGGGCCGGACATGACGGTCTTGGCCGCTTCGCGTGCCGCGAGGGGGGCCGCGATGGTGCCGCCATTGCCATTCATGACGAGCAGATCATGGCGAAAGCCATCCTGCCGCAGGCCTTCCGTCAGCCGCTCCAGATAACGGTCGAGCACCGGCTGCACGGCGGCATTCACAGAGGCCGTCGTGCCACGCTCATATTCCCGATATTCCGACAGCAGCGCATGGCCGAGCGTGATGTAGGCATTGGGCCAATGCGCAGCGGCGATAAGGCCAGCTGCCAGCTCATGCGCAGGATTGGCGTAGGAATGAAGGAAATGAATGACCAGCGCCTCACAGCCGGCATCGCGCAACTGCCGCACGGCATTGAGCACGGCGGCGTCATCCAGCGCCGTGACGACCTCGCCGGAGGCATTCATCCGCTCCGGCACTTCCAGGCGCAGGTCGCGGGGCACCAGCGGCTCGAAGACGCCGACCATGCCGTAAGGGTTGGGGCGGGTCCGCCTGCCGATTTCCAGAGTGTCGCGAAAGCCCATGGTGGTGATCAGGCCGACGCGGGCGACTTTCCGCTCCAGCACCGCATTGGTGGTGACCGTGGTGCCGTGGATGATGAGGTCGAGATCCGCCGCCGTCGCCCCCGTGGCGCGAATGCCGGCGAGCACGCCCTCGGCCTGATTGGCTGTCGTGGTCGGCACCTTGGCGAAATGCACACGGCCGCCGCTTGCATCCTCATCAAACAGCAGCACGTCGGTGAAGGTGCCACCGACATCGATTCCGGCCACGCGTCGGCTCATCGGCAGGGCTCCAAATCGTTTGTATGCACATGATTATGACAGGCTTGGCTCGGTCGTAAAGGATTATCCGATTCTCGTTGACAGGCCGGTCGGCTGGGCAACATGATCGTATGCACACAAAGGAATATCGCTGCCGAGATGACCCGACCCGTCACCCTCCGCGTGAACGGCCGCGCCCATGTGCTGGAGATTGAGCCGCAGACGCCGCTGCTGTTTATCCTGCGGAACGACCTCGCACTGAACGGACCCAAATACGGCTGTGGCCTGGGGGAGTGCGGCGCCTGCACGGTGCTGATCGACGGCATGACGGCGCGGAGCTGCTGCCTGCCGGCCGCCCTCGCCGAAGATCGGGAGGTTACGACGCTGGAGGGGTTGGGAAACATGGAGGCGCCGAGTGCGGTGCAGGCGGCCTTCATCGCCGAACAGGGCGCGCAATGCGGCTATTGCCTCAACGGCATGATCATTGCGGTCACTGCCCTGCTGCGGCGTGATCCGCATCCCGACGAAACGGCGATGCGCGAAGCCCTACGCTACAATCTTTGCCGTTGCGGTGCGCATGTCGAAATCATGCGCGCGGCCATGCGTGCGGCGGCACCACTATGAACGAGTCTCATGGGTTGTTCGTGGTGCGTGACGTGCCAGATGGCGTCGAGACCTTTGTCATGGTCGCGCCGGATGGCAGCGTCACGGCCTATAATGGCCATGTCGATCTCGGCACCGGCATCGGCACGGCGCTCGGCCAGATCGTGGCCGAGGAATTGGAGATTGCTTTTGATCGCGTGAGAGTCGTGCTGGGCGACCCGGACCGTACGCCGAACCAGGGCGCGACCATCGCGAGCGAAACCATCCAGATCACCGCTGTACCTTTGCGCCGCGCGGCGGCAACGGCGCGGCAGGTGCTGCTGACTCGCGCGGCGGAGCGCCTGTCGTTGGCTGAGACAGATCTGCGCATGGATAACGGCATGGTCGTCGCGCCACCGCCCGATAACCGTGCCCTGAGCTATGGCGATCTTGTTTCCGATGAGCGCATCGTGGTGCGCATTGCGGGCGATGCGCCCTTGCGACCGGTGGACAGCTATCGCGTCGTCGGAACATCCGTGCCGCGCATCGATCTTCCCGCCAAAGCCACCGGCGGCTTGGTGTATGTGCATGATATGCGGATGCCCGGTATGGTGCATGGCCGCGTCGTGCGCCCACCCTACGGTGGCATCGATAGCGGCGATTTCGTCGGCACCAGCCTGATCGCCGTTGACGAATCTTCGATCAGTGACATTCCGGGTATGCTCGCGGTGGTTGTCATCGGCGATTTCATCGGTGTCGTCGCCGAGCGAGAGGAGCAGGCGGCTTTGGCCGCGCAACGCCTGGGCGTGTCCTGGAAGCCGGTGCCGCATCTGCCCGATCTCGGCGATATCGCAACGGCACTGCGCGCCAACCCGAGCACGCCGCGCCTGCTGCTCGATCGCGGTGACGTCGATGGTGCTTTGGCCGCTGCCCCGACCGCGATGGACCGAACCTATGTCTGGCCGTATCAGCTTCACGGCTCCATCGGGCCGTCCTGTTCCGTGGCGGATTGGCGGTCGGATGGCATGCGGGTTTGGTCCGGCACGCAGAATCCCCATGTACTGCGCGCCGATCTCGCACGGCTCATGGAGATTGACGAAGCGACGATCGACATTATTCGCATGGAAGCGGCCGGCTGCTATGGCCGCAATTGTGCCGATGATGTGGGTGCGGATGCGGCGCTGCTGTCCCGCGCCGTCGGTAAGCCGGTGCGTGTGCAACTGACGCGCGAGCAGGAACATGCCTGGGAGCCGAAGGGGGCCGGGCAACTCATGGACGTGCGCGGCGGCCTGACCGATGCCGGCGATGTCGCCGGCTACGCGTTTTCCGTGCGCTATCCGTCCAATGGCGCGCCGATCTTGGCGGCGCTGCTGACCGGCAGCATCAAACCGGTGCCGTTGGTCTTTGAAATGGGCGACCGCACGGCGATCCCGCCTTACGATTACGAGAATATCCGTGTCACCGCGCATGACATGGCGCCGATTGTCCGCGCCTCCTGGTTTCGCGGTGTGTCGTCTCTCCCCAATAGCTTCGCCCATGAATCCTGGATCGATGAGGCAGCGGCCGAAGCCGGGGTCGATCCCGTGGAATACCGTTTGCGCTATTTGAAGGATGCGCGCGCCATCGACCTCGTTAAGGCGCTCGCTGACCGTGCCCATTGGGTGCCGCATACCGAGCCCGGCAGCCTGGGCGGCGAGGGCGATGTGGTACGCGGCCGGGGCTTTGCCTATGCGCTCTACATGCACAGCAAGTTTCCCGGTTATGGCGCCGCCTGGTCGGCCTGGATCGCGGATGTCGAAGTCAATAAAGCCACCGGCGATGTCGCTGTCACGCGCGTGACGGTGGGGCAGGATTCTGGCTTGATGATCAATCCCGCCGGGGTTCAGCACCAGATCCACGGCAATGTCATTCAATCCGTCAGTCGTGTGCTGAAGGAAGAAGTGACCTTCACGACCACGGCGGTGGCGACGAAGGAATGGGGCGGCTATCCCATCATCACCTTCCCAGAAGTGCCACCGATCGATGTCATGATGATCCCACGCCCGGATCAACCGCCCTTGGGCGTGGGGGAATCGGCCTCCGTTCCCAGTGCCGCCGCCATTGCAAATGCAATCTATGATGCCACCGGCGTGCGGTTTCGGGAATTGCCATTTACACCGGAGCGTGTGCGCGCTGGCTTGCAGGCATCGCGGCCGGAACTGATTGCCGAAACAACACCCGTCGTCACACCGCGAAAGCGCCGTTTCTGGGGGTTAGGGCTGGGTGCCGCCGGCCTGCTGGGTCTCGCTATTACCGCCATGCCCTGGCGCGCGGCGATGGAGCGTGTGGCGCCGGCGGACCCGACACTGTATTCCGCCAGCACCATCGCACGCGGCAAAATGCTCGTCGCGCTCGGCGATTGCGCTGTCTGCCACACCGAGTCTCTCGCAGGCGGGTTGGCGATCGAGACGCCTTTCGGCAAAGTCTATACGCGCAATATCACGCCCGATGCGGCGACCGGCATCGGCACATGGTCTTACGCCGCGTTTGAGCGCGCCATGCGTGAGGGCATCAGCCGGGACGGCGCACATCTCTATCCCGCCTTTCCCTATACGAGCTTCACCCGCACCAGCGATGACGACCTTCAGGCGATCTATGCCTATCTCATGACGCAGCCGGCGGTTCATTCGGTGACACCGCAAACCACGCTCGCCTTTCCGATGAGCCTTCGGCCGCTGATGGCAGGTTGGAATGCGCTGTATCATCGGCCCGGCGCCTATCAATCCGATCCCACGCAATCGCCGATGTGGAATCGCGGCGCCTATCTTGTCGAGGGGCTCGGCCATTGCGGCGGCTGCCATACGCCGCGCAATGCCCTCGGCGCCGAAATCGCCACGCGGTCTCTCGGTGGTGGCGTCGCTGAGGGTTGGGAGGCGCCGCCGCTGACCAGCCTGTCCCATGCGCCGATTCCTTGGAGCGAGGCGGAGCTGTTCACCTATTTCCGCACCGGCTTTTCGCCCTTGCATGGTCCTGCCGCCGGGCCGATGGGCCCCGTGGTGCGGGAAATGGCGATCCTGCCGGAGAGCGATCTGCGTGCCATGGCGCATTATCTGGCCTCAATGCAGAGTCAATCTGCCGTGTCTTTGGCCGATATTACGGCAAACACCAGTGGTGCCATGCTCGCCTCGGGCGGGTCCGGCGCGCGCTTGTATCAGGGCGCCTGCGCCGTGTGTCATGAGGCCGGCGGCGCGCCGCAGATCGGGGTGCGTCCGAATCTTGCCCTCAATAGCAATATCCACAGCGCGAAACCGGATAATCTCATTCGTGTTATTCTGGAAGGCATCCAGATGCCGGCCTTGAAGGACCTCGGTGCCATGCCGGCGTTTAGAGAGACGTTGAACGATGCGCAGGTCGCCGACCTCGCCGGTTTCCTGCGCCGCCAATACGCGCCAGGCAAGCCGGCCTGGACGGCGCTGGAACAGACCGTCGCCAGACTTCGTTCTTCACATCTGGGTTCTTAGGGAACCATCATGTCAGACACCATCGCGCCACCGCTCGACGTCGTTATTCCACCGGGCAACGTGCGTTGCGATGCTTGTCCGGTCATGTGCAATATCCGACCCGGCCTCACCGGCGCTTGTGACCGCTACGCCAATGCAGCTGGCGAGTTGGTGCGTGTCGATCCTCTTGTGCTGCTCGACCGTGTGATCGGCCAGGGCGGTGCGCTGGTGACCTTCCAGGGCGATGCCGCCTGGGACGGTCGCATTGTGCGCGGCGCCGATACCTTCATCACCGCCATCGGTGCCGGAACAACCTATCCGGACTATAAGCCGGCGCCCTTCATCGTTTCCACCGAAGTCGATGGCGTGGATATGGTGACCGTCGTGACCGAGGGCATCTTCAGTTATTGCGGTGTCAAGGTGAAGATCGACACCGACCGGCATCTGGGGGCGGAGCGGTCCGTCATCCGCGCGCAGGGCGAACCCGTCGGCCATGTCACCACCGCCGAATACGGGTCGCAGATGCTGTCCCTCGGCGGTGTCGGGCATCTGACCGGTGGCGGCAAGAAGGAAGGCCGCGTCACCTGTGAGACGCTGATGGATCTGTCCAACGGCAAGCCCGTCCAACTCACCATCGATGATGGCGCGACGGTGATTGTCCAGGCTGGGCATGCCCCCGTGGTGAATGGCGTGCGGGAAGATCGCATGCGTGTCGGCTGCGGTTCGGCCACCATCGGCATCTTCGCGCCGCAATGGCTGGGCAAGGTCGATGAAGTCGTGGTCGTGGACGACCACATCACCGGCGTCTTGTCAGAGCATCAGGCCGGCAAGCTGCTGGATATTCCGCCCACGGGCATTCGCATGCGCGGTCGCCGCTCCACGCCCGGCCGCTATTTCCAGGTGGCGCATCCCGGTACCGGCTGGGGCGGCACGGATATCACCGATCCGCTGTCTATCCTCGATCCTTTCGATGCGAAACATGGGCGGCCCGGGTTGCGCATGCTCATGGTGAGCACAACCGGCGAGCATTCAGCCTATTACGAGTTGGACGAGGCCCTGCGACCAGTGGCGATGCCATTGCCGCCGGTGGTTCAGGACTCCGTTGCGCGGATATCAGAGAATTGCGAGCCTGCGCTATGCAGCGTGCTGTTTATCGCTGGCGCCGGCGGATCGCTGCGGGCGGGTGTGACGGATAATCCCGTGCGGTTGACACGCGCCGTGGCGACGGGTGTCACGCGCCTCACCAGTGGTGGGGCGCCGGTTTATCTTTGGCCCGGCGGCGGAATCACCTTCATGGTGGATGTGACAAAACTGCCGGAGAATGCCTTCGGCTATGTGCCGACGCCCGCCCTGGTGGCGCCGATCGAATTCACCATGCCCCTGGCGGACTACAAGGCCATGGGCGGCTACATGGATCACGTGCGGCCCTTGGCCTCGCTCGATCCGAATGCGCCGCATCGCCGGGTCACGGGGGCAGCGGAAAACCCTTGGCCATGGGCGCCGTTGTGAGAGCAACCGCGTGCATCCTGCCGAATGGGCGGCTGCATCTGCAAGACGGCCCAATCGATCTCATCGTCTTCGCCGAGGGCGATGTGGATACGGCCTATCGCGCGGCCACGACACATTTCGCGACGGTCCTCGATGCACTCTGCGAGGAACTGCATCTTCTACGTGCTTCCCATGCGCCCCAGCCGCGTGGCGAGATTGCCCGCACCATGCGCGCCGCCGTTGAACCTCTGGCGCGGTACGGCTTCATCACGCCTATGGCGGCGGTGGCGGGCGCGGTGGCGGAGGCGATTCTCGCCGCCATGACTCACGCGGCGCCACTCACGCGTGCGGCGGTCAATAATGGCGGCGACATCGCCCTTCATCTCGCGCCCGGCCAGCAGATGCGTATCGGCATGGTCGCGAAGCCTGAACTCGGCACGACCGAACTCTTCGGTCGTCTTGTCATCGACCACAAGGATGCCGCGCGGGGCCTCGCCACCAGCGGGTGTCACGGGCGCAGCTTTTCCCTCGGCATCGCCGATGCGGTGACGGTTCTGGCGCACACGGCCGCCGAGGCCGACGCGGCGGCAACGGTCATCGCCAATGCCGTCGATCTGCCCAATCATCCCGGTATCATCCGCCGCGCCGCCCGCGATATCCAACCCGATAGTGACCTCGGCGATCGTCTCGTCACCCGCGACGTTCCGCCGCTGTCGCCGGACGAGATCGAAACCGCCCTGGCGCGTGGCCGCCGTCGCGCCGAGGATCTGCTCCAAGACCGCCTCATCGTCTCGGCGGCACTGCATCTCCAAGGCGTTACTGCCATTATCGAACGGGAACACGTCCATGCCTGACATCGAACTTCGCAAACGTCTGCTGATCGTCGAGGAAATCTTCCACGAAGGCGGCCCCGTCGCCACCGTGCCGCTGAAGCGCGCCGCCGCCATCAGCGTCATCAAGAATCCCTTCGCCGGCCGCTATGTTGAGGACATCGCGTTCTTCATGAAAACCCTCGAACCACTCGGTATTGATATGGCAAAGGCGCTGGTCGCGGCGCTGGGTGGTGATCCCGCCGTGGTGCAGGGCTACGGCAAGGGCGCCATCGTCGGTGCGGCTGGCGAATTGGAGCATGGCGCGCTGTGGCATGTGCCCGGCGGCTATGCCATGCGCGCGGTTTTGGGCGATGCGAAGGCCATCGTGGCCTCCGCCAAGAAGGTCGGTGGTCCCGGCGCGCGGCTCGACATTCCTGTCACCCACATCAACGCCTCCTATGTCCGCAGCCATTTCGACGCCATGGAAGTCGGCGTGCCGGATGGCCCGCGCGCCGATGAATTGGCGCTGGTTCTGGTGATGACGACAGGCGCGCGGATTCATGCCCGTGTCGGCGGTCTCGCAGCTGATGCCATTAAGGGCGAGGATGGCTTGAGATGAACTTCCGTAAGCTCGTCACCATCACGGATGAGATCGTCGAGGAGATGGGTGAGCCGGTTTCGCCGCCAACCCGCCGTGCGGCGGCCATCGCCGTCATCGCGAATCCCTTTGCCGGCCGCTACGAGAAAGACCTCTCGGCACTGACCGAAATCGGCGCCGAACTAGGCGCCCTCCTCACGCAACGTGCTCTGCAAGCACTTGGCACAGAGCATGTCGAAAGCTTCGGCAAAGCGGCGATTGTGGGTGAAGGCGGTGAGATCGAGCATGCGGCTGCGATCCTGCATCCCAAACTCGGTGCGCCGATGCGCGCGGTCATTGGCGGTGGCGCGGCGCTGGTGCCGTCCGCCAAGAAACGCGCGACGATGGGCGCGCCCATCGATGTGCCGCTCGGCCATCGCAACGCCGCCTTCGTGCGCAGCCATTTCGACGCGATGGAAATCCGCGTCGCAGACGCACCGCGCCCGAACGAAATCCTCGTGGTGGTGGTGCTGACCGAGAGCGGTCGGCCCGCGGCCCGCGTCGGCGGCCTGGCCACCGCAGACATCATCGGGCAGGACGGGTTGCGGTAGCCATTCCATGACCGAGTATGTGTTGGACGAGCAGATCGGCTTTCTGCTGCGCCAGGTGACGCAGCGCCATACCACGATCTTCGCGACCGTGATGGGGGACGGGCTGACGCCGATGCAATGGGCCGTGCTCGCCAAGCTGCGCCAGATCGGCGCCACGTCACAAACGGCACTGGGACGTGCGGTGTCGATGGATGCCGCGACGGTGAAAGGCACGGTCGATCGCCTGGTGGCGCGCGGTCTCGCCGCGCGGCTGCGCGATGAGGCCGACCGGCGGAAGCTGATGGTGGACCTCACCGAAGCGGGTCGCGACATGACGCTCCGTAACCTCGGTCCCGCCATGGCGGTCAGCCGGGAAACCATGGCGCCGCTGACCGCAGCAGAGGCGAAGCGCCTTTTCGCTTTGCTCGGCAAACTGACCTGAGGCAACATCGCCCCATGAACACTCTCGCGGATCTCGAAGCGCGGGTCCGCGCGGACCTGGTTTGTCTGGATTATCCGGCGCACCCCTGGGTGCCGGAGCGCCAGCATAACGGCGCGCCGGTGCTGGATGTGCTGATCATCGGCGCCGGGCAGGGCGGTCTTTCCACTGCTTTCGCCCTTTTGCGCGAGAAGATCACCAATATCCTGGTGGTCGATACGGCCGCGCGTGGCCAGGAAGGTGTCTGGACAACCTTCGCGCGCATGATCACGCTGCGCACGCCCAAGCATGTATCTGGGCCCGATCTTGGCGTCGCGAGCCTGACGCCCCGGGCTTGGTATGAGGCACGCCATGGTGCCACTGCCTGGCAGGGCCTGGGCAAAATCCCGCGTGGTGTCTGGCAGGAATACCTCGATTGGTATCGCCAAGTGCTTGACCTGCCGGTGCGCAACAACACCGCCATTGTGGCGATCGAGCCGCATGGCTCGCTGCTGGCCGCGACCACGGCTGGGGGCGATGTGCTGCTCGCCCGCAAGATCGTCCTGGCGACGGGTATTTCCGGCAGCGGCGCCTGGCATATCCCGGAGTTTATCGAGAAGAATTTGCCTCGCGCACGCTGGGGCCATACCTCCGAGGCGATCGACTTCGCGGCCCTCGCGGGCAAGCGCGTCGGCGTGCTCGGCGCAGGGGCATCCGCCTTCGACAATGCGGCGACCGCCCTCGAAGCCGGGGCGGCGCGGGTGCAGCTTTGCGTGCGCCGCAAGCGCCTGCCGCGCGTGAACCCCTATCGCTGGATGGAATCGGCGGGCTTCCTCGGCCAATTCGCGGATCTGCCGGACCTCATGCGCTGGCGCTTCATGCGGCACATCTTCACCATGAACCAGCCGCCGCCGGCAGACACGGTCGCTCGCTGCGCCGCCTTCGGCCAGTTCTCCGCCCATCCCGGCACGCCCTGGGAAGGCGCGCGCATGGAGGGGGACGAGATCCGCATCGCGATTCCGGGCGGGGAGCTTGCTTTCGACTATGTCATCATCGGCGCCGGTTTTGTGCTCGACCCCGCGCGCCGTCCGGAACTCGCGGCCTTCGCGCCCCATATCGCGCTTTGGCGGGACCGCTTTACCCCGCCCGAGGGGGAGGAAGACGCTACCCTCGGCTCCTACCCCTATCTCGCCCGCAGCTTTGCCTTCACCGAGCGGGAGCCGGGCGCGGCGCCCGCCCTCGCCAATCTGCACAACTTCACCTTCGGCGCGACGCCCAGCATGGGCCTGTCCGGTGCCTCCATCAGCGGCCTCAAGTTCGGCGTGCGGCGGCTGGTGGATGCGCTGTCGCGGGACGTCTTTCTGGAGGATGCCGAGGCCCACTACCTCAGCCTGCTGCGCTATGACGAGCATGAACTCACGCCTGAGTCGTGGCCGGATGAAGGCCTGGGCGAACCTCTCATGCCTTTGTGATATTACCCGCACAGTTGCCGTCCGCCGCGACTCTTGCGATGCATAGGGAATGAAGGCCGCGCCCCAACGATCTGCTCCCCTCAATCTCAATATGTCGCATGAATCGGATGATGCCCTCATCGTCCGCACCGCCTGGCTCTATTACATGGGCGGCTTCAACCAGGAGGAGACGGCGGCGCGCCTCGGCCTGCATCGCACCCGGGTGAACCGGTTGCTGGCCGAAGCGCGGGAAAAGGGCCTCGTCAGCATTACCATCCAGCACGAGAGCGCACGGGAACTGGCGGCCGAGCAGGCCATCGCCAAAGAGTATGGCCTTGATTTCTGCCTCGCGACGCCGGCCATCGGGTTTGGAGAGACGGCGGATCCCTTGGTCGCGGCGGCCCAAAGCCTGATCAGCCGACGTGCCGTGGGCAGCGCGGGGGCGAATTTCCTGCGCGGCAAACTGTCTCAGGGGCCGATCACCATCGGGGTGAGTTGGGGCCGCACGGTGGAGCAGGTGGCGCTTCAACTCGCCGGGGTCCGCAATCCGGAAGCGCGCTTCGTCTCCCTCATGGGGTCGCTGACGCGCAACTCCGCCTCCAACCCGTTTGAAGTGGTGCAGGCGCTGGCCGCGCGGACGGGCGGGGAAGGGCATTTCCTGCCCGTGCCCTTCATCGCCGATACGGAAGCGGATAGGGACGTGCTGATGTCCCAGCGCAGTGTCGCGGCGCCGCTCGCTTTGGCCCATAGCGCGACGCTCTATCTGGTCAGCATCGGCGAATTGACGGAAGGCGCCTCCATTCGGACGCAGAATATGATCTCCGCCGAGGAATTACAGAGCGCGCGGGCCGCCGGCGCGGTTGGCGACTCGCTCGGCAAGCTCTTCTCAGCGGACGGTCAGCGCATTTCCCACAGCCTCAATCGCCGCACCCTGGCCGTTGAGATCGAGGATGTGCGGGGGCGCGATGTCGTGCTGCTGAGCGGCGGGTTGGAGAAGGTGGACGCCATCAACGGTGTGCTGCGCAGCGGCTTGATCCGGGGACTGATCATCGACGGCGATTCCGCGCGGTTGCTATGGGCGCGCTATGGCGCGGCCTGATCGGATCGCCATCAAGACGCCGCGAGCGGATCGGCGGATTGTGTCGCTTGATCATCGACAGTGCGGCCGGCAGCACCCATCATAGTTTGATGAACGCTGCAAAACCGCCCCGTACCCAGCAGCGCAGGCCTCCGCATCTCGGCGTTGCCGCTCTGGCACTGCTTGTGGCGGGCCTGAGCGTCTTCGGCCGCCGGCCACGCAGGCCCGTCGGCAATCAGCATGTGCCGGAACCCGCGAAAGCGGTCGAGATGCCGCGCTATCTCGGCTTGTGGTACGAATTCGCGCGATACGAGACCTGGTTCGAGCGCGGGTGCGAAGCGGTCACCGCCGAGTATCGTCTGATGCCGGACGGCCGATTGAGCGTCATCAACACCTGGCGCCGAGGTGCGCGGAATGGGCGCCTGCGCTGGGCGCGGGCACGCGGTAAGGTGGTTCCCAATACGCAAGGCGCGAAACTCAAGATCGCCTTTTTCGGCCCATTCTATATCGGCAATTACTGGGTTTTGGACCATGCCGATGACTATGCGTGGTCGATCATCGGTGAGCCCACAGGGATGTATCTGTGGATCTTGACGCGCGACCCAGTGCCTGGGGCGGCGCTCGCCGAAAGCCTGATCGGCCGCGCGCGGTCGCTCGGCTATGACACCACAATTCTGAGACGCACGCGACAACCGCCTGAGCCATAAAAAGCGAGGATAAGAAGGCGAATTCGGTCTTCTGTTCCCAATACGCTCAGGCTACGATCTTCTAAAGGGAGGCCCAATAATGAACGATAAACTGAGGCCGATTTCACCCCTGTCGCGCACCGCCATGGCCTATGTCCTGGCAGGCGGTCGCGGTAGCCGATTGATGGAAATGACCGACCGACGTGCGAAACCCGCCGTCTATTTCGGCTGCAAATCCCGCATCATCGATTTCGCCCTGTCCAATGCTTTGAACTCGGGCATCCGCCGCATTGCGGTGGCAACCCAATACAAGGCCCATAGCCTGATCCGCCATATGCAGCGCGGTTGGGACTTTCTGCGACCTGAGCGAAACGAGAGCTTCGATATCCTGCCCGCCAGCCAGCGCGTGAGTGAAACGCAATGGTATGCGGGCACCGCCGATGCCGTGTTCCAGAACATCGACATTATCGAAAGCTATCGGCCGGAGCATCTGGTCATTCTCGCGGGCGACCACGTCTATAAGATGGATTACGAGCTCATGCTGCAACAGCATGAGGACAACAACGCGGACGTGACGGTCGCCTGCCTGGAAGTGCCGAAGGTGGAAGCGTCCGGTTTCGGCGTGGTCGGCGTAGGCGATGGGGATCGAATTATTTCCTTCCTGGAAAAGCCGAAAGACCCGCCGACCATGCCGGGCAACCCGGATGTCAGTTTCGCGAGCATGGGCATCTATGTCTTTCGCACGCAGTTCTTGTTCGACCAGCTGCGCCGAGACGAGGCGGACCCCAATTCCAGCCGCGACTTTGGTAAGGACATCATTCCCTATCTTGTCGAACATGGCCGCGCCTTCTGCCATCGGTTCACGGACTCCTGCGTGAAGTCGGATGCGCAGGCGCAAACCTATTGGCGCGATGTCGGCACGCTCGATGCCTATTGGCAGGCCAATATCGATCTCACGGATGTCGTGCCGCCTCTCGATCTTTACGATTCCAACTGGCCGATCTGGACCTATGCCGAGCTGACGCCGCCGGCCAAGTTTGTGCATGACGTGTCGAGCCGGCGGGGTGAGGCGGTCGCCTCCCTGGTGTCGGGCGGTTGCATCGTGTCGGGTTCGCGGGTGCGTCGGTCGCTGCTCTTCACCGGTGTGCGGGCCAATTCCTTCTCGACGGTGGAAGGCTCGGTTGTGCTGCCGTACGCGAATATCGCGCGGAACGCGCATCTCACGAACTGCATCATCGACGCGGGCGTGCAGATCCCCGAGGGTCTGGTGATCGGCGAGGATCCGGAGTTCGACGCCAAGCGCTTCCGGCGATCGGAAGGCGGTATCTGCCTGGTCACTCAGCCGATGAT
The DNA here is from genome assembly GCF_030252425.1 of Acidisoma sp. PAMC 29798. GTDB lineage: Bacteria > Pseudomonadota > Alphaproteobacteria > Acetobacterales > Acetobacteraceae > Acidisoma > Acidisoma cladoniae. The sequence goes on along the minus strand of NZ_CP126994.1, from coordinate 2,778,377 downwards.
AGACGCGCTCAAGCTATGAGCGGTGAGCGCGTCCTGGCGGTTGCGTCCGAATTCTATCCCCTGATCAAGACCGGGGGATTGGCGGATGTCGTGGGTGCGCTGCCGTCGGCATTGGCCGCCGAGAATGTGACGGTCACGACGCTGCTGCCCGGCTATCCGGCGGTGTTGGCAGGCTTACATGCTCCCGCCGTTGTACACCGGATCGACGATCTGTTCGGCGGTCCCGCCACCATCGTCTTCGGCGGCGTCGGCACGGCGGCGGTCTTGGCCATCGATGCGCCGCATCTCTTCGGTCGTGCCGGCAATCCCTACACCATGCCGAACGGCCAGGACTGGCCCGATAACGCGCTGCGCTTTGCCGCTTTGGCGCGCGTCGGTGCGGCGATCGGGCGCGGGCTGCTGGGCGATTGGCGGCCCGATGTCGTGCATGCGCATGACTGGCAGGCCGGGTTGCTGCCGGCCTATCTGCGCTACGGCGATGGCTGGACCAGCGGCGGCACTGCGCCGCCTTCCGTCATCACCGTCCATAACCTGGCCTTCCAGGGTCGCTTTTCGACCGATCTTCTACCCAGCCTCGGCCTGCCCTGGGAGTCCTACACGCCGGAGGCTGTCGAGTTTTACGGCGGCATCAGCTTCCTCAAGGCAGGGCTGTTGCTGTCCGATCGTGTGACGACCGTTTCCCCAAGCTATGCGCAGGAAATCTGCACGCCTGCCGGGGGCATGGGTCTAGACGGTGTATTGCGGGCACGCGGCACAAATCTCATCGGTATTCTCAACGGCATCGACACCGATGTGTGGAATCCAGCGACCGATGGCGTGATCCCGCGCACCTTCGGCACGGAAACCATGGCACGGCGCACCGCCAACAAGATCGCCCTCTGCGAGCGATTCGGCCTCGACCCGGCGGCTTTATTGTTCGGCATCGTCAGCCGGCTGACCGGGCAAAAGGGGATGGACCTTTTGCCTGGCAGTCTGCCTACAATGGCCCGGCACGGCGCGTCCCTGGTCATTCTGGGTGCCGGTCAGCCGGAGTTGGAACGTGCCATTCAGGCGGCGGCCCGGCCGATCGCGATGGGGTTGCTGCTCGGCTATGACGAGGCGCTCGCCCATCTGATCTATGCCGGGGCGGATGCGCTGCTGATCCCGTCGCGCTTCGAGCCCTGCGGCCTGACGCAGCTGTGCGCCATGCATTACGGATGCCTGCCGGTCGTGACCCGCGTCGGCGGCCTGGCGGATACGGTCATCGACGCCAATGAGGCGGCTTTGTCGGCGGGGGTCGCGACCGGATTCCAGATGGCGGCGCCTGATGCCGCCTCGCTCGATCGTGTCATCGCGTGGGTGGCGACGACCTGGCGCGATCGGCCAACCTGGGCACGGATGCAGCGTGCCGCGATGACCGGCGAGGTGGGTTGGGCGCGTTCGGCTGCGCGATACGCGTCGATGTATCGGCAGGTTTTGGGCTAGAGACGATCACTTTGGGTTGAGTCGTCTTCACGTCTCTCGTCATGGCACGCGAAGGCGTGCCATCCACGACTTGCCTTCGTCCCGCAAGGAAGACGTGGATGGTCTGCCTCCGCAGACCATGACGTTGTGGTTTTGAGGATCAACGATGCCGCTGATCGATCATGTCGTCGTCCTCATGCTCGAAAACCGGTCCTTCGATTCCATGCTGGGCTGGCTCTATCCGGACCGGCCCGATTTCGACGGGCTGACGGGGCAGGAGGCCAATCCCTGGCATCATGACGGCACGGTGACGATGATCCCGGTCTGGAACGACCCGGGATTAAGCCGCGCCACGGCCAGTGGACCCGACCCCGATCCTGGCGAGCTGTTCCATGACATGGAGGCACAGTTCTTCGGCGCGACCGGCATGACGCCTGACGGGCAGGGACGCGGCGTGCCGACAATGGACGGCTTCGTTGATAACTATATGCGCCAGCCGCGCAGCCCCGATGATGCGGTGCCGGTGCCCGGGACCATCATGCATTGCTTCTCACCCGAGCAAGTGCCGGTCTTGAGCCAATTGGCCAAAGCCTTCGGCGTCTCGGACCGCTGGTTCGCCTCCGCGCCCTGCCAGACCTGGCCCAACCGCTTCTTCACCCATACCGGCACGGCGGGCGGATACGTCAACAACGATCCGCCGCACTTCCCCTACCGGATGCCGAGCCTTTTCGACCGCATGACGGACAAAGGTGCGGATTGGGCGGTCTATTTCCACGATCTGCCGAATACGACGCTGCTCGCCGATCTATGGAAGCGCCTGCCGACGCCGAGCTTCCGGCTGTTCGAGCATGAGTTCGCGCAGGACGTGGCGAGGGGCGATCTGCCGTCCTACAGCTTCATCGAGCCGCGCTACTTCGTCAGTACCTTTCGCGCCAAGGTGCCGAACGATCAGCATCCGCCCACCAATATCATCCATGCCGAGCAGCTTATCGCCGACACCTACAACGCGCTGCGGGCCGGCCCGAACTGGGACAAGACGCTGCTCATCATCGTCTATGACGAGCATGGCGGCACTTATGATCATGTGCCGCCGCCAGCCGCGACACCGCCCGGCGGCCCTTATGGGGACGGCTTCACCTTCAACCGCTTCGGCTGCCGTGTGCCGGCAGTGATCGTCTCACCGCTCATCCCGGCCGGAAGCATCCTCCGCCCGCCCGAGGATGGGGCGCCCTTCGATCACACGACGATCATCAAGACCGTGCAGGAGCTGTTCGACCTCGGCCCGCCGCTGACCGCGCGGGTCGCGGCGGCGCCATCGCTACTGCCGGCTCTGGCGCCGGATGCGCCGCTGAACCTCGGGCCCGAGCGGATCGTGTTCGTGCCGTCGATGGCGACGCCGGAGGAAATCACCCGCTTGCGCAAGACAGATCACAAGAAGGGCTTTCAGCTCAGCATGAGCGGCACCGCGGCGACGGTGCTCGGCACCATCGCCCGTGTCTCCGCCCATTTCCGCCATGGCGTGCGGCGTGGGCGGATGGGCTTCAGGTCGCGGTCGTCACCGCGACGATGAACGGCCAGGCCGCATCCATGCGCGGCGTGCCCTGGCCGGCTTCGCCGGTCAGCACATCCCGCCAGGTGCCGAGGCCCGTCAGGATCGGCGCTGATCCCGCCGGCGGCCGTGTCGGCACGGCGACGGTCAGCATCTCGGTCCCCGAGCGACGGGAGAAGCCGAGCCAGCCTGCGCCGACATCGAGCGGCGTATAGTCGCCGCCCTCGAACACGGCCTTCTTGTCCTGTCGCAAGGCCAGAAGACGATGCGTGACGATCAGCTTGGCTGAGCCTGCATCGTCCGTCTTCAATTCGGGCTTCACCTCGTGGTCTAGAATGGCGCGGCGCACGGCGTAATCGACCGGGCGGCGGTTGTCAGGATCGACGAGGCTGAAATCCCAGAACTCGGTCCCCTGATAGATATCGGGCACGCCAGGCAGCGTGATTTGCAGAATGGTGGCGGCAATCGACGCGATCTGCGCCCAAGGCCCGATGCTTTCGACAAGGGTCGAAAGCTCTGCGCGGAACGCGGAGGCGCTGGAGTCTTCGATCAGGGCGCGTGCAAACTCCTGCACGGCTGCTTCGTAAGTCTCGTTGGGATTGTCCCAGAAGCTGTTGCGCTTCGCTTCGCGCATTGCCTTGGTGAGGTATTCGCTCATCCGCTCGGTGGTGATCGGCCAGGTGCCGATGAGCGTCTGGTAGATCAGCCACTCATCGATCGCATCCGGTTCGTCATCCGCCCGCAGCGGCGCATTCATCGCGTGCCAAGTCTCAAATCGGGATGCCCAATCCTCCGCATGATGCGACAGGGCATTGATTCGCGCCCGCGTGTCGGGACCGCGTTTGGTGTCATGCGTCGCAAGCGGGATGAGGTCCTGCTTCTTCGCCTGCGCGCGCTCCGTATAGATGGCGTGGAACTCGGCCGCATCGCGCCAGGGATGGGTAAGGTCGCCGCCGACTTCATTGACCGATGTCAGCGCCACGCTGCGGTAGAATTCCGTGTCTTCCAGCCCCTTGGCCATCGCCGGGCCGCTGAGTTGCTGGAAGCGGCGCATATACTCATTCGCCGGCGAGCCGGGCACGACCACCGCGAGCTTCTGCACCAGATAGGCCGCTGCCTCGGCGATCCAGGGGTTGGCCCCGGCCTTCACGCGGTCCAATGCCGTTTGCCACAGCGCACGATCGGCCGTGTCGGTCTCGCTGTCCGGTCCATAGCTGCGATAGGCGGTGAAGCGAATGAGCAAGGCTAGCGTCGCTTCCCGCAGCGTCGCCGGACCGAATTCGGCGCCCGACAGATCATGCTCCGTCATGGCAACGGCGAGTTCGGTCAGCTTCTCGACTTCGCCCAGAAAACTCGACCGCAGCATGAAGGATTTCGCGGCTGCGAGGCGGCTTTCCTGGTCGCGGGCGAGGATGCGCTTCTCCACCAGATAGGCATCGAGGGCGCGCCAGCCGGCAGCGTCCACGAACAGACCATTGATATCGTTCAATCGCTCATAACCTGTGGTGCCGGTGATCGGCCAAGGCCGCAGTGGCTCATCCCGCTCCAGAATCTTCTCGACGAGCAGAATCGCATGCGGACCCGCCTCTTTCCGCAGCCGGGCGCAATAGGCGGTGGGATCGGCGAGGCCATCGACGTGATCGACCCGCAGCCCGTCGATCAGCCCTTCGCGCAGCAGCTTGAAGGGCACGGCGTGGATGAGGTCGAAGACGGCCGGATCCTCGACGCGCACGCCGACCAGGCCGGTGATGTTGAAGAAGCGGCGATAGGTCAGTCGGTCGCTCTCGGCGCGCCAATTCACCGCGCGCCAATGCTGCCGTCGCAGGATGGCGCCGATGTCCATGCGGGCGAGCGCCGCCTCGATCAGGGCGCGATGTTTCTCGCCAACGGCCTTCAACCCTTGGCGGGCCGCCTGGACTTCCGCCTGCGTCAGGGTGCGGCTTTCGCCGAGGCGTTGCCAACGCTGCGCAAGGCCATGCAGCGTGCCCTCATCGGCGGCGTCCGCCACTTGCAGTACCGCCGCGACGCTGTCGGGGCGGAGTGGCCAGGTATTGTCAAAATAGGCGGCCAGCAGACGCCCTTGCTCCCAATCCGCCTTGAGCGTGATCTCTCCGGCCGCGAGGGCCGCCGGCATGGTCTGGCCGAGCGTCGGGATGATCACCGGTCCCTTCGCCCAGTCGATGTCGAAGACCGCCCCGGCGGGACCGGAGGCGCCGAATTCCAATGCCTCCATCCACAGCGGATTGGTGCTGTCGACCGCGAGATGGTTGGGCACGATATCGATGATGACGCCCAGGCCGGCGGCGCGGCAGGCCTCCGCGAGGGAGCGGAAGCCGTCTTCTCCACCGAGTTCCGGATCGATGACGCTGGGGTCGGTGCCGTCATAGCCATGGGTCGAGCCGGCGCGCGACGTCAGGATGGGCGAGGCGTAGAGATGGCTGATGCCGAGCTTGGCGAGGTAGGGCACCTGCGCCTCGGCGTCCTTGAACGTGAAGTCCTTGTGGAATTGAAACCGGTAGGTCGCCAGGAAGGGCACGGCCATGGGCGGACACTCGCTGCTTGCTCGATGAACGCGGAGAAACCCACGCACGCCATATCTGGGGGCACGACGCCCATGATCCAGGCGCCCTTCGCATCGATGAACGCGCATCATCACGCAACCGCAGCAAAAGCCCCTTTTAATATCGCGCTATCGTGCGCAAGCTGCGGTCTTGGCGATCGTCAGCGAACAAAATGACCGGCGACCGCCGCGCCCGGTTGCCGACCGTCGCACCGGACCGGCTCCAGGGCTGACGTATCATGAGGAGAGTCCACGATGCTCGAAGATGAACCCGTGCCGACCCCAGGAACCGAGGTGACCGTGCCCGAGGATGAGAGTCCGGCAGCGGCTCAGGCGCGCGAAGTGGTCGCCATGCGCGAGAGCATCCTGCGCAAGCTCTACTATCAGGTCGGCAAAAACCGGATCGCCGCCAATAACCGTGATTGGTATGTGTCCGTCGCCCTCGCCGTGCGCGATCGGGTGGTCGATGGCTGGCATCGCAGCACCGATAAGGCGTATGCCTCCGGCGCCAAGCGCGTCTATTACATGTCCCTCGAATTCCTCATCGGCCGCCAGTTGCGGGACGATCTCTCCAACCTCGGCCTGTATGAGGTCGCGAAGCTCGCGCTCGACGAACTCGGGGTCGATTTCAACGCCATCCGCGCGATGGAGCCGGATGCAGCGCTCGGCAATGGCGGCCTCGGCCGGCTCGCGGCCTGCTACCTCGAAAGCATGTCGAGCCTCGCGATCCCGGCCTTCGGCTATGGCATCCGCTACGACCATGGGTTGTTCCGCCAGATCGTCAAAAACGGGTTTCAACAAGAATATCCGGAAGACTGGCTCGCCCTCGCGAACCCATGGCAGTTCGAGCGTGCCGAGATCACGTATGACATCGGTTTCGGCGGCGCGGTCGATTCCGTGGATCAGTCGGATTCGATGGTCCAATACGTGTGGCACCCCGCCGAGCGCGTCTCCGCCATCGCCTATGACATCCCGATCGTCGGCTGGCACGGGCGGCATGTGAACACGCTGCGCCTGTGGTCCGCGCGGGCGATCGATCCCATTCGCCTCGATGCCTTCAACCTCGGCGACCATGTCGGCGCGATCAGTGAGCGCGCGCGCGTGGAAGCCATTTCCCGCGTGCTCTACCCGAGTGATGAGACGCCGGCCGGGCAGGAGCTGCGCCTGCGGCAGGAATATTTCTTCGTCGCGGCGTCCTTGCAGGACATGGTTCGCCGCCACATGAAATCCTTCGGCGATCTGGACAGTTTGCCGGATAAGGCGGCGATCCAGCTCAACGACACCCATCCGTCCATCGCCGTGGTCGAGCTGATGCGCATCCTCGTCGATATTCACAACAAGCCGTGGGAAGCCGCCTGGGACATCGTCAACCGCACCTTCTGCTACACCAACCACACCTTGCTGCCTGAGGCATTGGAGAGCTGGCCGGTATCGCTGATGGAGCGGCTGCTGCCCCGCCATATGCAGATCATTTACATGATCAACGTGATGCATCTGGACAATGTGAAGCAGAAGCACCCCGAGGATACGGCGTTGCTATCGACGCTATCGCTGGTCGATGAAACCCATGGCCGCCGCGTGCGCATGGGCCATTTGGCCTTCCTCGGGTCGCACAGCATCAACGGCGTGTCCGCGCTGCATACCGAACTCATGAAACAGACCGTGTTTCATGAGTTCCATGAAATGTTTCCCACTCGCATCAATAATAAAACGAACGGGATCACCTTTCGGCGGTGGCTGTATCAGTGCAATCCCGCCCTGACCGCGCTTCTGGTCGATGCCGTCGGCCCGACGATCCTGGACGACGAGACCATGTTCACCAAGCTCAAGCCGCTCGCCGATGATGCGGCGTTCCAGGATCGCTTCGCCCTGGTGAAGACCGACAACAAGGTGGCCTTGGCCAAGTTGGTGCGCGACCAGCTTCAGGTGCGCCTCGATCCCAGTGCGATGTTCGATATCCAGATCAAGCGCATCCATGAATACAAGCGGCAGTTGCTGAACATTCTGGAGACGATCGCGCTCTATAACGCCATCCGCGCGCAGCCGATGCGGGACTGGACGCCGCGCGTGAAGATCTTCGCAGGCAAGGCGGCGCCGAGCTACCATCGCGCCAAGCTCATCATCAAGCTGGCGCATGATGTGGCGCGCGTCATCAACAGCGACCCTACGCTGCGCGACGCCCTGAAGGTCGTGTTCCTGCCAAACTACAATGTCAGCCTTGCGGAGGTCATTATTCCGGCCGCCGATCTGTCTGAGCAGATTTCCACGGCCGGTATGGAAGCGTCGGGCACCGGCAATATGAAGCTCGGCCTCAATGGTGCTTTGACGATCGGCACGCTGGATGGCGCCAATGTCGAAATGCTGGAACGGGTCGGCAACGACAATATGTTCATCTTCGGAATGACGGCGGCGGAGGTGGATGCGCGGCGACGGCAGACGATTGATTCCTCGGACTTCATCGCCAAATCAGTTGTCTTGTCCGAGGTTCTGACCGCGGTCGAGCACGGCAATTTCAGCCCGGACGAGCCGGGCCGGTATCGCGAGTTGATCCAGGCGATCCGCTACCACGACTACTTCCTGGTCTGCGCGGATTTCGATGCCTATTACGCCTGTCAGCGTGACGTGGCGGCGAAGTGGCGCAAGCCCGCCGAGTGGCGGCGCTCGGCCGTTTTGAACACTGCCGGAATGGGCTGGTTCTCCTCGGACCGGGCCATCCGGGAATACGCAACTGAACTATGGAACGTGCCCACATGGCCGGATCGGTAAGCAGAGGCCACACCGGGGAGAGAGGGCTTCGGCGCGTCAATGATTGGCGCGTGCCGGAGCCGGATATGAACGCGATCATCGCCGCGCGTCATGGCGATCCCTTCGGCATTCTCGGCGTTCATAGGACGGATGCCGGGATCGCGGTGCGCGCCTTCGTGCCGCATGCTGACACACTTGATGTCCTATCAACTGGGGGCGATGTCCTCGCAGGCCTGACGAAGAAGCACGAATACGGCTTCTTCGAGGGGCTGGTGCCGGATCTCGAACTGGGTGCCCTCTATAAGCTGCGGGCCCGCAATGGCGGCGGCGCGTGGGAGATCTACGATCCTTATCGCTTCGCGCCCGTGCTTGGACCGCTCGACGATTATCTGCTCGCCGAAGGCACCCATCAGCGCGTCTATGAGCGGCTGGGCGCGCATTTACTGACCCATGAAGGCGTCGCGGGCGTCCATTTCGCCGTCTGGGCGCCCAATGCCCAGCGCGTCGCCGTGGTCGGCGATTTCAACGGTTGGGACGGCCGGCGCCACCAGATGCGCAAGCGCGTCGGCGTCGGTGTGTGGGAGATTTTCGCACCGGAATTGGGGGAAGGTGCGGCCTATAAATATGAGATCGTGGGGCCGGGTGGCGAGTTGCTGCCCCTCAAGGCCGACCCGATCGGCTTCTCGGCGGAGATGCGGCCCGCCAATTCCTCCGTCACCGCGCGCGTTGACAATTTCGTCTGGGATGACGGCGCTCATCTCGCGGCCCGCGCCCAGGGCGACCCCCGACGCAAGCCGATGTCCATCTATGAAGTGCATCTCGGCTCCTGGCAGCGCGGGGAGGGCGGGCGATTCCTGACCTATGACGAGATTGCCGATCGGCTGATCCCCTATGTCTGCGACCTCGGCTTCACTCATATCGAGCTGATGCCGATCACCGAGCATCCCCTCGACATTTCCTGGGGGTATCAGCCCGTCGGCCTCTTCGCGCCGACGCGCCGCTTCGGCGATCCGGCCGGCTTCGCGCGCTTCATGGACCTCGCCCATCGCGCCGGCCTCAGCGTATTGCTGGACTGGGTGCCCGCGCATTTTCCGACCGATCTTCATGGCCTGGCGCGCTTCGACGGCACCGCCCTCTATGAGCACGAGGATCCGCGCCGGGGCTTTCACCCCGATTGGAACACGGCAATCTACAATTTCAGCCGGCATGAGGTGTCCGCCACCCTGGTGTCGAACGCCATGTATTGGTTCGACGTCTATCATCTCGATGGGCTGCGCGTAGATGCCGTGGCCTCGATGCTCTACCTCGATTATTCGCGCAAAGCGGGCGAGTGGATCCCCAATGAGGATGGCTCCCGCGAGAACCGGGAATCGGTCGCCTTCCTGCGCCGGGTCAACCAGCTTTCCTATTCGGTCCATCCGGGCACAACGATGATCGCTGAGGAATCAACCGCCTGGCCGGGCGTTTCTGCGCCGACCTATGTCGGCGGCCTCGGCTTCGGCTTCAAATGGAACATGGGGTGGATGCACGACACCCTGGACTACATGGCCCTGGAGCCGATCTACCGGCAGTGGCACCACAACCGCATGACCTTCGGGCAGGTCTATGCCTATACCGAAAACTTCGTGCTGCCGCTGTCGCATGATGAAGTGGTGCATGGCAAAGGCTCGATCCTCGGCAAGATGCCGGGCGACGAATGGCAGCGCTTCGCCAATCTGCGCGCCTATTACGGCTTCATGTGGGCCCAGCCCGGCAAGAAGCTGCTGTTCATGGGCCAGGAATTCGCCCAGGCGCGGGAATGGAATGCCGAGGCCGCGCTCGACTGGTGGCTGCTCGACACGCCGTTCCATGCGGGCGTCAAACGCCTCGTCAGCCGCCTCAACCATGTCTATCGCCACCATCTCGCCATGCACCGGCGGGATTGCGAGCCTGAGGGCTTTCGCTGGATCGTGGGCGATGACAGCGCACAGTCGGTCTTCGCGTGGTTGCGCTTGGGGGGCAGCGATGACCAGTCACCGCCGCCGATCGCCGTGGTCGCCCATTTCACCCCTGTTGTGCGTCATGGGTACAGGATCGGCCTGCCGCAAGCCGGGCGGTGGCGCGAGATTCTGAATACCGATGCAGCGGAATTCGGGGGCGGCAATATCGGAAATAGTGGCTATATCTGGGCAGAGGATGTGCCGAGCCATGGCTTGCCCGCTTCCGCTTCGATTACCATTCCGCCGCTCGGGACAGTTTATTTCGAATATGATCCAGAATAATATCTCCCTATCGATGACGTGCTGCCTGTGACGCCGATCGCGGTACTGTCGGTCGTTTCCGAGATATTTCCCCTCATCAAGACGGGCGGCCTTGCGGATGTGGCCGGGTCCCTTCCGGCATTCCTAAAGCCCGAGGGCATTGCCATCACAACGCTGGTGCCGGGCTATCCCGCCGTCCTCGCCAAGATCAAGGACGTCGTGGCGATCCATCATTTTCCTGACCTGTTCGGCGGCCCCGCCCGCCTGCTGCGCGCGACCGCTGGGTCGCTCGACCTGCTGGTGATCGAGGCGCCGCATTTGTATGACCGTCCCGGCAACCCTTACGTCGGGCCGGACGGTGAGAATTGGCCTGACAACGCCATCCGCTTCGGCGCCCTCAGCGCGGTGGGCGCGGCCTTGGGATTGGGGGAGGTTCCAGCCTATCGGCCGGACGTGGTGCAGGCGCATGATTGGCAGGCCGGGCTAACGCCCGCCTATATGCATTATCGCTCTGACGGCGGCCCGCGCGCGGCCACCATCATGACCATCCATAACCTCGCCTTCCAGGGTCAGTACGGGCCGGAATTCCTCGAACGGCTCGGCCTGCCGCCCCATGCGATGGGTATCGACGGCATCGAGTATTACGGCGGCATCGGATTCCTGAAGGCCGGTTTGCGATTTGCCGACCGTATCACCACCGTCTCCCCCAAATATGCCGAGGAAATCTGCACCATCGAGGGCGGCATGGGCCTGGGCGCCCTGCTGCGGGACCGCATCGGCGATCTCCAGGGCATCTTGAACGGCATCGATGAAACCGTTTGGGACCCTTCGGCCGACAGCCTCATTCCCGGCAAATTCGACCGATTGTCGATCAAGCCGCGTCGCCTGAACAAGCACAGCCTGCAACGTCGCGTGGGTCTGCCCGAGGATACCGAAACGCTGCTGCTCGGCCTGATTAGCCGCCTGACCTGGCAGAAGGGCATCGACATCTTGCTCGAGTCTCTGCCGCTGATCCTGGGCACCGGGGCGCAGGTCGCGATCATCGGAGAAGGCGACCGCGCCACGGAACGCGCCGTGCGTGATGCCGTGGCGGCCTATCCTGGCCGCGTCGGCTGCGTCATTGGCTATGACGAGGAACTCGGCCATCTGATGCAGGCGGGCGCGGACGCGCTGCTGCTGCCGTCCCGCTTCGAGCCCTGCGGCCTGACGCAGCTCTATGCCCTGCGCTACGGCTGCGTGCCCGTCGTCGCCCGCGTCGGCGGCCTGTCCGACACCGTCATCGATGCGAATGAGATGGCGCGGGCCGAAGGCATTGGGACCGGCTTTCAGTTCGCCCCGGCCTCGGTCGAGATGCTGGAATCCACCGTGCTGCGCGTGGCTGCCTTGTGGAAGAAGCCGGCCTTGTGGCGCCGCATCCAGCGCAACGGCATGCGCACCGACGTCTCCTGGCGGCGATCCGCCCGGCTTTATGCGGAACTCTATCGCGAGTTGACGATGCCCGAACCCATTCGCCTGTCGTCCGGCCGCGTCGCGTGACTGACGAGCCTGCGTCGGCGGGGCGGCCTGAGCCGCTCGGCGTCTCGTTGGACGGCGACGGCATCAATGTCGCCGTCTTTTCCGCTAATGCCACAGCCATCGAGATTTGCCTGTTCGACGAGACCGGCGATGTCGAGATCGGGCGCGTGCTTTTGCCCGGCCGCACGCATGACATTTTCCATGGTCATGTCGCCGGAGTGAAGGCGGGTGCCCGCTACGGCTTGCGCGCCAGCGGCCCCTGGGCGCCGGAGGCAGGACATCGCTTCAATCACAGCAAGCTGCTGATCGATCCCTATACGACGCTGCTCGATCGGCCCTTCACGCTGCATCCTTCGATGTTCGACTGGCCGCCCGGCACGGCGGCCTATGCGCCACCCAACCAGACCGACAGCGCACCGCATATGCCCAAGGGCATCGTCGAGCCGCCTTACATCGTCGCACCGCCGGCGCCGATGGCCGGCCTCGACGGCGCTGTCGTCTACGAGATGCATGTGCGCGGCTTCTCCAAGCTGTGCGACGCGGTGCCGGAGGCCAAGCGGGGCACCTTCGCGGCGCTCGCCGAGCCGGCGCTGCTGACCTATGTGCGCGACCTGGGTGTCGGCACGGTGGAGGTGATGCCAGCGGCGGCCTGGCTGGATGAGCGGCACCTGCCGCCGCTCGGCCTGACCAATTACTGGGGCTATAATCCGGTCGCCTATTGCGCGCCCGATCCGCGCCTCGCGCCGGGTGGCTTCGCCGAGATCCGGGCCACGACCGATGCCTGGCGCGCCACCGGCATCGCGGCGGTGCTGGACGTCGTCTATAATCACACCGGCGAGGGGGACATCATGGGTCCCACCGTGTCGCTGCGCGGCCTCGACCACGCGACCTATTATCGCCACGACCCCCGCAATCCCGCCGTGATGGTCAATGACACCGGCTGCGGCAATACGCTGGCCGCTGAGCGCCCGATCGTCTTGCGGCTGATCATGGATTCGCTGCGTCTTTGGGCCTTGCGCGGCGGCTTTTCCGGCTTCCGGTTCGACCTGGCGGCGGCGGTCGCGCGCCTGCCGAATGGGTTCGTGCCTGCCGCGCCCTTCCTTCAGGCCATTTCCCAGGATCCGACGCTGCGCGATCTCACCATGATCGCCGAGCCCTGGGACATCGGTCCCGGCGGCTATCAGCTTGGCCATTTCCCGCCGCCTTGGGGCGAGTGGAACGACCGGTTTCGCGACACCATGCGGCGCTTCTGGCGGGGCGATGCCGGCCTGATCGGGGAGGTGGCGACCCGCTTCGCCGGCTCCTCCGACATTTTCGGCACCGGGGCGCATCAACCCTCCCGCAGCATCAACTTCGTCACCGCCCATGACGGCTTTCCCCTGGCGGACCTCGTCTCTTATGCCTCCAAGCATAATGAAGGGAATGGCGAGCACGGCCGGGACGGCAGCGAAGACAATTATTCCTGGAACCATGGCGTCGAGGGGCCGAGCCACGCGCCCGGCGTGCTCGCCGGCCGGCAGGGCGATGTCCGTGCCCTGCTCACGACGCTGCTGCTGTCGCGCGGCACGCCCATGCTCGCGGCGGGGGATGAACTTGGCCGCAGCCAGGGCGGCAACAACAACGCCTATGCGCAGGACACGCCCGTCTCCTGGCTCGATTGGTCGGCGCGCGACACCGGCCTGGAGGCCTTCACCACCCGGCTGATCGCCGCGCGGCGGGCCTGCCCGGTGCTGACCGACCTGTTCCATCTGACTGGCGCTGCCGTTGATGGCACCCTGCGCCCGGACGTGACCTGGCGTCGGCCCGATGCGGCGGTGATGGCCGTCTCCGACTGGACCAATCCCGAGAACCGCACCCTGATCGCCGATCTGTATCGGCCGGCGGACGGCCTTTCCCCCGAAAGCCGAGCCCTCGTCGTTCTGCATGCCGGCTGGGCGCGCTTTACCCTGACGCTGCCCGAGGTGCGGGTGGGTCGCCACTGGCGTCGTGTCATCGATAGCGCGAATCCGACCGGCGATACCGCCGCCGTCGACGACACCATTGATGTGCAGGCACGAGCGGCGCTGCTGTTCATCGAAGAGGCGGCGCCCATCGCCAAAGCGCGGACATCGGCTCCGCCGACCAATACCTCGGCCAAGCTCGCGCGCTTGGCGGAGGCTGCCGGCCTCACCCATGACTGGTGGGACATTACCGGCACCAATCACCTCGTCAGTGACGATAGCAAGCGCGCGCTGCTGGCGGCGATGCAGCTGCCCGCCGGCACCGCCGGCGATATCGAGGAGAGTCTGCACAAGCTATCCGTGCAGACGGTGCTGGCACCGCTGCCACCCAGCCTTGTGGTGGTGGAGGCGCAGCCGATCAGCCTTCCGCTTGGGCCTGCGCTGGGGCGGATGACGCGGCCGATTGTGCTGTCGATCCTGCGCGAGGATGGCAGCCGGGACCGTTTGGTGGTGACGCCCGAAACCGGCGACTTCGCCGTCGTCACAGCGCCAGATGGTCGCACCGCGACGGTGCGCCGCGTGGTGCTGCCGCCGCAGCCACGCGGCCGACACCTGATCACCTGCGAGGATCGCGGCGCGGTCTATCGCTGCCAACTCATCATCGCGCCAGCCCGGTGCTACCTGCCGCCGGAACTGATGGCTGGTGACCGTCGCTTCGGCCTCGCCGCCCATCTCTATACTCTGCGGCGGGCCGGCGATCAGGGCATTGGGGACTTTACGACGCTCGCCCAGGTCGGTGCGGCGACAGCCGCCAAGGGCGGCGCGATCATTGGCCTCAATCCGCTGCACGCGCTTTTCCCGGAAGACCGCAAATACACCAGCCCCTATTCGCCGTCAGACCGCCGCTTCCTTGATCCGATCTACGTGGACGTCACGGCGCTGCCGTACCTCGGCGATCTGCCGCAGGTGCGGGCCGCGCTCGCGACCGAGGAGGCCGCCTTCACGGCGGCCCGGGCGACCGCCGCAGTCGATTACCCGGCTGTCTGGGCGGCGAAACGTCGCGTGCTGAGTGCCGCCGCGCAGGCCATGACCGCGCTGCCGCCGCATCATCCGGCGCGGTTGGCACTCGCGGCCTTCGAACTGGACAAGGGCGAGGCCCTGGCGAGTTTCGCCAATTTCGAGGCGATCAGCGCCGCCTATCCGCACGGCTCCTGGCGCGACTTCCCGGAGGATCTGCGCAAGCCCGATGGCGCGGCGGTGGCGGGCTTCGCCGCCCGTGAATCGCGTGCCGTTCACCTCTCCAGCTTCATGCAATGGGTGGCCGATCAGCAACTCGCGGCGGCGGCGGGCAGCACCCGGCGAGCAGGTCTCGGCCTCGGCTTCTACCGGGATCTGGCGGTCGGCACGGCCCCTCATGGTGCCGAGGCCTGGGCCGAGCAGGATCTGCTCATGACCGGCGTTTCGGTCGGCGCGCCGCCCGATCCCTTTTCGATGGAGGGCCAGAACTGGTCCTTGCCGCCGCCCAATCCCTTGGCGATGGCGGCCGAGGGTTTTGCCGGCTTCGCGGGGCTTTTGCGCGCCAATATGCGTCACGCGGGCGCCTTGCGGATCGACCATGTTCTGGCCCTCAATCGCCTGTTCCTGATCCCCGAAGGTGGTCGCGCGACGGACGGCGCCTATCTCGCCTATCCGTTGCAAGACATGCTGGGCATCACGACGCTTGAAAGCCGGGCCGCCCAATGCATCGTGGTCGGTGAGGATCTCGGCACGGTGCCGGATGGTGTCCGCGAAGCCTTGGCCGCGCGGGCGTTGCTCTCCTACCGCGTGCTCTGGTTCGAGCGGCGGGGCGACCGCTTTTTGCCGCCCTCGGCCTATCCAAACCTCGCCGCTGCCTGTGTTTCCACCCACGATTTGCCGACGCTCGCGGGCTGGTGGCTCGGCGCGGATATCGCCGAGCGGGTCACGCTTGGGCTGTCCACGGAAGCGGGCGCCGTCGCGGCACGGATGGAGCGGCGCATGGAAAAGGGCCATTTGCTGGCGGCGCTGGCGGAAGGCGGATTCGCGACGGGCCATGACGTCGACGCGCCGCTGGACGCGGCGTTGGTGGCGGCGGTCCATGCCTATGTCGCGGCCACGCCTTGCATGCTCGACCTTGTGCAGGCGGACGATCTGGCGGGGGAAACGGCTGCGGTCAACCTGCCCGGAACGGACAAGGAAAGGCCGAACTGGCGCCGCAAGATCGCGATCGAGGCTGAGGGTCTGTGGGCCACTGATGCGGGGGTTGCCATCCTGCGCGCCGTTCAGAACAGAGCGCAGGACACAGCTATTGCAACGGGTTGAAGATCGGTGAAAGTATCAGCATCAGGTTTTCTGTGTGGATCTTGACGCAGACCGCCTCGAGAACCGCTTCGACTGAAAGGCTCAAGATGACGGGACGTCCGTTTGTTGCACCTCTATTAGCCTGGAATTTGGCGATCGGCGCCGCCGCTTTTGCCGTCATCGTCGGGCTTCTGCCAACGGGCGCAAGCGCCCAGGCAATCGGCCCCGTCTTGCCGGGCCTGCCGGCACCGGATGATGGCAGCATCTATACCGTTCGCGTTGAAAACGACACCGTGGCCAATACCGACCGTTACTACACCAGCGGCATTCAGGCCGGTTGGACCGGCCCCACCGGTTTAGTTCCAACTTTCCTCGCCAATGCCGGCCATGCCGTTCTGGGCGTCGGCGACCAGCGCGTCAGCATCGATATTAGCCAGTCGCTCTACACCCCGTCCGACACGCAAATCAGGCCGCCGGATCCTCACGATCGGCCTTACGCTGCGGTCCTCGTCGTTACCGGTCAGTTGATCCAGGACACCGATCTCACGCGAACGCGGATTGGCGCTCAGCTCGGCGTGCTCGGGCCGGATGCGGGTGGCGAATTGGTGCAGAATAGTTTCCACACGATCATCGGTGATACGGAGAACAAGGGCTGGGGCTATCAGCTCGACAACCGGCCGATCGTAAACTTTTTCGCGGACCGGACGTGGCGGATTCCGGTGGTGAACCTCGTCAGCCTGCCCTTCATCGCGCCGTCACCGGTCGGGATCGACATCCTGCCTGACGCGACAGCCTTCGTGGGCACGGAGATGATTTACGCCCAGGCCGGCGCGACGCTGCGAATCGGGCAAGGGCTCGACAATGATTTTGGCGTGGCGCGCATTATGCCCGGAACCAGTGGCGGCGATGCCTATGATCAGTCGCCGGGCCTGACCTGGTATGCTTTCGGCGGCGCGGACGGAAAGGTGGTTGCCTATAACACGTTGTTGGAGGGCAATTCCTTCTCCAACACAGGCCCGAGCGTGACCGAGAAGCCTGTGGTCGCCGAGTTCGACGTTGGCCTTGCCGCCATCTATCACGGCGTGAAGATCAGCTACACGCAGGTCTGGCAGACCCATGAGTTCGACGGTCAGCAAGGCGGCTTGTTCGAGTTCGGGTCTTTGGCCGTGTCGGCGCGGTTCTAGACGGCGGAAGACGCTCCGCTTTCCGCCCTACACCACGCATCGTAGGGCGGAAAAGCGCAGCGCATTCCGCCATGAGCCAGCGTGACGTCTAAGCGCAGACGGATTCGGACGTTGGATGCGCCGCCTCGATCAGCTGGCGAACCACCTCCTGGAACATCGGCACGGTCAATCGCCCCGTGTTCGTATTGTATCGGGACACATGATAGCTGTCGCACAGGATCAGCCCGTCCGGCAGGGCATGGACAGCGCCATGGCGGAACCGCACATGGCTCTGCGGAATGCCGCAGGCCCGCAGCACGGCAGCATGAGCGAGGACGCCGAGCGCCAGGGCGACCCGCAGGTTGGGCATCTGCTGCAATTCCTGCGTCAGGAAGCGATTGCAAATGGCGGTCTCGGCGGGCGTCGGCAGGTTGGCGGGGGGCACGCACCGCACGGCGTTCACGATCCGGCAGCCGTCCAGCTCAAGCCCGTCATCCGGTCGGGCGTCGAAGGTGCCGCGCGCCAGCCCATACGCGATCAATGTCTCATAAAGGATGATCCCGGCATGATCGCCGGTGAAGGGCCGGCCGGTACGGTTGGCGCCTTTCACGCCTGGCGCCATGCCGATGATGACGATCGGGGCGTCCATCGGTCCGAAGCTCGGCACCGGTCCATTAAACCAGTCTGGATGCGCCGCTCTATTCGCCGTCCGATACTCGACCAGCCTGGGACAGAGCTGGCAATCATGGTCCGGACCCTGGGGTTCTGTCGCCATTTTTAATATCTCCTAGCCACGCGCGTTTAGCCGGCTTGCACCAAGCCGACCCACAAAGCGTCCGTGCCTGCATACAGGGTCCGTGTTAAGAAACCTCTCATTGTCTTGCATCACGGCCCGCGCTTGGGGCAGGGAGCGCGGATGATCATCATCGCTTTCGGCGCCAATCTGCCCGCGCCTGACGGATCCGCCCCTGCCGAGACCTGTCGGAGGGCTGTGGCGGCATTGGCCCGATTACCTGGCCTGACGCTCGACGCCGTCTCGCCCTTCTACGAGTCGCAGCCGATCCCGGTATCGGACCAGCCACCCTATATCAACGGTGTTGCCGCCCTGTCAGGGGAGATCGATCCGGCACGGCTGCTCGCCCTGCTTCTGGAGATCGAGCACCGCTTCGGCCGCGCCCGCAGCCTCGCCAATGCGGCCCGCAGCCTGGACCTGGATATCATTGCCATGGGCGGCTTGGTCCGGACGGTGCCGGACCCGATTTTGCCCCATCCCAGGGCGCAGGACCGGGCCTTCGTGCTGCGACCTATCGCTGATATCGCGCCAATGTGGCGGCACCCGGTTCTGGGCAAGACGGCTGCGGAACTTCTTGCCGATCTGCCGCCCCAAGCCTTAGGGTTGCATGCGGACTCGGACCCTGGATGACAGCCATGCCGGGTGCCGTCCCGCTCGATCCTTGCGTCCCCCGCCGTGACGGGGTAGTCAGCCCGTTCATCTACTTTTCACGCGGAGATTGAGCGGATGGCGCGTGTCACCGTTGAAGACTGTATCGTTCAGGTCCCCAACCGGTTCGAATTGGTCTTGCTGGCGGCCCAAAGGGCGCGAAATATCGCCCGCGGCGAAGAACTGACCCTTGATCGCGACAACGACAAGAACCCCGTCGTCGCGCTGCGCGAAGTCGCTGAGGAGCGGGTCGATCTCGACCGCCTCGAAGCGGATCTCGTGCGCTCCCTGTCGCGTGCCCCGGAACCGGAGCCCGCCGATGAGGAAGTCATGGACCTGATCCCGACCGACCAGAACATCTTCGGTCTTCAGGATGTCTCGGCCGATGAGGAAACCGCCGCCATGGCGGGTCGCGATGATCCCGGCAATGATATCGAAGCCGCCATCGAGGCCGAGCTCGGCGGTCGCGGCCGGCGATAGACGCGCATGGGGGCAGGACGACGCGTCACCGCACACGCCGTCCTCCGCCTGCCTGATCTTGTTCGCGCGCCTGACGGACCGGCGACGGCCGTAACCCTCGCCGAACCTACGCCCGAGACCATCCGCCCGTGTGAACTGACGGAAAAGGTTCTCGCCTATGATCCGCGCGCCGACAGGGCGTTGCTGGATGACGCCTATGCCCTCGCCATGCAGGCCCATGGGGCGCAGCGGCGGGATAATGGCGACCCCTATATCACCCATCCCATCGCCGTGGCCGATATCCTGGCTGGCTATCGGCTCGATACCGGTAGCATCATCACCGGCCTTCTGCATGACGTGATCGAGGATACGCCGGTCACCCTGGCGCAGATCGAGCAGCGCTTCGGCCCGGATGTCGCCGGCCTCGTCGATGGCGTGACGAAGCTGACCCGGCTGGAATTGCAGTCAGATCGCACCAAGCAGGCGGAGAACTTCCGCAAGCTGGTGCTGGCGCTGAGCAAGGACATTCGGGTCTTGCTGGTGAAGCTCGCGGACCGTTTGCATAACATGCGGACGCTGCATTTCGTGACCGACCAGGGCCGGCGCCAGCGCATCGCACGTGAGACCATGGAGATCTACGCGCCGCTTGCGGGACGCATCGGCATGGATGCGATCAAGGGCGAGCTGCAAAGCCTATCTTTCGCGCAGCTCGAACCCGAAGCCTTCGACACCATCCAGGCGCGGTTGAACTTTCTCCGTGGCCAGGGCGCGGATATTATCGAGGAAGTCCGGCAGGAGCTGATGCGCGTCTGCCGCGCCGCCGGCGTGAGCGAGATTGAAGTGCTGGGCCGCGAGAAATCTCCCTATTCCATCTGGGAGAAGATGCAGCATCGCAACGTGGCCTATGAACAACTCTCGGACATCATGGCCTTCCGGGTCCTCGTGCCCACGCGCGACGATTGCTACATGGCCCTCGGCGCGGTGCATTCGTCCTTTCCCGTCATTGCCGGGCGCTTCAAGGACTATATCTCGACGCCGAAAGCCAACGGCTATCAAAGCATCCATACCGGCGTCACCTTGCGCGAGCCGCGCAACCAGAAGATCGAAGTCCAGATCCGCACCTTTGCCATGCATGACGTGGCTGAGAACGGTGTCGCTGCGCATTGGCTGTATAAGGATCACGACGCGACGGTCGCGGCCGATCTGCAACGCTTCCGCTGGGTGCAGGATCTTCTCGAAATTCTTGAGAACAGCCAAGCGGCGGATGAGTTCCTAGAAAACACCAAGCTCGAACTTTATCATGACCAGGTCTTCTGCTTCACGCCGAAGGGCGAGCTGATCCAGCTTCCGCGCGGCGCCACCTCGGTCGATTTCGCCTATGCCGTGCATAGCCAGGTCGGTGACACCTGTGTCGGTGCCAAGATCAACGGCCGGCTGATGCCGCTGCGCTACGAATTGCAAAACGGCGATCAGGTCGAGATCATGACGGCGCGGGGCGGCACGCCGTCCCCGCAATGGGAGCGGTTCGTCGTCACCGGCAAGGCGCGGGCGCGCATTCGCCGCTTCGTGGCGCAGCAGCAGCGCACCATCAACCGCGAGCAGGGCAGGGCGGTGCTGGCGAAGGCCTTCCGCCAGGAAGGGCTGGATGGGTCCGAGCGGGCGCTGGACCCCGCCCTCAAGACGCTGAAATGTCTTACCATCGATGACCTTTATGTCGCGGTCGCGAGCGGCCATATCGGCCCCAAGGATGTGGTGCATGCGGCCTATCCCGAAATGCGGGAGACGGCGCGTGCCCCGCGCATGCTGCCCGGCATGGGCCTGCCCGCACGCCCGGCAGGCGGCAGGGTCAGCACCAAATTCGACGGCGGGCCGACCGGCGCACCCATTCGTGGCATCATCTCGGGCATGGTGGTGAGCTATGCCGGCTGCTGCCATCCGCTGCCGGGCGACCCCATCGTCGGCATCGTCGCGACCGGTCGTGGCGTCACCATCCACACGCGGGACTGCGCGCAGTTGCAGAGCTTTGCGGCGACGCCCGAGCGGTTCCTCGATGTCGAGTGGGATGAGACGCTGTCGCCACAGGCGCGCGGCGGCCAGGCTTATGCCGGGCGCGTCAGCCTGATCGCGTCCAATGAACGGGACTTGCTGCCCAATATCTCCAATGCCGTGACCAAGCATGACGGCTCGGTGCTGAACCTGCGCGTGGTCAGCAGGCAGCAGGATTTCTGTGAAATCCTGCTGGATGTGGAGGTGCGCGACCTGCGCCACCTCTCCACCGTCATCGCCGGTCTGCGGGCGACGGGCGGCATCACGCAGGTGGAGCGGGCCAAGGGCTGATGATCATCGGGATTGGCTCGGACCTCTGCGACATCCGCCGGGTCGAGGCCGCAATCGCGCGCTTCGGCGATCGGTTTTTGCAGCGTGTCTTTACCGAGGCCGAGCGGGCGAAGGCGATGCGCCGCACCGAGAAACTACGCGCGGGCACCTTCGCGAAGCGTTTCGCGGCCAAGGAAGCCTGCGCCAAGGCGCTGGGCACCGG
This sequence comes from Acidisoma sp. PAMC 29798, assembly GCF_030252425.1. Lineage (GTDB taxonomy): Bacteria > Pseudomonadota > Alphaproteobacteria > Acetobacterales > Acetobacteraceae > Acidisoma > Acidisoma cladoniae. Next base: position 2,756,464 of record NZ_CP126994.1, on the reverse strand, counting down.
CTTCAACGCGGGCGTGTTCATGTCAGATTTGGGCGTGGTGAACCAGCGATCCGGCGCGCCGGGCTTTATGCTCACCGGTGGCGCCGCCGCGCGCCTCGCGGCGCTGACGCCACCGGGCATGACGGCGCAGGTGGCGCTGACGATGACGGACGAATATCCCTATGCCTTCGCCCAGGTGATCATTTCGGCCGTCCCGCTGTAGGCTTCGGTCAGTTGGTGGATGACGCTTCGCTCATCCACCCTACGACGTCGCCGCCGTTGTCCTGTAGAGCAGATGAGCGAAGCGTTATCCGCCGTACGGGGATGCTCTCACCCCGCCAACGCGACGTCCATCTCGGCGTTGACCTGGTTCCGGCCGGCGTCCTTCGCGGCATACAAGGCGCGGTCCGCGCGGCGGATGATGTCCTCAAGCGAGGTGCCGGGCGGCACCGTGCCGACGCCGATGCTCACCGTCACGATCGCCGCCGACAGGCTGGCGGCATGCTCGATCCGCAGCGCGAGCACCGCCGCCAGGATACGATGGGCAATGGCGGTGGCGTCCGCGATCCCCGTCGCAGGCAGGATCACCGCGAATTCCTCGCCGCCATAGCGGGTCGCGACGTCATCGGTACGGCGCAGGGCGCGGCCGATCGCCTGGCCGACCTGGTGCAGGCACACGTCCCCCGCGAGGTGGCCGTACTGGTCGTTGTAGCGCTTGAAATGATCGATATCGATCAGCAGCAGGCTCGTCGATAGGCGGCGCTGCGCGGCATTCCGCAAGGTGAGATCAAGCTGCGTGTTGAAATGGCGGCGATTGAAAAGGCCGGTAATGACGTCCATCATTGCCTGCTCGGCGAGTTGCGTATTCAGCCTGATGACGCGGGCATGGAGTGCAGTGATTTCGCGCAAGTAGACCGCGAGGACGGAAAACGCGGTGACCGTGGTTGCCGCCCGTGCGACGTACCAGCCGAGCGAGAACCGCGCCCCGGCGCGCAGTGTCAGCACGGCATCGATCAAGGAGGCGAGCACGGCGATGGTGAGGCCGAGGTCGAGTACCGATCCGCGCCGCGTCCCGAGCAGCACTGCCACCAGGGCCGCGACGTTGATCAGGGGTACCAGGATACCGGGCACCGAATGCGTCAGGTTGAGGTAGTGACCGTTGGTGATCAGGTTCGGCAGCCAGGTCTGGAATTGCGTCACCAGAACAGTCAGCGCGACCACCAGGCACAACACGCAGCCCGTCATGATTAAAGACGGCGCGGTGGAGGCGGACGCGGCGGGCGCCTTCCACCAGGCTTCGATCACAGCCGATATCAGAACGAGGAGCGGAAATCCGCCGTGCCAACAGACCCAGAGCCACACGGCGCTCTGCGGTCCTGCTCCGAAAAACCCTGTGACCGACCAGACACCAGGAAAGACCAACATTTGCGCAATCGCGATGGTGCCCGAAAAGAGATACGCCCCGCCGATCCAGATCAGGCCGCGCCGCCCTGAGAGGGGCGCATGGGAAAACAGCAAAGAGGCGGTGATGAGATCGGTCACGATCACCGCGCTTGAATAGGCCGGCAAGAAGGCGGGCAGATGCGGCAGTGGCAAGCCCGCATGGGTAAAGGCCAGCAGCCCCAACAGGCATAGCGCGACGGCGACGACGCCGAAGATGCGGCGATGCCTCCGTCCAGCCAATGCGCCACCAAAACCATCTCGCATATCTGCTCCTAACCCGACGGCCGGAGACTCGGCAAACGCTGACCCGCGTGGCGGAGGCGGCTGACGCGACGGCAAGGTGAATTGGCGGCCCCGCTGGATCGCGTATAAGGGTTTCCCGCCTGTGATCGCCTGCCGCAAGCCGGAGGAGAGACGCTTTGAGCTGCACGACCCTGGGTCACCTCGCGATCGTTCCGCGTCCAAGGCCCGAAGAATGTGCCGATCCGCTCTGGGCCAGGCTTCGCCAGGAGGCGGAGGACGCCTATGCCGAAGCGCCCGCCCTCGCGACGCTGTTCTTCGATTCCATCATCAACCAGCCGTCCTTCGAGGCCGCCGTCTGCCACCGCGTCGCCTCCCGCCTCAAGAACGATGTCGTGTCCCTGCCGCTCATTGTGCAGGCCTTCCATCGCGCGCTGTCGCATGATGCCACCATCGGCATCGCCCTCAGGGCCGACATCAATGCGGTCTATGAGCGGGATCCGGCCTGCGAGCGCTTCATTGAGCCCTTTCTGTATTTCAAGGGCTTCCATGCCATCCAGGCGCAGCGTGTGACCCATTGGCTCTGGACCAGTGGAGAGCGGGACTTCGCGCTGTATCTGCAAAGCCGCTCGTCCGAGGTCTTCCAGACCGATATCCATCCAGCCGCCCGCTTCGGCAAGGGCATCTTCCTCGACCATGCGACGGGCCTGGTGGTGGGCGAGACGGCGGTGATCGAGGATGACGTGTCACTGCTCCAGGACGTGACGCTGGGCGGCACCGGCAAGGAGGCTGGCGACCGTCACCCCAAGGTGCGGCGCGGTGCGATGATCGGCGCAGGCGCCAAGGTGCTCGGGAATATCGAAGTGGGTGAGAATGCCCGCATCGCCGCCGGATCGGTCGTCTTGCGCTCCGTGCCCGCCAATGCGGTGGTCGCGGGCGTGCCGGCCAAGCTGGTGCGCAAGATCGCTCTTGAAGGCACCGGTGAGACGCCGGACGAGATTTTAGCCTCGCTCGCCTATGAGTCCTTCGACTGGACTATCTGACACGACTGCCAAGAAGCCCCGAGAGTTCAGGACAAGAACAATGAAAATCGCGAATGACGTGACCGCCCTCGTGGGCAATACCCCGCTGGTCGCTATCAGACGGCTGGCGCCGGGCGCCCCCGGCCGGATCGTCGCCAAGCTTGAATATTTCAATCCGGGCCATAGCGTGAAGGACCGGATCGGCGTCTCGATGATCGATGCCGCCGAAAAGGCCGGGCTGATCGGGCCTGATTCGGTCATCGTAGAGCCGACCAGCGGCAATACCGGCATCGCGCTGGCCATGGTCTGCGCCGCGCGCGGCTATCGCTGCATCCTGACGATGCCGGAGACGATGAGTAAGGAGCGTCGCATTCTGCTGCGCGCCTATGGGGCAGAACTGATCCTGACGCCGGGCAGCGAAGGCATGGGTGGCGCCATCGCGCGCGCCGAGCAGATCGCGGCCTCGGGCCCCCACTACTATATGCCGCAGCAGTTCAAGAATGCGGCGAACCCCGAAATCCATCGCCGCACGACGGCTGAGGAGATCTGGAACGATACCGATGGGCAGATCGATGTCCTGGTCGCCGGCATCGGCACCGGCGGCACGATCACCGGCGTCGGCGAAGTTTTGAAGGCCCGCAAGCCGGGCATGCAGGTCGTCGCGGTCGAGCCTGATGCATCACCGGTGCTGTCCGGCGGCACCAAGGGGCCGCATCCCTTGCAGGGCATCGGCGCGGGCTTTGTGCCCGCCATTCTGGACACCGACGTGTATGACGAGGTCATGCGCGTCAAGAACCAGGACGCTTTCGACACGGCGCGCCGGGTCACGCGGGAGGAAGGGCTGCTGGTGGGCATTTCCTCCGGCGCTGCGCTTTGGGCGGCCGTTCAGGTCGCGAACCGGCCGGAGAGCGCGGGCAAGCTGATCGTGACGATCATCGCATCCTACGGTGAGCGCTATCTCAGCACGCCGCTTTACGCCGATCTCGTGGATTGATTGATGGTGGATTGCGCTACGCTTATCCACCCTACGACGTCACGTAGGGCGGATGAGCGTAGCGCTATCCGCCAATTCCGCGAAGATTAGTTCCGATAGTCGGGCTGTTCGCGGTCCATCTTGCGCCGCATCGCCTGCCAGACGAGCCAACCCTTGTTCAGCGAGGGCTCCATCTGCGCCATGGTGCGCTGCTGCACCGCTTCCGACGGAAGGCTCAGCGGCGCGCCGGTGGATTGCGCCGCGACCTGAATGCGGCAGGCCTGCTCCATATAATACATCCAGTAGAAGGCCTCGGCCACCGTATGGCCGATGGTCAGCAAGCCGTGGTTGCGCAGAATCATGCAATGCTTGCTGTCGCCGAAATCCCGTAGCAGCCGCTCGCGCTCACTCAGGTTGTCGTCATCCGCGACGCCCTCGTATTCATGCAGCGCGACCTGGCCCAGGAACTCCATGCTGATCTGATTGAGCGGCAGCAAGCCGCCCTGCTGGGCCGCGACTGTCATGCCGGCCAAGGTGTGGGTGTGCATGACGCAATGGGCGTCCGCGCGGCCCATATGCAGCGCCGAATGAATGACGAAACCGGCCGGATTGACCGGCCAGGCGGTCGCCTGGGCAGGTTCGCCGAAGGCATCGACCTCGACCAGGGAACTCGCCGTGATTTCCTCGAACAACAGTCCATAGGGATTGACCAGGAAGCGGTTGCCGCCGCCCGGCAGGCGCACCGAAAGATGGGTATAGACCGTGTCCTGCATGCCAAAATGCGCGATCAACCGATAGGCGGCGGCGAGATCCTCGCGCACGTCCTGTTCCGATTGGATGTGGTCGATGCTCGGCGGCGCGGGTGGGACCACGGTATTGACGTCCATGTCAGTCTCCTTCTCAACGGCACTCCCAAGGGGAGCCCTCACACAAAGGCATGACTGCCCCTAGCAATCCGCGCTGACGACCCGAAATCGCGGTTCGACAGCGACATTCTAGCGGAGCCGGGACATGACCTTCAAGGCAACCCTTTCATTGGCATTGGCCGGCGCTTTCGCGCTCGCGCTGGGCGGTTGCGGCATGATGGGGTCCTCCAATGAGGGCCCGGCCTCGGCCGGGTCAGTCGGTGGTTACGGGACGGAGGCGCAGGGTGGCGCCGCCGGCGCCGGAACCCAGGGCGGCCCGAGCGGCGGTGTCGGCACGACCCCAGGCAGCTAGGACCCATCGTGATCTCCCGTATCGGCGGCCGTGCCGTCAATGCCTCAGCCGCGGCCGGCCTCACGGTTCTTGTCAGTCTCTGGTTGAAAGGCGTCGGCGCCCCCAAGACTATCGCGGTGCATGGCGAACCCGCCGACCCCGCGGCCGAAGCGGCGATTGCCGCAGCCGGCGGTCAGGGCCGCGCGGCGCGGTCGCCGACCGACATTCCCAAGCGCGGCTGGTGGCAGATCCTCAAGCGCGTCTACAACGAGATCAATGACGACAACGTCCTCGCCCAGGCGGCGGCGGTCACTTTCTACGGCCTGCTCGCGCTGTTTCCCGCGATGGCGACGCTCGTGTCCCTCTATGGTTTGATCGCCGATCCCAAGACCTTGTCCGACAGCGCGGCGTCGCTTCAGGGCGTGGTGCCCGGCGGTGGGATGGACATCATCACCGGCCAATTGAAGTCTCTTGCGTCGAGCCCGGGTAAGGCGCTGGGCATCGGATTGGTGATCGGCCTCGCGACCTCGCTCTGGAGTGCCAATGCCGGTGTGAAGGCTTTGTTCGACGCCCTCAACATCGTCTACAAGGAAAAGGAGACGCGCAGCTTCGTGCGGCGAACCTTGCTGTCCCTGGCCTTCACGCTCAGCACTATCGTGTTTCTGATCGTGGCGACGGCCGGCGTGGTGGTCTTGCCGGCCGTATTGAATTACGTGGGCCTTGAAGGCATCACGAAACTTCTTCTCAAGCTCGCGCGCTGGCCGGCCTTACTGATCATGCTCGGTTTGTTTCTCAGCCTGCTGTATCGCTACGGCCCTTGCCGCAGGCCGGCACGCTGGCGCTGGGTGACCTGGGGCAGTGCCGTCGCCACCATCGGCTGGCTGATCGCCTCGCTCGCGTTTTCGTACTACGTGCAGAACTTCGGCAATTACAACAAGACCTACGGTACGCTCGGCGCGGTCATCGGCTTCATGACCTGGCTGTGGATTTCCTCAGCGGTGATCCTGATCGGTGCCGAATTGAACTCGGAGATGGAACATCAGACGGCGCGCGACACGACCGAGGGGCCGGACAAGCCGCTTGGCACGCGGGGTGCCACGATGGCGGATCGGGTGGCCTGAGCAGGCGATCACACGTTACGGGGTCGCAGGTTTTGAAGCGACGACCTTCTAATTATCGTCATCCCCGGGTCAAGCGCCCGGGGATGACGATACGAGAGTTGGGTGACGATCAGCTCAACCTCAAACACTCACACCGCGCTGAACCGCTCCAGCGCCGCGAGCAGCGCCACGCGCGTGCCTGGCTCCAAGGCCGAATGCCCGGCATCCGGCACCACCGTCAGCCGCGCCTCCGGCCAGCGGGCCGCGAGTTCAAACGCACTCTGCGGCGGGCATACCATGTCGTAACGGCCCTGCACGATCTCGGCCGGAATATGCCCGATGCGATCCATGGAATGCAGCAGGCCCTCGGGCGGCAGATACAGCTTGTGCTCAAAATAATGCGCCTCGATCCGGGCGAGGCCGAGGGCTGCACGGTCCCGCGCGAAAGTCGTGACCGTGTCGGGATGCGGCAGCAATGTGCTGCATGATCCCTCGAACACTGACCATGCGCGTGCCGCCGGACCATGCACGCGCGGATCCGGGTCGTTCAGCCGCGCACGATAGGCGCGGAGAATGTCACCGCGCTCGGCCGCCGGCAGAAAGCCGATGAACTGGTCATGCGCATCGGGAAATACCGCGCGCACACCGTGCAGGAACCAATCCACTTCGGTATCGCGGCCCAGGAAGATGCCGCGCAACACGCAGGCGCGCACCCGCTCGGGATGCGCCTGCGCATAGGCGATGGCGAGGGTCGAGCCCCAGGAACCGCCGAACAGCACCCATTGCTCGATACCAAGCTGCGAGCGCAGGGCTTCGATATCCTCGATCAGAAAAGACGTTGTGTTATCATCCAATCCACCGAGCGGACGCGACCGTCCGGCACCGCGTTGATCGAACAATACGGCGCGCCAAACCTGCGGATCGAAGAAGCGGCGATGCACGGCGCCTGCGCCCGCGCCGGGGCCGCCGTGCAGGAACAGCACCGGCAGGCCGCGCGGATTGCCCGCCTGTTCCCAATACATTGAATGGCCAGCCGAGCGCGCCAGATAGCCCGAGCCGTAGGGGGCGATGTCGGGGTGTAGATCGCGCCGCGACACAACGGTCTCCTTTTGGGTTTCCTTCGGCATCGCAGCGCCCCCGTCTAGGTGAGGGCTGTTGCAGCGAGGGCGGCCGCCACGGCGTCACAGACCTGATCGACCTGCGCCGCCGTGAGGTCGGGGTGGATCGGCAAGGCCATGATGCGCGTTGCCACTGCCTCGGAAACCGGCAGACGGCTGCCGTCATGATGCGGGGCATAGGCCGGCTGGTGATGCAGCGGCTTGGGATAATAGACGGCGGTGGAGACGCCGGCTGCCTGACATGCGGCCTGCACCCGCGCGCGGGCCGCCTCGGTCGGCAATAGCACGGCATAGACCGCCCAGGCGGAGGTGCTGTGCGGCACCCGCACCGGCGTTTGCAACAGGTTGCCGAGGCGGCTGTCGTAATGGCGGGCGACGCGATCCCGCGCCGCCAACTCCTCATCGAACACCGTGAGCTTGGCGAGCAGAACGGCCGCCTGCAGCGTGTCCAGCCGGCCATTGATGCCGATGCGCTGGACGTCGTAGCGCATCTTGCCCTCGCCATGGGTGCGCAGGCTGCGATAGAGCGCGGCGCGCTCGGCGGATTGGGTGAATAGCGCGCCACCGTCGCCATAAGCGCCAAGCGCTTTGGACGGGAAGAAGCTGATCGCTGTGGAATGCGCCTGGCTCCCCAGAGGCCGACCCTGGAGCGAGGCGCCGAAGGCCTGGGCGCAGTCATCGATGGTGACCAAGCCGTGGCGATCCGCGACGTTATTGATCGCATCCCAATCGGCAGGCTGGCCGAACAGGTCGACGCCGATCACGGCACGCGGGCGCAGTTTGCCGGCGGCCAGGACGGCCGCGACCTTCGCGTCGAGATCCACGACGTCCATCTGGAAGGTGTCGGGATCGATATCGACGAAAACGGGCGTGGCGCGCAGCAGCAGCGGCACTTCGGCCGTCGCGGTATAGGTGAAGGCGGGCAGGAACACCGCATCCCCCGGGCCGATATCCTCGGCCATCATGGCGATGAGCAAGGCGTCCGTGCCGGAACTGACCGAGACGCAATGGGCGGCGCCGGCGCGCCGCGCGAGTTCCGTTTCCAATTCCAGAACCTCTGGCCCCAGCACGAACTGGCAATGGCCGAGTACGGTGTCGATCCGCCGGCGCATCTCCGTGCCGATACGCGCCTGTTGCGCACGAAGATCGAGGAAAGGAACCGTGGCTGCGGCCACGGTGGCGGGCGGGGAGGCGGTTTTCGTCAGGCTCATGTCAGCCTTTCTATGGCCTGGGCGCGACTTTAGGAAGTTTCCTCACCCATACCTGCCACACGCAGGATGGTCGCGCGCACGTCGTCGGGCAGGGGGGTGGAGCGGCGGGTTTGCGTATCCATCAGCACCAGAACCTCCCGCCCACGGGCGACGCAGAGGTCGCCCAGGAACAGCCCCTGCACCATCGTGATGGAGCTACGGCCGAGGCCCGTGACCGCGATGCCAATATCCAGCGTCGCGGGCCAATACACCTCTAACAGATAATCGATTTCCACCCGCGCCAGCACGACGGAGGTGGCGCTATGGCCGACCGGCAAGCCGCAGGCGCGCACCAGCGTGGTCCGGCCGGTTTCGAGGAAGGCGGCATAGGCGACGTTATTGACATGGCCCATGGCGTCGGTGTCGGAGTAGCGCACCGTCTCCTGCCCCCAGACGCGGTAGGCAGCGCGTAATGCCAGATCCGTATCAGACATTCGCGCCGACCAACCCGCGCGCGAATTCAGCGGCGATGAAGGGGCGCAGGTCGCCGGCCTGTTCGCCCACACCCACGGCATGCACGGGCAGGCCGAATTCCTCGGCCAGGGCCACGACCACACCGCCACGCGCCGAACCATCGAGCTTGGTGACGATCAGCCCATCGACATTGACGAGATCCTGGAAGACTTCGACCTGATTGAGGGCGTTTTGGCCGGTTGTCGCATCCAGCACCAACAGCACTGAATGGGGCGCCGTGGGGTCGAGCTTGCGGATGACGCGAATGATCTTCGCCAATTCGTCCATCAGGGCGGTCTTGTTATGCAGCCGCCCGGCGGTATCGATCAGCAGCAGGTCGATCCCCTCCCGTTTCGCGCGTTCCAGCGCCGTGAAGGCGAGGCCGGCGGCATCCGTCTCGGGCTTGCCGGAGACCACGGGCGCGCCGGTGCGCTCCCCCCAGATCTGCAACTGCTCCACAGCGGCGGCGCGGAAGGTGTCGCCCGCCACCAGCATCGGGCGAAATCCCTGCTCGCGGTAGAATTGCGCGAATTTGCCGATCGTCGTGGTCTTGCCAGTGCCATTCACGCCGACCACCAGCACGACATGCGGGGCATGGCCGCGATCGATCACCAGCGGCTTCGCCACGGGGTCGAGGATGGTGGTGATCTCGGTCGCCAGCGCCGTCTTGATCTCCTCATCCGTCACATCGTCCCCAAAGCGGGTGCGGCGGAAGGCGGCGATGACGCGCTTGGCGGCGGCGGGGCCGAGATCGGCGCCGATCAGCAACTCCTCCAACTCGTCGAGCGCGGCGTCATCCAGCTTGCGCTTGGTGAAGACGGCGGTGATGCCGGAACTGAGCTTTTGGGTGGAGCGTGACAGCCCCTCTTTCAGCCGGGAGAAGAAACCGGACAGCGCCATCAGGCGGCGATCAGGCCGAGGGCGTCTGCGCCCGTCACGGTCGCCGTCACGATCGCGCCGGGCACCGCCGCATGCGCCAGACGCACGGGGCGGAAATGCTCGCAATGGCCGCGCGTCTCGGTCTCGGCCAACACATGCACGGTCTGGCCGAGGCGCGTCTCGTCGAAACGCGCGGCGGCGCGGGTGCCGGCAGCGCGCAGGCGTCCGGCCCGTTCCTTCCGCAGGGCCTTGGGCACGGAGGGCATCCGTGCCGCCGGCGTGCCGGCGCGTTCGGAATAGGGGAAGACATGCAGCATGGTCAGATCCGCGTCCTCGACCAGCGCCAGGGTTTCGGCGAAAGCCTCCTCCGTCTCGGTCGGGAAGCCCGCGATGAGATCGGCGCCGAAGGCGATGCCCGGCCGCAGATCGCGGGCGCGGCGGGCCACGGCGATCACATCGGCGCGCAGGTGGCGGCGCTTCATGCGCTTGAGAATGAGGTCCGAGCCTGCTTGGATCGACAGATGCAGATGCGGCATCAGCCGCGGCTCTTCGGCGATCAGTGCCCAGAGATCCGCGTCGATTTCGCAGGGGTCTAGGGAGGATAGGCGCAGGCGCGCAAGCTCCGGCAGCAGGGCCAGCAGGCGCCGTACCATCTGGCCGAGGGGCGGCTGGCCCGGCAGGTCGCTGCCATAGCTGGTGATATCGACGCCGGTCAGCACGATTTCGCGGTAACCGGAGCCGATCAGGGAGCGGCACTGCGCCAGGATGGCGCCCATCGGCACGCTGCGGCTGGGGCCGCGCCCGAAGGGAATGACGCAGAAGGTGCAGCGGTGGTCGCAGCCCTGCTGCACCTGCACGAAGGCCCGCGCGCGGCCGGCGAATTCCGTGACCAGATGCGCGGCCGTCTCGGTTGCGGTCATGATATCCGACACTGCCGAAGGGGCGCCCGCGACCCAATGGGCGGCATCCAGCTTTTCGACATTGCCGAGCACGCGGGCAACGCCGGGCAGCGCGCCCCAGGCGGCGGGATCGATCTGCGCGGCGCAGCCGGTGACGACGATGGTGGCGTCCGGCTGTTCGCGCCCGATGCGGCGGATGGTCTGGCGCGCCTGCCGCTCGGCCTCGGCCGTGACGGCGCAGGTATTGACGATGACGGTTTTGGTCAGCCCCGCCGTCTGGGCATGGCCACGCATGACCTCACCCTCATAGGTGTTCAGCCGGCAGCCGAAGCTCAGAACCTCGACCGTCACGCGGCGCGGCTGACACGGCTGGCGACTGCGCCGAGATCGATGGTCCCCCGGAAGCTGGTCGCGACTGGGCCGGTCATGAGCACATGCCCGTCGTCGCGCCATAAGATGTCGAGTTCGCCGCCGTCGAGGATGAGGCGCGCCTGGCGGCCGGTGAGGCCGCGCCGCGCCGCGTTCACCAGGGTTGCGCAGGCGCCGGAGCCGCAGGCGAGCGTGAGTCCGGCACCGCGCTCGAACACGCGCAGGCGAATGCGGCCGGGCGCCAGGATCTGCGCGAAGCCGATATTGGCGCCGTGTGGGAACAACGCGTCGGCCTGAAAGCGGGGCCCGCGTGTCGTGATGTCGAGACCGTCGAGGCTATCCACGAAGAAGGTCGCATGCGGATTGCCCATGGAGCAGGCGGCGGGATCGCCCTCCAGCGGCAGGTGCAGCGTATCCATAGCATGGGCCAGCGGCACTTCGGCCCAATCAAGCCGGGCCGCGCCGAGATCGACCGTGACGCGGCCGTCGGCGAGCAGGGTCGAGGGCAGGTCGCCAGCGATGGTACGGATGGTGAGGCTTTGGGTACCGCGCTCACGCCCGACCAGGCTGGCGACGCAGCGGGTGGCATTGCCGCAGGTGCCGGATTCAGACCCGTCGGGGTTGTGGATGCGCATGAAGACATCCGCACCCGGCCCGGCTGGTTCCAAGCTGATGAGCTGGTCGCACCCGATGCCCAGCCGCCGGTCGGCGAGGTGGCGAATGCGGTCCACAGTCAGGTCGAGCGGGATCGCGCGCCCGTCCAGCACGACGAAATCGTTCCCAGCGCCATGCATCTTGATGAAGGCAATCTCCATGCGGGCGGTTATAGGTGCCTGCGGACGCGGCCGAAAGAGCGATTGCCGTGAGCCTCCAATGCCTTGAGGGGAAATCTTATGCTGCGACGGAATTGGATGGCGGGTTTCCTGGGCGGCTTCGTGCTGCTGGCCGGGCTGGGTGCGCCGCTGGTGGCGCAGGCGCGGAACGGTTCGCCCCTCGGGTTGTGGCGGACGATCGACGACAAGACCAACAAGCCCCGCGCCTTGGTGCGCATCACCGAGCGGAACGGCATGCTGTATGGCACGGTCACGGCGGTGCTCGACCCGATTTACGCCGACAAGCATTGCGTCGATTGCGCCGGGGACCGCGCGGGCAAGCCGGTGGTGGGGTTGGAGATCATCCGCGACCTCAAGCCGGATGGGGCGCGTTGGGACGGCGGCACCATCCTCAACCCCGAGGATGGCTCGGTCTATCATTGCCGCATCCATGTCGGGCCGGATGGCGAGACGCTGATCGTGCGCGGCTTCATTGGCATTGCGATGATGGGCCGGTCGCAGATGTGGCAGCGGATGCCGGAGTAAGAGCGACGACGCAGCGTATTCCGCCATCCTGGCACGACGCCTGTCACGGACTATCGCCCATGTGACGACCTATCGCTCGACGACACCCTTCGGTCCACGATAGCGTTTGGGTTTGTCGGTGTACTGAAGGTCCTCGGGGTCGGCAAATTCGATGCCCGTGCAGCGGCCACGCACGACACGTTCGGCAACCGCGTCCGTCACCAGTGTGAATGTGGAATTTTCATCGATGCGAAAGACCTCCGTCCGCGCCTCCAATCCTTCCAACAGCGCGAAGCGGTTTGGAAAGCCCTGATCTGCGCTGCGTTCACCGGTGATAGGATTGACGAATTCTTCGACGTCGCAATCTGATCGATAGATATCCACCGCCGGTTGCCGGGCAATGACGCGCATGCAGGTGTAGTTCTTGGCACGCGCCTCGTCTCCTCCCGCGAAGAAGTTGATCGGCACGAACTGAACGACATGCTCCGGCTGATCCAGCAGGAGCCGCAGTTTTTCGGAACAGAATTGGTAGCCGGCTTGCGTGAAGAAATCGGGCGCGAAGCGCTTCTCCGGCAATATCAGTGTCAGCTTCGGAAAGCGGGGCGGCAGAGGAATATCGTCACTGCTCAGGATCTTCGACTTTTCTGCCAGGCGGATTTCCGCGAATCCCACAGTGCTCGAGTTTTGCAGGCCGAGGGTCGAGTCGCGCATGAGCGAGCGCAGATATTTCAGCCCACTTCGACCGACTTGCTTGAGAAGCCAAAATCGCGGCGCTGGGTTGCCCGGCTGGGCGGCATCGACGTCAGGCATCGGCAAGGGACTCGCCATTGTCATTCTCCGTCAACGTGTCGAATTTCAGCTCTATCGCTCGACGACACCCTTCGGTCCACGATAGCGTTTGGGCTTGTCGGTGTACTGAAGGTCCTCGGGGTCGGCAAATTCGATGCCCGTGCAGCGACCGCGCACGACACGTTCGGCAACCGCGTCCGTTACCAGTATGCGAGTTGAGCTTTCGTCGATGCGAAAGACCTCCGTCCGCGCCTCCAATCCTTCCAACAGCGCGAAGCGGTTTGGAAAGCGGGGATTTGCGCTACGTTCACCGGTGATCGGGTTGATGAATTCCGCGACGTCGCAATCGGATCGATAGATATCCACCGCCGGTTGATTGGCGATGACGCGCATGCAGGTGTAGTTCTTGGCACGCGCCTCATCTCCTCCCGCGAAGAAGTTGATCGGCACGAACTGAACGACATGCTCCGGCTGATCCAGCAGGTTCCGCAGTTTTTCGGAACAGAATTGGTAGTCGGCTTGCGTGAAGAAATCGGGCGCGAAGCGTTTTTCCGGCAATATCAGTGTCAGCTTCGGAAAGCGGGGTGGCAGAGGAATATCGTCACTGCTCAGGATCTTCGACTTTTCTGCCAGGCGGATTTCCGCGGATTCCACAGTGCTCGAGTTTTGCAGGCCGAGGGTCGAGTCGCGCATGAGCGAGCGCAGATATTTCAGCCCACTTCGACCCGTTTCCTCTAGAAGCCAAAATCGCGGTATCGGGTTGTCCGTCTGGGCGACATTGACGTCAGGCATCGGCAAGAGGCGCGCCATGGTCATTCTCCGTCAACGTGTCGACTTTCATCCCTATCGCTCGACCACACCTTTCGGTCCACGATAGCGTTTGGGCTTGTCGGTGTACTGAAGGTCCTCGGGGTCGGCGAATTCGATGCCCGTGCAGCGGCCACGCACGACACGTTCGGCAACCGCGTCCGTTACCAGTATGCGAGTTGAGCTTTCATCGATGCGAAAGACCTCCGTCCGCGCCTCCAATCCTTCCAACAGCGCGAAGCGGTTTGGAAAGCGGGGATTTGCGCTACGTTCACCGGTGATCGGGTTGATGAATTCCGCGACGTCGCAATCGGATCGATAGATATCCACCGCCGGTTGATTGGCGATGACGCGCATGCAGGTGTAGTTCTTGGCACGCGCCTCGTCTCCTCCCGCGTAGAAATCGATCGGCACGAACTGAACGACATGCTCCGGCTGATCCAGCAGGAGCCGCAGTTTTTCGGAACAGAATTGGTAGTCGGCTTGCGTGAAGAAATCGGGCGCGAAGCGTTTTTCCGGCAATATCAGTGTCAGCTTCGGAAAGCGGGGCGGCAGAGGAATATCGTCACTGCTCAGGATCTTCGACTTTTCTGCCAGGCGGATTTCCGCGAATCCCACAGTGCTCGAGTTTTGCAGGCCGAGGGTCGAGTCGCGCATGAGCGAGCGCAGATATTTCAGCCCACTTCGACCGACTTGCTTGAGAAGCCAAAATCGCGGCGCTGGGTTGCCCGGCTGGGCGACATCGACGTCAGGCATCGGCAAGGGACGCGCCATCGTCATTCTCCGTCAACGTGTCGACTTTCCCGACCTTAGCGCGAAGATCTTTAAGAAGGTTATCGATCATCGGCTTCAGGGCACGTTGGTAGGGCACCGTGCCGGGTTTCAGATTTCGCCTCCGAAGCTCTCGCATTATTTTCTGGATGCTAACCCTCGTCGTCTCGATCAGGTCAGGATGACCGTGGCCATGCCACGGGCTATGGATGCCGGCCGCCTTCAGTTTTTGCTGTGCCGCGTACGAGCGCGCCACCGCTACGATGTTGGACGGCGAATCCATGCGAAAGCCGGCGGCCAGCAGATCCGCGGTGAGCTGAGCCTCGTCGTGCATGATGGCGGCGCTCAGCAGGTGATGCGCGTCCCACTCATGTTTACTCAAGATCTGAGTCACCCCCGGACTGACCGTCTGGGCGATGACCCGCGCCCGCTTCGAATATGTCTTCGCGCCTGGCGGAAGGCCCTTGTTGCGGTTCTTGTAGAAGACCGTGGGCTTCTGCACCTCGATCGCGCGGCCGGGCAGGACTGGGTGTCGCGGCGGGGCGGGGGTAAAGCCGGGCACAGGCGGTGCGGGTTTCGGCGGGATGAACCCACCTTCGCCAGGCTTGGTCTTGGCGCCTATCGGCGGCACCAGACCGGGGAGGGTCGGCGTCGGCGGTGGTGGCACCAAGCCGCCATGCAGCCCGTGCGGGTCGTTTTCCTTGAGCGCCTCTTTCAGTCGTGCGTCCTCATCGGGGTCCAGGGGCGTCGGCCAGACCGCTTTCGCCAGGAGCGCGAGCGCGGCAGCCCAGGCGACCAACGGGACGATCGGTGCGGCGATACCCGCGAGGGCCGCTGCCGAAAGGGCAGGCGTGGCCTCGCCGACGGGCGCGGTCGTTCCACCGATGCCTGTGACGGTGGTCTTGTGTGAGGCCGTAGGGGCGTGTGCAATCGCGGGGCCGCCGCCTTGGCCCGCTTCATCAACGCGACCGCCGGGGGCGCGGGGAAACAACGCGTCCATCCGGCGGAATGCAGCGATGGCGTCGGAGGCATTGGCCAGTCGGTAGGCTTGGACCGGATCGATGGTGCGACGGTCGTTCGGCGGCCGCAGCAGCTCCCGCCGACCGGGTGCCAATCCGCTCGCCAGGGTAGGTGAGCCCCGCGGCAGCGGTGGCGGCGCCATCGATCTGGACGATGCCGTCGAGGCATGCACCGCTGCTTCCGGTCTCGTCGCCCCATCGGTCCCGGGCGCCGTCGCCTGGGGCGCTGCTGTCGGGGCCGGCGTCGTGGATTGCACGCGGCGCGGCACGAAGGTCGCGGGAAACTTCACCCAGCCGGGGTGGGCGGCCATCCATTCCAAGGGCCGCGGCGCACCACGGGGGATGAAGACGAAGGGAACGCGGAGTTCGTCGGCGACATAGTCGGAGTCATACACGCGGTCTTTAGAATGCTCGTCTGACACTGGCCACGCCTCCAGTCGGACGCGTCATATACCATAAACGTTTCTAAAATGCAATGAAATGGTTGCGCACCCGGGTAGGCCGGCGGGCCTACCCGGGTGCATCAACTGCGCGGTTGACGATAGGAGAGCTGGGTGATGATCAACGCAACTTCAAACACTCCCACCGAGCTGGGTCGCTCCGGCGGGACACGGGTGCTCGGCTCCCACGCGCTATCGCAGATCAGCGCGCGGATCGAGACCGAGACCGCGGGTGCGGTCAACCGACATTCCAGTCGCCATCGGCGATGCGACGGCCGCTCGCGCGCGGCTTGGCTGGGCGCCAAAGATGGCTTGGGAGCAGACCTTGACCGATGTCCTGGCCGATTGGCGCGGACGTGCGAGTGCCGACTGACGTCACATCAGAAGGCGGATGCCGACAATCGTCAGGATCGCCGCCAGACACAGGCGCAGAGCGCGGTCCGGCATCCGAACGGACAGCAGGCTGCCCAGGATGACGCCGGGAATGGACCCGACCAGCAACGACCCGACGAGACCGAAATCGACGTCACCCAGCCACCAGTGGCCGGCACCCGCGATCAGGGTTAGCGGCACTGCATGGACGATATCGGAAGCGATGAGCCGCGACGCCGGCAACCGCGGATAGAGCACGAACAGCGCTGTCACCCCGATCGCGCCTGCACCGATGGAGGTGAGGGTGACGAGGATGCCGACGATGACGCCGGTCAGGATCGTCAAGGCCATCGTGCGTCTCGGCCTGGGCTCGCCCATGAACCGCGCGCCCAGGCGCACCACCTGAGATTGAAAAATCAGCAGCAGCGCGGTGACGAGAAGCACGATCGCGAGGACGGAGGTGATGAGTGCCCCAGTATGACCGTTCTTCCAATGCGTGCTTGCCGCGAACAGGATCGTCAGGATGGTCGCCGGCACACTGCCCGTCGCCAGAAGGCCCGTGACACGCCAATCCACACTGCCGCGAAAGCCATGGATGCCGGCGGCGAACACCTTTGTCGTCGCGGCATAGAGAAGATCGCTGCCCACGGCGCGTGCCGGATGAACCGCGAACAGAAGGATCAGAAGCGGTGTCATGAGCGAACCGGCTCCGACGCCCGTCAGTCCCACAAGAAGGCCCACTATCAAGCCGGAGAAGGCGAAGGCGAGATGCGTCATAGGCCACTCATCGGTTAGGGAGGGATCTTGATGCCGCGCCAACCGGCGAGGGCAGTGGAGTTGATCGATCACCAAATGACTCACGTGGAACAGTTCGGCACAAAAGACAGCGCCCAGTCCGACGGACGTCACCGCCATACCCGCGTGACACATCCTGCTTGACGGATCGGGCGGCTGCGGCCACCAGACGTCCCGCGTGCCAATCATCCAAGGTTTCCGAAATGCTGTCCAGCAGAGCAAAATACGCTCTTCGCGCGATCCTCGCCCTTGCCGAAGAAGCGCCCTCTGGCCGCTGGATGAGCGCTCAGACCATCGCCGAAAAGTCCGTCATTCCGCGCAAGTTCCTGGAAGCGATCCTGGTGCAGTTGCGCGATCATGGCCTGATCCAAAGCCGCCGCGGCCCGGTCGGCGGTCACAAGCTGGATCACGGAGCTGGAAACAATCCGGTCTAGTGACTGCACGATGACCCACTCGACGGTCGAAGCGGAGATTCTGGCCGGTGAGGTGCCGGATGCACCGGTGACCGTCTGGCCTCTCATGGTCGATCTCGTTGGCACAAAAGTCTCGTTCAAGCAGCGCCGCGACATCTGTTTTCTGGGTAGATATCGACATCCGCCAAATGTCGATGCGGTCTTCTATTTCGTGCGTGAGGTTCTGCCGCTGATCTGGGCCGTTCGGCCGGAGATCAGGTTCATCATCGCCAGTGCCAACCCTACTCTCGATCTTCAGGATCTCGCCAGTGACCGCATTATCATTACCGGTATGATCTAGAACCTCGACGACGTCTTCGATGCAACGCGGGTCTTTGTCTGTCAATTGCGGGTCGGCGCAGGCGCCAAGGGCAAGGTCATGTCGGCCCTATCCCATGGCCTGCCGATCGTCTCGACAGGCATCGGCATCGAGGGCGCAGGATTGACCGAGGGCGTGCACGTCCTGGTTGCCGACACACCCTCTTGCACATCACTTTAGTTTATCTAAAGATACCTTATGCCTGATCTCAAGCGCCTCTTCCGTGCAAGTGGTAAACGCCAGCGAGATATCGCCGAGGCCGTCGGCCGCAGCGAAGGCGCGATCAGCCAATGGGTCACCGGTGAGCGTGAGATACCCGCCGACCTTGTGCTCAAGGTCGAGGCGTTCACGGGCATTCCCCGTGCCTATCTGAGGCCTGACCTATGGGAGACGAGAATGCCGAATGCGATCGAGGGCGCCTTTCATATTTCGGCGGATCTGACCCATCTGCAGAGGCTTGAGGCGGACAGCATTCATATCATGCGCGAAGTCGCCGCCGAGGCCGAGAAGCCCGTCATGCTGTATTCCGTCGGCAAGGACAGCGCGGTGATGCTGCATCTCGCCGCCAAGGCTTTCGCCCCGGGCATTCCGCCTTTTCCATTGCTGCACGTGAATACCACGTGGAAATTCCGCGAGATGATCTCGTTTCGCGATCGGCGCGTGGCGGAACTCGGCTTTGAGCTCATCGAGTGGATCAATCAGGACGGCGTGGCGCGGGGCATCAATCCTTTCGATCACGGCGGTGCTTATACCGACATCATGAAGACGGAAGCCTTGAAGGCAGCTCTGGACTACCACGGCTTCGACGTGGCCTTCGGCGGCGCGCGCCGGGATGAGGAAAAGAGCCGCGCCAAAGAGCGCATCTTCTCCTTCCGCTCCGCCGAACACCGCTGGGACCCAAAGCGGCAGCGCCCGGAACTCTGGAACCTTTATAATACGCGCAAGAATAAGGGTGAGAGCATCCGCATCTTTCCTCTGTCGAATTGGACCGAACTCGATATCTGGCAATATATCTACAAAGAAAGCATCCCCATCGTGCCGCTGTATTTCGCGGCGCCACGCCCGGTCGTCATGCATAACGGCATGATGATCATGGTTGATGACGACCGTATGCGGGTGCCCGCCGGCCAGGCGCCCGAACTCAAGACGATCCGCTTTCGCACCCTCGGGTGCTATCCGCTGACCGGCGCGGTCGAGAGCGGCGCCACGACGCTGCCCGAGATCATCCAGGAAATGCTGCTGACCACGACCAGTGAGCGGCAGGGCCGCGCGATCGACCATGACGCCGCCGCCAGCATGGAAAAGAAGAAGCAGGAGGGGTATTTCTGATGGCTCATGTCAGTGACCTGATCGCCACGGATATCGGCGCCTATCTCAAGCAGCATGAGAGCAAGAGCCTGCTCCGCTTCATCACCTGCGGATCGGTCGATGACGGCAAATCGACGCTGATCGGCCGCCTGCTCTATGACAGCAAGATGATCTTCGAAGATCAGCTCGCGACGCTGGAAGCCGATTCCAAGAAGATGGGCACGCAAGGGCAGGGCCTGGATTTCGCCCTCCTCGTGGATGGGTTGGCGGCCGAACGCGAGCAGGGCATCACCATCGACGTCGCCTATCGCTTCTTCTCGACCGAGAAACGCAAGTTCATCGTGGCCGATACGCCGGGCCACGAACAATATACCCGCAATATGATCACCGGCGCCTCGACCGCCGATCTCGCCGTCATCCTGATCGATGCGCGCCGCGGCGTGCTGACCCAGACGCGGCGGCATTCCTACCTCGTCTCCCTCATCGGCATCCGCACTGTGGTGCTTGCCATCAACAAGATGGACCTCGTTAACTACAGCCGTGAGGTCTACGACCGCATCCTCAGCGACTACACCGACTTCGCGCGCGGCTTGAATATCGAGCATGTCGAGCCGATCCCGATTTCCGCCCTGGCGGGTGACAATATCACCGAGGCGAGCGGCAATATGCCCTGGTACAGGGGGCCGAATCTGATGTCCTATCTTGAGACGGTGAAGATCGCGACCCGTCCCGCCGGCGCGCCCTTCCGCATGCCTGTGCAATGGGTCAATCGGCCCAACCAGGATTTCCGTGGCTTCTCCGGCTTCATCGCCTCCGGCATGGTCAAGCCCGGCGATCTCATCAAGGTCATGCCCTCCGGCAAGCAGAGCCGGGTCGCGCGCGTGATTCTCGATGGTGACCTCACGCACGCGGTCGCCGGCCAATCCGTAACCGTGACGCTCGCCGATGAGATCGACTGCAGCCGCGGCGATGTCCTCGCCAGTGCGGAGGATGCGACCGAGGTCTCCGACCAGTTCGAGACCACCATCGTCTGGATGAACGAGACGGCCATGCAGCCGGGGCGAAGCTATCTTCTCAAGCTCGGCGCCAAGACGGTCACGGCTTCGATCACCACGCTGAAGCATAAGATCAACGTCAATACGCTGGAGCAAGTCGCCAGTCGGCAGCTCGCCATGAACGAAATCGGTCTCTGCAACATCAGCCTCAGCCAGCCCATCGCCTTCGATGCCTATACAACCAGCCGTGATATCGGCGGCTTCATCCTGATCGACCGCTTCTCCAATGAAACCGTCGCTGCCGGGATGATCCATTTCGCACTCCGCCGGGCGCAGAACATCCATTGGCAGGCGGTCGATATCGACCGCGCTGCGCGCGCCACGCAGAAGACGCAGCGCGCTTGCGTGCTGTGGTTCACGGGCCTTTCCGGCGCCGGTAAATCGACCATCGCCAATCTCGTCGAACTGCGGCTTTTTGCCCTCGGCAAGCACAGCTACATGCTGGACGGCGACAATGTGCGTCATGGCCTGAACCGTGACCTCGGCTTTACGGATACCGACCGGGTGGAAAATATCCGCAGGGTGGGTGAGGTGGCGCGCCTGATGACGGAAGCAGGGCTGATTGTGCTGGTCTCGTTCATCTCACCCTTCCGGTCGGAGCGGCAGATGGCCCGTGATCTGATGCCTGTTGGCGAGTTCCTGGAGGTCTTTATCGATGCGCCATTGGCGGTCGCGGAAACGCGCGATCCCAAAGGCCTCTACAAGAAGGCCCGTCGCGGCGAGATCCAGAACTTTACCGGCATCTCCAGCCCTTATGAAGCGCCCGAGAACGCGGAGGTGCATATCGATACCACAAGCGTGACGCCGGACGAGGCTGCCGATCTGATCCTGGCAGCGCTTGACGCACACGGCCTGCTTCGCAGTGATGCGGCATGAGCGCCGCCCTCGACCTTCCCGCATTGCTGGCGGTGGCGCGGCCGCTTGCGGAGGCGGCGGGCCGGGCGATCCTGCTGCATTACGGAACGGCGGAGGCGGTCGCCAAGGCTGACGGCAGCCCTGTGACGGCGGCGGACCAAGCAGCGGAAGACATCATCCTGCCCGCCCTGAAGCGCCTGACACCCGCCATACCCGTGGTCTCTGAGGAGGAAGCGTCAAAGGGCCTGTCCCCGAGGTGCCCGGCGGTCGATTTTGGCTGGTCGATCCCCTCGACGGTACGAAGGAATTCATCAGCGGCAATGGCGAATTCACCGTCAATATCGCTTTGATCGACCAGGGTGTACCGGTGCTGGGTGTGGTCGTGGCGCCGGCTTTGGGTGAGACCTATGTCGGGTGCGGTCCCGGCACCGCCGCGTGGTCTGGCCTGGACGGTGATGTTGCTATCGCAACGCGGCCGGTGCCCGATGACGGTGCAACGGTCGTGGGTTCGCGCTCCCACGGTGACGCGGCGGCCATGGCGCTCTATTTGCGCGATCGCAAAGTGGCGGCTTTCCGCGCCGCCGGCAGCTCGTTGAAACTCTGCCTGATCGCGCAGGGCGAGGCCGATCTCTATCCACGACTGGGCACCACGATGGAGTGGGACATCGCCGCCGGTCACGCCGTGTTGCGCGCGGCGGGTGGCCGGGTCGAGACCCTGGAAGGTGCCGATATCCGCTACGGCAAGCGGGATTATCGCAATCCGCATTTCGTGGCCTCGGGGGCGTAAGACGCACGCCTGCACGAGGTGCGCACCTACATCCTTTCCGCCACCATTGAGCCCGAGCAGTTTTTCGAGCGCAGTGGCGCCTCGGTCGTCACCTGCCTGAGGCACATTCCGGGCAGCACGCGTCCCGTCAATCTCCCGCCTCCGCCACCCCACCAGCATGGCAGTGCCGCCCAAGCCCGCGCTTGCGGCGGCGGCAGGGCTTCGCTATAGCCCGCCCCTCGTTTTGTCTGTGCGCCAGGCCTGAAGGGCATGCCTGGCCACGACACTCGCCGGCCCCGCACGTCGCGGTTCTCCGGGGAGGTTCATTCGTAAGGAGTCGAAATGCCCAAGTTGAAGACGAAGTCGTCGGTCAAGAAGCGGTTCAAGATCACCGCGACCGGCAAGGTCCTCGCCGGACCCGGCAACAAGCGCCACGGCCTCATCAACCGCTCTCAGAAGATGAAGCGTACCAATCGTGGGTCCCAGACCCTGACCGAAATGGACGCGAAGACGATCAAGCAGTGGGCCCCGTACGGGCTGGTCTGAGAGAAGGAACAGATAGATGGCACGTGTTAAACGCGGCGTAACCACCCACGCCCGGCATAAGAAGGTCCTCGACCAGTCGAAGGGCTTCGTCGGTCGCTCCTCCACCAATTACCGCATCGCGCTCGAGCGTCTCGAGAAATCGCTGCAATATGCCTATCGCGATCGGCGCAACAAGAAGCGCGAGTTCCGGGCTCTCTGGATCCAGCGCATCAATGCCGCCGTCCGTGAGCAGGGCATGACCTATAGCCAGTTCATCTTCGGCCTGAAGCAGGCGAATATCGAGATGGACCGCAAGGTTCTGGCCGCCATCGCCTTCGACGACGCCTCGACCTTCGCGGCCATCGTCGGCCAGGTTCGTGCGGTTCTCGATACGGCGCCCGCCGAGGCGGCAACACCCGCCGCCATCTGACGTTCCGGCCTCTCACGAGGCCGATCGAGCTTCAGAGACTAACCAGAGGGCTGCCTTTCCGAGGCGGCCCTTTTCTATTTCGGAGCTTCCCCATGTCCGATGATATCCTCGCCCTCCAGGCCGAAGCCGAGGCCGCCATCGCGGCGGCGGCCGACCCCCGCGCGCTGGATGCGGTGCGCGTGGCCTTTCTGGGCAAGCAGGGACGCATCACCGGCCTGCTGCGCAGCTTGGGTCAAGTGCCCCCAGAGGAGCGCAAGGCGCGTGGCGCCGCCGTGAATGCCTTGCGCGATGGGCTGGAAGGCGTGCTCTCGGGCCGTCAGGCGATGCTCGATGCGGTCGCCCTTGGCATCCGGCTCGCGGCCGAGCGGATGGACGTGACGCTGCCGCCGGCGCCCGATCCGCGCGGCTCCATCCATCCCATCAGCCGGACGATGGAGGAAATGGCGGCGATCTTCGGCGCCATGGGCTTCAATGTCGCCGAAGGGCCGGAGGTCGAGGCCGATTGGTATAATTTCGGCGCCCTCAATATCCCCGCGCATCATTCCGCGCGCTCGGACATGGACACCTTCTACCTGCCCGGCACGCATGAGGGGCACCCGCTGGTGCTGCGCACCCATACCAGTTCCGTGCAGATTATCTCGATGCTGTCCGAGCCGCCGCCGCTGCGCCTGATCGTGCCCGGACGCACCTATCGTGCCGACCACGACGCGACCCACAGCCCGATGTTCCACCAATGCGAGGGCCTCGTGCTCGATCGCGGCATCACCCTCGGTCATCTCAAGGGCTGCCTGACCGATTTCCTGCGCGCCTTCTTCGACATCTCGAATCTGCCGGTGCGCTTCCGCGCCAGCTACTTCCCCTTCACCGAGCCTTCCATGGAAGTCGATATCGGCTGGAACCGCCGCACCGGTGAGCTGGGCGGCGGCGGCGACTGGCTGGAGATCCTGGGCAGCGGCATGGTCCACCCGAAGGTGCTGGCCAATTGCGGCATCGATCCGCGCGAATGGCAGGGCTTCGCCTTCGGGATGGGCGTCGAGCGCGTCACCATGCTCAAACACGGCATTTCCGATCTGCGGCTGTTCTACGAAAGCGACATCCGCTGGCTGAAGCATTACGGGGCCTCGCCCTATCAGCCCGCCATGCTGCACGAGGGGATGTGAGGCCATGAAGTTCACCCTGTCCTGGCTGCGCGACCATCTCGACACCACAGCCGACCTGGCCACCATCACCGACACGCTCACCGGCATCGGGCTGGAGCTGGAGGGCGTCACCGACCCCGGCGCCGCTCTCGCGCCCTTCCGCATCGGCCATGTCCTCACCGCCGAGCAGCACCCGAATGCCGATCGGCTGCGCGCCTGCACAGTGGATGCCGGCGATGGCCCCGTCTCCGTGGTCTGCGGTGCGCCCAATGCGCGGGCGGGCCTCAAGGTGGTCTTCGCCCCCGTCGGTGCGACCATCCCCGCCTCCGGCCTCGTGCTGAAGGCGGGCGAAATCCGGGGCGTGGCGTCCCTCGGCATGCTCTGCTCGGCCCGCGAACTCGGCCTCGGCGAGGATCATGACGGCATCATCGAACTGCCCGAGGATGCGCCGGTCGGGGCCGGCTATGCCGCCTGGGCGGGGCTGGATGAGCCGGTGATCGAAATCGCCGTCACGCCCAATCGCGGGGACGCGCTGTCGGTGCGCGGCGTCGCGCGGGATCTCGCGGCGGCGGGCCTCGGCACACTGAAGACCTTTGCGCCGGCGCCGGTGCCGGCCGAGGGCCCCAGTGCGCTCGGTTGGGCGATCGCCATGCCGGAGGTCTGCCCCTGGGTGCTCGGCCGCACCGTGCGCGGTGTCACCAATGGGCCCAGCCCGGCCTGGTTGCAGGACCGGCTGAGCGCCATCGGCCTGCGCCCGATCAGTGCGCTGGTCGATATCACCAACTTCTTCACCATCGACCTCGGCCGCCCGCTGCATGTCTTCGACGTGGCGCGCGTCTCCGGAAGCACGCTGACGCTGCGTCCCGGCGCTGGGGAGAGTTTCGCCGCCCTCAATGGCAAAGACCTCACGGTCGGGCCGGAGGACTGCGTCATTGCCGACGCCAAGGGCGTGGTCTCGCTCGCCGGCATCATGGGCGGTGCCGAGACCGGCTGTACCGAGGCGACCACCGAGGTCTTCATCGAATGTGCCTATTTCGAGCCGATCCCGATCGCGCTGACGGGCCGCCGCCACCAGCTTGCCAGTGACGCGCGGGCGCGGTTCGAGCGTGGCATCGACCCGGCGCTGATGCCGGCGGCACTGGACGCCGCCACGCAGATGGTGATCGAGCTTTGCGGCGGCACGGCCTCGGACATCGTTTCGGCTGGCACCGCACCCGATTGGCGCCGCACGGCGCGGCTGCGCTTCGACCGGCTGCGCAGCTTCGGGGGTGCCGAGGTGCCGCGTGACGAGGCCGAGGGCATCCTCCGTCGCCTGGGCTTCGGCCTTGCCGGCGGCGACGAGCAGAGCATCACCGTCCATGTCCCGTCCTGGCGGAACGATATCGCCGGGCGCGGCACGCTGGAGCCGGCGACGGCGCTGTCGCCCGAGCGCCTTGCCGTCATGCAAGCCGGCGTCGCGGAGATCGAGCCCGAAGTCGATCTGATCGAGGAGGTGCTGCGCATCTGGGGCATCGACCGCATTGCCCCCGTGTCCCTGCCGGCGATGGCCGCCGTTCCGACCGCGACCCTCACGCCGCGTCAGGCGCGGGCGGCGACGGTGCGGCGGCTTCTGGCGGCGCGGGGCTTGGCCGAGGCGGTGACCTTCAGCTTCGTCGATAGCCGCGTGGCGGTTCATTTCGGGGAGGCGCCGGAGGCGCTGCGGGTCGTCAATCCGATCGCCTCCGATCTCGATCAGCTTCGCTCGACGCCGCTGATCACCCTGGCGACGGCAGCGGTGCGCAACGCCGCGCGCGGCTATGGCGATCTCGGCCTGTTCGAAATCGGACCGGCCTTCCATGAGGGCAGCAGGGGCGGGCAGGCGGTGGTCGCCGGCGGTCTGCGTGTGGGGGAGACGCCGCGCCACTGGCTCGTGCCGGCGCGCCCGGTGACCGCGCTCGACGCCAAGGCCGATGTCTGGGCGGCGCTGACGGCGATTGGCGTGCCGCTGGAGGCGCTGAGCGTCACCACCGATGCACCGGTCTTCTATCACCCTGGCCGCTCCGGCGTGGTCCGCCAAGGCCCGAAACTGGTACTCGCCCGCTTCGGCGCGCTGCATCCGAACGTCATCCGCGCCCTCGATCTGCCGACGCATGCCGTGGCCTTCGAGATCTTCCTCGACGCGATCCCCGAGCCGAAGCGGCGGCGTCGCGCATCGCCGGTGCTGTCGGCCTTCCAGCCGATCCGGCGCGATTTCGCCTTTGTCGCGGATGTCACTGTCGCGGCCGAAGATGTGCTGCGCGCGGCGCGGGTTTCGGTGCGCGATCTGGTCACCGGTGTCACCTTGTTCGACGTCTATCAGGGCGAGCGCATGGCGCCCGGCCGCAAGTCCTTGGGCGTGGAGGTCGTGTTCCAGCCGAAGGATCGCAGCCTGACGGACGCCGAGATCGAGGAGGCCTGCGCCAAGGTCGTCGCCGCCGTCACCAAGGCGACCGGCGCCGTGTTGAGGTAGGTCCGTCCGTCCTCAGAATTGTGTAGGGCGGATAAGCGAAGCGTCATCCGCCGCTGCTCGCAGCGCAGCCTCTGGAACCCGTGTCGCGGTGGCCCCTAGCCGCAACGCCCCCGGCCACACCTCGGCGGCGCCCATCATTAGGCGTTGCGGAATGGGTCGTACACCGAGACGCGACAGCCACGTCGCGCGGCCCACCTGCGCACTGAGATCGGCGGCGAGGCGCCGCTGGAACACCGCAGCCGTCTCACCGTTGAGATAAGCGGTCGCGGCGCGGAAGGCGCTGTGCAGGGCGATCGACATGCCGTCACCGGAAAAGGACGGAATGACCGCCGCCTGATCGCCGAGGCGCCATAACCCGTCCGACGCCCCCACAACGAGGCCGTAGGGCAGGCCCGCGATGGTCAGTGGCTTGTCCCATTCGGGCACGCTGCCCACGAGCCTGTCGGCCAGGGTCGGTGCCTCGGCCACCAGCCGCTCCAGCAGTGCCGGCCACGAGCGGCCGAGCTCGGCGAAGCGATCCCGCCGGATCAGGAGGCTGAGGTTGGCACGACCGTCCTCCACCGGTTGCAGGCCCGCGTAACCGCCGGGGAAGAGCGTAAGCTCGATCCGTCCGACGAGACCCGCCATCTCGGCGGGCGTCAGGCGAAACAGCATCTTGAAGCCGATGAGGTCGTTCTGCCGTCCCGGCGGCCGGCCATAGCCACGCAGATCGTGCTTGCCCGTTGCGAGAACCACCGTGCGGGCGTCCACGGCCGCGCCATCCTCCAAACGCACGACGCAATCAGAGATCCCGGTCGCCCTGTAACCTCGCAACACCCGCGCGCCGGCAATCTCGGCGCGGTTCAGCACCGCTGCGTCCAGCACGCGGCGTGACAGGCTGAGACCCGTGAAGGGCAGGGGCACCGACACGATGCGCCGCCCCAAGGCAAAACCGAGCGTCGAGATGGGAACGGCACCGAGCGCTGGCAGATCGATGCCGAGGGCCGTGAGATACAGCTGTGCCTCGCGGCTGAGGAATTCGCCGCAGACCTTGTCATGCGGGCCGATCTCGCGCTCGATGAGCAGCACGTCGCGCCCGGCAGCGGCGGTCAGGGCCGCGAAGCTCGCGCCCGCCAGCCCGCCACCGATAACGGCGACTTCGGCCTTCATTTAGACGGTGTGGAACAGCATCGTTTCCGCGACCAGACCGGGGCCGAAGCCCATGGCGCAGCCGCGCGCGCCGGCGATCCCATGCCCCATCATGCGGGCGAGCACGAACATGATGGTGGCGGAGGACATATTGCCATAGTCGCGCAGCACGGCGCGTGAATCCTCCAGCGCGTGCGGCGGCAAAGCCAGGCCCGTCGCCACCGCATCCAGCACTGAACGCCCGCCGGGGTGGACCGCCCAGAGGTCAATGGCGTCGGGGTCCGCGCCATCCAGAATGAGGGACGCCGCTGATGCCAGGCCTTCGCCGATGGCGCCGGGCACCTGGCCGGACAGGTGCATGTCGAAGCCGATATCACCCACGCGCCAGGTGATCAGCCCCTCGGTCTGTGGGATCAGGGCGGCATGGAAATGGTCGAGCGCGATGCCCACCGGCTCGGCCGTGATGAGGGAGGCGGCACAGCCATCTGCGAAGACCAGGAAGGACAGCACCTGCTCAATATTCTGCGTCTCCTGCAAATGCAGCGTGCAGAGTTCCAGGTTCACCACCAAGACCTGCGCGTCGGGCTCAGACCGCACGATATGGCGGGCGAGCTTCAAGGCATTGAAGGCGGCGTAGCAGCCCATGAAGGCGACCATGCTGCGCTCGACGGAGGAGCGCAGGCCGAGCTTCGCGGCGATCTGCATGTCCAACCCCGGGGCATAGAGGCCGGTGCAGGTGGTGACGATCAAGTGGCTGATACGGTCCCGACGATCCCCGATGTCGAGCTTACCCACCGCCTCCAGCGCCAGGGGCAGGGCTGCCGCCTCGAACAAGCCCATCCGGTCGCCGGTCGAGGGGAACCGCCCGCGCGTGAACAGCCCGGCGGCGTCGATAGCGCCGGCCGTAGGATCGGCCGCCGGTTCCAGTGTGGAATAACGATGCGCGATACCCGAGCGGTCGGCCATTCGGCTGAAGAGTTTGCGCAGGCGAGGGTCTTCGAGCAGGCTGTCGGCGAAGCGCACGAAGGTCTCATGAACATCGTGTGTCGGCACGGCCGTCGCGATGCGATTGATATAGGCGGTGGTCATCTGGGCCATAGGCAGTGACAGGCACCCGGATACGGGTCCTTCGCAAGCGACGAAATGGTGAAGCAGGCGTTCAAGTGGGTTGGGGCTGACGTTCCCGCCGCAGGCGACGCAGCTCCAGCCATTGCCAGAGCAGGAGCGCCGGAAGACCGATGACCAGGTCCCGCGCGCGAGTGAGCAGGGAGACGGCGACCGAAATATCCGCAGGCAGGCCAAACAAGCCGCCGATCGCCGCATAGGCCGCTTCTTGAATGCCCGCGCTGCCCGGCACGAAAAACGTCATGCTCAGCGCGGCGCGCAGCAGGGCCTCGATCGCCACCGCTTCCGGCAGGGCAATCGGCACGCCGAGAAGGCGATAGGCCAGCCAGGACATGGCAGCGGAGCCAAGCCAGCCGGAAAAGTGGCACAGGATGGCGAAGAGAATGGTGCCCTTGCTGCGATAGATCGTCTCGAACTCGGCTTCCATGCGGCTGAGTGGCCCGAGGGCTCGGCTTTCTCCGGCGCCGATTCGCGCCGCCAATTGGCGAACCAGGCGCATACCACGGCCGGGCAGGGCGATGAACAGGATGGCGCAGACCGCCGCCACCAGAACGCCGGCCCCCACGGGTAGGATCAGGCTCGAATGCGGTTGCCACGCCAACAGAACTGCAAGCCCGAGGGCCGCGAACAGCACCTCGGCCATGAATTCGGCCGCGACATCGACGAGGGTGGAGGCCGCGGCGCGCGGCAGCGGAATGCCGAGCAGGGACACGGCGCGCGCGCCCATGACGAAGCCGCCAACGGGCAGGAAGGGCAGGAACCGGCCGCCGCCTTCCCGCACCAGCCGACCCCAATAGAGGATGGCGTAATCGGTCACGCGTCGGTTCGGCAGGAGGGAGTACCAGCCGAGTGCCAGAATCAGCGTCACGCCGAGCTGCGCCACCACCATGGCGGCGAAGCCGTTCCAGCCCACAGACAACAAGGCGTCCAGGACATGCCGGGCGCCAAAGGCGACGACAACGCCGATCGCAAGCAGGATCCCGGCCAGCATCAGGCCGATCGATAGGCGCTTCATGCTCGTCCTTGGCCACGCGGCGGAGGCGAGTCCACTCGCTGGTCTGTTAACACGTAGATTTCCATCGTCGGAGCTTGCGCCCCTGCGGGCTACGGCCTCTATAGCGGCGGCGGCTGGGCACGCCAATCGCCGCCGCCGCACGTCGCGGATTATGATGGGAGAGGCCGTGGCCCAGCAGGATCTCACCTTCGTGACCGGCGCCACCGGCTTCGTCGGTGCCGCCGTCGCCCGCGCACTCGCGGCGCGTGGCTATCCCCTGCGGTTGCTGGTCCGCAGCTCCAGTGAGCGCAAGCATCTCGCCGGGCTGAATGCCGAGCTGATCGAGGGCGACCTCAATGACATCGACTCGCTTGCCCGTGGCGTGGCCGGCTGCCGATACGTCTTCCACGTCGCGGCGGATTACCGGATCTGGGTGCCTGTGCCCGAAGCGATGATCGCGACCAATGTGCGCGCGACCGAGAACCTGCTGCGTCTTGCGCAAGACGCCGGGGTCGAGCGTATCGTCTATACCAGCAGCGTCGCGGCCCTGGGGCTGAGCCCGAAGGGCGAACCGCCGGCGACGGAGATCACGCCCGTGACCTACGACAAGGTCACCGGCGTCTACAAGAAATCCAAGTTTCTGGCCGAGCAGATGGTGCTGCAACTGGCGAAGGAAGGCATTCCGGTCGTCATCGTGAATCCGGCGGCGCCAATCGGGCCGGGCGACGTGAAACCGACACCGACGGGCGTCATGATCCGCGACGCCGCCACGGGCCGCATGCCGGCCTATGTCGATACTGGTCTCAGCGTCGTGCATGTCGATGACTGCGCGGCCGGGCATCTGCTGGCGCTCGATCACGGCGTCATCGGCGAACGCTATATTCTCGGCGGCGAGAACATCTCCATGAGTGATGTGCTGCGCCTCGTCGATGAGGTCACCGGCACGCCGTCTCGCCGGATGCGGCTGCCGATCGGGCCGCTGGTGCCGGCAGCGGTGGTGGCCGAAACCATGGCGCGGATCACGGGGAAGGAGCCGCGCCTGACGCGCGACCACCTCAAGATGGCGCGCAAGACCATGTATTTCTCCTCGGCCAAAGCCGAACGGGATCTCGGCTATACCTATCGTCCGGCGCTCGATGCGGTGCGTGACGCCATCGGTTGGTTTGCTGAGCACGGCTACCTCAAGCGATGACCCTCCTGGCGGCCGTAACGCTGCTCGCGCTGGTGATCTGGTGCGGCCTGATCCTGTTTCACGGCCGCTATTGGCAGGCCGGGCCGAGTCTGCCGCCGGTGGCGGCAGGTGTGACCTCTCCGTCCGTCGATATCGTGGTGCCGGCGCGGGACGAGGCGCCGTCTATTGCCGCTGCCATCGGCTCCCTGACCCGGCAGAACTTGCGCGATGTGCGGGTGATCCTGGTCGATGACGGCAGCGCGGACGGCACTGCCGCCATCGCCGCCGAGGCCGCCATCGGCGCGCCGCATCCCCTGACGATCATCACGGCCGCGCCGAAGCCGCCGGGCTGGAGCGGCAAGCTTTGGGCCGTATCGCAGGGTATCGCCGCCAGCACCGCCGACCTCGTTCTGCTCACCGATGCCGATATCGCCCATGAGCCGGACCATCTCGCCCGGCTGGTGGCTAAGGCCGAGGCCGAGGATCTCGACTTGGTGTCGGAGATGGTGCTGCTCCATTGCGAGAGCTGGGCCGAGCATGCGCTGGTGCCGGCCTTCGTCTATTTCTTCCAGCTGCTGTACCCCTTCGCGCAAGTCGCCGATCCCACCAGCCGCATGGCAGGGGCTGCCGGCGGCACCGTGCTGATCCGCAGGCGCGCGCTAGACCGCATCGGCGGCATCGCGGCCCTGCGAGGCGCGCTGATCGATGACGTGGCGCTTGGACGCGCCGTGAAGCGCAGCGGCGGCCGCATCTGGCTGGGCCATACCAGCCGCGCACGCTCGATCCGGCGTTATCCGAAATTCCGCGACATCTGGGACATGATCGCCCGCACCGCCTATGTGCAGCTCGGCTTTTCGCCCGTGAAGCTGCTGGGCACGGTGCTCGGCATGCTGCTGGTCTGGCTGCTGCCGCCGGCAGCCGCCATCTTCGCCCATGGCCTCGCGCGCTGGTTCGGCCTGGGCGCCTGGATGCTGATGGCGGCAAGCTTCCTGCCCAGTCTGCGCCGCTACACGCTGACCCCGCTCTGGGCCCTCTTCCTTCCCCTCATCGCCCTGTTCTACATGGCGGCGACAGTCGGCTCGGCGTTGAATCACGCGCGCGGCCGCAGCGTGATGTGGAAGAACCGGGTCTATGTGGAAAACGGGGCGGAACTCTGATCGTGACTGAGACCATGACCGAGAACGTCGAGAGCTGGTCCGGCAAGGATCGCGGCGACGAGAATTTCCCGGTGGGATCCATCCTGATCCGCCCGGATCTGCGGCGGCATGTCCATGCCTATTACGCCTTTGCTCGCAATGCGGACGATATCGGCGACAGCCCGGTTTTGCCGCCCGAGGAAAAGATCGCGCGCCTCGACCATATGGAATCCGTGTTGTTGGGAGAGCGGCAGAACGGCTCACCCAGCGCCAGCGCATTGCGCGCCAGCCTCGCCGAAACCGGTGTCACGCCGCGCCATGCGACCGATCTGCTCATCGCCTTTCGCCAGGACGCGACCAAAAGCCGCTATGAGAGCTGGGCGGAGCTGCTGGACTATTGCCGTTATTCCGCGATGCCCGTTGGACGCTACGTGCTCGACGTTCATGGGGAGGGGCCGGAGACGCATGCCGCGTCGGACGCCCTGTGTGCCGCGCTGCAGGTGCTGAACCATGTCCAGGATTGCCAGAAGGATCTGCATGACCTCGACCGCTGCTATTTGCCGCTCGATCTCATGAATGCCGCCGGTGCGGCCGTAAGCGATCTGCCTGCGAAGGCCGAGACTGCGGCGCTGCGCCAGGTCTTCGCCCGACTGCTCGCTGAATGCGACGCTCTGAACGCCGAGGCCGCGCGCTTGCCCCGCCGGGTAAGCGATCGCAGACTGCGGATCGAGACAGGTGTCATTCTCAACCTGTCGCGGCGATTGACCACGCGGTTGCGTCAGGGCGATCCGTTGGCCCGGCGTGTCAAGCTGAGCAAGATCGACGCGCTCTTCGCGCTCGTCGGTGGGATAGGATACGTGCTGTGAGCCTGTCGAAACTTCAGCCGCCGCCGCTTGGGGCGCGTCCCGCCGACCTCGACGCGATCGAGGTGCTGGTGCGCCGCTCCGGCTCGTCCTTCTACCACGGCATGCGGATGCTGCCGCCGGAGCGGCGCGCGGCGGTCTATGCCATCTATGCCTTCTGCCGCGTCGTGGACGATATCGCGGATGAGCCGGGCGCCCTGGTCGCCAAGCGCGAAGCGCTGGATGGCTGGCGCGATCGCGTCAATGCCCTGGCCGAAGGCCGCTCGGACGATGCGCTGACGCGGATGCTGCTGCTGTCCTACCGCCGCTTCGACCTTCGCATCGTGGATTTCCTGGCCATCATCGATGGCATGCAAATGGATGCGGAGCGGGAGATTGTGGCGCCGTCCCTCGCGACGCTCGACCTCTATTGCGACCGGGTTGCCAGTGCTGTGGGCCGCCTGTCCGTCCGCGCCTTCGGCGATGCCTCACCCGCCGCAGACCGTGTTGCCTATTGCCTCGGCCGGGCGCTGCAACTGACGAATATCCTGCGCGATATCGGCGAGGATGCGGAGCGCTCGCGACTCTATTTGCCGCGCGAATGGCTGGCGGAGGAGGGGGTGCCGCCAAATCCGACGGCAGCGCTCACGGCGCCCGGCCTCCCTGCACTCTGCACACGTCTGGCGGCTTTGGCGCGCGACCATTTTCGCGGCGCGGAGGAGGCGATGGCCGGCTGTGACCCGCGCGCCATGAAGCCGGCGCGTATGATGGCGGCGCCCTACCGGGCATTGCTGACGCGCATGGAGAAGACCGGCTTTCTGCATCCCGAGCAGCGGGTGCGGCTGCCGAAATGGCAGAAGCTGTGGTTTGGCCTCCGGGTGATGACCGCTTGACGTTTGGCCGCGTCCATATCGTCGGTGCGGGCCTCGCAGGTCTCGCGGCGGCGATGCGCCTGGCCGAGGCGGGCTGCGCGGTGTCGCTGTATGAAGCGGGTCCCGCCGCCGGCGGTCGCTGTCGTTCTTATTTCGATCGCGAGCTCGGCTGCCGAATCGACAACGGCAATCATCTGCTGCTGTCCGGCAACCGCGCGGCGGCGGCGTATCTGGCCCGTATCGGCGCGACCGAGACGATGGTCGGGCCCGCTGTGCCGGTCTTTCCCTTCATTGATCGGGCGGACGGATCGCGCTGGACCCTGCGCCTGGATGAAGGGCGTGTTCCCTTCTGGATTTTCGATCGTGGTCGCCGCGTGCCCGGCACCGGATGGCGGGATTATCTGGCCCTTCTGCGCCTGCGGACGGCGCGGGGCACGGTGGCCGAGGCGATCGGTGGTGCCGGGCCGCTGTATCGCAAGCTGCTGGAGCCGCTGGCCATCGCGGCACTGAACACGCTACCGGACAGCGGCCTCGCGCCCCTGCTGCAAGCGGTTGTCGGCGAAACACTGGCGCGTGGCGGTGCCGCTTGCCGGCCTTTGGTGCCGCGTGAGGGCCTGTCGGAGAGCTTCATCGACCCGGCGCTCGCATGGCTGCACAGCCGTGGCGCCGAGATCACCTTCGGCCGTCGTGTCCAGGCGATGGAGCGGGCGGGTGGCGCGGTGTCGGCCCTGGTCTTCAGCGATGGGGCGGTGCCTGTCGCCGATGGCGAAGCGGTGGTGCTCGCCGTGTCGGCCCCGGTCGCCGCCGGTCTGCTGCCCGGATTGACGGTGCCGGACGCCTTCGAGGCCATCCTGAACGTGCATTACGTGACCCAGGCCGAGCCGGACGCACCGCCCTTCGTGGGGGTGTTGGGTGGCATTGCCGAATGGGTCTTCGCCAAGTCTGGAATCGTTTCGGTCACGATCAGTGCCGCCAACCGTCTAATTGATATTCCTACCGAAAAACTTGCCATGGAGGTATGGCCGGATGTACGAGCGGCGTATCCGGTCTTGCCGGAGGCCATGCCCGCTTGGCGTGTGGTCAAGGAAAAGAGGGCGACATTCGCCGCGACCGCTCAGCAGGAAAAACGCAGACCTGCGGCGGACGGAGCGGGGATCGCCAATCTCGCTCTTGCGGGAGACTGGACGGCGACCGGTCTGCCCGCGACGATTGAAGGGGCCATTCGCTCAGGTGACGCAGCTGCGCGCCTGCTGATGAGGTAATTTGGCGATCATGCCGCACGACATAAGCTTGGAGTCTCGCATTTCGACCGAGGACCTGACCGTCGCCATTGAAAGCGCGGAGGCAGCGCTTCGGAACCGCCAGCAGCCGGACGGGCATTGGGTCTTCGAATTGGAAGCGGATGCCACGATTCCAGCGGAATACGTGCTGCTTGAGCATTACCTCGATCGCGTCGATCCTGAATTGCAGTCAAAAATTGGCGTCTACCTGCGCCGCATCCAGGGCGAGCATGGCGGCTGGCCGCTGTATTACGGTGGCGACCTCAATATTTCGGCGAGCGTCAAAGCCTATTTCGCCCTGAAGGCGATCGGCGACGATGCGGATGCGCCGCATATGGTGCGTGCCCGCGCCGCCATCCTGGCCGCCGGCGGCGCCGAGCGCACCAATGTCTTCACCCGGATCCAGTTGGCTTTGTTCGGCGTCGTGCCCTGGCGGGCCGTGCCCGTCATGCCCGTGGAAATCATGGGCCTGCCGCGCTGGTTTCCGTTTCATCTCCTCAAGGTCAGCTATTGGTCGCGCACGGTGGTGGTGCCGCTGCTGGTGCTGATGGCCCTCAAGCCGCGTGCCCGGAACCCCAAGGGCGTGTCCATTGCCGAGCTGTTCGTGACGCCGGCCGAGGAAGTGACGGACTGGATTCGTGGCCCCTATCGCAACGGCTGGGGCCGCTTCTTCAAAGTGGTCGATTCGGTGATGCAGCGGGCCGAGCCCCGCTTCCCGAAGAACCGGCGCCAACGCCATATCGAGGCGGCGGTGCGCTGGGTGGGGGAGCGGCTGAATGGCGAGGACGGGTTAGGTGCGATCTACCCTGCCATGGCCAATACGGTGATGATGTTCGACGCGCTGGGCTATCCGCCCGAACATCCCGATGCCGCCGTCGCCTGGCTGTCCGTGCGCAATCTCGTCACTGACAAGGGTGAGGAGGCCTATGCCCAGCCCTGCTTCTCCCCGATCTGGGACACTGGTCTCGCGGCGCATGCCATGGTCGAGGCGAATGGGCCGGGCACGGCAGAGCTGGAAGAGGCCTGCGCCTGGCTCAAGGGCCGCCAGATCACCGAAGTTCGGGGGGACTGGGCCGAGATGAAGCCCGACGTGCCGCCGGGCGGCTGGGCCTTCCAATACAACAACGACTTTTATCCCGATGTCGATGACACGGCCATGGTCGCGATGTTGCTGCACCGCAATGGCGCGCCGGAGCATGCCGCATCGGTGGAACTCGCCCGCCATTGGGTGATCGGCATGCAGAGCCGCAATGGCGGCTGGGGCGCCTTTGACGCCGATAACAGCCACGACTTCCTCAATCATATTCCCTTCGCCGATCATGGCGCGCTGCTCGACCCGCCGACTGCCGATGTCACGGCGCGCTGCGTGTCCTTCCTGGGCCAACTGGGCCATGTCGAGGATGCCCCGGTGATCGCGCGCGCGATTGCCTATCTGCGCATGGACCAGGAGGAGGCGGGCTGCTGGTTCGGCCGCTGGGGCACCAATTACATCTACGGCACATGGTCCGTGCTTTGCGCCCTCAACGCTGCCGGCGTGCCGCATGACGAGCCCATGATCCGCCGCGCCGTGAACTGGCTGCTCGCCAAGCAGCGGCCCGAGGGCGGATGGGGTGAGGATTGTGCGAGCTTCGAGGGTGCGCCGCCCGGCGAATTTACCCAGAGCCTGCCGTCTCAAACAGCCTGGGCCGTGCTTGGCCTGATGGCCGCGGGGGAGGCGGACCATGAGGCTGTCGCGCGCGGCATCGCTTGGTTGACGTCGCAGCAAAAGACGGACGGCGAGTGGGACGAAGCGCCCTATAACGCGGTTGGTTTCCCGCGTGTCTTCTACCTTCGCTATCACGGCTACCGGCTGTTCTTTCCACTGCTGGCCATGGCGCGGTATCGCAACTTGCAGCAGGGCAATTCCCGCCAGGTCTCCTGGGGGTTTTGAGTTTGGAGTCGTGGGCCGGCGAGAGGTTTACAAACTCACCTTCACCCCCCCTGGCTTGATGCGCTGGGCTAAGGACGGGGGATCTATGAGCGCCGGTGGATCCGCGTATCAAGTGCGCGGATGACGATATCGGTTGATTGGCCTTGTCGATCCGAAAAGGTCCACTCGAAGCCAGTCTAGTCCAAACTGGGTCGGTCGTGTTCGTCCCCCACTTCCAGATAGTTTGTCTTGATGTCCTCATCGTCTCGAACACAGAGCATGTTGATTGAGACTACGTTCTGGTCATAGAGATGCTGCTGGAAATTGCGGAAGTTTTCCGGCGAAAACAGCGCTGGCAGATGCCACCACGCCCGATAGCCCAGTTCGCGTACGTAGCGGATCAGTGACGCCGATTTCTCCAGATCCTCGCCCGGATCGTTTTCGAGATAAAGCTTGGGCCGCAGCCGCTTGATGGTGTCCGCGCCGCCGCGAAGCACCGCTTCCTCCATCCCCTCGACATCGATCTTGATGAGGTCGAGCCGCTCAAGGGCCAGGGAATCGATTGTCACGATATCGACCCGCTCGCGACCCTCGGCTTTGAGCGCGATGCCGCCGAAATTTGCATACGCGCCGACCGGCGGAGGGGTGACCCACATCACGTCGGGGGTGGCGCCCATGCCCTGCTGCCGGGCATGCACATTGGAGACGGCATTCAGGCACGTTCGAGGCGCGGATGGATCGCATGGCGGCTGCTGCCGGGCATGCACATTGGAGACGGCATTCAGCGCCATATTGGCACACAGCAGCTGGAACACCGGCCGCTGCGGCTCGAAGGCGTAAATGCTGCCGGTGGCTCCGACAATCTTGGACATATGAAGCGTGTGCGACCCAATATTCGCGCCGGCTTCGACAACCACATCGCCAGGCTTGAGCAGCTGGCTGAAAGCCTTGCCCTCCTCCGGGCAGTATTCGCCGTAAGCCTCCAGGCAGCGGCCGACGAAGCGGTCGAGCGCGGGATAGAGCATCAGGCCGTGGCGTGTATGCGTAAGTCGCACTTCGGGGGAGAGGAATTCCAGGACATCGCTCATGGCAGATCCTATACCGCGCAGGCGTTAACAAAATCCGATGTCCGTCCCTGGCGTGGATATGCTTTTTCGATTCGCGAAGGAACTACCTTGATCTGGAATCGTATCGGACTCGTCGTCGGGATGCAGTCAGAAGCGCGGATCGCCAAACGTGCGCGCAACGGTGTCGTCGGTATCGGTGGCGGCCTGTCAGCCGGCGCACGGCAGGCGGCGGAGCGGCTGGTTGATGAGGGGGCCACGGCCCTGATCAGCTTCGGCCTCGCCGGCGGGCTCGACCCCGCCCTCATGCCCGGCGCGCTGCTGGTGCCGGCCTCCGTGCTGTTCGACGGGCGGCGCTTCCATGCCCATCCCCGCACCATGAATGCCCTGTCGGGCCTGCGCGTGCGTACGCTGTTGGCGGGGGAGGCGATCGTCGGCACGGCCGCCGAAAAGGCGCGCCTCTGGCATGAGACGGGGGCGTCGGCGGTCGATCTGGAAAGCGGCGTGGTGGCTGAGGTCGCCGAGGAACGCGGCCTTCCCTTCGCCATGCTGCGCGCCGTGTGCGATTCGGCGACGCGCGATCTGCCGCCTGCGGCGGTGGAGGCGCTGGATTCCCAAGGGCGTGTGGCACCTATGAAAATGGCGGTCATTCTGGCCCGCCATCCTCATCAGATCTTGCAACTCATCGGGCTCGGGCGAGACGCCGCCCGCGCCCGCAAGGCTTTAGTCGGCGGTGCCGAGAACCTCGGGCGCCTTGGTCGCGCCGCTGCGGGTGACGCGCACCTTGGGGTCCTTCTTTAGGCTCTCCATCTTCTCCTCCACGTGGCGGCTGAAGACGTAATCGGCGGGGCGCTGATGCTCCAGGGAGATTTCCTCCGCCATGGCGCCTTCCGTCCGAGGGCCGAAAATCGCCGACTTGATGTAATTGAGCGGATGCGCAACCGCCTCGCGAACGGCTGAGGCTTCATAACCAGAGTGGACCATGCAATCGGCACATTTTTCGTAATTGCCGGTGCCGTATTTGTCCCAGTCGGTCGAGGCCATCAACTCGGCGAAGGTCTTGGTATAGCCTTCGCCGAGCAGATAGCAGGGGCGCTGCCAGCCGAAGACATTGCGCGTCGGCTTGCCCCAGGGCGTGCAGGCAAACTTCTGATTGCCGGCCAGGAAGTCCAGGAACAGCGCGGACTGGTTGAACTTCCACTTCTTGCCCTTGCCGAGTCGGAAGATGCCCCGGAAGAGGTCCTTCGTCTTCTGGCGGTTCAGGAAGTGCTCCTGGTCGGGCGCGCGCTCATAAGCGTAACCAGGGGAGATCATGACGCCGTCGATGCCCAAGGCCATCGCATCGTCCATGAACTTGCCGACCCGCTCGGGCTGCGCGCCATCGAACAGGGTGGTGTTAATGCAAAGGCGGAAGCCAGCATCCTTCGCCTTGCGGATGGCATCGACCGCAATATCGAAGACGCCGCCCTGGCTGACGGAGACGTCGTGCATCTCCTTGTCGCCGTCCAGATGAACGTCCCAGGCGAAGTTCTTGTGCGGCTTGTACTGCTCCATCTTTTTGTCGAGGAGCAGGGCATTGGTGCAGAGATAGATGAACTTGCCGCGCTTCAGCAGACCCTCGACGATGCGGGGCATGTCCTTGTGCAGCAGCGGCTCCCCGCCGGCGATGGCGACCACGGGCGCGCCGCATTCATCGGCGGCCTCCATGCATTCCTCGTAGGACAGGCGCTGGTTGAGGATCGGCGCGGGGTAATCGATCTTGCCGCAGCCATTGCAGGCGAGGTTGCAGCGGAACAACGGCTCCAGCATCAGAACCAGGGGATAGCGTTTGCGGCCCAGCATATGCTGCTTGAGGACGTAAGCGCCGACGCGGATGGCTTGGTTGAGCGGAACACCCATTAGCTGGTCAGCCTCCTAGATTCGCTGCATCTTGCGCGGCATCTTACGTGGATCAGGCAACATCCGCCACTTCGGGCGGCAGGCGGAAACGCACGTCTTCCGGCACGCCGGCCAGCAATCCGACATCGACATCGCCGAACCGGCGAAGACCGTCCAGCACACCCTGAACAAGCACCTCGGGCGCGGAAGCGCCAGCGGTGACGCCCACGGTCTGCACGCCCTCGAACCACTCCGGCTTCAGGCCGAATTCATCGTCGATCAGATAGGAGGTGCAGCCCAGTTCCTCGCCCAATTCCTTGAGCCTGTTGGAGTTGGAGCTGTTCCGCGATCCCACCACCAGGATGACCTCGACCTGCTGGGCGAGGTCGCGCACCGCTTGCTGGCGGTTCTGCGTCGCATAGCAGATATCGCGCACATCCGGCCCCTGAATGGTCGGAAACCGGGTCTGAAGGGCCTGGATGATGCCGCGCGTGTCATCGACCGACAATGTCGTCTGGGTCACATAGGCAAGCTTGTTTTCATCGGCGACGTCGAGCGTGGCGACATCCTCGGCGGTCTGGACCAGATGAACCTTCGCCGGAATTTGGCCGATCGTGCCCTCGACCTCGGCGTGACCGGCATGGCCGATCAGCACGATTTCACGGTCTTGGGACGCATAGCGCCGGCCTTCGGCATGGACCTTCGCCACCAGTGGGCAGGTGGCGTCGATCACCGGCAGGCCGAGCGCGATCGCGTCGTCCTGCACCTTGCGGGCAACGCCATGCGCGCTGAACACGGTGATGGCGCCCTCGGGAACCTCGGACAATTCATCCACGAAAACCGCGCCACGCTTGCGCAAATCCTCGACGACATGGCGGTTGTGGACGATCTCGTGGCGTACGTAGATCGGGGGACCGTATTTCTTCAGTGCCCGCTCCACGATATCGATCGCTCGGACGACACCGGCACAAAAGCCGCGCGGCTGGGCCAGAAGGACGCGCATGATCTCAGCTCATCTCCATTCGGCGGGCGGGCAACCAGAAGACACTCGCAACGCCTTCTTAACACGGGATACGCATTTGGCGCCTCCAGGGCAACTTTTTGCTGCGACTGCTGCCAATGCGGCATCGCACCGACCCTAGGCGCGGGCAGAGAACCGCTTCGATCTCTTGTTTTGTATCACATCTTCGTTACAAACGGCGCCACGGACGTCGCTGCCGCGTTGTCATTGAGGAGTGACAGGGGTGTTCGCAGGGTATCTAGGCCCCCAATTCGGTTCACGCGCGCCGGTTCGGCGTTGCGGGACAACACGCTCAAAGGGGGCCGGCAGTTGAGCCGGAGCATTATATGACATTGGTTTCAAGGCGCATCCTTATGGCGGCTGGTCTCTCAGCCGGAATGTTGCCGGGATTCGCCCGTGCCCAGACAGTCGCCGCACCGGCGGCGGCTGATGCCGCCACCCAGCCCATCATCGCCTTCGATGCGGCACTCCTGAACGTCATGAAGGCGGGCGGGGCCGTGCCGTTTCCGCAGCGGTTTCAGATGCTGGCGCCGGCCGTCGATGGCGTTTTCGACCTTGAGCGCATCCTCCGCGTCTCGGTGGGATCGTATTGGGAGAGTTTGCCCGCGGCGCAGACGGAGAAGCTGGGGCAGGTGTTTCGCAGCTTCATCATCGCGACGTATGTGTCCAATTTTCACTCCTACAGTAATGACTTGATCCAGGTCGCACCCGGAACGCGCCCAGTCGGCGCCGATCAGATCGTGACGAGCACGTTCCAGAAAGCGGGGGCCGAACCGCTTCGGATCGACTATGTCATGAGCCAAAGCCGTGGAGGCTGGAAAGTGCAAGACATCCTCCTCGACGGTACGATAAGTCGCGTTGCGGTCCAGCGCTCGGACTTCTCGAACCTGCTCGCGCGCGGCGACGCCACGCCGCTCATCGCGAGCCTCACGCAAAAAGTCTCCGTCCTGTCGGACGGTACGATCGTTTCTTGAGACATAGGGAGCCGACTTGCCCATTCTCGCCGAGATAACCGCGACCTTTGCTGGAGTCGGACTCGTGCAAGCGGGGCTCGCGGTCGGCGCTTTGAAGAGGTTCAACCGGCAACCGCGCGTCACGCGGGCGGACCGGCCGCCGGTGACGATCCTCAAGCCCTTGAAGGGTGATGAGCCTTTGCTGGAGGAAGCGCTCGCGTCCTTCTGTACCCAGAGCTATCCCGACTATCAGATCGTTTTCGGCGTGCAGGACGCTGCCGATCCGGCGATCGCGGTGGTCGAGAAGCTGCGGCTGTTATTCCCCCAATGCGACATCACCCTGGTGATCGATCCCACGCAGCACGGCGGCAATGGCAAGGTCGCCAATCTCATCAATATGTGGCCGGCGGCGCGGCATGATCTCATCGTCCTGGCCGATTCGGACATCCACGTCACGCCGAGCTTCCTCGACAGGATGGTCACCGATCTCGCCGAGCCGCGCGTCGGTGTTGCGACGGCACTATATGCCGGCGTGGTGGGTGGGGGCAGCCTGGCTGCCCGGTTTGGCGCGGCACAGATCAACCATATCTTTCTGCCCGGCGTGCTGGTCGGTCGTATGATTGGGCGAGAGGATTGTCTTGGTGCGGCGATGGCGATGTCGCGTGCGACGCTTGCCCGCATCGGCGGCTTCCCGGCCTTGCTTCCGCATCTGGCCGATGATGCGGCGATCGGCCGTCTGGTCCACGCCCAAGGACTGAGCGTGGCATTGGCGCCCACCCTTGTGCTCACCACGGTCGCGGAGACGACGTTGCGTGAGTTGTTCAGA
The DNA here is from genome assembly GCF_030252425.1 of Acidisoma sp. PAMC 29798. Lineage (GTDB taxonomy): Bacteria > Pseudomonadota > Alphaproteobacteria > Acetobacterales > Acetobacteraceae > Acidisoma > Acidisoma cladoniae. The sequence goes on along the minus strand of NZ_CP126994.1, from coordinate 2,713,676 downwards.
CATGAACTTCGCTGGGCGCGCACGATAAGGGCCCTCGCGCCTGTCTCCTATGCAACGTCATTGCTGCAATACCCGGTGTTTTGGGCCATGGTGACAGTGCTATTGGGCGAGTTTCGCCTTTGGTCGTGGCTCGTCATAGGTGTTGTCTGGCTCGCGCGGGTAATGGAAGCGCGGGCGATGAGCCATCAATTGGGGCGCGGTGGGTTTTCGGGTCTTCTGCTGCCGCTGCGTGAACTACTCTCGGTTGTGGTTTTGCTGTCGAGCTATTTCGGCAACCGGGTGGTGTGGCGTGGTCGGGTGATGGAAGCGGCAGAGAGTGGCAGCAGGACACGCTTGGACAAGACACATCGTCTTTCTCGGGATATTAAGCAGGCATGATGATGAAGACATTGTTCCTTCAACCTCCCTCCTTCGATGGTTTCGACGGGGGTGCGGGTTCGCGATACCAGGCGCGTCGGGAGATTAAGTCCTTCTGGTATCCCACGTGGCTGGCGCAGCCCGCCGCCATGGTTCCCGGCAGCCGCCTGATCGATGCGCCGCCTGCCCGGATGGGCATGGGCCCGATCCTGGAAGACGTGATGAATCGCGACCTCGTCGTGATCCATACCTCCACACCCTCTTTCGCCAATGACGTGAAGGTCGCCGAGCAGCTCAAGGCCGCCAACCCGAAGCTGATCATCGGCTTCGTCGGCGCCAAGGTTGCCGTGCAGCCGACCGAAAGCCTCAACGGCGGCGCCGCCATCGATTTCGTGGCGCGCAATGAGTTCGACTTCACCATCAAGGAAATCGCCGAAGGGCGGGACTTCGCCGAGGTCGATGGCATTTCCTACCGCAACGCCGCCGGCGTGATCGTCCATAACAAGGACCGCGCGGTGCTGGAGGATATGGACCAGCTTCCCTTCGTGACCGATGTCTACAAGCGCGATCTACGGATCGAGGATTATTTCATCGGCTATCTGCTGCACCCCTATGTGTCGCTCTACACCGGGCGCGGTTGCAAATCCCGCTGCACCTTCTGTCTGTGGCCGCAGACGGTGGGCGGACACCGCTATCGCGTCCGCAGCCCCGAACATGTCGCGGCCGAAATCCGCCAGGCGAAGATCGACTTCCCGCAGGTTCGGGAATTCTTCTTCGATGACGACACATTCACCGACAATCTGCCCCGCGCCGAGGCGATCGCGCGGGAATTGGGCAAGCTGGGCGTGACCTGGTCCTGCAACGCCAAGGCGAACGTGCCGCGTTCGACGCTCAAGATCCTCAAGGAAAATGGGCTGCGGCTGCTGCTGGTCGGCTACGAAAGCGGCAATCAGCAGATCCTGCACAATATCAAGAAGGGCATGCTGGTCACCACGGCCGAGCAGTTCACCAAGGATTGCCACGAGCTTGGCGTCAAGATCCATGGGACCTTCATCCTCGGCCTGCCGGGCGAGACGCGTGAGACGATCCAGGAGACGATTGAGTTCGCCACCCGGATCAATCCGCATACCATCCAGGTTTCGCTTGCCGCGCCCTATCCAGGCACCGCGCTCTATAAGCAGGCGCTGGAGAACGGTTGGCTCGATGTCGAACATGCCGAGCTGATCGATGAGAGCGGCATTCAGATCGCGCCGCTGAACTATCCGCATCTCGGCCACGCGGAGATCTTCGCCAATGTCGAGGTGTTCTACAAGAAGTTCTATTTCCGGGCACCGAAGATCGCCGCCATCGTGGGCGAGATGGTGGTGAGTCCGCAAATGATGGTGCGGCGCCTGCGTGAGGGTATGGAGTTCTTCCAGTTCCTGCGTGAGCGGAAACAGGTCGCGGCCTAGACGCAGGCGAATGGCGGATTACGCTGTGCTTTTCCGCCCCTTGGATCGGATGTAGGGCGGAAAAGCGCAGCGTAATCCGCCATCTTCAGGGCCGCCGCCCCCATGCCCGTCATTGTCTCGGCTGATGATTTCGGCCTCTCCGTCGCGGTGAATGAGGGTGTCGAGCGCGCGCATCGCGACGGCATCCTTTCCACCGCCAGTCTGATGGTGGCGGGGGACGCAGCGGCGGATGCCGTTCGCCGGGCGCGCGCCATGCCGGGCCTTCGGATCGGGCTTCATCTCACGGTCATCGAAGGTCCCGCCGTTCTTCCGCCGACGGAGATCGCCGGCCTTGTCGATGCAACCGGCCAATTTCCCTCCGACCAGCTTCGTCTCGGCCTCCGCTACGCCTTCAATCCGCTTGCGCGGCGAAAGCTGGAGCGCGAGATCGCGGCGCAGTTCCGCGCCTTCGCGGCGACGGGCCTGCCGCTCGATCACGCCAATGCCCATAAGCATATGCATTTGCATCCGACCGTCGGGCGGCTGTTGATCGAGGCGGGTAGGGCGCACGGACTGCGCGCCATCCGCGTTCCTGCCGAACCTGCCCGGGTGATGGCGGCGCTGGGCGTCCCCCAGGGTTTGGGCCCGCGCACCTTACTGCAATGGACGCGGCTGCTGCGGATGCAGGCCCGCCGCGCCGGCATGATCACCAACGACCATGCCTTCGGCATCGCCTGGAGCGGCGGCATGACGGAGGAGCGGGTGATGCGCCTGATCGCCCACCTGCCGCCGGGCTTAAGCGAAATCTACTTCCACCCGGCCGCCGGGCGGGATCCGCTGCTGGATCGGCTGATGCCCGGTTACGCGCATGAAAGCGAGTTGGCGACGCTGCTCAGCCCCCGCGTCCGCGCGGCGTTGGCGCGCTCTGCCGTGGCCGAGACGACGTATTCGGACAGGCTCGCGTTGACATGATCCCGGCGGGGCTTAATGGTCCCGCCGCTTCGCGCATGGAGACTATAATGACGGCGACTCTGGCCACGACGATCGACGCCCTGTGGGACCGCCGGACGGAGGTCTCCTCCGCCAGCAGAGGCGCCGATCGTGATGCCGTGGACGATGCGCTCGGCCTGTTGGAAACCGGTGCTGAGCGGGTCGCCGAACCGACCGCCGCCGGCTGGCAGGTCAATCAATGGCTCAAGAAGGCCGTGCTGCTTTCCTTCCGCTTGAACGACTCGCATCCGATGCCGGGCGCCGGCGGCGCGCCGGTTTTCGACAAGGTGCCGATGAAGTTCGAGGGCTGGGGCGATAACAGCTTCGCGGAAGCCGGATTCCGCGCTGTGCCGGGCGCCGTGGTCCGCCGCTCGGCCTATATCGGCCGCAACGTCGTGCTGATGCCCAGCTTCGTGAATGTCGGCGCCCATGTCGCGGACGGCACCATGATCGACACCTGGTCCACGGTCGGAAGCTGCGCCCAGGTCGGTCGCAACTGCCATATCAGCGGGGGCGTCGGCCTCGGCGGCGTGCTGGAGCCGCTGCAAGCCAATCCCGTGGTGATCGAAGACGATTGCTTCGTCGGCGCGCGTTCCGAAGTCGCCGAAGGTTTCATCGTCGAGCGTGGGGCCGTGATCTCCATGGGTGTGTTCCTCGGCGCATCGACCAAGATCATCGACCGGGCGACCGGGGAGATCTTCTATGGCCGTGTGCCGGCCTATTCCGTCGTTGTGCCCGGTACCCTGCCGGGCAAGCCGCTGCCGGATGGCAGTGCCGGCCCATCACTCGCCTGCGCCGTCATCGTCAAGCGCGTCGATGCGCGCACGCGGGAGAAGACCTCGGTCAACGAGCTTTTGCGGACGTGACGGATGCGGCGACCCTGACGGACCCATTGCCCCTGGCGCAGCGCCTCATTCGCTGCGCCTCGGTCACGCCGGCCGATGCCGGCGCGCAGGATGTGCTGGCGGATGCCCTCGATGCTCTGGGGTTCACCGTCCATCGGCTGCCCTTCGGCACCACGCCGAACCTCTATGCGCGGCTTGGCACGGGCGCGCCGCATTTCTGTTTTGCCGGCCATACGGATGTCGTGCCGGCGGGTGAGGGGTGGCGCCACGACCCCTTCGGCGGCGTGGTCGAGGACGGTATCCTGTATGGCCGAGGCGCCTGCGACATGAAGGGCGCCGTCGCCGCCTTCGTCGCCGGCGTCGCCCAAGCGCGCATCGCCGGAATGCTGCCGGGCTCGGTTAGCCTGCTGATCACGGGTGACGAGGAAGGCCCCGCGACGGACGGAACCGTGCGTGTGCTGGATTGGATGCGCGATCATGGTGAGGTGCCGGACTTCTGCCTGGTGGGCGAACCGACCAATCCCGATGCTCTGGGCGAGGTCATCAAGATCGGGCGGCGCGGCAGTCTCAGCGCGACCGTGACGGTGCACGGCGTCCAGGGTCATGTTGCCTATCCCCATCGGGCGGATAATCCGATCCATCGGCTGATCGGCCTGCTGCAGGCCATGCTGGCCGAGCGACTGGATGAGGGCACCCGGTGGTTCGAGCCTTCGGGGTTGCAGATCACCACGGTCGATGTCGGCAATCCGGCCGGCAATGTTATCCCGCCGGCGGCGACGGCGAAGTTCAATATCCGCTACAATGACTCGCATGATGCGGTGTCGCTGAAAGCCTGGATTGCCGGCATGGTGGCTGCGCATGCGCCCGACGCCAAGGTCTTGGTACACGTCACCGGGGATAGCTTCCTGACAGAGCCGGGACCGCGTATCGCCAGTTTGGCCCGCGCTGTCGCGGAGGTTTTCGGCACCACCCCGCGCCTCGATACCGGCGGCGGCACCTCCGACGCGCGCTTCATCACCGCGCTATGCCCGGTTGCCGAGTTTGGGCTGGTGGGCGCTTCGATGCATATGACGGATGAACGGACGAGCGTCGCTGATCTTCGCGCCCTGGCGGCGGGCTATTGCGCGGTGCTGGGCCGTTTCCAGTCGTGAGACCGCGAAAGGGTGCCGTTCCATGGCGAATAAGATCAGCCGCGTGAAAACCCCGCGCGCCAATCTGCTGCGCGGCGTGATCTTGCTATGCCGGGGCAAGGCCGCAGGCTTCTCCGAAATCGGGGCGGGGCCGCAAGACTTTCTGTCCAGCCTCGCGCCGATGATCGCCTTTCCGCTGGTTGGCACCGTGCTCATGCTGTCGAGCGGCCGGTGGCGTGAAGCCGCGACCGATTTCATGGCCGCCCTCTGCGCCGTTCTGGCTCCGCCTGTGCTGTCCTACGTTCTGGCCCGCCGCTGGGGGCGGGAGGAGCAGTGGTTTCGCTTCGCGACCGCATTTAATTGGTGCCAATGGGTGCTGCCACTCCTGGTGTCGCTCTTGGTTCTCACCTCCGGCGTCATGGTCCAGGGCGGGTTGTCGCCAAAGGCGTCGATCGGTCTTCTCGCCTGCATCCTGCTCGCCTATGCCTTCTGGCTGCATTGGTTTCTGGCCCGGCACGGGCTGGATCTGTCCAAGGGTCGCGCCGCACTGCTGGTCTTCATGGTCAATCTCGGCACCATCATCCTGGTCGCCGGTCCGCAATTGGTTCAATTGTATCTGTTCGGCAGCCACGCCGCATGAGGCAGGGGCTGCGACTGGTCGGCGGCGAAATCGCTGGGAGCCTGCGGGGGATCGCGGCACTGACTTTCGGAAAGGCCGCCGGCCTGCGCGCTTTCGGCAACGACCTAGGGGTCGCGCGGCGCAGCTTCGTTACACCTTTCTTCGCCCTTCCGATCTTCGTCGTGTTGCGGTTCGTGGACTGGGTTGGCGGCACCGCCCCTTTGGAGGGTGCGCATGCTTTCGCCCTCGATCTGCTGACCTTCATCATCGGATGGGCGGGCTTCGCCCTGATTTCCCGCCCTCTGGTGCGGATGCTGGCGCAGGAGCGGGACTGGCCGCGCTATATCGCTGTCTGGAACTGGTCCAACGTCGCTCAGTATTGCCTGCTGCTGGTGACGTCTTTGCCGGTCTTGTTCCACGCCCCGGCAATGGTGGCGGAAACCATCGCTCTGGTCGGTTTCGGCTGGGCTCTGTGGCTGGAATGGTATGTGACCAAGCTGAGCCTGGATGTCACGCCGACATCCGCTGCCCTGATTGTGGCCGCGGATGTCGGTCTTGGCGCCGTTTTGTCGCTGCTGACGCTGGTGCCGTTCAACAGCCTGTCGTTGTGACCTGACGCATCAGGTCCAGTCGCTGCCGCCGCCGCCGCTATCATCCCAGCCGCCGCCGCTGTCATCGGGGGCCGAGGTGTCGGGCGTATCCTGCCAGCCGCTTTGATCCGCCGCACCGGCGCCTTGGTCAGGCACCGTCTGCCAGCCGGTTTGGTCGCTACCACCGGCGCCCCAGCCGCTCTGGTCCGCGCCGCCGCCACCCCAACCGCTTTGCTCCGCACCGCCGCCACCGAAGCCGCCGGTTTCGGCACTTCGATTGGAGAACAGTCCCTCAATCGCATTGGCGGCCAACATGCCGCCGGCGACACCGGCGGCCGTCGTCATGGCCGAGCCGAGGAAGCCGCTGCCGCCGCGCTGCGCCATCATCGGTTGCTGGGCGTAGCCCTGCTGATAGCCAGGCGCGCCACCAAAGCCCGGCTGCTGCTGGGCATAGCCTTGCTGCTGATAGGGCTGTGCATACGGCGCCTGCTGCTGCTGGCCCGGGGGGGCGCCGAACAGCCGGCTGAAGAAGCCACCGCCTTGTGCCTGGGGCTGACCCGGCACGCCGCTTTGCTGAACCGCCGCGAGCTGCTGCTCCATCGATTGCATGCGATGGGCGGCATTGGCCAGCGCCTGTTCCTGCCCGAAGGCGAACTGCGTCATCCGGTAGCGGGCTTCCGGATATTGCTGGAACAGGCTCGCCAGATGCTGATCCGCTTCGGGGTCGAGCGGTGGCAGCGGGGCGGCGGCCGTTGCGGGGACGGAGCCGCCGGCGGGCGAGCCGGCGACGCGCTGCACGAAGCGGGCGATGACGTCGCGTTCCTCGGGGGTCATGGGTCGGGTTCCAGATGAATGGGTAGGACAGACTTGGGTAGACTCAGTGGCTTGTCTATCGCGAGAGTGTAACCTTAACGAAAAGACAGTTCCTGGTCAGACGCGATGCAGTCCGAGGCGTGGCCACTCGATAGCCGGGCAGCGGTCCATGATGACCGTCAGGCCGGCAGCGCGGGCTTCGGCGGCGGCGGCATGGTTGATGACGCCGAGCTGCATCCAGATCACCTTCGCACCGAGGCGGATGGCCTCCGTCACGACAGGGCCGACCTGATCGGAGGCCCGGAAGATATCGACGATGTCGAGCGGTGCTGCTTGGTCTAGCGTCGCGACGACGGGCTTACCGTGAATCTCCTGCCCGGCGACGCCCGGGTTGATCGGCGTGACATCGAAGCCGTGCCGCAACAGAAAGCCCATAACTCCATGGGACGGGCGCTCCGGCTTGGGGGAAGCGCCGACCAAGGCCACGCGTCGATAGCGGGTGAGAGCGTCACGGATTTCAGCATCGATCCTCGCGCCGGTGGCAACGTGGCTTTCGATCGTCGGATTGTCGCTCATGACCTGCTCATTGAGTCTAAAGGAGTAGTAGTGGTGTTGAATTTCGGCGGAATTGTGCTTGCTGAATCATCGTGCCGGCGCCAAACTCAATTTGCTGGATTTGATGGCAGGATGGTCATTTTTTCAGCAGCCAAGTTTAGGGAGACGTCCGCCGCCTGACCCTGAAGGGCCATGGACGGCTTGGCCGCAAGGTGGCCGTCATGCGCAGGGGCTGCCAAATCAGCCTCTGCTCATGATACAAAATCCAAAGTTTATTTAGCATTGAACCGTCTGTGTAACGTCGGAATGCGCAGCGCATCCCGCCATCAGCCGCCGTGTCGCCTATGTGGTATGGGGCTACCACATGGCAAAATCCTTGACCTTCTCAGGGGCGGAGGCCATAAGCCGCCCATTCTACAAGGAACTGAGTTCGGATGAAGACGACCCTCTCGCTGAAGCCCGCCGAGGCTCGCAAGAATTGGGTGCTCATCGACGCGGAAGGCCTGGTTCTTGGCCGCCTCGCCGTCGTGATCGCCCAGATGCTGCGCGGTAAGCACAAGCCCCAGTTTACGCCGCATGTCGATTGCGGTGACCATATCGTGGTCGTCAACGCCCGTAAGGTCGTTGTCACCGGTAAGAAGGCGGAGCAGTCGCTCTTCTACTATCACACCGGCTATGCCGGCGGCATCAAGAGCCGCAGCATCGGTCAGCGCCTTGCCAGCGAGCACCCCGAGCGGGTGGTCGAGAAGGCGGTCGAGCGCATGATCACGCGCGGGCCCCTGCAGCGCGCCCAGATGCGGCACCTGTATGTCTATGCCGATGGCGAGCATCCGCATGCTGGTCAGCAGCCCGCGCCGCTCGATGTCGGTGCCATGAACTCCAAGAACCGGAGGGTCTGATTATGTCAGAGACCGAGACCAGAACCCTCGCCGACCTCGCCAGCGCGCCGATCGTCACCAGCGCCGAGGCCGAAACCATCCGCGTCGAGCCGAAGCGTGATGCCTGGGGCCGTTCCTACGCCACCGGCCGCCGCAAGGAAGCCGTCGCGCGCGTTTGGATCAAGCCGGGCAAGGGCGAGATCACCGTGAACGGCAAGAAGGCCGCGCAGTATTTCGCGCGTCCCGTGCTGCGCATGCTGATCACCCAGCCCTTCCTGGTGGCCGATCGCTACAACCAGTTCGACGTCGTCTGCACGGTCGTCGGCGGTGGCTTGTCCGGCCAAGCTGGCGCGGTGCGCCACGGCATCAGCCGGGCACTGACCTATTACGAGCCCGACCTGCGTGGCATCCTCAAGGTTGCCGGCTTCCTCACGCGCGACAGCCGCACCGTCGAGCGTAAGAAGTATGGCCGCGCCAAGGCCCGCCGGAGCTTCCAGTTCAGCAAGCGCTGATCACGACGATGGCGCTGCCAACCATCTTCATCGATGGCGAGGCCGGGACCACCGGTCTCGGCATTCGGCAGCGCCTTGCCGGCCTTTCGACGCTCGCCTTGCTCAGCATCCCTGCCGCCGACCGGAAAGATCCGGCCGTGCGGCAGGCGCTGATGCGGCAGGCGGATCTCATCATCCTTTGCCTTCCCGACGACGCGGCCCGCGAGGCCGTGGCACTCGCCGATGCTCTTGGGGAAGACGCGCCGCGTATCCTCGATGCGAGCAGCGCCTATCGCACCGCGCCCGACTGGGTCTTCGGCTTTCCCGAATTGACCACCGCGCAACCAGACCTTATCCGCGCCGCACGCCATGTCTCCAACCCCGGCTGCTACGCGACCGGCGCCATTTCCTTGCTGCGCCCCCTTGTCGATGCCGGGCTGCTGCCGGCTGATGCGCCGATCACGGTCAATGCCGTCAGTGGCTTCAGCGGCGGTGGCCGCAGCATGATCGAGGCTCATGACACGACCGGCGGCCCGCCGTTCGAGCTTTATGCCCTGGGGCTGGAACACAAGCATGTGCCGGAAATCCAGCATCACGCTGGCCTGACGCAGCGGCCATTGTTCGTGCCCTCGGTCGGTCATTTCCGCCAGGGCATGCTCGTCTCCATTCCCCTGCATCTGGATGCCTTGCCCGGCCGCCCCTCCGGCGCCGATCTCGCGGCGGCGCTCGCCGCCCATTACGCAGAGGCAGCGGGCATTACGGTTTCGGCCGAGCCCGTAACGCGCCTGGAGCCGGAAGACCTCAACGACACCGACCGCATGTCGCTGCATGTTCTGGCGAACGAAACCTATCGCCAGGCGGTGCTGGTGGCGCGCCTCGACAATCTCGGCAAGGGTGCCTCCGGCGCTGCGGTTCAGAACCTCAAGCTGATGCTGGGCCTGGCCGCGTGAGCGGGGGCGTGATCCTCCCCTTCGAGGGGGTCACGCCGCGTATTCATCCCGAGGCGTGGATTGCTCCAACGGCGGTGGTGATCGGCGATGTCGAGATCGGGCCGCAATCCAGCATCTGGTTCCTCTGCGTCCTGCGCGGCGACACCAACCATATCCGCATCGGCGCGCGCACCAATGTGCAGGACGGCTCCATTCTGCACGTCAATCATGTCACGTTTCCGTGCATCCTTGGCAATGATGTCACCGTCGGCCACGCGGCGATCGTTCATGCCTGCACGATCGAGGATGGCGGCTTCGTCGGCATGGGTGCGACCGTCATGGATGGCGCTGTCATCGAAAGCGGCGGCATGCTGGCGGCCGGCGGCCTTTTGGCACCGGGCAAGCGCATCGGCCGGAACGAGCTTTGGGCCGGCGCGCCCGCCCGCCTCGTGCGGGTGATGGACGCCGAGGAGCTTGCCCGATTTGCATCGACGGCCGCGCATTACGTGGAACTCTCCGCCCGCTATCGCTGAGCCCTATTTCGGCCGCGCATCTGAATCCTCTCGTCCTGCGTTAAGGGATCAGAACGTTTGGGGATCGTTGGGACATGATGCGCTTCGGAACTTTGATGGGGGCTTGCGCCCTCACCCTATTGGCAGGCTGCGCCCTTGAGAACCGCTTGCCGGACACGGCCATGATGCCTTCGGGTTCATTGGGCACCAACGGCGATGTCGATGTAAGGTCGCTCCAGGTCGCCGCCTATTCCTTCGGCCATTACGATGAGATGATGGGCAACCCCGCCATGGCGGCGAATGCCGTCGCGGCGGTCGATTACATGGGCGGAAAGCTCAATACCTCTCCGCGCTGGACCAATATGCCGGGCCTGTGGCGCGCGCAGATTTTGCAGTCGCGTGAAATTCTGCGCGATGTCGTGGGCATCAGCCCGACCGCGCCGTCCCAGGCCGTAGTCGATGACATGCTGGCTCTGGGCAAAGCCTATCAGGCCGGTGATCAGGGTGCCGTGAACCAGCTGCTTGCGTCGCCGATCTTCGCGGTGCCTCCGGCGGAGGTCGCGCGGCGTCTGGCCAATATCCCGGAGTTGCCGGTGGTCAATAATGCAACGACCCATGCCGCGCAGTTCGAGTTCGACTTCACCACTGTCAGCGGCTGATATCCAACCGCTGAGCGGACCAGGGTTTGGGACGCCTTGTCCCCAACCCTGGCTCCGCTATACAGCCCGGATGGACCTCAAAGAACACATCCGGGCGATCCCTGATTTCCCGAAGCCCGGCATCCTTTTTTACGACATTTCCACGCTGTTGCGGCATGCCGAGGCCTGGCAGGTGGCGATGGATCGGATGGCCGAGCGCATCGCCTTCTATAAGCCCGATTATCTGGCGGGCCTCGAAAGCCGGGGCTTTCTGTTCGCCGCACCGCTCGCCCTCAAGCTCCGCTGCGGGTTCCTGATGCTGCGCAAGCCGGGCAAGCTGCCGGGCGATGTCGTCGGGTTGGATTACGCCTTGGAATACGGATCGGATCGGATCGAAATGCAGGCGGATGCGGTCGAACCCGGCGCGCGCGTTCTGGTGGTCGATGACCTGCTCGCTACGGGCGGGACCCTTGCTGCGGGCATCCGATTGCTGCGGTCTGTGGGCGCCGAGGTTCCGGCCGCCATGACCCTGATCGAACTGACCTTCCTCGAAGGGCGCAAGCGGATTGAGGTGCCGTTCGAATCTCTCCTGGCTTACGATTCGTAAGTGGTACGCCGGGTCATGCTGATGTCCCGAACCCTTCTTCGACGGCGGGCCATTTTAAGCCTCCCGGCCCTCGCTTTGCCCTTCGCCCTGCCACGGGACTTTGCGCGCGCCGCGACAGTTGCCGAGCCGAACGGTTTCCCGAATGGCGTCACCTTCGTCACCAGCGGCCCGGCGCATGGCTATATCGCCGGCTGGGCCAAGCTGCTGGCACCCCATCTTCTCTCAGGCCTGCCCGAGAATGTGCCGTTCCAGTTCGCCGATATCGGCGGACCGGATGGCGTGACAGTCTCGAACGCTTTCGGAACGCGCATCGCACCGGACGGCGCGACGATGATGTTTGCGCCCGGTGCCGCGTTCCTCGCCTGGCTCGAAGGCGACAGTCGCGTCACCTACGATCCCTGCCATTGGATCGCGACGGTCACCGGCATGACGCCGGCCGTCATGCTGACCTCGGGCACCCTTGATCGCGCCAAGACCGGGCATCCGCTCCGGCTTGGCGCCTCCAACCCCATCGGGCCGGAGCTTGCGGGCTTCCTCGCGCTCGACCTGCTGGGCATTCCCACGGTGCCGGCCTTCGGCTTGTCCGAGCCCGCGAGCATTGTCGACGCGTTGCGACGTGGCGTGATCGATGTCGGTTTCGTCAGCGCACCCAAGATGCATGACATCCTGCAAGCCGCCGCCGCAGTCGGCGTGCAGCCGGTGTTCGCCACGGGCGTGCAGACCGGTGACGGCATGACGGCGCGCGATCCGCAACTGCCCTCTGTTCCAACCTTGATCGAGCTTGCGGCCGCGCGGAATGTGGCCCTGGTTCCGGACGATCGGCTGGTGAGCTACCAAGCCGCCGCCACGGCCGCCGGGCTATGCTTCGCGGCCGTCCTACCGGATTTGGTGCGGCCGTCCACCTTGGCCGAGTGGCGCCGTGGCGCGGGTGAGATCGGCGACAGTCTGTCTGTTTCAGCGGTGACGACGACTCAGGGTGTGTCACTGCTGACCGGCCCGGCCGCGACGGACTTGCTGACGCAGGTCACGGGATCGGCGCCGGCTGTGACCAAGCTGCGCCGCACCATGATGCAGCGCTATGGGTGGAAGCCGATTTAGGCTCTCCCACGTCATCCCCCGATCAAGTCGTGGGATGACGGAGGTGGGATGGGGGATCGTTTAAAGAGGCGGGTAATTAAGCCTTCTTTTTCTTCGGCTTCTTCGCCGTGGCAGCGGGTGCCGGAACCTCGGGCGCTTCCGACGTCTCATGATGTTTCGCCATCGGCGTCTGCAGGTCTTCCCCCTGATCGCTCATCAGCCCAGGGAATTCACCGAGATTTTCCTGGATCGAGGCTTCCTCGACGCCAACCGGCGCGGTGGGATCGATACCGGCAGCGATGGGGTTTTCGATCTGCCCGGTGGCCCCGCTCGCCTCCATGGCATCCAACTCGCGCGCGCGCTCCCAATAATCCGCGTCGCGTCCGTGCGGCTTGCCTTCGCTTTCCCACAGATGATAGGCGCGCTCGCGAATGCGATGCTCGCGCTTGGGATCGAACTTCAGGGGATTGTCGGACATACGATTCTCTATCCTTGTCTGTCGCTGATCGCAGGCTGTGCGCACAGGCGATCGGTGCCCATGGAAATGGTGCCCCGTGCCCGACCCGTCAAATCACGCACCCCGGAAGCGGGGCTGTTTCCATTATGACGCCAGATTATCGTTTCGAGGGAATGAATATGACCTCGTAACGATACTGATTACATATGGATCGCGTGACCCTCAACCGCGAAGGCGGCTTCCTTGACGGCTTCGCTCAGCGTCGGATGGGCGTGGCAGATGCGGGAGACGTCCTCGGCTGAGGCGCCGAATTCGATCGCCGTGACGAGTTCCGCAATCAGCGTGCCCGCGTCCGGCCCGATGATATGGGCACCGAGCAGTTTGTCGGTGGTCTTGTCGGCGAGCAGCTTCACATACCCGTCGGTATTCCCCATCGCCCGCGCGCGGCCATTGGCGGTGAAGGGGAACTTGCCGCTGGTATAAGCGACGCCCTCAGCCTTCAGCTCATCCTCGGACTTGCCGACGCTCGCGACCTCGGGCCAGGTATAGATGACGCTCGGGATGGCGCCGTAATTCACATGGCCCGCCTGGCCCGCCAAGATTTCGGCGATGGCGACGCCCTCGTCCTCGGCCTTATGAGCGAGCATCGGCCCAATCCGGACATCGCCGATGGCATAGATGCCCGGCACATTCGTCGCATAATGGTCATCGGTCCAAACCCGGCCACGCTCGTCAAGCTGGACGCCCGCTTCCGTCAAACCAAGGCCATCGACGAAAACGCGGCGACCGATGGCCAGCAGCACGACATCCGCCTCGATCGTCTCGGCCTCGCCGCCCTTTGCGGGTTCGACCATCAGCGTCACGCCGCTCTCGCCCGTCATTGCCCTGGTCACCTTGGAACCGAGGCGGAACTTGAGCCCCTGCTTCTCCAGGATGCGCATGAAGTCCTTGGCGACATCGGCGTCGAGCGTCGGCACGATGCGTGGCAAATACTCGATCACCGTTACCTCGGCGCCGAGGCGGTGCCAGACGCTGCCGAGTTCCAGGCCGATGACTCCGGCGCCGATCACCACCAGGCGCTTGGGGACTTCGGACAGTTCCAGCGCGCCGGTCGAGGTCACGATGCGCGTTTCGTCTACCGGCACGCCGGGCAGGGGGGTGCTCTCACTACCCGTGGCGATGACGATGGATTTGGTTTCGTATTCGGTGCCGGCGACGGAGACGCGGCCGGTGCTGAGGATGCGGCCCTCGCCCTTGAGCCAGGTCACCTTATTCTTGCGGAACAGAAATTCCACGCCCTTGGTATTGGCTTCGACGACGTCGCGTTTGCGCGCATGCATCTTGGCGAGATCGAGGGTGATGCCCGCGATCATGACGCCATGATCCGCGAAGCTCGTTGCCGCGTCATGGAAGTTCTCGGAGGACTGGAGCAGCGCCTTGGACGGGATGCAGCCGATATTGAGACAAGTGCCGCCCAGCGTCTCGCGCTTTTCGACGCAGGCGACCTTCAGGCCGAGCTGCGCCGCCTTGATGGCGCAGACATAGCCGCCAGGGCCGGAGCCGATGACGATCAGATCGAAGGTATCAGCCATCTCAATTCTCCGCCGCGTGGATCGCCGGCACGTCTTGGATCGTTACGGTGGAATGCGCTGCGCTTTTCCACCCGACAGGCTCGTAGGGCGGATGAGCGCAGCGTTATCCGCCGTCTAAGCCATTAGAGTCCGAGCAGAAGCCGGCGCGGATCCTCGATCGATTCCTTGACGCGGACCAGGAAGGACACGGCTTCCTTGCCATCGACGACCCGGTGATCATAGGTGAGGGCCAGATACATCATCGGCCGGATCTCGACCTTGCCCGCAATGGCGATCGGCCGATCCTGGATCTTGTGCATGCCAAGGATGGCCGACTGCGGCGGGTTGATGATCGGCGTCGACATCAACGAGCCATATACGCCGCCATTGGTGATGCTGAAGCTGCCACCCGTGAGTTCGTCGAGCTTGAGCTGGCCATCCCGCGCGCGCTTGCCGAAATTCGCGATGGTGCCTTCGATCTGCGCGAAGTTCATCTGGTCCACGTCGCGGATCACCGGCACCACGAGGCCGTTCGGGCCACCGACGGCAATGCCCATATGAACGTAGTTCTTGTAGACGATGTCATCGCCATCGACCTCGGCATTGACGGCCGGGAATTCCTTCAGCCCTTCCACGCAAGCGCGCACGAAGAAGGACATGAAGCCCAGGCGGACGCCGCCGTTCTTCTTCTCGAAAGCGTCTTTGTAGGACGCGCGAAGCGCCATCGTCGCGGACATATCCACCTCGTTGAAGGTGGTCAGCATAGCGGCCGTGTTCTGAGCTTCCTTGAGGCGGCTGGCGATGGTCTTGCGCAGGCGCGTCATCTTCACGCGCTCATCGCGCGCACCATCCACCCGCGCCGCTTTTGGCGCGGCCGCGACGGCCACGGCGGCCGGCGGCTTGGCGAGGAATTCGAGCACATCGCCCTTGGTGATGCGGCCATCCTTGCCGGTACCCGCGCCGACACTGGCGGCAGCAACCCCGGCCTCAGCCATCCGTTTGGCGGCGGCCGGAAAAACGTCTGAAGGCGGTGTCGCAGGGCGCGCGACTGGGCCGCTGGCGCGCGGCGGCGGGTTCACGCCCGCATCCGGGTTCGCGGCCGGCTTGACGGAGGGCGTGACCGCGCCGGTGGAAATGGCGCCGAGCACGGCGCCGACTTCGACTTCGGCCCCATCGGGCACGGCAATCGCGGACAGCGTGCCGCTCGCCGGGGCATTGACCTCGACCGAGACCTTATCGGTTTCCAGTTCCAGCAATGGCTCGTCGGCGGTGACCGCATCGCCCTGCTTCTTCAGCCAGCGGGAGACGGTGGCGGTCGTGACGCTTTCACCCAGCGTCGGCACCACAATGTCGGTCGTGCCGGTCGCGGCGGCAGGCGCGGGTGTCGGCGCGGAGGGCTCGGGTGCCACAGCAACGGGCGCAGCAGTGGGTGCTTTCTTCGCGGATGCAGCCTTGGCGGGGGCTGGGGCTTTGCCGGCGACGCCGCCGACCTCACCCAACACGGTACCCACTTCAACTTCGGCGCCATCCTTATGCAGGATCGCGCTCAGCACGCCGGCGGTCGGCGCATTGACCTCGACCGTGACCTTGTCCGTCTCCAGTTCCACCAGGGGCTCGTCCGCCGCAACAGTGTCCCCCTCCTGCTTAAGCCAGCGGGCGATGGTCGCGGAGGTCACGCTTTCACCAAGCGTGGGAACCAAAATCTCGGTCGGCATCGTCGCTCCTGATCGGATCGGTGGTCTAGACTGGGTTTATTGAAGTGCCGCATCCACAATCGACGCCTGCTGCGCCGCGTGGATCTTGGCGGAACCGGTGGCAGGGCTGGCGGCCTCGTCGCGGCCGACATAACGCGGGCGCTTGGACGCCGCGTCAATGGCCACCAGCACACGCTCCAACCTGCGATCGACGAAAGTCCAGGCGCCCTGGTTCTCAGGCTCTTCCTGGCACCAGATGACTTCTGCATTGCGATAGAGCGTCAGGGCGGTGCGCAGCGCCATGGCCGGGAAGGGATAAATCTGCTCCAGCCGGATCAGCGCGACGTCGCGAATATCGCGTTCCCGACGAGCCGCGAGCAGGTCGTAATAGATCTTACCGGTCGTGATCACGATGCGGCGGACCTGATCCGGCGCCACCAGCGTATCGATCTCGGGGATCACTTTGCGGAAGCTGCTGCCCTCGGCCATTTCGCTAAGCGGCGAGACCGCAAGCTTATGACGCAGCAAGGACTTCGGCGTCATGATCACCAAAGGCTTGCGATAGTTCCGCTTGAGCTGCCGGCGGAGTGAATGGAAATAATTCGCGGGCGTCGTGATGTTGCAGACCTGCATATTCAGCTCTGCGCAGAGCTGCAAATACCGCTCCAACCGCGCGGAGGAATGCTCCGGTCCCTGGCCTTCATGGCCATGCGGCAGCAGCAGGGTGAGGCCGGACATGCGCAGCCACTTCGTCTCCCCGCTAGAGATGAACTGATCGATCACGGCCTGCGCGCCATTGGCGAAATCGCCGAACTGCGCTTCCCACAAGACCAGCGTCTTCGGGTCGGCAACGCTATAGCCATATTCGAAGCCGAGCACGCCGACTTCAGACAGCAGGGAGTTGTAGATCTCGATCTTTGCTTGATCGGGCCGGATATTGTTCAGCGGAACATATTCGTTCTGGTTGGACTGATCGATCAGCACGGCATGGCGTTGGCTGAAGGTGCCGCGCTGGCAATCCTCACCCGACAGCCGCACACGATGCTTGTCCAGCAGCAAGGTGCCGAAGGCCAGGGCCTCGCCTGTTGCCCAGTCGATACCCTCACCGGTCTCGCTCGCGACCTTCTTGGCTTCGAGCTGACGTGCGATCTTGGGATTGAGGTCGAAGGTGCCGGGCACGGTGGCCAGCGCCGCGCCCACTTCCCGCAGCGTCTCTATCGGGACGCCCGTGGGGTCTTCGGACTTGGTCTCGTCATCCTCACCGCGATTGAGGCCGGCCCACTTACCCTCAAGCCAATCTGCTTTGTTCGGGCGATAGGCTTTGGCGACTTGGAAGCATTGCTCCAGGTTCGCGATGAAGGCGTCCCACCCTTCCTTTGCCTCTGCCTCGGTCACCGTGCCTTCGGCGACCAGCTTCTCGGCATAGAGGGTGCGCGTCGTCTTCAGGCCGCCGATGGCGCGATACATGATCGGCTGGGTGAAGGCCGGCTCATCGGATTCGTTATGGCCGTGGCGGCGGTAGCAAACGATGTCGAGCACGACATCGGCCGCGAATTCCTGCCGATATTCGGTGGCGAGCTTGGCCGCGAACAGTACCGCCTCAGGGTCGTCACCATTCACATGCAGAATGGGGGACTGCACGGATTTGGCGACATCGGTGCAATAGAGACCCGAATAGGCATGCACCGGAACCGTCGTGAAGCCGATCTGGTTATTGGTGATGACATGCAACGTGCCGCCGGTGCGGTAGCCGATGAGCTGGCTCATCGCCAGCGTCTCATACACGATGCCTTGGCCCGCGAAGGCGGCATCGCCATGCAGCAGAATGCCCATGACTGTGTGGCGACCGCGGGTATCGCCGGCCTCATCCTGCCGGGCGCGCACTTTACCGATCACGACGGGGTCGACGACTTCGAGATGGGACGGATTGGGCTGCAGCGACAGATGGACCTTGTGGCCATCGATCTCGACATCGGTCGAGGTGCCGAGATGGTATTTCACGTCGCCCGAACCCTGCACGTCATCGGGTTTGGAACTGGCGCCGCCAAATTCGCTGAAGATTGCCGTGAAGGGCTTCTTCACGACGTTCACGAGCGTATTGAGGCGGCCGCGATGGGCCATGCCGATAACCACTTCCGTGACGCCGGCCTGGGCGCCGGTGCGGATCATGGTGTGCAACGCCGGAATGGTCGATTCGCCACCTTCCAGGCCGAAGCGCTTGGTGCCGACGAAGCGCTTCTGGCAGAAAACCTCGAAGGCTTCCGCCTCCGTCAGTTCCTTTAGAAGCTGCTTCTTCTGCCCGGGATTGAGGTCATGGGTCCAGGGCGCGCCTTCGATGCGGCTCTGCAACCACTCCCGCTGCGTCGAATCCTGGATATGCATGAATTCGAAGCCGAGATGGCCGCAATAGGTTTCCTGCAACAGCGACAGGATTTCCCGCACCGTCGCCTTTTCGAGACCAAGATGATGGTCGAGGAAGATCGGCCGATCGAAATCGGCTTCCGTGAAGCCGTAAGTTGCGGGATCAAGTTCAGGATTGTGTTTCGGGACTTGCTGCCCGAGCGGATCGAGCTTCGCTTCCAGATGGCCGCGCACGCGATAGGCGCGGATCAGCATGAGGGCGCGAATCGAATCGAGGGAGGCGGTGTTGCGCTCCCCGGCTTCTGCGACGACAGGGGCGGGCTTGGTGTCCGCGACGGGCACCGGCTTGGCGGTCTTTGCGGCGGGGACAGGCGCAGGCGAGTCTGCCTCGATCGCCCAGTGGCGTGGCGCCCAGGAGGCACCTGACGCATCGGTCAAAACCGAGCGCGCTTCGTCGTTCAGAGATTCGAACAGATTTCCGAAGCTGGCATCGACCGATCCGGGCGCACGGACCCATCGTGCATAGAGATCGGCAATGAAAGCCGCATTCGCACCGTTGAAGGCGGTGGCAAGACTATCGACGCCTGGCATGGGGGCTCCGCTCTTGAACAGCCCCGCCCGACCGGACGAGGCCGCCGCTGCCTGAAGTGGCTATAGACTGCGACGCCCCCCAGAAATAGGCGCTCACCGACAATTCACAGACAGTTCAAGCAAGGTCGCAGGGTTGTTCCCGGCGCATGATGCGCCGGGATTCCGCCACTTTCTAGCCGCCGAGGGCCTTAATCATGGTGCTGCCGAGCGAGGCCGGGCTGTCGGCGACGAAGATGCCGGCGGCCAGCATGGCCTCGGTTTTGGCGGCTGCCGTGTCCTTGCCGCCGCTGATGACGGCGCCGGCATGGCCCATGCGGCGGCCCGGCGGGGCGGTCGCCCCGGCGATGAAGCCGACGACCGGCTTCTTAGTGCCGCTGCTCTTGATGAACTCGGAGGCGACAACTTCGCTCTGGCCACCGATCTCGCCGATCATGATCAGCGCCTCGGTCTCAGGGTCTTCCAGGAACATCTGGATCACTTCCAGGAAGTCGAGGCCCTTCACCGGGTCGCCGCCGATGCCGACGCAGGTGCTCTGGCCGAGGCCCGCCGCCGTGGTCTGGGCGACCGCCTCATAGGTCAGCGTGCCGGAGCGGCTGACGATGCCGATCTTGCCGCGACGATGGATGTGGCCGGGCATGATGCCGATCTTGCAGGCGTCGGGCGTGATCACGCCCGGGCAGTTCGGCCCGATCAGGATCGACTTCGAATCGAGCAGGGCGCGATGGACCTTCACCATGTCCAGGACGGGAATGCCCTCGGTGATGCAGACGATCAGCGGCATCTCGGCGGCAATCGCCTCTAGGATCGAATCGGCCGCGAACGGCGGCGGCACGTAGATGGCGGTGGCGTTGGCGCCGGTTTTCTCACGCGCCTCGGCCACCGTGTCGAAGACGGGCAGATCGATGTGGATGGAGCCGCCCTTGCCTGGCGTCACGCCGCCAACGACCTTGGTGCCGTAAGCAATGGCCTGCTCGGAATGGAAGGTGCCCTGGGCGCCGGTGAAGCCCTGGGTGATGACGCGGGTATTGGTATCGACGAGGATGGCCATGTTATGCGGCTTCCTTCACGGCGCGGACGACCTTTTGGGCAGCGTCGGCGAGATTGTCTGCGGCGATGATCGGCAAGCCCGACTTCGCCATGATTTCCTTGCCAAGGGCGACGTTCGTGCCCTCCAGCCGCACCACCAGCGGCACGGTCAAGGACACTTCCCGCGCGGCGGCGATGACGCCCTCGGCGATGACGTCGCAGCGCATGATGCCGCCGAAGATATTGACCAGGATGCCTTCGACATTCGGATCGGACAGGATGATCTTGAAGGCCGCCGTCACGCGCTCCTTCGTGGCGCCGCCGCCGACATCAAGGAAGTTGGCGGGCGAGCCGCCATACAGCTTGATGATGTCCATCGTCGCCATGGCCAGGCCGGCGCCATTGACCATGCAGCCGATCGTGCCATCCAGCGCCACGTAGCTGAGGCTGTATTTATTGGCCTCAAGCTCCTTGGGGTCTTCCTCGGCCTCGTCCCGCAGCGCCTCGATTTCAGGATGGCGGAACAGGGCGTTGTCGTCGAAGCTGACCTTGGCATCCAGCGCCACGACGTCGCCGGTCTTGGTCACGACCAGCGGATTGACTTCGACGATCGCGCAGTCGAGTTCGATGAAGGCATTGTACATGGCCAGCACGAACTTGGTGAAGGCGCCGACCTGCTTGCCGGACAGGCCGAGGCCAAAGGCCAGGCCGCGCGCGTGGAAGGCGGAAATGCCGGTCGCAGGATCGATCGCGACGCGCATGATCTTCTCGGGCGAATGCTCGGCGACCTCTTCGATCTCCATGCCGCCTTCGGTGGAGGCCATGATCATGACGCGCGAGCTGGCGCGATCGACGAGCAGGGAGAGGTAAAGCTCACGGGCGATATCGCAGCCGGCCTCGACATAGATGCGATGGACGGTCTTGCCGGCCGGGCCGGTCTGCTTGGTGACGAGGGTATTGCCGAGCATGGCGGCGGCGGCGGCGCGCACTTCATCGGCGGATTTGGCCAGGCGAACGCCGCCCTTGCCGCTGGGCTCCTCGGCGAAGTGACCGGCGCCACGGCCACCGGCGTGGATCTGGGACTTCACCACATAGATAGGGCCGGGCAGCTTTTCGGCGGCGGCCACCGCTTCCTCGATCGTCCAGGCAACATGGCCTTCCAGCACCGCGACGCCGCGGACCTTGAGCAGTTCTTTGGCTTGATATTCGTGAATGTTCATCGCGTTAACCCACCAACTGCTTGCAAGCTTCGATCAAGGTGCGAACGCCGTCGCAGGACGCGTCGAACGCCGCCTGTTCGGTTTCATTGAGCGCGATTTCGACGATCCGCTCGACGCCACCAGCGCCGATGACCACGGGCACGCCGACATAGAGGCCATCGATGCCATATTGGCCGCTCAAATAGGCGGCGCAGGGCAGCACGCGCTTCTTGTCCTTGAGGTAGCTCTCGGCCATCGCGACCGCCGAGGCGGCGGGGGCGTAGAAGGCGCTGCCACGCTCCAACAGCTTGACGATCTCGCCGCCGCCATTGGCGGTGCGGGTCACGATCGCGTCGATCTTCTCCTGCGTGGTCCAGCCCATCTTGATCAGGTCCGGCACGGGGATGCCGGCCACGGTGGAGTAGCGCACCAGCGGCACCATGCCATCGCCGTGGCCGCCGAGCACGAAGGCGGTGACATCCTCGACCGAAACCTTGAACTCTTCGGCGAGGAAGAGACGGAAGCGGGAGCTGTCGAGCACGCCGGCCATGCCGACGACCTTCTCGGGGGGAAGCCCGGACTTCTGCTGCATCACCCAGACCATCGCATCGAGTGGGTTGGTAATGACGATCACGAAGGCATCGGGGCAGTTCTGCTTGATACCCTCCGCGACCTGGGCGATCACCTCGGCGTTCTTGGCGACCAGATCATCGCGCGACATGCCGGGCATCCGGGGGAAGCCGGCGGTGACGATCACCACATCCGCGCCCGCGAGCGCCGCGTAGTCCGAGCCGCCGGTCATGGTGGAGTCGAAACCGTCCACCGGGCTCGACTGCATGATGTCCAGCGCCTTGCCGGCGGCGACACCGCCGAAGACGTCGAACAGGGCGACGTCACCCAGTTCCTTGAGGCCTATGAGGTGGGCAAGCGTGCCACCGATATTGCCAGCGCCAATAAGCGCGATCTTGTTCCGGGCCATGAGGGTCCTTCCACGGAGGTTCGGGAGGCGGACGGGGTCAGCCAGGGCCCAGAGCGGTATGTCCGGGGCCAGAAAGTGCGTTGTGCTAGCTCAACTGCTGCAGTGCGGCAAGCAGCCGTCCGGGGCTTGGACATAGGCATTATGCGCAGGTCTGCGCTGTCTTTCGGCACTCGTTGCTCAGCCGATCAGGAACCAGAGGCGAAACAGCTGCGTCTGCAACCAGGACGTGCGTGCCAGACCGGGCAAACGCAGTGCGCGGCCTTTTGCGGTCACGCCGCCGGCAAGCCCGTCGGCGACAATCGCCAGGGCCTGACGTGCTGCGGGCGATAGGTCTTTGTCCTCCGTTCGGAGCGCCCTGACGTTGGCGCGAAAGACCGACATGAAGGCGGCGGGACCACGCCTGGCGGCGGCGAGGGCCCGTTTGGGCGCGGCGCCTGCGGCGCCCACCGCATTGGCGCCGTGTTGGCGGTAGAGAATGACGCCGCGATCATCACAGCAGACGACGCCCCCGGCGGCTGTCACTTTCAGGTAGCACCACCAGTCATGCCAGGTCTTTGCCGGGGGCCGGCTGGTCGCTATCAACCGCACGGCAGCGGCATTCAGCAGCACGGTGCAACCGGTCGCGATATTCTGCGTCAGGCTAGACGGGAAGCCGGGATTGTCTGGCAGGGCCGGGGACAGGCCCGTCCGGGCCAGCGTCCGATCGACCAGGATCTGTCGGGCGCAGTACAGCGCGGGCACTTCGGCCGAAACCTCCGCCAGGCGGTCGATGCCCCAAGCGAGTTTCTCCGGCAGCCAGACGTCATCCTGGTCGGCGAAGGCCAAGACCGGAAACGCGGTCGCTGCGCGCAGCAGGGTCATGAAGCTGAGCGTGACGCCGAGGTTGCCCGACGGTTCGGTGAGCACGCGGAACCGGGCGGCTTGCGTCGCGCCCCAGGCCGTCATGGTCGCCACTGTCTCGTCCGTCGAACCGTCATCGCGCCATAGCACTACCCAGTCGCGAAAATTTTGGGCCTCAAGGCTCGCCAGGAACGGGCGGAGAAATTCCGCGCCGTTATAGGTAGACAGCAGGATCGCGCAGCGGCTCACGCCTTAGGGGCGAGCAGGCTGTCGACCGTACGGGCCAGGCTGTCGCGCCAGGGTGGCAGCGTAACGCCGAAGGTGTCGGCGAGCTTGCTATTGTCCAGGCGCGAATCGGCAGGGCGCTGCGCCGGCGTCGGCCAATCGGCGGTCGTGATGGCCTCGACCTCGGGGGAGGGGCCGCCATGCCGCTGGCCTTCCGCGAAGGTCGCGACAGCGAGACCATGCCAGGTCGTCTCTCCGGATCCAGTGGCGTGGAAGATGCCGCTGTACTGGGGTTTCCAGCCGTCCCGCGCGATGAGGGCGATGATGTCGAGGATGGCGGTCGCGAGATCGCCGGCGGCGGTCGGGCTGCCTTTCTGGTCGCCGACCACGCGCAGCTTCGGCAGCTTGACACCAGCGTTTAGCATGGTGCGGACGAAGTTCTTACCGGTATCGGAATAGACCCAGGCAGTGCGCAGAATGATCGACTGGCCGCCCGCCGCCATCACATCGGTTTCGCCATCGCGCTTGGTGCGGCCATAGACGCCGGTCGGGTTGGTCGGGTCCGTCTCCAGATAGGGCGCGCCCTTGCCGCCATCGAAGACATAGTCGGTCGAGATATGGATAAAGGGAATGCCGGCTTCGGCCGCCAGCTTGGCGAGCGTCGCGGGGCCGCTGGCATTGGCGCGGGCGGCGGCGGCCTCGTCACCCTCGGCCGCATCCACCGCCGTGTAGGCGGCGGCGTTGACGACATAATCCCAGGATCGGCTCGCGAACACGGCGTCGATCGTCTCGGGCTTGTCGAAGTCGAAGTCGGGGCGGCCGACGCAGACCACGTCGATGTCGTGGGCGGGCGCCAGGCGAACCAGTGCCTGCGCGACCTGACCGCTGCCGCCGGTGACGAGAATGGTGGTCATGGGGCGGTTCCTTCGGCGGGTAACGCTGCGCTCATCCGCCCTACGCGTGGCGGTTTAGGGCGGATGAGCGCAGCGTTACCCGCCATCTTAGTAGGTGAACAGCGTGCCGGCGTCCTTCAGACGGGGCAGAATTTTGTCCTTGTCGGACAGGACCGCCTCGTCTGGCGCGACAGGCCAGGGCAGAGCCAAGTCCGGGTCGTTCCAGATCACGCCGGCTTCGCTCGCTTTGTCATAATCGCCAGTGACTTTGTAGACGACCTCGGTATCGGGCACGAGCGTGCAGAAGCCATGCAGAAAGCCGCCCGGCACCCAAAGCTGGCGCCAGTTCTCGGCCGAAAGCTCCGCCGCGACGAACTGTCCATAGGTCGGCGAGCCCGCACGCGCATCGACCGCGACGTCCCAGATTGCGCCACGCACCACACGCACCAGCTTGCCTTGGATATGCGGGGCAAGCTGGCAGTGCAGGCCGCGAATGACGCCCTTTTGCTGGGATAGGCTGTGATTATCCTGCACGAAGACGCCATCGATGCCGGCCGCCGCCGCGAGCTTCTTCGCATTGAAGGTTTCGGAAAAGAAGCCACGGCTGTCGCCGAACTT
Organism: Acidisoma sp. PAMC 29798; assembly: GCF_030252425.1. Classification (GTDB taxonomy): domain Bacteria; phylum Pseudomonadota; class Alphaproteobacteria; order Acetobacterales; family Acetobacteraceae; genus Acidisoma; species Acidisoma cladoniae. The sequence continues at coordinate 2,688,761 of NZ_CP126994.1, read as the reverse complement.
CGGCGGCGTAATGAGAAGAACCTCTGGGATCGCGAGTTTTTCGACCTGCATCTCCACGTCTCCTTACGAATGGCCCACGGGGTGGTGGTCGGCGAGTTCGGCGAGGACGCGACCGAGTTCGGTCTTGCCGAGCTGGCGGGACAGGGTGCGGAGCTGGTCGGCGTCGATGAAGCCCTTGCGGAAGGCGACTTCCTCGGGCGAGCCGACCAACATGCCCTGGCGGGACTGGATGGTCTGCACGAAGGTCGCTGCCTGCATCAGGCTGTCCGGCGTACCGGCATCGAGCCAGGCGGTGCCACGGCCCAGCCGCTCGACATGCAGCGTCCCTTCCTGGAGATAGACCTGGTTGAGATCTGTGATCTCCAGCTCGCCGCGCGCGGAGGGCTTGATGGTGGTGGCGATGTCGCTGACCCGCTTGTCATAGAAATAGAGGCCGATTACCGCCCAATTAGAATCGGGCACCGCTGGCTTTTCGATGATCTCCAGCGCCCGGCCGGTGTCGTCGAAGCTGACCACGCCATAGCGCTCGGGGTCGCGCACCTGGCAGGCGAAAACCGTGGCGCCCTCGGGCCGAGCGGCGGCGGCGCGCAGCAAGACCGAGAGATGCTCGCCATGGATCAGGTTGTCGCCCAGCGCGAGCGCGCAGGCCTCGCCCTGCAACCACTCGCGAGCGATCAGGAAAGCCTGAGCTAGACCGTCCGGGCTCGGCTGCTCGGCGAAGGTGAACTTCACCCCGAAGCGCGAGCCATCGCCCAGCAGACGCTTGAACTGCGGCAGGTCGGCCGGCGTCGAGATGATCATGATGTCGCGGATGCCCGACAGCAGCAGGGTCGACAGCGGATAATAGACCATCGGCTTGTCATAGACCGGCAGGAGCTGCTTGGAGGTCGCTTGCGTGATTGGATGCAGGCGCGTGCCGGAGCCGCCCGCAAGCAAAATGCCCTTCATTTTTTCGTACGTCCTCTAAGTGGCGGAAGCGGGGCGTCGGAGTTTAAGCAGCAGTGCCGAGGCGTTGGCCGGTGTAGCGGCCGCCGCGAATGGCTTCCCACCAGTCGCGATGCGACAGATACCAGTCGATGGTGCGTGCCAGGCCCCGCTCGAAATCATGCTCGGCCGTCCAGCCGATGGCGGCCTCCGCCAGCGATGGGTCGATCTCATAGCGGAAGTCATGGCCGGGCCGGTCGGTCACGAAGCGGATCAGCCGCGAACGCGGCCCCTCGGGGTCGGGCAGCCGGCGGTCGAGTTCGGCGCAGATGGCGTGGACGACCTGCAGGTTGCTGCGCGGCTGGCGGGCACCGATGCAATAGGTTTCGCCCGGCACGCCTTGTTCCAGGACTTTCACCAGGGCGACCGCGTGGTCTTCCACGAACAGCCAGTCCCGCTGGTTGGACCCGTCGCCATAGACGGGCAGGGGCTTGCCCTCCAACGCATTGAGCAGAACCAGCGGGATCAGCTTTTCGGGGAATTGCCAGATGCCGTAGTTGTTCGTGGTGTTCGAGACGAAGGCGGGCAGGCCATAGGTGTGGAACCAAGCCCGCACGAGATGGTCCGACGCTGCTTTGGACGAGGAATAGGGGCTGCGCGGATCGTAGGGCGTGGTCTCAACGAAGGGTGGGTCGTTCGCTTCCAAGGCGCCGAAAACCTCGTCGGTCGAGACATGGTGGAAGCGGAAGTTTGCGCGTCGCTCACCGGTCAGGCCCGCATAGTAGGCGCGGGCGGCTTCGAGGAGCGAGAAGGTGCCCATGATATTGGTGCGCATGAAGTCGGCCGGACCGTCGATCGAGCGATCGACATGGCTTTCCGCGGCGAGGTGCATCACCGCATCGGGCTGATGGGTTTCGAAGGCCGCCTTCATCGCCGCCGTATCGGCGATATCGGCGCGGACGAGGGTGTGGCGGTCGCTGTCCAGCGCCTCCTCCAGCGCATCTTCCGACGCCGCATAGGTCATGACATCGACATTGACGACCGTATGATCCGTCGCCCGGATCAGATGGCGGATGACCGCCGACCCGATAAAGCCACAGCCACCCGTGATCAGCAGACGCATCGTTTTGCAGTCCCGTTCTTGTGAAGAGTGCCGATTTCGGCCGGAAACTGACAGGCTTGGCGCGAGGCGGCAACCGTCGAGCCGCTTGGATGGTCCATAACTACCAGCCTATTGGCCGCCATCGGCGAAATAGGCCCCGGCCATACGCAAGAATCGCTTTTATCACCGTGTGCAGTGCCGCATTGTCACAGGAATGAAGCCTCTTATCGGTATCTCCTGCTGCCAGAAGCTTTTCGGCCGTTTCGGCATGCTGAACCATGCCACGTCGGATACCTATGTGCGGGCGGTGGTCGGTATCGTCGGGGGCATGCCGGTGCTCATTCCCGCCAATGGCGACAAGGCGGATACCGCCTGTCTGCTGGATCGGCTTGACGGCATCATCCTGACTGGCAGCCCCTCGAACGTTGAACCCGCGCTCTACGGTGGGTCGCCGCATCCGCCGGAAACGCCTGAGGATACTGGGCGCGACGGCATGACCATTCCGCTGGTGCGCGGTGCCATCGCCGGCGGCGTGCCTCTGCTTGGCATCTGCCGTGGCTTTCAGGAAATGAACGTCGCCCTGGGCGGTAGCCTGCACCAGCGCTTGCAGGACCTGCCGGGCCGGATCGATCATTCGACGCCCATGCAGGCCCTGGCCCCGATCCGCCACGCCAAGGCCCATAGCCTGCGCGTGCTGCCCGGGACCTGGCTGCACCGCGTCGCCCGTGCGCGCGAGATTGCCGTCAATTCCCTTCATAATCAGGGGATCGACCGGCTGGCGCCATCCCTGGTCGCTGAGGGCATTGCGCCAGATGGCACGATCGAAGCGGTGCGCGTGGCCGGCAGCGTGGGCTTCGCCGTTGGTGTGCAGTGGCACCCGGAATACGACATGGACAGCGACGAGGTGTCGCGCCGCATCTTCGAATCCTTTGCCGCCGCCGTCGCCACCTACCGTAGCGGTGGCCAAAGCCTATCGAGTTCGGCGGACTGACGGGATTGGTGGAATGCGCTCCGCTTTTCCACCCTACGTCTTGAAGGGTTTCACCCGCTAAACCAGCGCCTCCGCCGGGCCGAACAGCCGTTTGACGAGAAGGGCACGGCCGTCCCGGCTGACAAGCACCACGCCATCGCCCCGTTCTATGACCGTATCCGGCGGCGGCCGTGTGATACCTGAATCCTCGGGACGGTCGATGGCGACGATGAAAAAGCTGCCCTCGCCGCGCCTTTCGACCTCAGAGACGGTCAGGCCGATGCAGGCGCTGTCCGTCGCGATGGGATGGGCGAGCACGTTCAGCCCAAGGTCTAAAAGCTGGCGCTGGAAGGCGCGCATGCGGTCTGATCCCTGTAAAAACCGCTCCGTCTCGGCAAACAGGATCATCTGGGCGATCCGCTCCGCGCCGATATGCGTCGGCATCACCACCCGGTTGGCGCCGGCCTGAATGAGCTTGCGTTCGGTGGAGGCTGCCTCACCCCGCGCGATGATCTCCAGGCCGGCGTTCAGGCTTCGCGCACTCAGGGTGATGAAGACGTTGGCGGCGTCATCGGGGAGCACCGTCGCCAGGCAGCGGGCACGCGCGATGCCGGCATGGAGCAGCGCGGTCTCATCCGTCGCATCCGCTTGGATGCACAGATGGCCGAGGTCACGCGCTTCAGCGAAACGCCTTTCGCTGCGTTCCAGAATGACGAAGGGCGCTTGGCCCGTGGTCAGTTCGGAGGCCAGCATGAGGCCGATGCGGCCGAAACCGCAGATGATGACATGGTCCGTCAGGTTGTCGATCTCTTGCTTCATGCGCCTCGTGCCGAAAAGCTGCTGGAACTGGGTGATGGTGATGAACTGGATCAAAGCGCCGGTGAGGAAGATCATCCCAGTGCAGCCCAGGATGATGAGCATTTCGGTATTGCCGCGCAGGAACGGCGTGTCGATCGGGTGGACCTCGCCATAGCCCACCGTGAAGATCGTCAGCACCACCATGTAGATAGCGTCGGACTCGGTCCAGCCGGCGATGGTGTAGCCGACGCTCGCGAGGAGGCAGACGAGCAGGACGAAGATGCCGCCCAACACCAAGTTGCGGAAGGACGAGGCGAAGAGCCGGCCCACCCAGAGCTTGAGCAGCGGCGTACGGTCGCGCTTCGTATGGTGACTGGCGTTCATCAGACGAGCGTGCCCTGGGTAAGGTGCGTAACGACTTCGTTGTGCCGTCACAGCCGGAGCAGGTCCAGCGATTTGCGCAGGCTAGCGGACAGGCGTATTGGATTGGTTCTACAAATTTGTAGTAACACGTGCTGTGAATGTTCGAGTAGAGTGGGATCCGGTCAAAGCCGATCAAAATCTGCGCAAGCACCGGGTCAGCTTCGCCTTGGCCATGCGCGTTTTCTTTGATCCTCTCGCTCTCGTCGAACAGGACCGCGTCGAGGGCGGTGAAGAGCGTTGGCAGACACTTGGCATGGTCGATGGCGTGACGCTGCTGCTCGTCGCTCATACGATGTTGGACGGCGGTGCCATCGAGGTGATCCGCATCATATCGGCTAGGCGCGCCGAGCCGAAGGAGAGGAGGAATTATGAGCAAGCACAGCGTTAGGCGATTGGTCGACCTGTCCAGCCCACCGCCACTGACAGACGACGAACGGGCAGAACTCGCCATCTTGAGTTCGATGCCGGATGACGAGATCGACACGAGCGATATTCCGCCTTTGACTGACGCCTTCTGGAAGGCTGCCGTTCAGAATCCTTTCTATAAGCCGACCAAGACCTCGACGACCGTACGGATCGATTCGGATGTGCTCGCCTGGCTACGTGGGCACGGCAAGGGCTATCAATCCCGGATCAACGCCATTCTCCGGCGTGAAATGCTGACCTCTCTCAAGTCCTGACGTCGCTCTACCCCAATGGGTTCTCCGGCCAGTCGTGCCTTGGGTAACGCCCGCGCATATCTCGCCGCGCGTCCGCCCAGGCGCCGCGCCAGAAGCCCGCGATATCGGCAGTGATGGCGATCGGCCGACCGGCCGGTGACAGCAGAGCCAGCCGCAAGGGCACCCGGCCGCCCGCGAGCTTCGGCGTCTCGGTGAGGCCATAGAAATGCTGCGCCCGCGCCGAAGCGAGCGGCACCGGCTCGCTGTAATCGACCGCCGCGCGTCCGCCGGGCAGGGCCAGATGCGTCGGCATCTCCCGCTCCAACCGCGCGCGCAAACTCCAGTCCAGACGGTCGAGCAGCAGGGCGCCGATGTCGAGCTTCGCGACATCGCCGAGGCGTGTCAGGCCGTGCAGATGCGGTCCCAGCCATTCCGGCAGGGTCGCGAGCAGGGAGGCATCGTCGCTCGCCGGCCAGATGTCGGGCTCCAGCCCATGCATCAGGCCGAGCCGCACTTGCACGCCGCGCGCCGTCTCGGTCCAGGGCAAGCGCGCCAGATCCCGCGCCACCGCCTCCAACAAGGCGCTCGCGGCTTCCGCCGCATCTGGCGGCCCCGATCGATCCTCCAGCACCAGGGCGCCGAGGCGGCGACGGCGGCGCGCGAGGATGCTGCCGGTGACGGGATCGAGCGTGGTCTCCACGCTTTCGGTGACCCGACGCGCGAGCGCCGGCGGCAAGGCTGCGGGGTCCAACGCCGCCGCCATGCGGATACGCGCCGAGGCTTTCATTTCCAGCGACGCCACGGCGAGCAAGGGGGCCCGTGCGAGCGGATCGGTCACCGGCAATCGCGCGCCACCCCCGCCCGAGAGGCGGAAGGAGCCGGGTTCGCCGCGCCGTTGCGCCAGCCGGTCGGGGAAGGCGGCGGCGATCAGCGGCGCCGGATCGCCGCCCGCCGCCGGATCGCCGCGCAAGCCGAGCCGCCCGCGATACTGCTTCGCCGATTGGCGGATGCGGTGGACGGCGCCGCGATCGGCTTGCGCGGCACCGGGATCGGCCAGTGCTTCGATGCGAAGGGCGATGTCGGCGGGCCCCTCCGGCCCGACACGCAAGGGGTCACGCTCCTCCAGCAAGGCCGCGAGGTCGCAGGCGAGCGCCGCTTGGGCGGGCGTTTCGGCCGCCAGCATCATGGCGGCGAGGCGGGGATGGGCGCCGATGCGACTCATGCGCTGTCCCAGCGGCGTGATGGCACCGTCCGCGTCCAGGGCATCGAGATCGGTCAGCAGGCTGCGCGCCGCCGCCAGCGCACCCTCCGGCGGCGGATCGGGGAACGGCAGCGCGCCGGGCGCGGTGCCCCAGGCGGCGCAGTCGAGCACGAGGCCGGAGAGTTCCGCCTCGGCGATCTCCGGCCGGTCGAAGGGTCGCAGCCCGCGATGCGTCGCCGAGGTCCAGACACGAATGGCGAGGCCCGGCGCTTCCCGGCCCGCGCGACCGGCGCGCTGATCGGCGGCGGCACGGCTGACCCGCTCGGTGGTGAGGCGCGTGAGGCCGGTGGCGCTGTCCATGCGCGGCGTCCGGCGGTAGCCGCCATCGACCACGATGCGCACGCCGGGCACAGTGAGGGAGGTTTCGGCGATCGAGGTGGCGAGCACGACGCGGCGCTGGTCGGCGGGGCGGAGCGCCAGATCCTGGGCCGCCGGCGGCAGATCACCATGCAGCGGCAGCACCAGCGCTGCGATGCCCGCGAGGGCCTGCTCGACACGGCGGATCTCACCCATGCCCGGTAGAAAGGCGAGCACATCACCCGGCTGTTCGCCGAGGACGGCGCGAATGGTCCGCGCCACGGCATCCGGCAGGTCGCGGATATGACCGAGGTCGCGCGGCTGCTGGCGGATCTCCACAGGATAGGCGCGGCCGGCGCTTTCGATCACGGGCCCATCGAGCAGGGCTGACAGCCTGCCGCTGTCGAGCGTCGCGGACATCGCCAGCAGCCGCAGGTCCGGCCGCAGCAGGCGCTGCGCATCGAGGCAGAAGGCGAGCGCAAGATCAGCCTCCAGCGAGCGCTCATGAATTTCGTCTAGGATGACGGCGGAGATACCGTCCAAGCCAGGGTCGCCGAGCAAACGTCGCACGAGCAGCCCCGTCGTCACCACCTCGATCCGCGTCTTGGCTGAGACCGCGCTATCGATGCGGGTGCGGTAGCCCACGGTCTGGCCGACCTCTTCGCCGATCAGGTTTGCCATGCGCGTGGCGGCGGCGCGGGCGGCGAGGCGGCGCGGTTCCAGCATGACGATGCGGCCCGCCGCCCAGGTCGCATGTTGCAGCAGGGCCAACGGCACGGTGGTGGTCTTGCCGGCGCCGGGCGGCGCGACGAGAACGGCATTCGGTTTCACCTCGAGGGCGGCCAGCAGATCCGCCATGACATCGGCGACGGGAAGTGCCGCGATCGCGGACAGGTCGAGCTTCGGCATAGCGTTCAATATCGGAATCCCGTTTTGGCGTAACATGCCGCCCGCCTGGGCGAAGCTATCCGATAGCGGTAAGAGGAACGGATGGCACATCGCAGCATGGCGGCGAAGCATCTCCTGGCGGCTCTGGTCTTCCTGCTGCTGCTCGGCGGCATGCGGATCGCCGAGGCGGCCGAAAGCCTGTTTGCGACGACCTTGCGAACGCAGGTGAGCATCGTGTCGGATACCGACAGTGTCGCGCCCGGGAAGCCTTTCCAGATCGCGCTGCGCTTCGTGCTAAGTCCCGACTGGCATATCTATTGGATCAATCCGGGGGATGCCGGCGCCGCGCCTACGGCTGTGGTGACCTTGTCCGGCGGTGGTCAGGCCGGGCCCATTCAGTGGCCAATCCCGAGGGTTCAGCAAGACGGGCCGGTTACGACCTATGGCTATCAAGGCGACGCGGACGGCCAAGTTCTGCTGCCCATGACCATCACACCGCCCAAGACCGCGCCGGTCGGCGGGCGCTTCCCGATCTCGGTTGCCGCGACCTGGCTGGTCTGCAAGGACATCTGTGTGCCCGGCAACGGCACCTTCAGGCTGTCCCTGCCGGTTGCCGCCACGGCGAAACCCTCACCACAGATGGGACTGTTTCAGGATCTCGCCAGGCACCTGCCGCGCGCCACGGATTGGCATGCCTGGATCCAGCCGGGCGGGCAGCTTCTCGTAGACGGCACCGCGGCGAACGCGCGCAACTTGAAATCGGTCTATTTCTTTCCGAGCCTGCCAGGTGCGATCAATCAGGAATTCGACCAGACATACCGCCTGCGCAATGGCCGGCTGGCGGTCTTTCTGACGCCCGTTCCCGGCTTCGACGCCACCAAGCCGCTTGCCGGCATTCTGGTGATCAAGACCTGGGATGGGACGAAGACCGCCGCGCTGATCACGGCGCAGCCGGGCATGCCGCCCGTCATCATGGCCTCCTCCGGCGTCATCTTTCTGAGTGCGGGGTTCTGGGTAACGCTGGCGGCGGCTCTGCTTGGCGGTCTCATTCTCAACCTGATGCCCTGCGTCTTTCCCATCCTGGCAATGAAGGCGGCGCATCTGGCGCGCACCACCAGCCATGGCGGGGATGGGACGGTCGCGCGGCGGGAAGGGCTGTCCTACGGGCTTGGTGTCGTGGTGAGTTTCGCCCTGCTCGGCGCCCTGTTCCTCGCGCTGCGCGTCGGCGGCCATCTGGCCGGCTGGGGCTTTCAGTTCCAGTCGCCGATCTTCGTGCTTGGCATGATCTGGCTGCTGTTTGCCGTTGGTCTCAATTTCTCGGGATTCATCGTCATCAGCGGCCGGTGGGTCGGCCTGGGGCAGGGGGCCGTCGCGCGCGGCGGCCCAGTCGGCAGCTTTCTCACGGGCGTGCTCGCGACCGTCGTCGCGACACCCTGCACGACGCCCTTCATGGGCGCGGCGCTTGCTGCCGCTCTGGCCGGCCCACCGCTGCCGGGCATGGCGATCTTTGTGGCTCTGGGCTTGGGTCTTGCCCTCCCGGTGGTGGTGTTGAGCCTGATCCCAGGCGTCGGCCGGATTCTGCCGCGACCGGGTCGCTGGATGGAGATCCTGCACCAAGCGCTCGCCTTCCCGATCTATGCGAGCGTGCTGTGGCTCGTTTGGGTGGCGGTGCGCGAAGGCGGCTCGCCTCTGCTCCTGGCGGCGGGCGGCGGCATGCTGTTGGTCGCCTTCGCCGCCTGGCTCTATCGCCTCGGTGGCCGGGTGGCGCCTGCCCTCGGCGTGCTTGCGGTGCTGGCGCTGGTGCCGATTCTCGCCGTGTCGCGCGATGCCAAGCCCGACCAGGCGCATGCCATGGCGCAAGGCGCTGAGCCCTTCTCGACCGCGCGGCTCGCGGCGCTGCGTGCGGCGGGAACACCGGCCTTCGTGGATCTCACTGCCGCCTGGTGCGTCACCTGCTTGGTGAACGAACGCGTCGCGCTGGACCGTGATGACGTCCGGCGCGGCTTCCGGAGCCAGGGCGTGACCTATTTGGTGGGGGATTGGACCCTCGAAGACCCGGACATCACGGCCTTCCTGAAGGCGCATAACCGCGACGGCGTGCCGCTCTATCTATTCTATCCACCGAAAGGCGCCGAACCTGTGATGCTGCCGCAAATTCTGACGCCGGGTCTGGTGCTGAATGTGATCGGCGCACCGGCCGGATAATGACGACCAAAGTTGGAGCGGGTAGCGGGAATCGAACCCGCGCATTCAGCTTGGGAAGCTGACGAGCTACCATTACACCATACCCGCAACGGTCAGTGTGCGCGGCGCCAGTCATATCCGCAGCGCGGCGATTTGCAAAGCGCCGTTGACGGCGGCCACCGGCGAGTCCTATGCAGAACACGGCACGGCGTGCCCCTCGTGATTTGTCCGGCCGGATTGCGGCGAGGTTAAAGAAGCGCGCTAAAGAGGCCAGTGGGGACGCGATGCGCCCTTGCTGCATCCACGGCCGGGTTTCTCGATGAGAGGCCCTTTGCCATGCCCACACCCTCCAAGACATTCCGCCCCGCGACTCTGCTCGTTCATGGCGGTACCATGCGCAGCAATTTCGGCGAAACGAGCGAAGCGCTGTTTCTGTCCTCGGGCTTTGTCTATGACAGCGCGGAGCAGGCCGAAGCGACCTTCCTGGGGGAGGTCGAGCATTTTCAGTATTCGCGTTTCGGCAACCCCACCGTGCAGATGCTCGAAAGCCGTTTGGCGATGCTGGAAGGGGCGGAAGCCTGTCGCGCCACCGCCACCGGCATGGCGGCGGTGTCCTCCACCATGCTGTCGCATCTGAAAGCCGGCGACCGTGTGGTCGCGGCGCGGGCCCTGTTCGGCTCCTGCCATTGGATCGTGTCCACCTTGCTGCCGCGCTACGGCATCGAGACGGTCTTCGTCGATGGCGGCGATCGGGAGGCGTGGAAGACAGCGCTGGCGACGCCGACGCAGCTCGTGCTGCTGGAAAGCCCGTCCAACCCAATGCTCGACATCGTCGATCTTCAGATGGTGGCGGATCTCGCCCATGCCGCCGGCGCCATCGTGGTCGTGGACAATGTCTTCGCGACGCCGCTGTTGCAGCATCCGCTGAAACTCGGCGCCGATGTCGTCGTCTATTCCTGCACCAAGCATATCGACGGCCAGGGACGGGTTCTCGGCGGTGCTGTGCTCGGCTCGAAGAAATGGATCGAGGAGGTGTTGCAGCCCTTCACCCGCAACACCGGCCCGGCAATTTCGCCGTTCAACGCCTGGCTGCTGCTGAAGGGGTTGGAGACATTGGCGCTGCGCGTCGATGCCTCCTGCCGCGCGGCGGAGCAGGTCGCGCGCTTCCTGGAAAGCCGACCGGAGGTTGTGCGCGCCTGGTATCCGACCTTGGAGAGCCATCCGCAGCGGGCACTAGCGATGCAGCAGATGTCGGCGGGAGGCACGTTGGTGACCTTCGATCTCGGCAGCAAAGCGGCGGCCTTCCGCTTCCTCAATGCGCTCAGTCTGGTCGCCATTTCCAACAACCTGGGCGATTCGAAGTCCCTCATCACCCATCCGGCGACGACGACGCATATGCGGGTCGGCGCGGAGGAGCGGGCACGCCTCGGCATCACCGATGGTGCCGTGCGCCTCTCGGTTGGGCTGGAGGATCCCGCTGACCTGATCGAGGATCTGGGCCAGGCGCTGGACGCGATCGGGCTGCGCGCGGCGGCGGAATAAGCGCGGCGATGCTCATCCGGCTGGCGACCGATGATGATGCCGAGGCGATCTGGCGCATCATCGGTCCCATCATCGCGGCGGGGGAGACCTATCTCCTGCCCCGCGATTGGACCCGCTCCGACGGGCTCGCCTATTGGTATGAGCCGGGACACGAGGTCTTCGTGGCGGATGAGGCTGGCAGGGTGATTGGCACCTGCTACCTCCAGGCCAATAAGCTCGGTGGTGGCAGTCATGTCGCGAATTGCGGTTTCGCGACGGCTCCCGAGGCCACGGGGCGGGGCGTCGCGCGGGCAATGTGTCTGCATACGATGGAGCGCGCGAAGGCGCGGGGCTTTCGCGCGATGCAGTTCAACTTCGTCGTTAGCAGCAACGCGCGCGCCGTGGGGTTATGGACCAGCCTCGGCTTCGACACGGTCGGGCGTCTGCCGGAGGCTTTTGCCCACCCGACGCTGGGCTACGTCGATGGTCTGGTGATGTTCCGGCGTTTGTAAGCAATGATTTGTAGGGTGGAAAAGCGCAGCGCATTCCACCATCTTGGGTTATTTAGTTTCGATGTCGAACTATATCTGGAACCGCGTCCCAGGTGGCACTTTCTTCTTTACCGTCAATCTTTTTGATCGACGCTCGGCGCTGTTGGTCGAGCGGATTGGTGCGCTAAGGGCCGCAGTCCGAGAGGTTCGTGCCAGGACGCCGTTTCATATTGACGCCTGGGTCGTGTTGCCGGACCACATGCACTGTGTCTGGACGCTGCCGGAGGGTGATGTCGACTTTCCCGACCGATGGCGCGCGATCAAGACGTCGTTCTCGAAATCAGCGTCTGTTGCCGAACCCCGATCGGCAATCATGCGCCGGCGAGGCGAGCGCGGCATCTGGCAGCGTCGATATTGGGAGCGAACGATCAGGAGCGAAAGCGACTACGCTGCGCATATCCACTACACGCATTTTAATCCCGTGAAACACGGCCTCGTCGAACGGGCGGAAGACTGGCCTTTTTCATCGTTTCGACAGTGGTTGGCGGGACAGTAAGTGGTGGAATGCGCTGCGCTTTTCCACCCTACGACAAGTCTGCAATCCAGGCGTCGGTATCTCCCGCATGGCGCGCTCAGTTTCCATCGGCAAAGTTGAGTCTATATACCTTCGTGATAGGGTAGCCCTATGATCGAGGTGGCGGAATGAGTGGAGCGGGTCTGGCGGGTCTATCGCTGCGGGATTTGGAATATGCGGTGGCCGTGGCGGATCTGCGCCATTTTGGTCGGGCGGCGGAACGCTGCGGCGTCAGCCAGCCGGCACTCAGCGAGCAGGTCCGTAAGCTGGAAGCGCTGCTGCGGGTCTCTCTGTTCGAGCGTTCGCGACGCAGTGTCGAAGTGACGCCCGAAGGCGAGGTCGTCATCCGTCAGGCGCGGGAGGTTGTGCGCGAGGCGCGCAGCTTGCTCGATTCGGCGCGTATGCGGATCGATCCCTTGGCGGGGCCGCTTCGCCTTGGCGTCATTCCCACGCTGGGGCCCTATTACCTGCCCTCACTGCTGCAATCCCTGCGCGGCGCCTTTCCTCAACTTGCCTTGCGGTTGGAGGAGGGGATGACCGCGCGCATCACCGAGCGGGTGCAGCTCGGCACGCTCGACATCATTCTGATCGCTCTGCCTGCCGCGACCACGGCCTTGGCGACCATGCCGCTGTTCTTCGAGCCGTTCCAGATTGTCGCGCCGGAAGGCCATCGCGTTGCGGATCTCGGGGCAATGTCAGCCGAGGATCTCCAGGACGAGGATTTCCTTCTGCTGGAGGAAGGCCATTGCCTGCGTGACCAAGCCCTTTCGCTGTGCGGCGCGCGGGCGCCGCGCGATCGGCGCTCTGCCAGCAGCCTGGAAATGCTGCGCCACATGATCGGCGCCGGCGAAGGGTTTTCGCTCCTGCCTCTGCTCTCCGTGCGCGATCGGCATGACCTCGATGGTCTCGCCGCGATCCGCCCTGTCGAGGTTTTTACGGGCGGGGAGACGGCGGGTCGCACCATCGGGCTGGCCTGGCGCGCAAGAGATCCGCGCGCCGAAGCCTTCCTCCGCCTCGGCGCCTTTTTGCGCGATCAGGCGCCCAAGGGCACCACCCCTGCGATGGACTTGCCGATTGAGGACGCTGCCTGACAGCATCTCTACGAAGGCGTGATCGGCCTCCCGTCAGGGTTTTAGCCGCCTCGGCTCGACGCGGCTCACCAAATGGGTTACCGCTGACCGATCGGTCAGAGGACCAAGCGGCATGGCCGACCCCGCGGTGGGCGGCCATGCGCACCCTCTGTCCATCTGTGTCTGTCTGAACAGGAACCCTTCATGGCCGATGACCAGCCCGAGACCCCGCGCCAAGATGGCGATAAGGGAACCGATCAGGGCGGCCAGCCTGACAAGACTGCCGACAAGACGGGCAGCTCGGCGAACCAGAAGCAGCCCAATCAGAACACCGAGTCCAAGACCGATGGGGATCAACGCTCTCCTGAGCAGAAACGCCGCGACGAGCGCAAAGCACGGCGTCGCAAGATCGTCATCCGGCTGATCTTCCTCGTCATTCTGGTCGTCGCGGCGATCGGCGCCTTTCTCTATTGGTTCTCCACCCGCAACTTGATCGATACCGACGACGCCTTCACGGATGGTCGTGCCATCAGCATCGCGCCGCGCATCGCGGGTCGGGTCACGGCGCTTTTGGTGAACGACAACCAGCGCATCAAGAAGGGCGATGTGATCATCCAGCTCGATCCGCGCGACTATCAGACGGCGCTCACCAGGGCCGCCGGCCAATTGGCACAGGCCAAGGCGCAACTTGCGAATGCGCAACTCGCCCTCGACAAGGCATCGACCACCTATCCCGCGCAGCTCCTGTCGGCTCAGGGCTCGCTGGAGCAGGCGCAGGGCAATTTGACGAATGCGCAAAGCGACTTCCGCCGCCAACATGCCGTGTCTCGCGCGGCGACCACGCAGCAGCAGGTCGATCAATCGACGGCGAGCCTGCGACAGGCCGAAGGCCAGGTGAAGGTCGCCCAGGCGCAGGTCGATAGCGCGAGCGTCGTGCAGCAGAACATCGATCAGGCGAAGGCCCAGGTGGATCAGCTGCGAGGCCAGGTCCAGCAGGCGCAGGGCCAGTACGATCAGGCCAAGCTCAATGTGTCCTACACCACGGTGCGCGCCCCGCAGGATGGCTGGGTCACGCGGCGCAATGTCGAATCCGGTGACTACCTGACGACCGGTCAGACGATCATGAACTTGGTGGCGCCCGATGTTTGGGTCACCGCCAATTTCAAGGAAAACCAGCTCGACCGCATGCGGCCCGACCAGGTGGTTGACATCACGGTCGATGCTTATCCGGGGCTTAAGCTGCGCGGCCATGTCGATAGCGTGCAAATGGGGTCCGGCAGCCGCTTCAGCGCCTTTCCGGCCGAGAATGCGACCGGCAACTTCGTCAAGATCGTGCAACGCGTGCCGGTGAAGATCGATATCGACAGCGGTCTCGATCCCAATCTTCCGCTGCCGCTCGGCCTGTCCGTCAACCCAACTGTGAAGGTCAAGGACTACATCCAGCACGCGCAGCCGAGCGAGCAGACGCAGCCGTGAGCGGCACCGCCGCCGCAGGCGCCAATGATGCGTCCGACGCCGCCTGGAAGCCGAAAGGCAATCCCTGGCTGATCGCGGTGGTCGTGACGATCGCCGCTTTCATGGAGATTCTCGACACCACCATCGTCAACGTCTCGCTACCCCATATCGCGGGATCGGTGTCGGCGAGTTACGATGACGCAACCTGGACGTTGACCTCCTACCTCGTCGCCAATGGCATCGTTCTGCCCATTTCGGGCTTCATCGGCCGGGTCATCGGCCGCAAGCGCTACTTTCTGATCTGCATCGCCATGTTCGTGGTCTGCTCGTTCCTCTGCGGCACCGCGACCTCCCTCGGGCAATTGGTCATCTATCGCTGCATGCAGGGCTTCTTCGGCGGCGGCCTGCAACCCAACCAGCAATCGATCATCCTGGATACTTTCGAGCCGAAAAAGCGCGGCGCCGCATTCGGGGTGGTCGCCATCGCGGTGATTTTCGCGCCCGCCATCGGGCCCACGCTCGGCGGCTGGCTGACGGATACCTATTCCTGGCGCTGGATCTTCTGGATCAACATTCCGGTGGGCGCGGTCGCCTTCTTCTCGGTGCTGGCCCTGGTGGAGGATCCGCCCTGGGTGAAGCGGCAGAAGGCGCGGTTCGCGGATACCGATTGGATTGGCCTCGGCCTGATCGCGCTTGGGCTTGGCTGCCTGCAGGTCATGATGGATCGCGGTGAGGACGAGGATTGGTTCGGCTCCTCCTTCATCGTCATGATGGCCGTGCTGGCGGCGGTCGGCATCAGCGGCGCGATCGTCTGGCTGATGACCACCGACAAGCCAATCGTCAATCTGCGGGTCTTCAAGGACCGCAATTTCGCGGTGGGCTCGCTGATGATCGTCGGCATCGGCGCGACGCTGTATTCGGGCGCCGTCCTCGTGCCGCAACTCGCCCAACAGAGCCTTGGGTATACCGCGACCCTCGCGGGCCTGATCCTGTCGCCGGGCGCGGTGGCGATCGTTCTGCTGATCCCCTTCGTGCAGCGGGTGCTGATGCCGCGCATTCAGACGCGCTACCTGATCGCCTTCGGCTTCTTCCTGATCGGCTCGTCCTACCTCTATTCCAGCCTGATCGTCGTGCCGACGGTGGATTTCGGCACGCTTGTCCGCACCCGTATCTTCCAGGTGGCGGGCCTCGCCTTCCTGTTCGTGCCGGCGAGCACCATCACCTATTCGACCTTGCCGCGCGCCCTGAACGGGGACGGCAGCTCCCTCTACGTCATGCTGCGCAACGTTGCGGGGGCGATCGGCATTTCCTCGGCAACGGCGATGATCACCAATCGCGAGCAGGTCCATCAGAGTTATTTGCAGCAGTATATGACGCCGCTGTACCAACCCTATGTGCAGCTTCAGCAAACGCTGAGAGCCGCCATGAGGGGCCTCGGCTATGGAGCCGACCAGATCACGCAAATGCTGCCCGGCACCATCTTCCGCGATCTGCAAGCGCAGGCCGCCGTGCTCGCCTACCGCGACGTGTTCATCTACTGCGCGATTGCGGCCTTCTGCGTCATTCCGTTCACCTTCCTGTTTTCGCCCTCCAAGTCCGGAGGCAAGGGCGGCGGCGGCCATTGAGCAGCGGGTGGCTTGACCCGCCTCCCTGTGGCGAGCACATCGCCTGAAACGCCAACGGGGTAAGCCTATGACGAACGAGCACGATACGCCGACCCTGCGCGCCCAGGCGCTGATTGCGCGCCTTCGGGCGCAGGGGCACACGACCGAAGCCGACAAGGTGGAGGCGGCGCTGGATGACCACCGCGTCACGGCCTTCGATGAGACACCGGGCGAGGTTATTGGCCATGGCTTCCTGCATGGCCTGCGCGATGCCCTTCAGACCATCCTGACGGCGATCGAGGCGATCGACCCCGCGTCCGGCACGGCGATCGAGGAGCTTCGCCTGGAAGTCGACAAGCGGTTGATGCCGCATGGCGTGCCGGATGCAGAACCGGAAGAGCCGATCAGGTAGGAACCCGCAACGCCGTCACTTCAGTACCGTCATGCGCGGACTTGATCCGCGCACCTACCCGTTACGGCGCCATGACGGCGTGTGGGCGCCACAACGGGTAGGTCCCCGGGTCAAGCCCGGGGATGACGATGGATGGATGGAGACGACTTCCGCCTCTAAAGCACGCCTAATTCCCCGCCGTGCCGGCCGTCGTCGGCAGTGTGTACGGCGCGTCTGGCACCAGCATATGCGCCAGGGCATCACGCTCCGGATGGCTCGATATGGTGAAGAATCCATTGTCGAACAGCGTGTTCAGGTCGATCACCACGAACAGCGCGGAGGCGAGCGAGATGGCGCTGAGGGTGATCACCGCGGCGCCCAAGATGTTGAACGGCGCGCTTAGCCCGAAACACAAAAAGATCACCATCAACCAGAAGACCAGCACGACCACGAAGGGCGCCGACAACTGCGCCTGCAAGGCCGAAATCAGATCCCAGCGCTGGGTGACCACATGGTCCATCTGCTGCTGGCAATCGAGCGCGTCGCGCTTTTGCTGCGGCGTGGCCGTCGGTAAAGCACGCACGTCACGACCCACCTGGCTCAACATGCGGCCGAGAAACGCGCTTTCCTCGTTCAGGTCAGCGGCATTGTTCGGCAATGAGCGGGGATAATAGCTACCCGGCGGCGGCGCCTCATTCGTCCAGGTGGAGGCAATGGCGGCGGCGGTATAGGCCCGCAACACGGACCGTGCAGGGTCGGCGTCGGGGCCGTAATCACGCAAGGACTGATCAAGCTGCACCAGCGCGATCGAGTAACTGCGGAACTGGTTGCCGGCGTCGTCGAAGCTCGCCTTGGCTGAGGTGATCAGCAGGCCCAGCACGATCGCCGCGAAGGTCACCAGCATGGTGACCGTGACTTGCAGAAGCTCGATGGTTTCGCGGTTGGTGTGGCGCTCGGGCAGTCGTCGGCGCACGAATACGCCGAGGATGCTGGCACCCACGAACAAGACCAACGCGACGACGGCGATCCAGGGCGATGTCAGCATGTCCCACCGTCCTGGATTGGCTCATTTGAGGCGCACCGTACTCCGCCAACCACGAATCAGCAAATTTTCGAAACGACTTATCGCGCCGCCGCACTCGCTTCGCTGCGGGTCGCGCCAACCCGGGCGGCGAGCGCCGCCGCCATGAATTCATCCAGGTCGCCGTCCAACACCGCCGCCGGATTGCCCTTCTCGACGTTCGTGCGAAGGTCCTTCACAAGCTGATACGGCGCCAGCACATAACTGCGAATCTGATGGCCCCAGCCGATATCGGTCTTGTTGGAGGCCGCCGCTGCCGCCGCATCTTCCTGCTTCTGCAACTCCCGCTCATAGAGTCGCGCTTTCAGCATGGCCATCGCCGTCGCCCGGTTGCGATGCTGGCTGCGATCGGTCTGGCAGGCCACGATGATGCCGCTGGGCACATGCGTGATGCGGATCGCGCTTTCCGTTTTATTGACGTGCTGGCCGCCGGCGCCGGAGGCTCGGAAGGTATCGACCTTCAGGTCGGCGGGATTGATGTCGATCTCGATGGTGTCGTCCACAACCGGATAGACATAGACGCTGGCAAAACTGGTCTGCCGCCGCGCCGCCGAATCGAAGGGGCTGATGCGCACCAGCCGATGCACGCCGGCCTCTGTCTTCAGCCAGCCATAGGCGCTCGGACCCGTGACCTGAAGTGTGGCGGACTTGATGCCGGCCTGCTCGCCCTCGGAGGTTTCGAGGATCTGGATTTTGTAGCCGTGCTTCTCCGCCCAACGCATGTACATGCGTTGCAGCATCTCGGCCCAGTCCTGCGCCTCGGTACCGCCGGCGCCGGCGTTGATTTCGAGATAGGCGTCGTAGCTATCCGCCTCGCCCGAAAGCAGGCTCTCGATCTCGCGCAGCTTCACCTCGTTGCCAAGGCGGGTGAGCGTCTTGAGGGACTCGGCGACCATGGCGGCGTCGGCCTCAGCCTCGGCCATCTCGATCATGTCGACGGTATCGTCCAGCTCCGTCTCGATCAGGCGGACGGCGTCGATATTGGTTTGCAGATGGGTCCGCTCGCGCATCATCACCTGCGCCGCTCTGGCATCATTCCAAAGGGCGGGGTTTTCAGCGCTAGCGTTCAGCTCTTCGAGGCGGGAAACAGCGACATCCCAGTCAAAGATGCCTCCTTAGCAGTGCGACGGACTGCTTGATCTGTTCGGCGAGGGAGTCTGATTCAGCTGACATGGCGGGCGCTAATACAATCCGCCCACGGCATTGTCCATGGCGCCGCCGGTGTTGGAGGCAGTGCTCCCGGTTCCGGGTGCGGCAGGCACCGAGGCATTGCCGTCGCCCCCCGTGACATCCCCGGCATTGGTGTCGGACACGCCAGCCTCGGCCGCTACGCCGCCGGCCATGGGGCCGGGATTGGTCTTGAAGGCTTCTGAAATTCCTCCGGTATCGCGCAGCGTAATGCCGCTGGGCATCGTGAAGGGGATCTGCGGTTCGTCCTTCAAGGCGAAGGTCATGACCCGGTTCCAGATCGGGCCAGCGACCGTCGCACCCTGTTCGTTGTCACCCAGGCTTTGCGGATTGTCGAAACCGACCCAGACGGAGGTCAGGCGGGTCGGCGTGAAACCGGTGAACCAGGCGTCCTGGAAGTCCTCGGTCGTGCCGGTCTTGCCGGCGGGCTGCCAAGCGGCGAGACCGGTATCCGCGACGCGGCCGGTGCCGCGCAGCATCACGCCCTTCATCATCGTGACCAGCTGATAGGTGCTTTGCGGATCGGCGATCTGCGCGCCGCTATAGGTCAAAGCCGGGGCGTGGTCGGGGCTCGGCTGATCGCAATTGGCGCAGGTGATGGCCGGCGCGCGGTAGATGACATTGCCCTGATTGTCCTCGACACGGTCGATCAGACTCGGCGTCACTTGGCGGCCCATCTGGCTGAAGCCCGCATAAGCGGTGGCGAGCTTCATCATGGTCGTTTCCATGGCGCCGAGCACCGCCGGATAGATCAGCGGCATCTTATCGACCACGCCGAAATCCTGTGCCGTCTTGGCGACGGCGGGCAGCCCGACGCGCGCCGCGAGATGCAAGGTAGCGAGGTTGATGGACTGTTCCAGCGCCTGATGGATCGGGATCGGGCCGAGGAAATCATCCTCGTAATTGCCCGGTCGATACTGGCCACCGCCGGCCATGTTCACCACAAAAGGCGCGTCGAGAACCGAGGCGTCAGGCGGGATATTCTGCTCCATGGCGGTGAGGTACACGAGCGGCTTGAAGCCCGAGCCGGGTTGGCGTTGCGCCTGGGTCACGCGGTTGAACTGACTGAGGCCATAGCTCCAGCCGCCGACCATCGCCAGCACGCGGCCGGTCAGTGGATCCATGGTGACCAGCGATCCCTGAACCTGTGGGATTTGCCGCAGGCTGACTTCGGTCGCCGACCCGTCCGTCGGTTCGATCATGACGACATCGCCGGGGGTAACGACATCTGCCATCCGACGCGGCGCGGGGCCGAGATTGGCGCCGTCATTGCCCGCATGGCGCGCCCAGCGGACGGTTGAGAGGCTGAGCGTGCCAATATTCGCCGCGCCGAGGGGCGTATGGCGCAGGTTCGGCGTAAGCCAGCCGAGCTGCGCCTTGAGCGGACTGGTGCTGAGCACAACGGCGAGGCGCCAATTGTCCAGCATCCCGCCGGGCGGCGTGACTTTGCCGAGTTGTGGCTGCCAATCGTCGGTGCCGGGTGTGACGGTGATGTGGCTTACCGGGCCGCGCCAGCCGTCATGGCTGCGGTCGTATTCCATCAGGCCGCGCCGCAGCGAGTTCTCCGCCGCCGCCTGCAGTGCGGGGTCGAGGCTGGTATGAACCACGAGCCCGCCATCGGTGGTGCGCTTATCCCCAAACAGCGCCACCAGTTGCTGACGGATGGCATCCGCGAAATAGCCGGCGCCGGGCACTGTTGCGGGCCGGCCGCTGGCATGGGCCAGCAGCGGCTCGGCCTTGGCGGCCGCCGCCTGCGCCTGGGTGATGGCACCATCATTCGCCATGCGGTCGATCACCCAATTACGGCGGGTCATAGCGGCCTGTGGCGCCTTGTACGGGTCATAGTTGTTCGGCGCCTTGGGCAGAGAGGCCAGCATCGCGTCTTCGGCGACGGTCAATTGCTCGAGGGGCTTGGCGAAATAGGCGGCGGCTGCGGCGGTGACGCCGTAGGATTGCTCACCGAGGTAGATTTCGTTGAGGTAGATTTCCAGCACCCGCTGCTTGGTCATGGCGCGATCGATACGCACCGCCAGAACCGCCTCCTGCACCTTGCGGGCGAAGTTGATTTGGTTGCCGAGCAGGATGTTTTTGGCGACCTGCTGAGTGATGGTGGAGGCACCGATCGGCCGGTGGCCGCTGCCCAAATGCATGATGTCCGTCACGCCGGCGCGCAAGATCGCCGCCGGGTCGATGCCCGGATGATGCCAGTAATTCTGATCCTCGGCCGAGATGAAGGCCTGGGCGAGGAGGGGCGGAATATCGGCGAAGGGGGTGTAGATGCGGCGCTCGGTCGCGAGTTCGGAGACCAGTTGCATATCGCTGGCATAGACGCGGCTCATCACCGGCGGCTGATAGTTGCGCAGGCCATCGATGCTTGGCAGATCGGCCGTGTAATAGCGGAACGCCGCATAGCCGCCGACGCCACCGCCCACGACCAGCAGGGCCGCGAGGGCGAACAAGCCGGTCACGGTGCGGGCCGCGATCAAGCCGGCGCCGCCGCGCCGCTTCTTCTGGGCGCGGGCGCGCGGATCCCGACGGGGGGCACGATCGTCACGGCCGGGCTCTCGCGGCGGCTTGCCACCACTGCCGTTGCCACGGCCGCCATTGCCCCCACCCGTGACAGTGCGCGGCGCCATGGGATCGCCGGCTCTCAAGGGCCCTGGCATCAGATCGTGTTCTTCATCAACAAAGTTCGTTCAAAGTTGGGTGCTCGATAAGTCAGGTCATCAAATGACCTAGTACCCAGAGCATTCAATACCGGCGAAATTTAGTTCCTTCAGTACACAGAGGCTAGCCGGCCATCCGTCCTGACTGCCGTGCGAGGAACCAGGCATCCACGGCGTTCGACATCGCGAGGGTGATTTTGCCGCGATGCGCCTGCTGGCGCAGGGCGGTCTCGTCCTTGAAATTGGACATGAACCCCATCTCGACCAGAACACTGGGGATTTCTGCCGATTTCAGGACCACGAAGGCCGCGTGGCGGGAGGGGCTTGGCAGGACCTCGATATCGTCCGCCAGACTGCGCACCATATCGAGCTGGAGGTTGGCGGAACCGAGGCGGGTTTCCTGCCCGACGAGGCTGGCCAGGATGCGCGCCACGTCAGGCGACACGCCGGTGAAGCCATGACCGGCGAAGCGATCGGCACTGTTTTCGCGGATCGCCAGACCCGCCGTCTGCTTGTCGGAGGCATTCGTCGACAGCGTATAGACGCTGGCGCCGCGCACCGAGTGATCGGGCACCGAATCGGCATGCATCGACACGAAAAGGTCGGCGCCATGCTGTTGGGCGAGGCCGACGCGGTCCTCCAGCGGAATGAACCGATCGCCGGACCGCGTCATCACCACGCGGTAGCGCCCGCCGGCCTCGAGTCTGGTCTTGAGGTCATGGGCGGCGGCGAGGGCGACATGCTTTTCATAGGTGCCTGCGACACCGATGGCGCCGGGGTCTTTACCGCCATGGCCTGGGTCAAGCATCACCACCGGCGGCGGGGTGCGGCTGGCTTTCGCTTCGGCGGCGGGGTGATGCTTATGCTTGTGGCTGGCGGCCCAGGCGATGGCGGGGTGCAACCACGCGGGAAGCAGCACCGTCGCGCTCACACCCGTGCCGAGGAGCAACCTTCGCTCCGTCACGCGGGGCCGGGGGAATTCAGAGCGGGCATCCGTCATGGCAGGAACGTCCGATCCTAACCGTCTGATTCAGGCTCTACCGTTACCATATCACCTTCACTTAACCACCTTTCCATTTGATATACAACGAAAACTTGAGGATTGACGGTCAGCGTCTGTGCTGCGTGCTTGCATGTCCTACGGCTTTGCGCCATCCTATCTTTAAGCATGGTGTCAGGATGAGCCGGGTTAGATCGGCCCTTGTTGCCCTGCCTGACCGCATTCGTCGTGTCGGGTTTACCCGGCCACCCCAGTGAACAACCAGTTCGGCATATGAGCGCCGGCGGGGCGGGAAGGGGACGGGTGCTGGGCACGACCGTTTCTACCCTATGCACCGCCCCTCTGGGCGTGCCACTCCACCCCGTGACAGGGACCTGTTCGATGACGATGACCGCATCCTCCCCTTGGGCGAGCGCTCGGTCTTCCCTTTTGTCGTCCGGCGACCCGTCGCTTTCGTTAATTTCAATCCGCCGCCGACTGGCGGCCGTGCTCCTGACGGGAGCGCGCCGGAGTCTACCTTTACATGACCAAGCGAATGCTGATCGATGCGACGCACGCGGAGGAAACCCGCGTCGTTGTTCTTGATGGTACCCGTCTCGAAGATTTCGATGTCGAAACCTCGACCAAGAAGCAGATCAAGGGCAATATCTACCTCGCCAAGGTAATCCGGGTCGAACCCAGCCTTCAGGCGGCCTTTGTGGAATACGGCGGCAACCGCCATGGCTTCCTGGCCTTTAGCGAGATCCATCCCGACTATTACCAGATTCCCGTCGCCGACCGGCAGCGGCTCCTCGATATCGAAGCTGAGGAAGCCCAGGCCGAGGAAGACGCCGAGGCGGCCGAGGATGCGGCGCAGGAACGCGCCACGACCGGCCAGCCCGCCGCTCCCACGCCGGAATTCGTGTCGCACTCTGAGTCTGGCCAGTCTGAGCCTGACCAGTCTGAATTAGGCGCGTCTGAGCCTGGCGACACGGCGCCGATCATCTCGGAATTCGACGCCATGGAGCCGGCCTTCGAGGCCGCTGTAGTCACCAGCGCCGAAGATGACGCCGTCGCCGACAGTGATGAAGCCGAAACCGATGAGCCTGGGGACGGCGCCCGCACCCGCGCCCAGCCGATGGAAATGGCGCGCGAGATCGTCATCTCCCGTGAAGCTCCGCCCGAAGGCGATGACGTCGCCGAGGTTGAGGCGCCTGAGACCGTAGGCGGCGCCGATGCCAACGAAGACAACAACGATCGCCGCCCGGCGCCGCGCTTCATGCGCAACTACAAAATCCAGGAAGTGATCCATCGCCGCCAGATCATGCTGATCCAGGTGGTCAAGGAAGAGCGCGGCACCAAGGGTGCGGCACTGACGACCTATCTGTCCCTCGCCGGCCGCTATTGCGTGCTGATGCCCAATTCCCCCCGGGGCGGCGGTGTGTCGCGCAAGATCACCTCGGTCGCCGACCGCAAGCGCCTGCGCGAAGTCATCAAGGAAGTCGACATGCCGCGCGGCATGGGCCTGATCGTGCGCACGGCCGGCGCCAATCGGCCCAAGCCGGAAATTCGCCGCGACTGTGAATATCTGCTCCGTCTGTGGGACGATATTCGCGAAATGACACTGAAGTCGGTCGCGCCGTCGCTGATTTATGAGGAGGCGAGCCTCATCAAGCGCGCCATCCGTGACGGCTATACCCGCGATATCGAGGAAGTGCTGGTCGACGGCGAGGAAGGCTGGAAGGCCGCGCGCGACTTCATGCGCATGCTGACGCCGCAGCACGCCTCCAAGGTGCAGCTCTGGCGTGGCAGCGATATGTCGCTGTTCGCCAAGAACCAGGTCGAGTTGCAGCTCGACGCCATGCTGAGCCCGACCGTTCAGCTCAAATCCGGCGGCTATCTGGTCATCAACCAGACCGAGGCGCTGGTCGCCATCGACGTGAACTCCGGCCGCTCCACCCGAGAGCGGAACATTGAGGAAACGGCGGTTCGCACCAATCTCGAAGCGGCGGAAGAAACGGCACGCCAGCTGCGCCTGCGGGATCTCGCCGGTCTGGTGGTCATCGACTTCATCGACATGGAGAGCCGCAAGCATATCGGCATGGTCGAGCGCCGCCTGAAGGATGCGCTGAAGAACGACCGCGCCCGCATCCAGGTCGGTTCCATCAGCCATTTCGGCTTGATGGAAATGAGCCGGCAGCGTCTGCGGCCGTCGCTCAACGAAACCTCCTTCGTCACCTGCCCGCATTGCCTGGGCATCGGCACCGTGCGCAGCGTCGAAAGCTCGGCGATCCATATTCTGCGCGCGATCGAGGATGAGGGCGCGCGCCGCCGCTCGGCCGAAATCGCCGTTCATCTGTCCGGTGCGGTCGCAATGTATATCCTCAATCACAAGCGCGACCGCCTTTCCACGATTGAGCGCACCCACGGCATGCAGGTGATTTTGCTGCCCGACGACAAGCTGGTGCCGCCGGCGATTCGCCTGGAGAAGATCCGCGCCTATGTGCCCGGTGAGGCGCCCGCCATCACCGGTGCGCCGATCGCCATGGATTATGCGCCCAAAGTCGAGGCGCCCTTCATCGACGACGATGAGGATGACGAGGAGCCCGTCGTGACGGTCGCGGCCCCGGTGGAAACCACGGGCCCAACCGCCGGCGTTTCCGAGACGACGCCCGAGACGGGTGCCCGTGAGGACAGCGCCGGTGGCCGCCGCCGCCGCCGTCGTCGTCGTCGGGGTGGACGTCGCGAGGAGAATGGCGAGGTTTCCGCTCAGAACGGGGCCGAGACCGAGAACGGCGAGTTCGAAGCCGGTGACGATGATGGCTTCGAGGCCGCCGATCCGGTGCCCGCGCCGCAGGAGCCGGCCGTTCCGCCGGTGCCCGTTCCTGGCCCCGACCTTCCCGGTGAGCCCGGCGGCCCCGAAATGCCGCCACCCGGATCGCCCGAGCCCGAGATTCCCGGTGAACCCGGCGATCCGAGCCCGGACATCACGCCGCCGATCGGGCCAAGCCCCGAGATGCCGGCGGTCTTCGCCGATGGCGAAGGTCCTGCCCGCAGCCGTCGTGGCCGTCGTGGCGGCCGCGGCCGCAGCAATCGCTTCGAGACTGACGCCACGC
This sequence comes from Acidisoma sp. PAMC 29798, assembly GCF_030252425.1. Lineage (GTDB taxonomy): Bacteria > Pseudomonadota > Alphaproteobacteria > Acetobacterales > Acetobacteraceae > Acidisoma > Acidisoma cladoniae. The sequence goes on along the minus strand of NZ_CP126994.1, from coordinate 2,663,119 downwards.
CGGTCGAGCCCGTGCAGCCCGAGTTGAGCTATCGCGGCCCGACGCCAGCGAATCCCTATGGCGGTCAGATCGACGCCTTGTTCGCGAGTTTCGATGAAGTCGATACTTCTCCCGCGCCCTTCGTGACCAAGGCACCGATCCAGGTTGCCGTGGAGCGTGAGACGGTGGATGAGGCGGTCGCTTTGGCCGACGTGCAGGAAGAGGTCGCGGCCGAAGCCGCCATCGCCGAGGCAGTTCTGTCCGAGGCCGTGATCGCGGAGCCTGTGGAAGTCGCCGTTTCGGACGAGACGGAAGCGACCCCGGTTGAGGTTGCTCCCGTGAAAGCGACACGTGGTCGGGTCGCGCGTCCTCGTAAGGCCAAGGTCGCGGTGGTTGAAGCCGAGCCGGTGCCCGTCGCGGAGGTTGAAGTGGTCGCTGAATCGGTTGCCGAGGTTGTGGCACCCGCGCCGCGCAAACGCCGTGTCAGCACGCGCGCTGCGAAGGTTGTCGCCGAGCCTGTGGCGGAAGCCTTGGTCGAGCCGACCCCCGAGCCTGAGCCGGTCGTGACAGCGCCCGTGATCAAGCCGGTGATTATCGGTGAGGGCACGCCCGCCCCGGCCAAGCGGTCCGGGTGGTGGAAGCGCTGACCTAACGGCGGATAACGCTGCGCTCATCCGCCCTACCACTCGCGTGGGTTTGTAGGGCGGATGAGCGGAGCGTTATCCGCCACGCCGTCCGACGCCTCAAACACAAAAGCAGGCCACCTCGCGGTGGCCTGCTTAGTTTCTGGGCAAATGTTCTTGCTTGATTATATTTCGAGCAACGTCGCGCTTAAATCATACAAAATACCGAAACGAGGCCACTAAATTTGTTGGACGCCTCGGATCAGAAAATTCATTATCCAGTCACGGATGAGGTTGATCCTCGTTCTGCCGTGTGACTGGCGTTTCCTCCCTAAACTTGGCCCGCTGCGCATTTGCGCGCGGGCCTTTTCTTTATCCGCGCGACATCTGGCTGTCACGCGTTATTGTCGTTATCGAACGACTTTCTCGCAAGTTTACAGACACTTATGCATTAACGAAGTCATCGCATTATACCGAAGTCCAGCCCGTGTCAGCACTCGATGACCGTCGTGCCGACCTGCCCGATTTGACGGCGGCACGTGGTGTGCTGGCCCTCTGGGTGTTCGCCTATCACGCGAATCTGCATCTCGATTTCGCTGGGGCAGGCGGGGTCATCGGCCATGGCTATCTGGGCGTGGACGGCTTCTTCCTGCTGTCCGGCTTCGTCCTGACGCATCGTCATCCCGACCCGCCGCAGACCGTTTCGGCCTATGCGCAGTTCTGGTGGAAGCGGCTGGTTCGCCTCTATCCGACGCATCTGGCGGTCCTGCTTCTTCTGGCCGTCGCTTATCTCACGGCGAGCGCCGGCGGCATCCGACCGCACCACGCCTTGCGCGCGGACGGCCACGAATTGCTTCTCCAAATCCTTCTCCTGAACGGCTGGGGATTCAGCCGGGGCTGGACCTGGGATTATCCATCTTGGTCGATCAGCGTCGAATGGGCGGGGTATCTTCTCTTTCCACTGGGCGCCTGGGCGGCCTTCCGGTTCGATAGACGCGGCACCATCGCAGCCCTCGCTGTCGGAGTGGCTTGCCTTGAGGTCGTGGACAGAACATCCTCCTCTGGCCTCAACCTCAGTTACCACGGCGCGCTGCTGCGGTTTTTTCCGGAGTTCGCGGCAGGCATTCTGCTCGTGCGCCTGTTGCACCTTCTGCCGCGCAGGCCACCCGCCTGGATACCCGGCACGGCGGGGGCTTTTCTGCTCGCCCTCGGCTTCGCTTTGGGCGATGCGGTGACGGTCGCGGGCCTATGGTGCCTGCTCTGGACCTTGGCCACGCCTCGCGCGCCTATCCTGACCTCGGTGCCGGGGCTCGTCGCCCTCGGCGCGCTCTCCTATCCCGTCTACATGGTCTATACGCCCGTCGAACTGGTATTCGCCCGCATCTGGGCGACCACGCATCTCAATCCGACCGAGTCCTCGTCCTATTGGCTGGTCGCGATGTTCGCCAGCGTCCTGCTCCTCGCCTGGATCGTCGCCACGCTGGTGGAGCGCCCCGCGCTTCGCTCTCTGGCGGCGAGGCGCCCGGACCTTTAGGGTCCCGCCCGCAGCCGAAGAGAGCCCCAACCGATGCGCCTGTCCCGAAGCCTGATCCCGACCCTCAAGGAAGTGCCCGCCGAGGCGCAGATCGCCTCGCATCGCCTGATGCTGCGCGCCGGCCTCGTGCGCCAGATGGCCGCCGGCATCTATGCCTGGCTGCCCGCCGGCCTGCGCGTGCTCAACAATATCGCCGATATCGTGCGCGAGGAGCAGAACGCGGCCGGTGCCCAGGAAGTTCTGATGCCGACGATCCAGCCCGCGAGCCTGTGGCAGGAAAGCGGCCGCTACGAGGATTACGGAAAGGAAATGCTGCGCATCAAGGACCGGCATGAGCGCGACTTGCTGTATGGCCCGACCAATGAGGAGATGATCACCGACATCTTCCGCCAGTCGCTGCGCAGCTATAAGGAACTTCCGCAGATCGCGTATCACATTCAATGGAAGTTCCGCGACGAAGTGCGCCCGCGTTTCGGCGTGATGCGCGGCCGCGAATTCCTCATGAAGGACGCCTATAGCTTCGACCTCGATTACGAGGGCGCGGTCATCAGCTACCGCAAGATGATGCTGTCCTATATGCGCACCTTCCAGCGCCTCGGCGTGAAGGCCATTCCCATGGTCGCCGATACCGGCCCCATCGGCGGCGATCTCAGCCATGAGTTCATCATCCTGGCGCCGACCGGTGAAAGCCAGGTCTTCTATGACGCGGCTTTCGAAGACATCGACTACAGCGCGTCGAATTTCAACATCGCGAATACCGACGATCTCGGCCGTTTCTATGAGACGATGACGACCCACTATGCCGCGACCGAGGAGAAGCACGACACTGCGGCGTGGGACGCGGTGGGCGCTGATCGTCGCCGTGAAGGGCGTGGCATCGAAGTCGGCCACATCTTCTATTTCGGCACCAAATACACCGCCGCGATGAACTTCTCGGTCGTGGGCCCCGACGGCCAAAAAACCTTCCCCGAAATGGGCAGCTACGGCATCGGCATCAGCCGCATGGTTGGCGCGTTGATCGAGGCGAGTCATGACGAAGCCGGCATCATCTGGCCAGACAGTGTGGCGCCCTTCGCCGTCGGTATCCTCAATCTCAAGCAGGGCGACGCGGCAACCGATGCGATGTGCGAGGAGGTCTACGGCAAGCTCCAAGCCGTCGCCCTCTACGACGATCGTTCGGAGCGTGCGGGCGTAAAGTTCGCCGATGCAGATCTCATGGGCCATCCCTGGCAGATCATCATCGGGCCGCGCGGTGCCGCCGCCGGGCGCGTCGAACTCAAGCGCCGCGCAACCGGTGAGCGTGAGGAACTGACGCTCGACGAGGCGATGGCCCGCGTCACGGAATCGCTGAGCGCGAAGCCCGCCTGATGTTTGGATCCTTCGAGCGTATGGTCGCCGGGCGCTATCTGCGCGCCCGGAAGGGGGAGCGTTTCGTCTCCGTCATCGCCATCTTCTCCCTGATCGGCATCGCCCTGGGCGTCGCTACGCTGATCATCGTCATGAGCGTGATGAACGGCTTTCGGGAAGAGCTGCTGTCACGCATCCTCGGCCTGAACGGCCATCTTGGCGTCTATGGCGCCGGCGGCACGCAGATCACGCAATACGATGCCATGGCGGGCAAGATCCGCGCTTTGCCGGGTGTCGCCTCGGCTGCGCCCGTCTTGCAGAATGAAGTGCTGCTCACCGGCGATCATGGCGGCGCGGTCGGCGGTGTGGTGCGTGGCATCACGCTGCCCGACCTCAAGGGGCTGCATTCGGTCTCCGATCATCTGCTCCAAGGCTCGATCGATGACGTGACGGGCGACAATGCGGTGATCGTGGGCAGCGGCCTCGCGCGGCAACTCGGCCTGCAACTCGGCTCGAACGTGACGCTCGTCTCGCCGCAGGGCAATGCCACGGCCATCGGCACCATTCCGCGCATCCGCGCCTACAAGGTTGTCGGCATCTTCAATGTCGGCATGCAGGAATATGATTCCACCTTCGTCTTCATGCCCCTGGCGGCGGCGCAGACCTTCTTTTCCTCGGCCGGCGTGACGCAGATCGAGGTGATGGTGACGCATCCCGATCAGGTCGGCGCGGTGAATACGGAGATCCGGCAGGCGTTGGTCCGATCACCCATCCAGGTGATTGACTGGCAGCAATCCAATGACAGTTTCTTCGCTGCCGTCACGGTGGAGCGGAACGTGATGTTCCTGATCCTGACGCTGATCATCATCGTCGCGGCCTTTAACGTGATTTCTTCGATGATCATGATGGTGAAGGACAAGACGCGGGATATTGCGGTGCTGCGCACCTTGGGCGCCGGGCGTTTCGCCATCATGCGCATCTTCCTGATGGCCGGCGCCTCCATCGGCGTTACGGGCACGGGGATCGGCTTCATCCTCGGTGTGGTCTTTTGCGCCAATATCGAGCGTATCCGGCAGTTCCTGCAGAGCATCACCGGCACGACGCTGTTCGATCCCACCGTCTATTTCCTGGAGCAGCTTCCGGCTGTGCTCGATTGGAATGAGGTGACCGACGTCATCATCATGGCCCTCGCGCTGTCGTTGCTGGCGACGCTCTATCCCTCCTGGCGCGCGGCGCGCACCGATCCGGTCGAGGCGCTTCGTCATGAGTAGCGGGGTCATGAGTGAGCCGCTGGTGATGGAAGGCGTGCGGCGCAGCTATCGCACCGCCGCCGGCACGCTGGATGTTTTGACCTCGGTTGATCTGACGCTGCGGGCTGGGGAGATCGTCGCGCTGGTGGCGCCCTCCGGTTCCGGCAAGTCCACGCTGCTGCATCTGGCGGGGCTGCTCGACACGCCGGATGGGGGGCGCGTGCTGATGGACGGGCGGGATTGCGGCACCTTGGGTGACAGCGCGCGTACCGCCATCCGCCGCGACAGCATCGGCTTCGTCTATCAATTCCACCACCTGCTGGCGGAATTCACGGCGCTGGAAAACGTCGTCATGCCGCAAATGATCGCGGGTGTCGGCCGCAAGACGGCGGCGGTGCGGGGCGAGCACCTGCTGACGGCCTTCGGGCTCGGCCATCGCATCAAGCATCTGCCGGGCAAACTGTCGGGCGGCGAGCAGCAGCGTGTCGCCATCGCGCGGGCGCTGGCCAATGCGCCGCGCCTGCTCTTGGCGGACGAGCCGACTGGCAATTTGGATGCCGCGACGGCGCAGATCGTCTTCGCGGAGTTGTTGTCGGCGGTGCGGGGCCAGGGTGTTGCCGCTTTGATCGCGACGCATAACCCCGATCTCGCCGCGCGGATGGATCGCCGCGTGACGCTGAAGGACGGGCAGATCGTGGCGATGGGGTGATTGGTGGAATACGCTGCGCTTTTCCACCCTACGACGCGCATGTAGGGCGGAAAAGCGCAGCGTATTCCGCCATGCACCGGCGCGCGACTCGCACCAATCCTCTATCCTGTCCCCATGAGTGACACCGGCTTCGTCCATCTCCATGCCCATTCCGCCTATTCCCTCAGCGAGGGCGCAATCAAGGCCGACAAGCTCGCGGCCCTGGCGGCGGCGGACGGCATGCCGGCGGTGGCGCTCACCGATACCGGCAATCTGTTCGGCGCGCTGGAGTTCAGCCAGGCGGCGGTGGGGAAGGGCGTGCAGCCCATCCTCGGCTGCCAACTCGCCCTCGGTCGCAAAGATCAGCCGCGCCTGCCCGCCGAGCCCATCGTGGTGCTGGCCCAGACCGAGATCGGCTTCGCCAATCTCCAGCGCCTGTCCTCCATCAGCTACTTGGAGACGGAAACCGGCCTGCGTCCGCAGGTGACGCTGGAGCGATTGTTCGAACATGCCGAGGGGCTGATTCTGCTCACGGGTGGCACGCTCGGCCCGATCAACCGTCTGCTGGCCGAAGGCCAGATGCCCGAGGCTCGCCTGCTGCTGTCGCGCTTCGCCGAAGCCTTCCCCGATCGCGTCGCGGTGGAGCTGCATCGCCACGGCCTTGCCGTCGAACGGGCGATCGAGCCCGGCCTCGTCGCCGTCGCCGATGAGCTTGGCCTGCCGCTGGTCGCGGCCAATGACTGCTACTTCGCGAATGCCGCGATGCATGAGGCGCATGATGCGCTGCTCTGTATCGCCGAGGGCCGTGTGCTGTCGGAAATCGATCGACGCCGCGTCACGCCGGAACATTGGTTCAAGCCGGCGGCCGTGATGCGCGCACTCTTCGCGGATATGCCGGAAGCCTGCGCGAATACGATCGCCATCGCGCGGCGTTGCGCCGTTATGGCCGAGACGCGCAAGCCGCTGCTGCCTGTCTGCCCCAAGGTGCGCGAAGGCACGACGGAGGAGGAGACGGTGCGCCAGATGGCGGCGGAAGGTCTCGACCGTCGCCTCGCCGTCATGCAAGCGGATGCGGAAACGCGGCGGGTCTACAAGGACCGTCTGGATTACGAACTCGGCGTCATCGCGCGCATGGGCTTCCCGGGCTATTTCATGATCGTCGCCGACTTCATCCAATGGGCGAAGGCGCGCGACATTCCTGTGGGTCCCGGTCGCGGTTCGGGCGCGGGTTCGGTCGTCGCCTGGTCTCTCAGCATCACCGATCTCGATCCGCTGCGCTTCGGATTGCTGTTCGAGCGGTTTCTCAACCCCGAACGCGTGTCCATGCCCGATTTCGACATCGACTTCTGCCAGGACCGGCGGGACGAGGTGATCAATTACGTGCGGGACGAATACGGCGCGGATCGCGTGGCGCAGATCATCACCTTCGGAAAATTGCAGGCCCGCGCGGCGGTGCGCGACGTCGGCCGCGTGCTCGGCCTGCCCTATGGCCAGATGAACCGCGTCGCGGAACTGATCCCCAATAATCCTGCGAAACCGGTAACGCTCGCCGAAGCGGTGGCGGGTGAGCCGCGCCTGCAACAGATGCGCGACGATGATGAGTCGGTGAAGCAGCTGATCGAAATCGCGCTCCAACTCGAAGGTCTGTACCGCCACGCAAGCACGCATGCGGCGGGCGTGGTGATCGGCGATCGTCCCTTGTCGGAGCTGGTGCCGCTGTATCGCGATCCGCGCTCGGACTTTCTCGTCACGCAATATTCGATGAAGCATGTCGAGCAGGCGGGATTGGTCAAGTTCGACTTCCTCGGCCTCACCACACTCACGATCCTGCGGCGGGCCACAACCTTCCTCGAATTGCTCGACATCACTGTCGACATCGATCGCCTACCGCTGGACGACACACCGACCTACGAGATGCTCACGCGCGGCGATGCCGGCGGCGTGTTCCAGTTCGAAAGCCAGGGCATGCGCGATGTCCTGCGGCAGATGCGGCCTGACCGTTTCGAGGATCTGATCGCGGCGGTGGCGCTGTATCGTCCCGGCCCGATGGCGAATATCCCGGCCTATTGCCAACGCAAGCATGGCGAGAAATGGGAAGCGCCGCACCCCGACATTCAGGACATCCTGGATGAGACCTATGGCATCATGGTCTATCAGGAGCAGGTGATGCAGATCGCCCAGCGCCTTGGCGGCTATAGCCTGGGTGCCGCCGATCTTCTGCGCCGCGCCATGGGCAAGAAGATTCGGGCGGAGATGGAAGCCCAACGCAAAATCTTCACCGATGGCGCCGAGGCCAAGGGCATCGAAGCCGCGAAGGCCGGCGAGATCTTCGACCTCATGGCGAAGTTCGCCGATTACGGCTTCAACAAATCCCACGCCGCCGCCTATGCCCTGGTCGCCTACCAGACCGCCTGGATGAAGGCGAACCATCCGGTGCCCTTCATCGCAGCCTGTATGAGCCTCGCGATCAGCAATACCGATAAGCTCGCGGCCTTCCGCCAGGAAGCCAACCGCATGAGCATCCAAATGCTGCCGCCCGACATCAATATGTCGGCGGCCGACTTCACGGTGGAACGGCAGGAGGATGGCAGCCTCGCCATCCGCTATGCGCTGGCGGCGATCAAGCGCGTCGGGCAGGCGGCCATGGTCTCGGTCGTGGCCGCTCGGGGTGCGCGGCCCTTCAGCGATCTCGCCGATTTCGCCGAACGCGTTGACCCCAAACTGCTCAACAAGATGCAGTTGGAAAACCTGATCAAGGCGGGCGCCTTCGACAGCCTCGACAATCGCCGCGCGCCCTTGTTTGCGGGAGCCGAGACGCTGCTCAAGCGCGCCCAGGCGACGGCGGAGGATCGTGGCAGCGGCCAGATCGGCCTCTTCGGCGGTGTGGATGCGAAGCCTGAGCCGCTGCGGATGCCCGACATCCCCGATTGGCCGATGCTCGACCGCCTGGGCTTCGAGGCCGAGGCGGTGGGGTTTCATCTCACCAGCCATCCGCTTGATAGTTTCGCCTCTACGCTGCGCCGCCTGGGCGTGATGTCGAGCACGAAGTTGGAGATCGCCGCTGGCGCGGGTCTTGGCCGCGCCAAGGTTGCGGGCATCATGATCGGCGCGCCGAAGATACGGCCGACGCGCACCGGTGGCCGCATGGCCTGGGTGCGGCTGTCGGATGGCGGCGGCAGTTTCGAGGTGACGCTATTCAGTGAGATTCTCGCCCGGTCGAGCGAACTGCTGCGCGAAGGCACGGCTTTGCTGGTGACCGTCGATCTGCGGCTGGAGGGCGATGCTTTGCGCATCACGGCGCAGGATGTGACCTTGCTCGACAAGGCGGCCGCCGGTGCTGGCGTCGGTTTGCGCATCTGGCTGAACGAGACGGCGGCCGTGCCGCATATCCGCGCGATGCTGACGGCCGAAGGGCAGGGACGTGGCGAAGTTGTGCTCTGTCCGAGGCTGGATGAGCATCGGGAGGCCGAGATCAAGCTGCCGGGCCGGTTCAATGTGTCTCCGAAGCTCGCGGCGGCGTTGAAGATCCTGCCTGGGGTGTCAAGCGTCGAGGAGGTTTAAAGGCCAACGACCTGGGCTGAACCACGCCGAACTCGCCTCGTCATCCGCGCATCAAGTCCGCGGATGACGAGAAGATAATAAAAATTGTGGTTACGAAACAAATATGTTAGTGCACCTAACGAACAGGTGGATGACGGTCGTGATCGCAATCGATGCCAGCGTCCTTTTTGCCCTGGTGCCACGCCAGTCCGGGGCCCGCGCCGCGCGGCAGGCCGCGATCATCGACGGCATGGCGGAGACCTTCTCAGTCACCTTAGCCCAACACGCCATCGAGACGCCGCTGCGCATCGCGCATTTCCTCGCCCAGACCGCCCACGAGTCGGACGGCTTCTGCACCACGGAGGAATATGCCGATGGTCGCGCCTATGAGGGGCGGCGTGATCTCGGCAATGTCGAGCCGGGTGATGGCCCGCGCTACAAGGGGCGGGGCCTGATCCAACTCACCGGCCGGATGAATTACGCCGTGACCGGTGCGGCGCTCGACCTGCCGCTGCTGGATAAGCCACTGACGGTCAACGATCCCGCCACCTATCTGTCGGTCGCCTGCGCGTTCTGGTCGCGCCGCAGGATCAATCTGGCCTGCGACGCCGACGATCTCATGACCGTGACGCGCTTGGTCAATGGCGGTTTGAACGGCCTCGACAGCCGCCGCGCCTATCTCAGCCGCGCCAAGACCCTGCTCGCGCCCTTGGCCGCGAAGACTGTGCCGAGCGCGGCGGACCAGCCGACGCTGTGCAGAGGAGCGATGGGGGAAGCGGTCGCACTGCTCCAGAAGGGTCTTGCTGCGCATCGCTATCCGGTGGCGCAGGACGGCGATTTCGGGCCAGGCACGGAGGTGGCGCTGCGGCATTTTCAGGCCGCCTCCGGCCTTGCCGCAGACGGCATCGCCGGCGCCGCAAGCTGGGGGTTGTTGGGTTGAAATATCGCACTCAGTGTGACAAATCCCGTTAGGTTTTCGTGTCAAACTTCGTTCGTGTTTAAGAATGAGCGGGCCAATATCCGCGATGATGAGTTGGCGATGTTCAAATTGCTCGCGACGACGATGCTGGCTTTGGAGGTCGTTGCAATCACAGACGCTGTGGCTGCTGGTGTGTTGATAGAGGTAACGGATGATGACCAAGCAGTATCGTAGCCGAACGATGGCGGAGATCCACGAGGTAGCGGAAGATCTGGCCGCCCTCGGCGTGCTTGATAAGCAGACCATGCGGAAGTTTGACGAAGGTTGCCTGACGCCAATACGTCCGCTGTCGCCGGCAGAAATTCGGGCGCTTCGAGACAGGGAAGGGGCAAGCCAAGCCGTTTTCGCCCGCTATCTCAATGTCACGACAGGCCTCGTGAGCCAATGGGAACGGGGCGAAAAGCATCCGCAAGGCGCATCGCTCAAGCTGTTATCGCTCGTTGCCAAGAGCGGATTGGCGACGGTCGCCTGAAATTAGGCCGCAACGACTGCGGAGGCAGTGAGCCCAAACGCCTCCGCCAGCATCGCATACGATCTCCGCCGCGCCTCATGGTCGTACAGGATGTTCACCACCATGATCTCATCCGCCTGATACTCCATCGCCACCGCTTCGAGCCCGGCGCGCACCATTGCCGGCGTGCCCAAAACCATGCGCCGGGATCGCGACGCGCTCGCTCGCTCGGGCTCGGCCTCCAGGAACCGTACCGCTGTGTCAGGTGACGGCACGGCGATGAGCTGGCCGCGATGCAGCAGCCGGAACAGCATCTTCGAACTCGCGGCCAGACGCTGCGCCTCGGCTTCCGTCTCCGCGCAGATCGCCCAGACCGCGACCATCACATACGGCCTGTCGTGCGACCGATGGGCGTTTGGCGTGAAGCCGAGCCGGTAATCGGGGGCGAGGGGTGCTGCACCCGGATTGATGAAATCGGCGATGCAATAGGGCAGGCCCAGCTCGCCCGCCCAGGCGGCGCTATCCTCCGACGAGCCGAGCAGCCAGGGCTCCGGCTTTTCCGGCCGGCCGGGCAAGGTGCGGCCCAAAGCCGCGAACGCGTGTTTCGCCGGCATCGTGTCATCGAGATAGGCGATCATTTCTGCCAATTGCTCCGGAAAATCATCCGGCGCCCGGTCGCGCCGGTCCCGCTGCAAGGCGAAGGCCGTCAGCCCGTCGCTTCCGGGCGCGCGACCCACGCCGAGGTCGATGCGGCCGGGGAACATCCCGCTCAACATGCTGAAGGTCTCGGCGGTCTTGAAGGCGCTGTAATGCGGCAGCATCACCCCGCCGGTGCCAAGCCGGATTCGCGACGTCGCCATCCCGACCGCCCCGAGCAGCACGTCGGGGCTGGCTGAGGCGAGACCGGGCGTCGCGTGATGTTCGGCGATCCAATAGCGGTGATAGCCGGCGGCTTCCGCGACCTTGGCGAGATCGACGATCTGGCGCAGCGCCTGGCCGCCGTTGCCGCCCTCGGCGATGGGGCCTTGATCGAGAACGCTGAGGCGAAAAGACCTGCTCATGTCGCGAAGGATATCATGTCCTCGCGCACCAGGCCCTCGAACATCGGGCGGGCGAAGTAGAACCCCTGCATGAAGCGGGCGCCCACCTCACGAAGGGCGTCGACCTCCTCGCGCCGCTCGACACCCTCGAACACGATCTTGAGGCCGATCGCGGCCCCGAGGGAGACGAGGCTCGCAAGGATGGCGCGCCGCGTGATGTCCTGGTCGCAATGGTCGATCAGGATGCGATCGACCTTGAGGATATCGGGCTTGAGGTCGGCCAGTCGCGACAGACCCGAATAGCCGGTTCCGAAGTCGTCCAGGGCCGTTTGGATGCCGTGGCGCCGATATTCCACAATGATCGCCGCCAGATGGGCGACATTGGCCAGGCTCTCGCTTTCGACGATTTCGAACGTCAGTCGATCGAGGGGAAACCCCGCCCCGGACGCGGCCTCGAGCGTCTTGCGAATGCAGGCGCGCGGCTCATACACGGCATTGGGCAGGAAATTGATGTTGAGGCGCCGGTCGAGCCGCAGGCGCGCGGCGAGATCGATGGCGCGGACCCGGCAGGCCTGGTCGAAGGCATAGCGGTTTTCGGGCGTGACTTGGGCCAGAACCTCGGCGGCGCCTTCGCCGGCAGGGCCGCGAACAAGCGCCTCGAACCCATCGATGCGCTGCTCCACGATATCGACGATGGGCTGGAAGGCCATCGAAAACGGAAACACGTCCTCAGCCTGACGGCAGGCGGAACAGGTCTGTTCGCTGGGCACAGGCTCTCCCATTTTAAAACGAAACCCTTACATGGCGTTGCTTGCCATATCTATAACTGCGACGCATGCCTCTTGGAGGCAGTCCATACCTGACCGTAGAAAAATCGATGGCAGGGTCGCCCCCTCTGTCGCGGACCCGCGCTTGCAATGACAGCGACGATGGGCGATAGCAGCGCCGCCCGCGCTTCCATGTCTGGAGGCGGGGTAATTCGCACGCGGGGCGCCTATCCTGGCCGGTTATTCGGTCGGGTCCGGTGCCACTCCAAGGCTCGGCCCCGCGGAGGATCAACCGGACCATCAGGAAAGGAGCACGCCTATGGCGATGCCCGATTTCACTTTGCGTCAATTGCTTGAGGCAGGCGTCCACTTCGGACATCACACCCGCCGCTGGAACCCGGCCATGGCGCCGTATCTGTTCGGTATCCGCAATCAGGTCCATATCATCGATCTGCAGCAGACCGTGCCGTTGCTGGACCGCGCTCTGCGCGCCGTTCGCGACACCACGGCCAATGGCGGCCGTGTGCTGTTCGTCGGCACCAAGCGCGCCGCTGCCGACCATGTGGCCGAGTCCGCTCGCCGTTGCGGCCAGTATTACGTCAACCACCGTTGGCTCGGCGGCATGCTGACCAACTGGAAGACCATCACCGCCAGCATCAAGCGCTTGCGCCAGATCGAGGAAATGATCGGCGGCGGCGAAATCCACGGCCTCACCAAGAAAGAGGTCCTGGAGATCACGCGCGACCAGGAGAAGCTGGAGCGTGCGCTCGGTGGCATCAAGGAAATGGGCGGCTTGCCCGATATCCTGTTCATCATCGACACGAACAAGGAAAAGCTGGCCGTTCAGGAAGCCAATAAGCTCGGCATCCCGGTCATCGCCGTCCTCGACAGCAATTCCGACCCGGCCGGCGTCACCTATCCGATCCCAGGCAATGACGACGCCATTCGCGCCATCATGCTGTATTGCGAGCTGATCTCCGGCGCCGTGCTGGATGGTATCAGTGCCGAGATGGCGGCCTCCGGCCGTGACATCGGCGCCGATGAGGAACTTCCCGAGGTGCTGCTGCCCGATGGCGCCTCCGAGATCCTGATCGAGCCGGCGATGGAAGCCTCGCCCGAGACGGCCGAGTTCGAGCCGGTCTCGGACGCGACCTTGATCGAGACGGCCTCTGAGACCGTGCCCGAGACGGCGAACGCCTGATCCGAAGACAGCGTGTTTGAGGGTGAATCGCCAGGCGATTTGACCTCAAACACGGCTTTGTCTCTCTAAAATAGCACTCCAAACACACGGAGATCCCCGATGGCTGAGATCACCGCCGCTCTGGTCAAAGACCTGCGCGAGAAGTCCGGTGCGGGCATGATGGACTGCAAGAAGGCGCTCACCGAATCCGGTGGCGACCTCGACGGCGCCATCGACTGGCTGCGCAAGAAGGGCCTGTCCGCCGCCGCCAAGAAGTCTGGCCGCGTTGCCGCGGAAGGGCTGATCGGCGTCGCCAGCCGCCCGAACGTGGCCGCCATGGTCGAGATCAATGCCGAGACCGATTTCGTCGCGCGCAACGAAACCTTCCAGGATTTCGTCACGACGGTCGCCACGATCGCGCTCGACGTCGGTGAAGATGTCGAGGCCATCAAGGCCGCGAGCTTCCCCGGCACCGGCCATTCCGTGGCTGAGCAGTTGACGCAGATGGTCGCGACCATCGGTGAGCATATGACCATTCGCCGCGTCCGCGTGCTGAAGGTCAGCAGCGGCACGGTTGCGACCTATGTGCATAACGCCCTGAAGCCGGGCCTCGGCAAGATCGGCGTTCTCGTGGCGCTGGAAGCGCCGAGCGAGCTGGCGGCTTTGGAGCAGCTTGGCCGCCAGGTCGGCATGCATGTGGCTGCGACCCGCCCCGATGCGCTCGATGTCGATGCCGTCGATCCGCAGGCCTTGGCGCGCGAGCGCGATGTGCTGAGCGAGCAGGCGCGCGCGTCCGGCAAGCCCGAGGCGATCATCGAAAAGATGGTCGAAGGGCGTATCCGGAAATACTACGAAGAAGTCGTTCTGCTTGAGCAGGTCTGGGTGCATGACGGCGAAAGCCGGGTGCGCGCGGTCGTTGCAAAGTCCGGCGCGAAGTTGGTCGGTTTCGACCGCTTCCATCTGGGTGAGGGCATCGAGAAGCAGGTCACGGATTTCGCCGCGGAAGTGGCGGCAACCGCGGGTCTTGCACCGGTCGTCTAAGATAGAGAGTCGGACCGACAGGCGGGATGGGGCTAAACCCCCCTTCCGCCCGTCGACTCTGACGACCCTTGTGGCGCCAGTGCCCTGTCTTTAGGGTGCGCGCGCCGGAGCTGTAAGCCCGGATGCGCCGCAGGCGCTGAAGATCAAGGACAACATGGACGGTCAGCCTCTCTATAAGCGCGTGCTCCTCAAGCTCTCGGGTGAGGCGCTGATGGGGCCTGGCGAATATGGGCTCGATACCCAGACCATGGTTCAAATCGCCCAGGATATCGGCGCTGTTGTCGCCATGGGCGTCGAAGTCTGCCTCGTCATCGGTGGCGGTAATATCTTCCGGGGCGTGCGCGGTGCTGCGGCTGGTATGGATCGCGCCCAGGCCGATTACATGGGCATGCTCGCCACGGTGATGAATGCCCTCGCCATGCAGAGCGCGCTGGAGCGGGCAGGGCTGCCCACGCGGGTGCAATCCGCCATCCCCATGGCCAGCCTCTGCGAGCCCTATATTCGCAGGCGCGCCCAGCGCCACATGGAAAAGGGCCGGATCGTGATCTTCGCGGCGGGCACCGGCAACCCCTTCTTCACGACCGATACGGCCGCCGCCTTGCGCGCCGCTGAGATGGGCTGTGAGGCTCTGCTCAAGGGCACTCAGGTCGATGGTGTCTATTCCGCCGATCCCCATAAGATCCCAGATGCGAAGCGCTACGACACGCTGACCTATCTGGACGTGCTGTCCCAGGATCTGGCTGTGATGGATGCGGCGGCGATCAGCCTGGCGCGGGAAAGCCACCTCCCGATCCTGGTGTTCAACCTTCACCGCGTGGGGGCCTTCGCCTCGGTCATGCGGGGCGAGGGTGCCTATACGATGATTCGCGACGTCTGACGGAGGAGGACCCTGTGGCAACTGACCTGAATAGCATCAAGCAGGATCTGTCCCGCCGTATGGAGGGCGCGATCGAGACGCTGCGCAAGGATTGCAGCGGCTTGCGCACCGGTCGTGCGAGCCCCGCCTTGTTGGAGCCGGTGCAGGTCGAGGCCTATGGCACCAGCACGCCGCTGACCCAGGTCGGCACGATTGCGGTGCCGGAAGCGCGCATGATCACGGTCCAGGTCTGGGATCGCAGCCTGGTCAATGCCGTGGTCGCCGCCATTCGCGATTCTGGCCTGGGCCTCAATCCCAGCGGTGACGGCCAGATCGTGCGCGTGCCCATTCCGCAGTTGACGGGTGAGCGTCGCGTCGAACTGGCAAAGGCCGCCAATCGCTATGCCGAAGGCGCGCGTATCGCGGTGCGCGGCGTGCGGCGTGATGGGATGGAGCAGATCAAGGCGGCGGAGAAGAAAAGCCTGATCAGCAAGGATGAGGCGTCGGATTGGTCCGAGGAAGTGCAGAAGCTGACCGACAGCTTCGTGAAGCGCGTCGATGAGGTTGCCGCCGAAAAAGATCGTGAGATTCGTCAGGTATGAGCGCAGGTCGTTGTGACAAGCGCCATGGCCTCTGACCTGTCGACCGCCGCGATACGGGCGGAGGCGCCTCGTGCAAAAGCCGGTGGCGGCGCCGCCGCAGTGCCGTGCCATGTCGCCCTCATCATGGACGGCAATGGGCGTTGGGCGAAGGCGCGGGGCCTGCCGCGCGTCGCGGGCCATCATGCCGGCGCCAAGGCAGTGCGGCGTTGCATCGAGGCCGCGATCGACTCCGGGATCGAATGGCTGACGCTCTATGCCTTCAGCAGTGAGAATTGGCGCCGGCCTGCCGCGGAGGTGACCGACCTCACGACTCTCCTGCGGCAATATCTTCGCAGCGAACTCAAGGAATTGGGTGAGAACGGCGTGCGCTTTCGGGTGATCGGGGAGCGTGGGCGTTTTTCACCCGAACTGCGCGCTGAGTTCGACCGCGCCGAGCGGCACACCGCCGACAACCGTCGCCTGAATTTGACGATCGCCCTGTCCTATGGCGGCCGGACCGATATCCTGGCCGCCGCGCGCGATGTCGCCCGTGCCGCCAAGGCCGGTGAGATCGATCCGGAGACGTTGGACGAGGATGGTTTCTGCCGCTTCCTCTCGACCTCCGCGATGCCTGATCCCGATCTTCTGATCCGCACCAGTGGCGAGCAGCGGCTGTCCAACTTTCTGCTGTGGGAATGCGCCTATGCCGAGCTGGTCTTCCTCGATGTGCTGTGGCCGGATTTCTGCGCCCAGGATCTGACGGTCGCCCTGGCGGAATTCGGACGGCGAGAGCGGCGCTACGGTGCCAACGTCGACTGACCGCGCCGCCGGGGCGAACGACCCGAAGCGTGGCCGGCGATGGGGTGACCTTGGCAAGCGCATCAGTTCCGCCGCCATCCTGGCGCCGCTGGCCTTGGCCTGCCTTTGGCTTGGTAAGGGACCATGGGCGCTTCTGGTCGCCCTTGGTGCGGCCGGATGTGCGGCCGAATGGGCGGGGATGAACGGCGATGAACCGCGCCGATGGCCCGTGATCCTGCTGCCTGTGGGCATGGGTGCCGTTCCGATCGTGGCCATGGCCGCCGGCGCGCCCGCCGCCCTTTTTCTGGCCGCCTGTCTCGCGGCACTCGGGTACGTGCTGTTCGGACGGGACCGCCATGCGCTTTGGCTGGTCGCCGGTTTCGTCTATGTCGCTCCGGCGGCGATCGCCATGGTCCGGCTGCGGCATGTGCCGCTGGTCGGGCGGTGGGATATGCTGTTCCTGGTGCTCATCATTTGGTCGAGCGATATCGGCGCCTATCTGGTCGGCCGTCTGGTCGGCGGCCCGAAGCTCGCGCCCCAGATCTCGCCCGGTAAAACCCGCTCAGGCGCAATCGGCGGCCTATTGGCGGCCGGTCTCGTTGGCTATGGCGTCGCACTCTGGGCGGGCGGGCCCATCGCGGTGGCGCATTGCGTGCTGATTGCCGTCATTTTGGGCGCCGCTTCGCAGATCGGCGACTTGCTCGAAAGCGGGCTCAAGCGGCATTTCGGGGTCAAGGATTCGGGTCGCTCGATTCCAGGGCATGGCGGTTTGCTCGATAGGCTGGATGGCATGTTGACCGCAGCGCCCGTGGCGGCGCTTGTCGCCGCCGCCATCGGAGAGGGAGTATTACTGTGGCAATGAAGACCGCAGACGTGAAGACCGTCAGTATCTTGGGCAGCACCGGCAGCGTCGGCACCCAGACCTTGGACCTCATCCTGGCCGACCCGGCGCGCTACCGCGTGCGCGCGCTGGTGGGTGGTCGCAACGTGGCACTCCTGGCCGAGCAGGCGAAGCTCTGCGGCGCGGAGATCGCCGTGATTTACGATGAATCTGCCCTGCCTGCGCTGCGCGCGGCATTGTCCGGCACGAATATCCAGGCGGCTGCCGGCGCGGATGCGGTGTCGGAAGCGGCGGCATTGCCGGCGGACTGGACCATGGCGGCGATCATTGGCATGGCGGGCCTCCATCCGACCTTGGCCGCCATTCGCCGGGGCGGTGCCATCGCCTTCGCGAATAAGGAAGTGCTGGTCTCGGCCGGCGACATCATGATGGACGCGGTTCGGACTTCGGGCACGCTGCTCCTGCCGGTCGATTCCGAGCATAACGCGATCTTCCAATGCCTAGACGCCCCTAATCGCGGCACGGTGGAGCGCATCATCCTGACCGCGTCGGGCGGCCCGTTCCGGACGACGAGCCTGGACGCCATGGCCGCGATCACGCCGGAAGCGGCCCTGCGTCACCCGGTGTGGTCGATGGGCGCCAAGATCTCCATCGATTCGGCCACCATGATGAACAAGGGGCTTGAGATCATCGAAGCGGCCCGACTGTTCGGGCTGGCCGGTGACGCGGTGGAGGTGGTGGTCCATCCCCAATCCGTCGTGCATGGCATCGTTTGCTACCACGATGGCAGCATGATCGCGCAGCTCGGCGCGCCGGATATGCATATTCCCATCGCCCACGCTCTGGGCTGGCCCGGCCGCATTCGCACCACCGCCCAGCGGCTCGACCTTGCGGCGCTGTCCCAGCTCGATTTCGCGCCGCCGGACGAGGTGCGCTTTCCTGCTCTGCGCGTCGCACGAGAGGTGTTGGCCGCAGGCGGCGGTGCCCCCGCGATCATGAACGCCGCCAATGAAGTGGCGGTCGCCGCCTTCCTGGAACGGCGGATCGGCTTCCTCGACATCGTCAGCATGGTGGAGGGGGTGCTTGCCCGCCTCGGCGCTCCGCCCGCGACCGATCTCGACACCATCATCGCGCTGGACGCCGCCGCGCGCGCGGCGGCTCAAGCGATGATCCCGTCACGCTCAAGTACCGCGTGACCACTCCCTTTTAAGTGCCGCGTGACCGCGGCGATGTCAGGCAGTAGAAACCTCGATCATGCACGCTCTCCCCGAACTGCTCCGTACTCTCGCGTCCTTCGCCGTCGTCCTCGGCGTCCTCGTTTTTGTCCATGAAATGGGCCATTACGCGGCCGCGCGTTGGATGGGCGTTCACGTCGAAGCCTTTTCCATCGGCTTCGGGCAATCGATCGCGCGCTGGACCGATCGGCGCGGCACCGTGTGGAAGCTCGCTTGGATTCCCCTCGGCGGCTACGTGAAGCTGCACGGGCAGGAGCGTCCGCAGGACGCGACGGTGGAGGAGCGGGCGGCCTGGCTATCCGGCCGCACCTTCCATGAAAAACCCGTCTGGCGGCGCATGATCGTCATCGCAGCCGGGCCGATCGCCAATTTTGTCCTGGCGGCCGTTCTGTTCGTTGGGCTCTTCGCGGCGGTCGGCAAGCCGATGCCCGACCCGGTGATCGGCAAGGTCATGCCGAATTCCGTGGCGGCGACCGCCAATATCAAGCCGGGCGACCGCATCGAAAGCATCGACGGTCAGGCGATCCAAAGCTTCCAGGATATCCAGCATCAGGTCGCGCCGAACCCTGGCAAAAGCGTTCCTCTGACGCTGCTGCGCGGCCAGAATACGATCATGCTGCAACTGACGATCGGCAGCGCGCCTGATGGGCATGGCGGCCAGCATGGCGTGCTGGGTGTCATGGAAGGTCCGCAGGTCTTCAAGCGCCTTGGGCCGGTGGATGCGGTGCGAGAAGGCCTGCTCGAAACCTGGACGGTCGGGCGGGAGACGCTGAATGGCCTGTGGCAGATCGTCGCCCATCGCACCGGTCTGAACCAGCTCGGCGGCCCGCTGCGAATCGCTGCCCTGTCCGGTCAGGTCGCGGCCCTGGGCATCGCCAGCTTGGTGTCCTTCATCGCGGTGCTGTCTGTGAACCTCGGCTTGATTAACCTTTTTCCGATTCCCGTCCTGGATGGTGGCCACTTGTTGTTCTACCTCGCGGAGGCCATTCGCGGCCGCCCGATCTCTGCTCGCACCCAGGAATATGGCTTCCGCGCGGGCTTTGCCTTGCTGCTTTGCCTGTTTGTCTTCGCCACCTGGAACGATGTGACGCAGTTAGGCTTCGTTCGCTGGGTGACGCATCTCGCTGGATGACGTAAGGAGGCTCGATTGCGGCTCCGATAACGGTCTCGTTAACAGCGAGACCAGAAATCGCTTGCCGCGACGACGTGCCGTGCGTTAGGGCAAATTTCGATGGGCAACGCCTTTCGGGTTAAATTGCCGGACTATCAACGGCCTAAAGCGCGTTTTTCCACGCCATCGGCGCGGTGATCCGCCGGCCTATAAGACGTGCCAGCCGACCCGGCCGGCTGTGCTGACCGGCCTCTCTATGAGCCGGAACTGAGGGAGACGCGTTCTTTGCTTCGCACTCGTGCTGCGCTGCTCGCAACAGCCTGCCTTCTGCCCGCGTTTGTCCCCGGTGCAGCTTTGTCCCAGGTGCCTCTGCGCACTCACAAGCATGCGCCCGTTCAGCATGCGCCATCCAGGGTGGTGCAAGCCGGCAATACGATCGTGGCGATCGATGTGGAGGGCAACCACCGGATCGAGAGCGGGACCATCGCTTCCTATATGCTGCTCTCTCCGGGTGATGCCTTCGATCCTAAATTGATCGATCAGAGCCTCAAGACCCTCTATGCCACGGGCTTGTTCAAGAACGTCGCGATCGCGCGTACGGGCAATGACCTTGTGGTTCAGGTCGTGGAAAATCCGCTGATTAGCCAGGTCGCCTTTGAGGGTAACAACCAGCTGACGCGCGCGAACCTCGCGGACGCTACGCAGCTGAAGTCCCGCTCGGTCTATACGGCCGAGGCCGCTGAGGCCGACCGCCAGGCGATTTTGGACGCCTATGCTAAGAAGGGCTATTACTCGACCACGGTCGTGCCGCAGATCATTCAGTTGCCGGAAAACCGGGTCAATCTGGTGTTCCGCATCCATGATGGCCGGGCCACCTTCATCAGCCGCATCGCCTTCGTGGGGAACAAGCATTACAGCGAGGGCACGCTGCGGACGGTCATTTCCAGCCGCGAAAGCGCCTGGTGGCGTTTCCTGTCCTCCAGTGACTCCTACGATCCGGCGCGGGTCGGCCTCGATGGCGACCTTCTGAAGCGTTTCTACTTGCGCAGTGGCTACCCGGACTTCCAGCTTCTCAGCACCAATGCCGAGCTGGCGCCGGATCGCTCGTCCTTCTTCGTCACCTTCGTGATGAATGAAGGGCCGCGCTACCATGTTGGTGACCTGAAGATCGTCTCGCATCTGCCGCATCTCGATGGTTCGACCCTCAGGGGCGACCTGCAGATGGGCAAGGGCGATTGGTTCAATGGTGATTCCGTCACCCAAACCGTTCAGGCCATCACCAGCGACGTGCAGGGGCGCGGCTATGCCTTCGTCCTGGTCAATCCGATCCTGCATAAGCATGTCGATGCCCGGGGCCGGCATGTCGTCGATGTCACCTTCGATATCGTCGAGGGACCGCGGGTCTTCGTCGAGCGGATCGACATCAGCGGCAATTCCCGCACCGAGGATAAGGTCATCCGGCGCGAGTTCCAGATCGCCGAAGGGGACGCGTTCAACGCTGACGCCATCAAGCGGTCGCGTCAGCGGTTGATGGACCTCCAGTATTTCAAGAATGTCGGCATGAATACCGAGCCAGGGTCGGCGCCGGATAAGATCGTATTGACCACCAATGTTCAGGAGCAATCGACCGGCTCTCTGACCATCGGCGGCGGCTATTCGAGCGATGACGGCGCCTTGATCGATCTTGGCCTCAGCGAAAAGAACCTCATCGGCACCGGCATCAATGCCGGTATCACGGGCGTTCTCGCGCAGCGCGCCAGTCAGGTCGATCTGTCGGTCACCGACCCGTATTTCCTCGACCGCAACCTATTGCTCGGCGGCGACCTGTTCCACACAACGGACGATAATCAGGACGTTTCTGGCTACGAGGAATCCCGCACCGGTGTCACGGTGCGGACCGGATATGCCTTTAACGACCATATGTCGCAGCAGGTGAACTACTCGCTCGTCGATCGCGATGTGTACAACATCGAATCCGGCGCCAGCATTTACATCTCGGATGAGGCCGGGTGGTCGCTGCTGTCCCAGATCGGGCAGACGCTGACCTATGACCAGCGCGACAGCATCATCGATCCGCATGACGGCTATATCCTTCGCCTCAGCACGGATCTGGCCGGTCTCGGTGGCGATTCGGACTATGTCCGTGCCAAGTTGGATGGCGGCCTTTACGTGCCGCTCGACTACTTCTCGGGCAATAGCCTCTGGACCTTGGCCCTCTCGGGCAGCGCCGGCTACCTCTATAACTACGGTGGCCGGCAATTCATCATCGATAACTTCTTTCTCGGCGGCCAGAATATGCGCGGCTTCGAGCAGGGCGGTGCCGGTCCCCATGATAAGGCAACCGGCGATAGCCTCGGTGGTGATTTCATCTATACGCAGACGACGGAAGTTCGATTCCCACTGCCGATTTCGCCGGATATTGGGCTCACGGGCCGGGTCTTTGTGGATGTCGGTGCGCTGTCCGGCGTTAAAGAGTCAAACGGCCCAATCTACGGCACGCCGGCGCCGCGCGTCGCTGCCGGTGTAGGCTTCTCGTGGGATACGCCCTTCGGTCTGATCAATATCGACTTGGCCGATCCCCTCGTAAAATACACCGACGACAAGACCCAAGTATTCCGCTTCGGCTTCGGCACAAGGTTTTAACTCCATTGCGATATATGTCCCGCTACGCCGTCGCCATCGCGACCGCGGTTGTTCTCGCGCCGTCCCTCGGGCAGGCACAAACCTCTCAGCCTGGTTGGTTCGTTCCGAGCCAGGGGGCGCCGCATGCGGCGGCAGGTGCCTCCAAGTCGCATCGCGCTCAGAAATACGCGCCAGTGGCTATGCCCGCGATGCCGCCGGCGCCCACCGACCCCAAGGTTGACGCCGCCGCGACGGCCGCCGTTCAGGCGCAGGCCAATGCGCCGATCCCGGCTTTGCCCCCCTTGTCCAAGGGTGATGTCGCGCCGGTGCCGACGATCGGTGTGATCGGCGTCCCTGATGTATTGCAGGGTTCGACTGCGGCGCAGGCTGTCGATAAGGAAATCCAGGCGCGCCGCGCCGCGCTGACGAAGCAAGCCCAGGCCGAGCAGGAGGTTTGGCGTCGGACCCAGGCAGTGCTCGCCGATCCGCGCGCGCATCTGCCGCCCGACGAACTGCGTGCCCGTGAAATGGCGCTCCAGCAGCGTGTCGCCAATTCGCAGATCGTTTTCCGCAACCATGAAGCCCGGATCCAAGCCGCTGCCCAGGTGGCACTCGGCCAGGTCGAACGCACATTGATCGCGGTGATCCGCCAGGTCGCGCAAAGCCGGGGCATGAACCTCGTGCTGCATCGCGCCCAGGTCGCCCTCAACATCAATTCCTTCGACATCAGCGATGAAGTCACGAAGGAGCTGAACCTGGTGATGCCGTCCGTCGTGGTGCCGCCCGATGCGGCTTTCGCGAATGTGACTGCGGCGTCGATGCAGGCACAGCAGGGTCAGTAAGCTTTGATTGCCCCGGTCGCTGGAGATCCGCGGTTCTTCCGGCGGCAAGGTCCGTTCTCTCTCGCACGTCTCGCTGAGGTCATGCGTCTGTCGGCAGAGGGACTGCCGACAGACGCGTGCTTCACGGGCGTGGCCCCGCTGCAGACGGCGGGGCCGACCGAGGTCAGTTTCCTTACCAATCGCCGCTATATGGCAGCGCTATCGGGCACCCGCGCCGGCGCGGTGATCTTGGATGCCGCGCTGGTGAACCAGGTTCCGGCAACGGCGGTCGCCCTGGTGGCCACGAGCCCATACGCCGCTTGGGCACGCGTCGCCGGCCTTTTTCATCCGCGCGAAGCGGCCTCACCCGGCATTCATGCGTCGGCGGTCGTCGATCCGACGGCGATGATCGACGACTCGGTGGAAATCGGACCTCTGGCCGTGATCGGTGCAGGCGCCCGCATTGGCGCGCGCAGCAGCATCGGGCCGCTCGTCTCGATCGGGCCCGGTGTCGAGATCGGTGAAGACACCAGGATTTCCGCCAGTTGCACGATCAGCCACAGCTTGATCGGCAATCGCGTCTTCATCTTGCCGGGCGCGCGCCTGGGGCAGGAAGGCTTCGGCTTCGAGGTGACGCCCGAGGGATTCATCACGGTTCCGCAGCTTGGCCGGGTCATTATCGAGGATGATGTCGAAATCGGCGCCAATTCCATGGTCGATCGCGGGTCTTCCCAGGATACGGTCATCGGCGCAGGGTCGCGCCTCGACAATTCGGTTCAGATTGCACATAACGTGCGCCTTGGCCGGGGCTGCGTGATCGTGGCGCAAGTCGGGATCTCAGGATCGACTATTCTTGATGATCACGTCACCGTTGCGGGTCAGGCAGGATTTGCGGGTCATCTCCATATTGGACGTGGCGCGAAGATCGGCGCCCAAGCTGGCGTTATGGCGGACGTGGCGGCACGTGCCGAAGTTGTCGGCAGTCCGGCCGAGCCGGTGAGAGAGTTCTTTCGTCAGGTCGCATATCTTCGCCGCCTCATGCGGCGCGATGATGCGGCCAAACACCACCCGAGCGTGGACTAAGGCCCATGGATGCTGAGACTGATCACGGCCTCGCCGTGACCGACGAGACCAACGTCAGGCATGTCGTCGATATTGCTGGCATTATGCGGGCGATACCGCATCGCTATCCGTTTCTGCTGATCGATCGCGTCGTCGATATGATCAAGAACGTCTCAGCCATCGGCATCAAGAATGTCTCGATCAACGAGGGGTTCTTCCAGGGCCACTTCCCCAACCACCCGGTCATGCCTGGGGTTCTCATTATCGAGAGCATGGCGCAGACCGCTGCTGTTCTCGTGGTGGAAACCTTGGGGCCGGAAGCGCGTGGCCGGGTGGTCTATTTCATGTCCGTCGAGGGCGCCAAGTTTCGCCGCCCCGTGCTGCCAGGCGACCGGCTGCAGGTGCATGTGGTCAAGCAGCGCCATCGCGGCAATGTCTGGAAATTCCACGGCATCGCGCGGGTCGAAGGGGTATCCGTGGCGGAAGCGACATTCGCGGCGATGATCATGGAGTCGGTTGGTTCGTGACGCTCATCCATCCGGCCGCCCTCGTGGCGGAGGGCGCTGTGCTCGGTGCCGGGGTCGAAATCGGCCCTTGGTGCCACATCGGGCCGAATGTTGTCCTTGAGGACGGCGTCAAGCTGATGTCCCACGTGGTCATCGACGGCCATACGCGTCTCGGCACGGGGACGATTCTGTATCCCTTTGCGAGCGTTGGCCTGCCGCCCCAGGATCTCAAATATCGCGGCGAGCCGACCCGTTGCGAGATCGGCGCCGGAACACAGGTGCGCGAGCATTGTACGATCCACCGGGGCACCGCGACGGGCGCTGGCATCACGCGGGTCGGCGAGAAGTGCCTTCTCATGGCCGTGGTTCACGTGGCTCATGATTGCACGCTCGGCAACGGCGTGATCGCGGCGAACAATGTCGTGATGGGCGGCCATGTTACGATCGAGGATGGCGCCGTCATCGGCGGCAGCGCCGCGCTGCATCAGTTCGTCCGTATCGGGCGTGGCGCGATGGTCGGTGGTGTTTCGGGTGTCGAAGCCGATGTCATTCCCTTCGGCATGGTCATGGGCAATCGCGCCCGGTTGTCCGGTTTGAACATTGTCGGCTTGCGCCGGCGAGGACTCGACCCGGCTGCCATTCGCGGGCTCCGCGCCGCCTTCCGCTTGCTGTTCCGTCATGACGGTCTGTTTGCCGCGCGTGTGGCCGAGACGCGGATGCGCTACGGGGCTGACCCCATTGTCGCTGAGATTCTCAGCTTCATCGAGGCACCGAGCAAACGCGGTCTTATCCGGCGCGACAGCCGTGCGGTTGAGACTGAGGACGCCGCCTGACCGACGCATCTGCGCCGACGGGCCTGGGGATCATCGCCGGAAGCGGCCCGCTGCCGGCGTCCGTCGCAATCGCGGCTCAGGCGACCGGGCGGCCGGTTTTCATCATCGGCCTTGAGGGTCATGCGGAGGCCGATCGGCTGGCGCCCTTTCCCCATGTCTTCATGCGCATGGGCGCTGCCAACCGCATGCTCACGCTGCTGCGCGAGAAAGGTTGCGGCGATCTGGTGCTCGTGGGGCCGATCAAGCGACCCTCTTTCTTCGATCTCCGGCCTGAAGCGGATGGCATGCGTCTGCTCACCCGGATCGGGCGCGCAGCCTTTGCCGGCGATGACGGCCTGCTGAAGGCGGTGATCCGCGTCTTGGGGGAGGAGGGGTTTCGCGTTCTCGGCGCGCATGAGGTGCTCGGCGGTTTGGTCGGCCGCGCCGGCCTGATGACCAAGGTCGGGCCGGATGAGCAAGCGACGACGGATATTGCGCGGGGCATTGCCGTTTGCCGCGCCCTTGGGACCGCCGATGTCGGGCAGGGCTGCGTCGTTCAGGCCGGCATCGTGCTCGCGGTGGAGGCGGTCGAGGGGACGGACGCCATGCTCAAGCGCTGCGGGCCTTTGGCCTGGCCAGGGCCTGGCGGCGTCTTGGTCAAGCTGGTCAAGCCGGGCCAGGACCGCCGCGCCGACCTGCCGACGATCGGGGAGGAGACGGTGAGGGGCGCCGTCGAGGCCGGGTTACGTGGCCTGGCTTTCGAGGGCGGGGGCACGATCATCATGGACCGCGACCGCATGATCGCGGCGGCTGACGCGGCGGGGTTCTTTATCCTCGGGCTAGGCGCCGACTCGCTGAAAAGCTGAGGCGGACGATCAGGCGGCTTCGGTGGAATGCGCTGCGCTTTTCCACCCTCCGACGTGGCTATGGGATGGTCTGCCGGCGTGACGCGTGGCGGATACGAAGAATGACCAAATCCTCGCCGCTTATCCGGTAACGGATGATATAGGGGTAACAAGACGCGACCTCCCGCATGCTGGTGCCGCGAACAGGCCTTCCGCGATACGGGAAATTGATCAGACCATTGCCAGTCGCGATGAGGTCCGCAGCCACCGTGACCGCAGCATAGGGATTGAACTGCTGTATGTAATCGCGGATGGCTTGAAGATTCGCGAGCGCTGGCTCGGTCCAAACGATGTCAGTCAAAGGCGCTACGGGATCGGGCGCGGCAGTTCGTCAGATGTTCCCCACGACTTCAGCCACTCGATGACCCTAGCGTGAGACACGACGCGACCGGCAGAGCAAGCCGCTTCCGCTTCGTCATCAAGCCGGGCCTCTAGAGCCTCATCAGGTTCAACATCAAAAATCGACTTTTGCTCGGTCATACCCACCTTCCAATTGGCCGAGGTATAGCACACCTCTGCACCCGCCCAATCATAAGGAACGCGCGTCATGAGCCAGACCCAGGAATTCACTTACCTCCATACCATGCTCCGCGTCAGCGATCTGGAGCGCAGCATCGCCTTCTACACCGAGCATCTCGGCATGAAGGAGCTTCGCCGCACGGACGTGCCCGACGGCAAATATACCCTCGCCTTCGTGGGCTACGGCGACGAGACAACCCATACCGCGCTGGAACTGACCTATAACTACGGCGTCGATCACTATGAGCCGGGCACCGCCTTCGGCCATCTCGCCCTCGGCGTCTCCGATATCTATGCGACCTGTGAGAAGCTGCGCGCCGCCGGCGCCAAGATTTCGCGCGAGCCGGGGCCGGTGAAATTCGGCACCACCGTCATCGCTTTCATCGAAGATCCGGACGGCTACAAGATCGAACTCATCGAGCGTCACTGAGGTCCACGTGAGGATCGGGCTTCAAGCCCCGATTCTCAAACGATTCTGTCGTCTACGAGTCGATGGAGGGATGATGAGCGTGGCGTTAAGGTCACGCTCATCGCTGCCCGTTGCAACCCCTGCGATTCGTCTTCCAAAAACCCCGCAACCTCGCGTAGTCTCGTATCACCGTGCGCCCTGCGCCGATGACGCAGACCTGTCAATAAGCAACATCTGGTTGCTCTAAGACAGTTTGCCTACTACATCTTGGGTAACGGCGCCGTCATCGACAGATCGGCGCTTCCGCAATCCAAGGCTGATAAGGACCGATCGTCATGCGCTTCGAGAGGGAATTGACCACGGACGCCGACGGTCGCTACGGCGACATCGCGTTCGCCCGCACCACCAGCGAAATCCGCAATCCC
This sequence comes from Acidisoma sp. PAMC 29798, assembly GCF_030252425.1. GTDB lineage: Bacteria > Pseudomonadota > Alphaproteobacteria > Acetobacterales > Acetobacteraceae > Acidisoma > Acidisoma cladoniae. The sequence goes on along the minus strand of NZ_CP126994.1, from coordinate 2,635,197 downwards.
GATGGGTCGGTGATCTTCCGCCTCGCCGATATCGAGGTACCCAAGGCCTGGTCGCAGGTCGCGTCGGATGTTCTGGCGCAGAAGTATTTCCGCAAGGCGGGCATCCCGGCGGCCCTCAAGCCGGTCGAGGAGGCCGGCGTGCCGAGCTGGCTGCGCCGCCATGTGCCCGATCAGGACGCGCTGGCGAAGCTCCCCGAAGCCGAGCGCCTGACCGGTGAGACCACGGCGCGCCAGGTCTTTGACCGTATGGCCGGCACCTGGACCTATTGGGGTTGGAAGGGCGGCTATTTCGACACCGAGGCTGATGCCCGCGCTTTCCGTGACGAGCTGTGCTTCATGCTGGCCAAGCAGATGGCGGCGCCGAATTCGCCGCAGTGGTTCAACACCGGGTTGCATTGGGCTTACGGCATCGACGGTCCCGCTCAGGGCCACTTCTACGTCGACTCCGCAACCGGCAAGGTTGTTGAGTCCACCAGCGCCTATGAGCATCCGCAGCCGCATGCCTGCTTCATCCAGTCGGTGTCAGACGATCTGGTGAACGAAGGCGGCATCATGGATCTTTGGGTGCGCGAAGCCCGCTTGTTCAAATACGGCTCCGGCACCGGCTCCAACTTCTCCAAGCTGCGCGGCGACGGGGAGCGTCTGTCCGGCGGCGGCCGGTCCTCCGGTCTGATGAGCTTCCTCAAGATCGGTGACCGCGCCGCCGGCGCCATCAAGTCCGGCGGCACCACCCGCCGCGCCGCCAAGATGGTCTCGGTCGATGTCGATCATCCGGATATCGAGGCCTATGTCGATTGGAAGGTCATCGAGGAGCAGAAGGTCGCGGCCCTGGTCGCCGGCTCCAAGATGACGAAGCGCCAGTTGGACGGCGTGGTCTTCGCGTGCCGTGACGCGACCGCCGATCTGGGCGATGGCGCCTATGACGTGACCAAGAATTCGCTGCTGAAGGCCGCCGTGCGAAAGGCCAAGGACTGCGCGATCCCGGAAAACTATATCCGCCGCGCTATCGAAGCCGCGCGCCAGGGCGAAGAGAGCTTTGCCTTCCGCACCTATGACACCGATTGGGATAGCGAAGCCTATCTGACCGTCGCCGGCCAGAATTCCAACAACTCCGTCCGGATCACGAACGACTTCGTGCAGCGGGTGCTGGACGATAAGGATTGGAACCTCATTCGCCGCACGGATGGCAAGGTTCACAAGACCCTGAAGGCGCGCGCGCTGTGGGACCAGATCGGCGCCGCCGCATGGGCCTCCGCCGATCCAGGGGTGCAATACGACACGACCATCAACGAGTGGCATACCTGCCCGGCCGGTGGACGCATCAATGCGTCCAATCCCTGCTCGGAATACATGTTTCTCGATGACACCGCCTGCAATCTCGCCTCGCTGAACCTGCTCGCTTTCCGGCGCGAAGATGGCCATTTCGATACGGCGCTGTTCACGCATGGCGTGCGGATCTGGACCGTGGTTCTGGAAATCGCCGTGCTGATGGCGCAGTTCCCCTCCAAGGAAATCGCCCGCCTGTCCTATGACTATCGGACGCTCGGCCTCGGCTACGCCAATCTCGGCGGCCTGCTGATGGCAGCCGGCCTGTCCTATGACAGCGATGGCGGCCGTTCGATCTGTGCCGGCATCAGCGCCGTCATGACCGGCGTCGCCTATCGCACCTCGGCCGAGATGGCAGCCCAGCTCGGTGCCTTTCCGGAATTCCCCGCCAATCGGGAGTCGATGCTGCGGGTCATCCGCAACCATCGCCGCGCGGCGCAGGGCGGCACCGAATCCTATGAGGACTTGACCGTAGCGCCGGTACCCTTCCTGCGCGCCCATTGCCCCGATCCCGGTCTTGCCGGTGCCGTCGCCGATGTCTGGAACGAGGCGCTGGCGATGGGTGAGGCCTACGGCTATCGCAATGCTCAGGTCAGTGTGGTGGCCCCCACCGGCACCATCGGTCTGGTGATGGATTGCGACACGACCGGCATCGAGCCGGACTTCGCCCTCGTGAAGTTCAAGAAGCTCGCCGGTGGCGGCTATTTCAAGATCATCAACCGCATCGTGCCCGATGCGCTGGCAACCCTCGGCTATACGGCCGAGCAGAGTGATCGCATGATCCGCTATGCCGTGGGCCATGCGACCTTGACCGGCGCGCCCGCCATCAACCAGCAGAGCCTGACTGCCAAGGGCTTCGGCGCGACCGAGTTGGAGAAGGTGGAATCGCAGCTTCTCGCCGCCTTCGACATCAAGTTCGTCTTCAACAAATGGACGCTTGGGGAGGACTTCCTCACCGGCACGCTCGGCCTGAAGGCGGAAGCGATCGCCGCGCCCGGTTTCGATCTGCTAACGGCACTCGGTTTCACGCGCGCCCAGATCGAGGCCGCAAACACCTACATCTGCGGCGCGATGACGCTGGAAGGCGCGCCGGAACTCGATCCCGCGCATCTGTCGGTCTTCGATTGCGCCAACCCCTGCGGCCGCATCGGCGTGCGTTTCCTCTCCGCCGAGAGCCACATTCGCATGATGGCGGCATCACAGCCCTTCATCACCGGCGCGATTTCAAAAACCATCAACATGCCGAACGCGGCCACGGTCGAGGATTGCAAGCAAGCCTATCTGCTGTCCTGGCGCCTCGGCCTCAAGGCCAATGCGCTCTACCGCGACGGCTCCAAGCTCAGCCAGCCGCTGTCCTCGATGCTGATCGATGACGCGGATGAGGCGGAGGAGTTGATCGCCATGAACCCGACGGCGCAGGCCACCGTGATGGCCGAACGGATCGTGGAGCGCGTCATTCATCGTGCCGAGCGTCGTCGCCTGGCGGATCGCCGCAAGGGCTATACGCAGAAGGCCTCGGTCGGCGGCCACAAGGTCTATCTGCGGACGGGCGAATACGAGGATGGCAGCCTCGCCGAGGTTTTCATCGACATGCACAAGGAAGGCTCCGCCTTCCGCTCGCTGATGAACAACTTCGCCATCGCCATCTCGATCGGCCTGCAATACGGCGTGCCGCTGGAGGAGTTCGTGGAGGCCTTCACCTTCACGCGCTTCGAGCCCGCCGGCATGGTGCAGGGCAACGAGGCCATCCGCATGGCGACCTCGATCATCGACTATATCTTCCGCGAACTCGCCATTTCCTATCTCGCGCGCAATGATCTCGCGCATGTCGATCCGTCCGACCTGATGCCGGACACGCTCGGCGGCGGGGAGACGGAGGGCAATCTGCCGCGCACCGGCAGCCAGACGGCGGAGGAGGCGCGCTCCGCGCTCGCCGGTATCCAGCGCGATGTCAGCAAGGGGTTCGTGCGCGGATCCTCGCGCTTGGCGGCAACGGCCGTTGCGATGGCACCGACGGGGGACGATCGCGCCAGCCGGATGCGGGAAGCGAAGGTGAAGGGGTATGAGGGCGATAGCTGCCCCGAATGCGGCAACTTCACCATGGTCCGAAACGGCACCTGCCTGAAATGCGTCACCTGCGGCAGCACCAGCGGCTGCTCGTAGAAGTTCTCGTCATGGCACGCGAAGGCGTGCCATCCACGTCTTGCCTGTGGGACCCAAAGAAGACGTGGATGCTCGGCCTGCGCCGAGCATGACATCCTTTGTGGCCGGTGGCCGTCACGCGCTACCGTCTTATGACAGACGCGTGACGGCCACTCGCCAAACCCGCGGCCGCTGGCGTATCAGGAGACGCTTGCGGAGGATAGAATGAACGCGATCGATCAGACCGTTACGAACCAGACCGGGCCGCATAAACCTGCGGCCCAGCAGAGTTTCGGCACCGACGGCATCAAGCCAATGAGCCGCCCCAGCCTCACCACCCGGGCCATCATGTCCGTCGTCGCCTGGGTCGAGCGCTTGAACCTTCGTTGTTCCAAGGTCGGCAATCCGCCGGTCTATGACCTCGCCACCTTCCCCTGGGCCTATCAGATCGAACGCGAATGGCAGGCGATCCGCACCGAGCTGGATCACGTGCTGACGCGCAAGAATGAGCTGCCGGCCTTCAGCGATATCTCGACCGACGTCGCCACCATCAGCACCGACCAGGGCTGGAAAACCTTCTTCCTGACCGGCTATGGCAATACCTCCGCGCGCAACACCGCCCTCTGCCCTGAGACCTGGCGCATCGTGCAGACGATCCCTGGCCTGCGGACGGCGATGTTCTCCATCTTCGAGCCCGGCAAGCATCTGCCGGCGCATCGCGGCCCGTATAACGGTGTGCTGCGGCTGCATCTCGGCCTGAAGGTGCCGCCCCATCCCGACAAGATCGCCATCCGCGTCGACACCGAGATCTGCCATTGGCAGGAAGGCCGCGCCCTGATCTTCGACGACGCCTTCGAGCATGAGGCCTGGAATCATTCCGATGAGACGCGGGTGGTTTTGTTCGTGGATTTCGACAAGCCGCTGCGCTTCCCGGCAAACCTGTTCCACAAGGCGCTGCTCAGTATCGCAATCTTCACACCCTTCATTCGCGAAGGCGTGGAAAACCACTCGGCCTGGGAAAAGAAGTTCTATGCGGAGGCGGAAGCCTTGCGGAACGCCAAGCCTGTTACTCACTGATCTCTCAACGACAAAGGCACGCGCTTATGACGATGAACGTCAACGGACGGACTGCGGATCACGACATCGAGTCGATCTTCCTGGAGCGCTGGTCGCCCCGCGCCTTTACCGAAGAGGCGATCCCCCAGGCAGACCTGATGTCGATGATCGAGGCCGCGCGTTGGGCGCCGTCCTCCTACAATTCGCAGCCCTGGGTGTTCCTCTATGCCATTCGTGGGACCGAGCATTGGGACAAGTTCCTGGACCTGCTGAACGAGTTCAACCAGAGCTGGGCCAAGCGCGCCGGCGCGCTTCTGGTGATCGCGTCCAACCCCATGATGCAGCCGCCGGGCGCTAAAGAAGCGGTGCCCTCGCATAGTCATTCATTCGACGCTGGCGCCGCCTGGGCGGCCTTTGCGCTGCAAGGCTCGAAGCTCGGCTGGCACTGCCACGGCATGGCCGGCTTCGACATGCCGCGCGCCGCAGCCGAACTCGGCCTGCCGGCCGGGTATCGCGTCGAGGCAGCCGTCGCCGTCGGCAAGCTCGGCGACAAGTCGATCCTGCCCGAGTTTTTGCAGGGCCGTGAAATGCCGAGCCCGCGCAAGCCGGTCGCCGAGATCGCCTTCGAAGGCGGCTTCCCGGCGTGATTGCACGCGCCGCCGACCGGCAGAGACTGCTCTCTCTGCCCAAGGCGGAGATTCATGTTCACCTCGAAGGCTGTTTCGAGCGTGCGCAGATCGTGGCTCTGGCGGCGGAGGCGGGGGAACCCCTGCCGCGGCCGCCAGAGGCGCTGTTCACCTTCCGCAACCTCAGCGAGTTTCTGGGCTTCCTCGACTGGAGTTGCGGGCTGGTTCGCACCTCCGAGCAGATCGAGACGATGGCCTATGATTTCAGCCAGCGCATGGCCGATAATGGCGCGGGCTATGCCGATGCCATCATCAATCCCACCCATTGGCCGGCCTGGCGTGACCGGCTGCCCGAACTGATCACCGCCCTCGACCATGGCTTCTCGGCGGCCGAGATGGACGGTCTGCCGCCGGTCGGCGTCTGCCTCAGCCTGTTGCGCCATCAGACGGCCGATGAGGCGACCGAGTTGCTCGACATGATGATCGACCTCGCCAATCCGCGCATCGTGGCGCTGTCGATCGATGGGAATGAGGCTTCGGCCGGCCGCACCGGTCCGCGGTTTGCAGACGCCTTCCGCCGCGCCGCGGAGGCCGGGTTCCGTCGCACTGTCCATGCCGGCGAATCGAGCGGTCCGGACGGCATTCGGGACGCGATTCATCTGCTGGGTGCCGAGCGCATCGATCATGGCGTGCGCGCGCTGCAAGACCCTGCGCTGATGGATGAATTGCGTGACAGGGGCATTCCGCTCGACATCACGCCGACCAGCAATGTGACCCTCGGTCTATTTGCCAGCTATGCGGACCACCCGATCGACAAGCTGCGTCGCCACGGCATTCCCGTCTCGATCGGCAGTGACGATCCGGCCCTTCTGGAGACGACGCTCGTCGACGAATATGTCCGGCTTGTGGAGGCCTTCGGCTGGGGCGATGACGAAATCCGAGCCATGGCGCGCACTTCGGTCGAGGCGTCCTTCGCCCCGCCCGAGGTGAAGCGGGATTTGTTGGCGAAGCTGGCGGTTTGGTAACGGAGCTGCTGTTCGTACTGCTTCGTCGCCCACCCCATTATCCGTCATTCGCGGACTTGATCCGCGAACCTACCCGTTTTGGCGCCATGACGGCGTGTGGGCGCCGCAACGGGTAGATCCGCGCATCAAGTGCGCGGATGACGGTGAGGGGGCGGTGGCATTTGTCATCGCCGGATGACGATGCGTTTAAGACGATGCTCCGATGGCCTCCCCCGCCGAGAAGCCACTCGCCCAGGCCCATTGGAAATTGTAACCGCCCAACCAGCCGGTCACGTCCACGGCCTCACCCACGAAATACAACCCCGGCACCGTCCGCGCCTCCATCGTCTGCGACGACAGCGCGCGGGTATCGATGCCGCCGCGCGTGACCTCGGCCTTGGCGTAGCCTTCGGAGCCCGAAGGTGTCAGCCGCCAGCGCTTCAGCCGCTCGGCCATCGCCACCAGCACCTTGTCCGCCAAACCGCCGATCGGCGCGGCCTCACCGTCCGGTGCAAGGGCCTGCGCCAGGCGCTGGGGCAGAAGCTCCGCCAGCGCCGTCCGCAACTCAATGCGCGGCCGCTCCCGCTTGCGCGCCAGCAACAGCGACGCGGCATCTCGATCCGGCACAAGGTCGATCGTCAGGGCCTCGCCGGCACCGATATAGCTCGACGCCTGGAGGATCGCGGGACCCGACAGGCCGCGATGGGTGAACAGCATCGCCTCGCGAAACACGGTCTTGCCGATGCTCACCAGCGCCACCAGCGAGACGCCCGACAGCGCCCGCATCATGGCGACCTCCGGCTCGTTGAAGGTCAGCGGCACCAGGGCAGGCAGGACAGGTGTTACCGGCACGCCGAACTGTGCCGCGACCTCATACGCGAAGCCTGTTGCGCCCAGCTTGGGGATCGACAGGCCGCCCGTGGCGATGACCAGCGCGGCGGCTCTGATGCGGTTCTGGCCCGTCTCCACGACGAAGGCGCCATCATGCGCGATGCTCCGCACCGCCTGCCCGAGGCGCATCTCCACGCCCGCCGAACGGCATTCCGCGACCAGCATCTCCACCACCTGCTTGGCCGAGCCGTCGCAGAACAATTGCCCGAGCGTCTTTTCGTGCCAGGCGATGCCATGGCGATCGACGAGGGCGATGAAGTCGGCGGGCGTATAGCGGCTGAGGGCGGATTTGCAGAAATGCGCATTGGCCGACAGGAACCGCCCTGCCGGTGCGACGCGGTTGGTGAAGTTGCAGCGACCGCCACCGGATATCAGGATTTTGGCGCCCGGTGCCGCGCCATGGTCCAGCAGCAGCACGCGCCGGCCGCGTTGGCCGGCTGTTATCGCCGCCATCAGCCCGGCAGCGCCGGCCCCGATGATGACGGCGTCAAATGTCTCCACGCTAGCCTTCCAACAAATGGCCGAAGGCGCGGAAGGGCCGCAGTCGGTCGCAGATGATCTTGAGGATCGCCAGCATCGGCACCGCGAGAATGGCGCCCGCTACGCCCCACATCCAATACCAGAAGATCAGCGACAGCATGACCGCCACGGGATTGATGGTGAAGCGGCTGGCGAGCAGCATCGGCGTGATGATCTCGCCCTCCGCCACATGGATGGCGAAATACAGGCCGGCCGGCAGCACCGCGATCCAGACGAAGCCTTCGGTGACCAGACCGACGGCGAGAAACAGCAGGATGCCGCAGAACGGCCCGAGGATCGGCACGAAGTTGAGGCAGAAGGCGACGACGCCCCAAAGGATCGGACCCGGCACGCCGCAGATCCACATGACGATCGCCGTGCCGCAGCCCACGAGGGCGTTGATGATGGTGATCGTCAGCAAATAGGCTGAAAGGTCCTTCTCCATGTGCTGGGAGATTTCCACCGCCTCGCGCTTGTCGTCGAAACGCGGCAGCACTTCCACCAGACGGCGCAGAAAGGTTTCACCGAAGACCAGCAGGTAGAACAGCACCAGCAGGGTTTCGAGAAGATTGGACGCGACGGTGCCGGTGCCACTGAACACGGCGGTGACCATACTGACGGGATGGGACAGGAAGGAGTCGCTGCCGGCGCCGGACAGATGCACGCCCATGCTGTCGAGCGTGTTCTGGATATGGTCGATCGGCGCTTGCAGGACGGCGAAGCGCTTTTTCAGCATCGGCCAGGCCTGCGGAATTTGCGTCGCCCAACGTGAGGCCGGGCTCGATAGCAGCATGCCGAGACCGACGAACACGCCCAATAAAAGAGCGATCGAGACGAGCGCGCCGACCGCCTTGGGAATGTGAATACGCTCCAACACCTTCACCAGTGGCTGGAACAGCAGCTTGAGCACCAGAGCGAGGACGACGGGCAAAACGATGTCGCGCGCGACATAGAGGCAGGCGAGAATGGCAATGAGCGTCAGGATGCCGAGGAACACGGTCTGCGGGCTGCGCGGCAGCGGCATCTCCGCGCCACGCGGGTCAGCGGCGGGCGGCTCGGCGACCAGGCCGAGCTTCTGTTCCAGCGCACCACGTGCCGCGTTTGCGTCGGGGTCCTTGATGACGTCGAGCGCCGAAGGTGTCGGCATTGATGGCTACCCCGCGCAAGGCCGGCGACCGGCCCGGTAAGACAAGAGCGTGTATGTGGGGTTAAACAGCGTGGATTGATAGCCGGGGCCGCCGATCGTACCGATCAGGCTATCGACCGCCGTCTGGTCGGGTGTCGTCATCAGGCCTATCCTTGCGCGCGTGTGACGGAGAAAAGACATGATCGAAGACATCGACGCCGACAAGGTTTGGCAGGCGCTGCAGGCCGATCCTCAGGCGCAACTGGTGGATGTTCGCACCGACGCCGAGTGGAATTTCGTGGGTGTTCCGAACCTCGCCGACCTCAATCGGGAGGTCGTTTTGATTCCCTGGCAGGTCTATCCGACGATGCAGCGCAACGGTGCGTTCATCGATCATCTGCGCCAGGCCGGCATTGCGCCAGAGACGCCGACCTATTTCATCTGTCGCAGCGGGGCACGTAGCATGGCAGCGGCGCAGGCGGCTGCGGCGGCGGGTTTCACCACCGTGTTCAACGTTGCGGAAGGCTTTGAGGGGCCGCCCGATGCGCAGGGCCATCGCGGTCAGGTGTCCGGATGGAAAGCGTCCGGCCTGCCGTGGCACCAAAGGTAACACGCTCGCGCGGGTGACGAGGCTTGGAAGGCGGATAACGCTGCGCTCATCCGCCCTACACCTTCCACCCTACATCGCGTACAACACACGGATGACGACCAGCCACGGATAGCGTGTGTCGAGCACAGTGCCGTCCGTCTGCGCGATCATGCCCTGGTCCGTCACGGGTACATGCGTCAGCGCCACCGCATCCGCCACATTGCCGCCAATGATGCTGATCTGCCCCGGCTGACGGGCGACGACGATGCCGCAATGGCCGGGGAAATGTCCGGCCGGCAAGTCCGCGTAATGCAGTTTTTCAGCAGCCCCGCGGCCGAAACAAATCAGGTCGCCCAGTTGCGGCGCGTAGCTTTCCGGTGGCTCGGCCTGAAGGGCATATTGCCCCAGGTTGGTCGCCGTCTCCTGCGCTGCCGCATTGATATAATCGCTGTGTGATTCGGAATAGGGGAAGCTCGGCCCGGCACCGGCCATGCGCATCACGAAGGAGATGAAGGCGGCCGACCACGCATAGTGGCCATCGTCTTCCGGCGCGAATTGCGCGCCCGTCTCATCATGCTTGCCTGTCCAGCCGATGGCAGCGTCGCTCTGGTTCATGCCGAGCCACCAATAGAGCCCGACACGCTGCCAATTGCCGTCCTGCCGCTCCGCTTTGGTGTTGGGATCGGGCGGCAGCTCGGTATGCGGATCGTCATCGTACACGACCTGGCCCCAGGCTCGCCATTCGCCGAGTGCGAAGGCGACGGCTGCCTCGCGCGAGAAGGGCTGATAGCAGCCGCGCACGAAGGGCGGTTCCTGTGCGTCATCCACCTGCGCGACGCAGGCCGACAATGACTGCGGTGCGCGTGCGCCGGTCGCGACCGCGTGCGGCAGTTTGGTGGCGCAGGCGCCCAGCGCCAGAACGCCGCAGAGCAGCGGCGCTGCGAGCGTCCAGCGCATCGGCGTCACGCGCGTTCGGGAAACAGCGACAGCAGACCTTCGGGGCTCGCATCGCAGCAGCCGCGCTCGGTGATCATGCCGGTCACGAGACGCGCAGGCGTGACATCGAAGGCGGGGTTGGCGGCGCCGCTGCCATTGGGTGTCACTTGAATGGTGGCGAGAGAACCATCCGCCATTTGCCCGGTCATCAAGGTGACTTCCGTGGCCGATCGCTCCTCGATCGGAATCTCCCTCACGCCATCGGTGATGGTCCAGTCGATGGTCGTCGAAGGCAGCGCCACCCAGAAGGGGATGTCGTTGTCATGCGCCGCAAGCGCCTTGAGGTAGGTGCCGATTTTATTGGCGACATCGCCGCCGCGCGTCACCCGGTCGGTCCCGACGATCACCATGTCGACTTCGCCATGCTGCATCAGATGGCCGCCGGCATTGTCCGCGATCACCGTATGCGGCACGCCGTGGCTGCCGAGTTCCCAGGCCGTCAGTGCCGCGCCCTGGTTGCGCGGGCGCGTTTCATCGACCCAGACATGGATGTCGATGCCGGCATCATGCGCCATATAGATGGGCGCCAGCGCGGTGCCCCAATCGACCGTGGCGATCCAGCCGGCATTGCAATGCGTCAGGACATTGACGCGCTTGCCCGGCGTCTGGCGCGCGCGGATGAGGTCCAGGCCATGGCGGCCGATCGCTTCGTTCTGCGCCACGTCTTCATCCGCGATAGCGGCGGCTTCTTCATACGCGACCGCGACGCGATCCTGGGGCCGGGTATTGCGCAGCCGCGTCAACATCCGGTCGATCGCCCATTGCAGATTGACGGCGGTCGGGCGAGTACCGGCCAGCATGGCGGCGTCGCGCTCCATGGCGTCGGTTGACGCATCTACCCGGAGCGCCAGGCACAGGCCGTACGCGGCGGTGGCGCCGATCAGCGGCGCGCCGCGCACCTGCATCGTGCGGATGGCCTCGGCGACCTCCGCGACCTGCGACAGGCGCAGGATCGTCAGCGACCACGGCAGCTTGGTCTGGTCGATGATGCGAATGGACCAGCCGTCCTCGTCGAGCCAGAGGCTCCGATAGGCGACGCCGTTGATCTTCATGAGGTGCTTTTCATCCTGAGTAACCCGCGACCCGGTGATGCAACACCGTGATCAATGTGAAAAGGCGTCTCGCCGTGTCGAGATCAAGATCCACCTTGTTGCGCAGCCGCTCCGCGACCAGCGCGGCGCCCTCGTTGTGCAGACCGCGCCTGCCCATGTCGATGGCTTGAATGCGCGCCTCCCGCCCGTCCTGAACCGCGACCGCATAGCTGTCGAGCAGCATGACATAATCCTTGATCAGGCGGCGCAGCGGCCCGAGCGCCAGGCCGATCAGCGTCACCGGCTGCATCGCTTCGTCGCGAATATCGAACAGCAGCCGACCGTCCCGCACGCCGAGGATCAGCACGAAGGGGCCGGCACCGGCGTGGCGGGGCGCGAAGTAGTTTCCCGCCTCAAGATCGCGTACTGCCTGGGCGCGATCTCCCTCCACCATCGGGGGCAGATCGATCACCACATCATCCGCGAAGGTCACGCGCGACAAATGCGGGGTGAGGGCGTCATTCATCCGGCTGGCGATCCAGACCGAGCTTCAGCAGCACGCCGATCATGCCGCCCTTCACCACCGGAAGAAGGGCAAGCGTGAGGACGGCCGCGAGGGGCAGGAATATGACTCCATAGGCCCAGAGCGGAAGATCGGTCGTTGTCTCGAGAATGAGGATGATGGGGATGATGATATGCAGCAGCACCAGCATGGTGATGTAGGGCGGCGCATCGTCCGATGGATACAGACCCAGCGGCGCGCCGCAGTAGGCGCAGCTCGGCATGACCTTCAGATAGGCACGGAACAGTTTCGTCTCCCCGCAGGCGGGGCAGTGTTTCGCCATGCCGCGCAGGATCGCCGTCGTCATGCCGGGCAACGGCCAGGCGGACTGTTTCGGCTCTCGGTTCGGTCGCCAGTGTACGGGACCGTTGGCGTCTGGCATGGGGGTTCTGCCCATCATTGTTGCGGCAAAGCACGCTGCGATACATCACGACTTCAGGAGCGTCGCGGTCACGAGACAGGGTCATCCTTCGCACCGATCGCCCGGCTTCTTCTAGAAGAAACCGGGCGGCGAAGAAAGGAACTCGACGCTGTGACCAGATCGGGGTCTTGCGAATCGGTGACGGCACGGCGCGCAGGCCCGTTCGCGGGTGGTTGGACGGAGATTTTCGTGCGCAGGTCCAGAACCCGTCCGTCGTGACCGATTGCGCGCGGCGCACCACGCCCGCGTGCCGCACGAGGTTTCAAAGGTCGTGTTGAAGTCTTGATGTTTGAAAGCCTGTCCGATCCGGAACACGACCGACTTCCGCCGCTTCGCGCGCCTGGGGCGATCGGCTCGACAGTTCGGTTGCAATAAAAATGCGTGGCAAAGCGGTAAACTGTCGCCTTTTTCTTGACAGTTTCATTTGAGAATTGGGATAGCGGAAAAAGCGATCGTGGTGCGCGAGTCGTGGAGCGTGCGAGGTGGCCTGGCGTGCGGTTCGGGAAGTTCGGTCAAATCCCGTGTCATGGAAGACAAACTCTGAGGCACCCTTGCTGAGAAAAAGGAAGACGTGCCGCTGGAACTTTATGTGGTCTGGCCCAATTGCCGGAGTAGCGGGTGCCAGAGTGAGTGGGACGACGACAAAATAGCTGACCGGCCGGACGCGCCTCCGGCGAGTGTGACTTGGACATTAACGACCAAACGAAGGAGTGACGCTGTGAGTAATGATAATACGGGTGACGTGGGCACTGCCCCGCGCGCCCAGCCGATGGCCATCAAGGCCCCCACGAAGCGTGGACCAGTCAAGCGTGCCACCGCCGCGAAGCCCGCGACGCGTAAGCCCGCTGCTAAAGCCGCCAAGGTCGCGAAGGCTGCCAAGACCCCACGCGCTGCGGTCAAGAAGGCGCCGCTGAAGAAAGTGGCGGCCAAGAAGGTTGCCGTGAAGAAGCCGGTCGCCGCCAAGGCCGCCGTCAAGAAGCCAGTTGCGAAGGCCACGACACGCAAGACTGCAACTGCCAAGACACCGGTCAGCACGCGTCGCAAGCCAGCGGCGACGAAGGCCGCGACGACGCGTAAGCCCGCGGGCCGTAAGATGGCCGCCGCGCCGAAGCGTGCCGCCGCGAAGACCACCGCCTCGGTGCGCAAGACGGCGACAACCCGCAAGGTTGCCGCAACACGCAAGCCGGCGACCCGCAAGGCCGCGCCCGCCGCGCGCAAAACGGTCACGGCGCGCAAGCCCGCAGCGACCCGCAAGGCCGCTCCGGTCGCTCGCAAGACGGCGACGACGCGCAAGCCCGCCACGACCGCACGCAAGGCGGCACCGGTCGCTCGCAAGACACCGGTTGCTCGCAAGACACCGGTCGCTCGTAAGCCTGCAACGCGTAAGACGGCCGTGGCGAAGCCCGAGCCGAAGACGCGCCGCATGACGGCACCGAAGGTTGAGGCGCCCGCGCCGATGCCGACCAAGATCCGTCGCCCGCGCAAGGCGAAGGAGCCCGTCATGAGCCCGATGGAAACCGCGTCGGACACGATGCCGATGCCGGAATCCGAGACCACGGACTGATCATAAGCCGAAGACAACGCGCGAAAGCGCGCTGTCGGCTTCTGTCGAGGAAAAGGCGTCGCGCGAGCGGCGCCTTTTTTCGTGTCAGGCTTTTTTCGTATTAGTCTGAGGTTGCCAGATCTACGAACCGGTTTGCCTGATCCTGCCACGTAGGCAAGGCACGGCCGGCGTCCCACGCGGCGTCACTCAGCGCGCGGCGCAGCGGCGTGCTGAACACCAACCGCCGCAGCGCCTTGGTGAGTTGCACATAGTCGCGCGGAGGCACGACCGCACTGCATGTGGCGGGAATGACGTCGGTTGCTGCCGCACCCGTCGTCACGGCCAGGGGAATGCCACGACGAACGGCTTCCGCCACCGCCATGCCGTAGCCTTCATGGTCACTGCCCGACACGAAGATATCCGCGCTGCGCCAAAAGTTTTCCATTTCATCGCCGCCACACGAACCGGCGAAGGTCACCCGCGCGGCGATGCCAAGGCTTTCAGCAAGGGCGTACAGCGTCGTCGCATGCACGGGGTCGATGCCGCCGTCGCCGATGAGGGTCAGCCGCCAGTCGAGGTCGGGAAGGCCTGCGAGGGCCCGCAGGACCACGTCATGCCCCTTGCGCGGGATCAGGCTGCCCACGGCGATGAGATGGCATGACGGGCCGCCGGAGCCCGCGCTGCGACCCACATCTGGCATGCCAGGGGCAAGCACATCCACGCATGCGTGCAGTGTCGCGATGCGCGCGGCGACATCCGCACTCGGCACCAGCACGCGGCGCAATGACGGGATGAGGCGCGCCTCGGCTGCCGCGAAGACCGTGCGTTCCGCATCGGGGAGATTTGGTTCGCCGGAGATCGGGTGATGCACCAGGCCGATCGCGCGACCGAGCCCCGCGCCCAGACCGTCGAAGGCGTAAAGACAGAACCCGTCGATTATTATCAATGCGTCGCCGCCACTATGCTCGGCCAGCACAGCCGCCGCCGATGCCCGCGCGGCGTCATCCGGCAAGGGGTGCTGACCGGCGATGGGAATGATCGTGGTCTCATGCCCCAGGTCGCGTAGCGCGCCCGCAAGCCGGTTGTCGTAGACGATCGCGCCTGTCGTCGGTGGAAAGTTTCCGGGGACGAGGAACGTCACGCGCATCCGTGGCTATGCTTTCAGATGGTCCGGGATCGTGAAGCCAAGCTGGTTCGGGATGTTCCAGACTTCCGTAATCGTCTTCATGCGGCGAAAGCCGGCGCGCTCATAGGTGGGCAAGGCGCGCGGATGATCGGCGGTGCAGGTGTTCACCGTCATGCCGCGGATCGGACCGGACCAGGCATTTGCCAGGGCATGTTGCAGGAAAGCATAGCCAAGACCCTTGCCGATCGCATGCGGCATGAGGCCAAAGTAATTGAGGTTGACGATCGGCCAGGGTGTCGCGTCAAGCTCGTAGAAGCCGGCGGTCTCGCCATCGACCGTCAGGAGATGGATGCCCAGCTGTGGGTTGCGCAGCACCGTGGTCAGCTGCGCATCCGGCATCACGCGGCGCAGCCACCACAAATATGGGCCGCCGACATTCTTCTGGAGATCGCGATAGACCTCATTCGAAGGTGCCCGCAGATGCGTCACCGTTGCATTGTCCGGCAAGCTGGGTGCGAAGGCGGCCGGCCGTTCGTTCATGCGCAGGAACGTCACCGCCACGCTGACGCGCGTGATCGTTGGTGGCTCCTGCATCCCCCCGCCGCGGGGTTGTCCGAACATCGGGCCGACCGCCACGCCGCTTAATCGTCCAGGAAGCTGCGCAGCTTTCGGCTGCGGCTCGGGTGCTTCAGCTTGCGCAGCGCCTTCGCCTCGATCTGCCGAATGCGCTCGCGCGTCACGTTGAACTGCTGGCCGACTTCTTCCAGCGTATGGTCGGTGTTCATGCCGATGCCGAAGCGCATACGCAGCACACGCTCCTCACGCGGCGTCAGGCTGGACAGCACCCGCGTCGTCGCCTCACGCAGATTGGCCTGAATTGCGGCATCCAGCGGGATGATCGCGTTCTTGTCCTCGATGAAGTCGCCGAGATGGCTGTCTTCCTCGTCACCGATCGGCGTTTCGAGGCTGATCGGTTCCTTGGCGATCTTGAGGACCTTGCGCACCTTCTCCAGCGGCATGCCGAGCTTCTCGGCAAGCTCTTCCGGCGCCGGCTCGCGGCCGATTTCATGCAGCATCTGGCGCGAGGTACGAACCAGCTTGTTGATCGTCTCGATCATATGGACCGGGATGCGGATGGTCCGAGCCTGATCGGCAATCGAGCGCGTGATCGCCTGGCGGATCCACCAGGTCGCATAGGTGCTGAACTTGTAGCCGCGGCGATACTCGAACTTATCGACGGCCTTCATCAGGCCGATATTGCCTTCCTGAATGAGGTCAAGGAACTGCAAGCCGCGATTGGTGTATTTCTTGGCGATCGAAATCACCAAGCGGAGGTTCGCCTCGATCATCTCCTTCTTGGCGCGTGCACTGTCCCGCTCGCCACGGCTGACGGTCATATAGACGCGGCGGAATTCCTCGATCGGCAGGCTCGCATCCGTCGCGATAGCGCCGATCTGGCTGCGTAAGGCCGCGACTTGCTCGCCGTTCTTGGCGATGAACAGCTTCCAGCCTCGGGTCGAGAGGGTGCTGACGCGCTCGATCCAGTTGGGGTCCAGCTCGCTGCCGCGATATTCGCGCAGGAATTCCTCGCGGCCGACCTTGCTGGCTTCCGCCATCCGCAGAATCTGGCCTTCCATCGTCGTCAGCCGCTGATTGAGCTGCTTGAACTGAGCGACCAGCTCTTCGATACGATTGTTGTGCAAGCGGACCTGGCGCACTTTCGCGACCAGTTCCTCGCGCTGCTTCACGTAGCTCTTTTCAGAGCGCACGTTCATTTCCTCGCCGCTGGTCATCGATTCCAGCCGCTTGTGCTGCACTTTGTGCAGCTTCTTGTACAGCGCCTCGATTTCCTCGAAGGTCGCGAGGGTGTCGGGTTTCAGCTTCTCTTCAAGCGCGGACAGGGACAGGCTGCTGCCTTCGCCTTCCTCGTCATCGGATTCCTCGGCGGCTTCGAAGGCCGGCGGCGCCGGGGGTGCCACGGCATCCGGGTCTTCGGCCTCGGCGCCTTCCACGGGCGGATTGCCCATGCCCTGTGTCGCTTCAAGATCGATGATGTCGCGCAGCAGGATCTTGCCGTTCTTCAGCGCGTCGTGCCAGGCGACGATGGCGCGGAAGGTCAGCGGGCTTTCGCACAGGCCGCTGATCATCATGTCGCGGCCGGCTTCGATCCGCTTCGCGATCGCGATTTCGCCTTCGCGCGACAGCAGCTCGACGCTGCCCATTTCGCGCAGGTACATGCGAACCGGGTCATCGGTGCGTCCGGCGGTCTCGGCATTGATATTGCCGGCCTGCTCGGTGCCTTCCTCTTCCTCGGCTTCGGCGGGCTTGGCGGCCGCAGGCTCGCCTTCCTCGTTCTCCTCGCCCTCGACGACCTGGATGCCCATTTCACTGAGCATCGACATCACGTCCTCGATCTGCTCGGAGCTATTCTGCTCCGGCGGAAGGACGGCGTTCAGCTCGTCGAAGGTGATGTAGCCGCGTTCCTTGCCCTTCGCGATCAGGCGCTTCACGGCACCGGATTGCGTGTCGAGCGTGGTCTCGGTGTCGGTGTCGGGCGCCGGCGCCTCAGCAGTTGCAGCAGGTTTGGTTGCCATTATTTACACCCTTCCGCCGTGGACCGCTTGGCGTTCATGCCCCAAGATTGGGGCGCTATTCTGATCATCATAGGCTTATCAAACAGTGGCATCGGTTTCTCCGCGTCGGACGCGGTTCCAGGACTGTGTCAGCGCGATGAGTCTGCGCTGATTGGCCTCGGTCGGATCGGCCACGAAATCACGTTCTGCAACCCTTAGATCCGCCTCGATATGTGGCCCGCGCATAAATCCGTAAATCTGCCACCACTGATAGGCTGCGTCCGCCGGTGCCGCTTCCGGCATTGCACCCGCAGGCAAAGGCCGCGCGTCCAACACGGCCGAGACCACCATATCCAATCCGAGCCGGCGGAGATGGGCGTTCAAGGCCTCCGAGTCAAGGATCGGGTGGCTCGCCAACCATGCGCCCATCGCAGCGCGCAACTGCGCAAGCGGCTCTGGCAGGTCCAGCATCTCCAAAGGTTCGTCGAGATCGGGCAGTAAAATTGGATGGGCGAGGAGAATAGCGAGGAGCACCCGGCCGCGTTCATGTTCGGTGGTTTCGTCGCTCATCCGCGGGCGCACACCAATAAGTCGTGCAGGTGGCGCGGATTTCCAGGGGCCACGGTCCTGCTTCTGCTTGAAGGCCCCGCGGGACTGGGCGCCTTTATCCGCATACCAACGGTCGCGCAGCGTGGTGCGGTAGGTATCGGCCAAGGCGCGATCGGGAATCGATTTCGACGTTTCGTCCAGCCGGTTGCGCAGCCGCGCCCATCCTTCAGGCGACGCGGGACCGATCTCATCCTTGATCAGCCCGTAGATGGCGCTGCCGAGTTCATCGCGCGTCAGTTCATCCGCCATGCCTTGGCGGCCGCGCCTTCCTACGACGGTATCGGGGTCTTCACCCTCCGGCAGGACCACCACACCCAGGCTGCGCTCCGGCGTCAGCAGCGGTAAAGCGAGGCCAATGACGCGGCGGCCCGCCTTGCGGCCGGCGCTATCGCCATCGAAACAAAACACCGGCCGCTCATCCTGCTGCCACAGGGCATCGAGCTGCTCAGAGGTCAGCGCCGTGCCGAGGGGGGCAACGGCCGGAAATCCTGCTTGGGCAAGGGCGATCACGTCCATATAGCCTTCCACCACCACAAGACCCTGCCGCTTGCCATCGCTCGTTGCCGGCTTGCGGGCCTTGGCCAGCTCCAGCTTCGCAAGATCGAGGCCATAGAGGGTGCGCCGCTTGGAAAAGAGCGCCGTCTCGGGCCCATTCAGATATTTCGGCTGGCCGTCATTCATGATCCGGCCGCCGAAGCTGATGGCGCGTCCGCGTGGGTCGCGAATCGGAAACATCACCCGGCCGTAGAACAGATCGACCATGCGGCCGTCCTCTGCCTGCTTCATGAGCCCGGCTTCGACCAATTGCAGCTGTTCGATGCCCTCCCGCGCCAAGTCGGCGGCCAGCGCGCCGCGTCCGGCGCCGGAATAGCCGAGGCCGAAACGCCGGATGGTGTCCTCCGTCAGGCCGCGCTTGCGAAGATAGTCCAACGCTGGGCGGCCCTCGGCTGTCATCAGCCGCGCCTGGAAATTACTGGCAGCGGCGGCGAGCACGTCATGCAGGTCGGCGCGCCTGCGCTCGGCCGCGACAGCCTCGGGGGAGGCGCGCGGCACTTCCAGCCCGGCCTCGGCGGCGAGCTGCTCGATGGCTTCCATGAAGGCCGCATTCTGCGTTTGCATGACGAAGCCGATGGCATCGCCATGCGCGCCGCAGCCAAAGCAGTGATAGTGGTCGGCATAGACGTAGAAGGAGGGCGACTTCTCGTTATGGAAGGGGCAGCAGCCCTTCCAGTCCCGCGCCGAGCGCGTGAGTTTGGTACGCCGCCCGATCAGCGCCGCCAGAGGCGTGCGGGCCCGCAGCTCATCCAGAAAGGATGGGGGAAGCGCCATGCCTGCGTCAGCCCGCGAGTGCGGCTTTCACGAAGGCGCCGATGCGCGACATATCCAGCGCCGCGCCGTGCTCGGCCTTGAGCGCCGCCATGACGCGGCCCATGTCCTTCGGACCCGTGGCACCGGTGGAGGCGACTGCCGCCTCGGACGCCGCCTTCATCTGCGCATCGTCCAGGCTTTTGGGCAGGAAGCCCTCGATGACCGTGATCTCGGCCTCTTCCTTGGCGGCGAGTTCCGGGCGATTGCCTTTTTCGTAGAGCTCGATCGCCTCGCGCCGGGGCTTGATCATGCTGCGCATCATGGCGAGCACCTCGTCATCCGCGATCTTCTCGACGCCCTTGGGCCGAGCCGCGATGTCCGTGTCCTTGAGCCGCGACAGGATCATGCGGATGGTGGACAGCCGGGCGGTGTCGCCAGACTTCATCGCCGTCTTCATCGCCGTGCTCAGATCGTCCCGGATGGCCATGTTTCGTCTCCCGCTTCGCTCCGCCCTCGCGGAAATTTTTTCCCAGCTCAGCCTCCTGAAATGAGAAGAGCGTTGAATTGGGAAATCTCTTCCCGTATGTGAGGGCCATGCCCGTGACAGTCAATGATATCGTAGAACGCCTCGGCGGTCCCGAGGCTGCGGCCCGTCTTACCAATGTCGGGAGCGAAGCGCTCCGAAAATGGCGGCAGTCCGGGGTGATCCCGTCCCGTCATTGGCGCGCCATCATCGCCGCGACCGGCCTGTCCCTGGGTGACATGCCCGGCGTCGCTGAAGCGCTGACCTCGACCTCCAAGGACATGCACGCCATGCCAGACGCCGTTCCGCCCGAGTTCGCGATCCCCGAGGGCGCGAACGCGCTTCTGGTGCTGTCGGATGGCAGTCTGTGGTGGGGCAGGGGCTTCGGCGCCCATACGCAGTATGGCGCGGCCCGCGTGGGGGAGCTTTGCTTCAACACCGGCATGACCGGCTATCAGGAGACGATGACCGACGCGTCCTTCGCCGGGCAGATCGTCACCTTCACCTTCCCCCATATCGGCAATGTCGGCGCCAATCCCGAGGATGACGAGGCGACGACGCCCGCCGCCCTCGGTCTGATCACCGCGCAGGACATCACGGCGCCGAGCAATTGGCGGGCGACGCGCAGCTTCCAGGATTGGCTGGTCGCGGTCGATCTGCCTGGCATCGGCGGAATCGACACGCGGGCGCTCACCATCCGCATCCGTGACGGCGGACCGCCGACGGCTGTGCTGTGCTACCCCGCGAGCGGGCGCTTCGACATTCCCGCCCTGCGCGCCCAGGCCGCCGGCTGGCCGGGATTGGAAGGCATGGACCTCGCCAAGGCCGTGTCTTGCGCCCAGACTTACGAATGGGACGCGACGGTGTGGCAATGGGGTGAGGCGCCGGGCCACCAAACCGCGCCGCGCCACCATGTGGTCGCCGTCGATTACGGCGCCAAGCGCAATATCCTGCGCAGCCTCGCCTCCGCCGGTTGCCGCGTGACGGTGGTGCCCGCCGATGCGACGGCGGAGGATATTCTGCGCCACAAGCCCAATGGCGTGTTCCTGTCGAATGGTCCCGGCGATCCGGCGGCAACCGGCGTCTATGCCGAAGCCGCCATTCAGGGCGTGCTCGCGGCGGAGATTCCGGTGTTCGGCATCTGCCTCGGTCATCAGCTTCTCGCCCGCGCCCTAGGCGCCAAAACCTATAAGCTTGATCGCGGTCATCGCGGCGCCAATCAGCCGGTGAAGGATCTCGTCACCGGAAAGGTCGAGATCACGAGCCAGAACCATGGCTTCGCAGTCGATGACAAGTCGCTCCCCGAAGGCGTGACGATCACCCATGTCAGCCTGTTCGACGGCAGTAACGAAGGCATCGCGGCGCCAGCCAAGCGCGCCTTCTCGGTGCAGTACCACCCCGAGGCAAGTCCGGGGCCGAGTGACAGTCACCACCTGTTCCACCGCTTCGTGGCGATGATGGGCGAGAAGGTTTAACCATGCCGAAACGCACCGACATCAAATCCATCCTCATCATCGGCGCCGGCCCGATCGTCATCGGTCAGGCCTGTGAATTCGATTATTCCGGCGCCCAGGCCTGCAAGGCTCTGCGCGAGGAAGGCTACCGGGTCATCCTGATCAACTCCAACCCGGCGACGATCATGACCGATCCGTCGCTGGCTGACGCCACCTATATCGAGCCGATCACGCCGGAAATCGTCGAGCGCATCATCATGCGTGAGAAGCCGGATGCGCTGCTGCCGACCATGGGCGGCCAGACGGCGCTGAACACCGCGCTCGCGCTCGATCGCTCCGGCGCCCTCAAGCGCCTCGGTGTGGAACTGATCGGCGCCAAGGCCGATGTCATCGACCGTGCCGAGGATCGCCTGAAGTTCCGCGACGCGATGACCGAAATCGGCATCGAGAGTCCGATCAGCGCCATTGCCCATACGCTGGCCGAGGCGCGCGAGGCGCTGGCGCTGGTGGGTCTTCCCGCCGTCATTCGCCCCAGCTTCACGCTCGGCGGCACCGGTGGCGGTATCGCCTATAACAAGACCGAGTTCGAGCGCATCGTGTTGGGCGGCCTCGAAGCCAGCCCGACCACCGAGGTGCTCATCGAGGAGAGTGTGCTCGGCTGGAAGGAATATGAGATGGAAGTTGTCCGCGACAGCGCGGACAACTGCATCATCGTCTGCGCCATCGAGAACGTCGATCCGATGGGCGTGCATACCGGCGACAGCGTGACCGTAGCACCCGCGCTCACGCTGACCGACAAAGAATACCAGCGCATGCGTGATGCCTCCATCGCCTGCCTGCGCAAGATCGGTGTCGATACCGGCGGATCGAACGTGCAATTTGGCCTCAACCCGGTCGATGGCCGCATGGTCGTCATCGAAATGAACCCGCGCGTCTCGCGGTCTTCGGCGCTCGCGTCCAAGGCGACCGGCTTCCCGATCGCCAAGATCGCGGCGAAACTCGCCGTTGGCTACACGCTCGATGAGCTGACAAACGACATCACCCGCACAACGCCTGCGAGTTTCGAGCCGACGATCGACTATGTCGTGGTCAAGATCCCCCGCTTCACCTTCGAGAAGTTCCCCGGCACGCCGGCGCTGCTCTCCACCAGCATGAAGTCGGTGGGCGAGGCGATGTCGATCGGCCGCTCCTTCGCGGAAGCCTTGCAGAAGGGGCTGCGCAGCATGGAGACGGGATTCTCCGGTCTCGATGAAATCGAGGCACCGGGTGACGGCACGGCCGAAGCCTTCCGCGCGGCCCTGTCCGCGCCGCGCCCCGATCGGCTGGTGATGGCGGCGCAGGCGATCCGCGCCGGCCTCAGCCTTCAGGACATTCACGAGTGCTGCAAGTTCGATCCCTGGTTCCTGGGTGAGCTGAAGCGCATCGTCGATGCCGAGGTTGAGTTGCGCGGGAAGGGCCTGCCGCAAACGGCGCTCGGTATGCGTAAGGCCAAGGCGCTCGGTTTTTCCGATCACCAGCTCGGCCATCTGACGGGCCAGACGACGGAGACGGTGACCGCGCTGCGCCACAGGCTGAACGTGACGCCCGTCTATAAGCGCATCGACACCTGCGCCGCCGAATTCGGTTCCGCCACACCTTATATGTACTCGACCTACGAAACCGGCTTCGGCGTCCCGGTTTGCGAAAGCAACCCGACCGACCGGACCAAGGTCATCATCCTCGGCGGCGGTCCCAACCGCATCGGCCAGGGCATCGAGTTCGACTATTGCTGCGTCCACGCGGCCTATGCGCTGAAGGAAGCCGGCTTTGAGACCATCATGGTCAATTGCAATCCGGAAACCGTCAGCACCGATTACGACACGTCCGACCGTCTCTATTTCGAGCCGCTGACCGCCGAGGATGTCATCGCCCTGATCCGGCGCGAGCAGGAGAATGGCACCGTGCTCGGCTGCATCGTGCAATATGGCGGGCAGACCCCGCTGAAGCTGTCGCAGTCCCTGGCCGCCGCCGGCATTCCCGTGCTCGGCACGAGTGCGGACGCCATCGACATCGCCGAGGACCGTGAGCGCTTTCAGGTGCTGCTGCATAAGCTGGGTCTGCGGCAGCCGGAGAACGGCATCGCGCGGTCCACGGCGGAAGCCGAGGCCATTACCGAGCGCATCGGCTTTCCCGTCGTCATCCGGCCAAGCTATGTGCTCGGCGGTCGCGCCATGGAAATCGTGCATGATCGCACGCAGCTCGCGCGCTATATGCGCGAAGCGGTGCGCGTCTCGGGTGAGAACCCTGTGCTCATCGACCGCTATCTGAATGACGCCATCGAAGTCGATGTCGATTGCATCTGCGACGGTGACGACGTGTTCGTGGCCGGCGTCATGGAGCATATCGAGGAAGCCGGCATTCATTCCGGGGACAGCGCCTGTTCGCTCCCGCCCTATTCGCTGTCGCCGGCGATCGTCGAGGAAATGAAGGCCGAGACCGTCGCCATGGCACGCGCGCTGAACGTCGTCGGCCTCATGAACGTCCAATACGCCATCAAGGACGACACGATCTATGTGCTGGAGGTCAATCCCCGCGCTTCCCGCACCGTGCCCTTCGTTGCCAAGGCAACCGGCGTACCGCTCGCCAAGATCGGCGCGCAGGTCATGGCCGGCGCCAAGCTGAAGAACTTCGCCCTGGGCGAGCAGGCGGTCGGCCGGCATGTCGCGGTGAAGGAGGCGGTGTTCCCCTTCGCCCGCTTCCCCGAAGTGGACACGATCCTGGGGCCGGAGATGAAGTCGACCGGTGAGGTGATGGGCCTCGACACCAGCTTTGCCCGCGCCTTCGCCAAGGCGCAGCTTGGCGCCGGCGTCATTCTGCCGATGCAGGGCGCCGTGTTTCTGTCGGTGAAGGATGCGGACAAGGCGGCGCTGGTGCCGCTCGCCCGGCGGCTGACCGAAATGGGCTTCGCCATTGTCGCGACACGCGGCACGGCGGCTCGCATCAAGGAGGCTGGGCTGGAGGTTCGGATCGTCGCCAAGGTGCTGGAAGGCCGGCCGCATTGCGTCGATGCCATCCAGTCCGGCGAAATCCAAATGGTGATCAACACCGCCTCGACCCCGCAATCGGTCACAGACAGCTTCGATATCCGGCGCAGCGCGCTGACCCGGAGCATTCCGCATTTCACCACGATCGCCGGCGCCAGGGCCGCCGTTCACGCCGTTGCAGCCCTGAAATCCGGGCCGCTTGATGTCGCGCCCTTACAGTCCTACTTTCGTTCCCCGTTCTAAAGAGCGGGGGCCGGGTCATCCGTGATCCGGCTTCGTTGTTTGTGACTGCGAGGATTGCGCGTGCAGAAATTCCCGATGACCGGACCCGGCCTCGTTCGCCTTGAGACGGAGTTGCGCCAACTGCGTGCCGAAGAGCGGCCGGCCGTTATTCGTGCCATCGCCGAGGCGCGCGCGCATGGCGATCTGAGCGAGAACGCCGAATACCATGCCGCGCGGGAGCGTCAGTCTTTCATCGAAGGCCGCATTCAGGAGCTGGAGGAGGTCACTTCGGCCGCCGAGGTCATCGACCCGACCACGCTCACGGGCGACCACGTCAAGTTCGGCGCTCATGTAAAGCTGCTGGACGAGGAGACCGAGAAAGAATCCAGCTATCAGATCGTCGGTGTCTATGAAGCGGACATCAAGCAGGCGCTGTTGTCGATCTCCTCGCCGCTCGCCAAGGCGATGATCGGCAAGAAGGTCGGCGACACCGTCTCGGTGCCCGCGCCGGGTGGCGACCGCTCCTACGAGATCGTCTCGATCCGGTACGGGTGATCGGCCGCGCCATGACTGTCACCTTCGCCGACGTGCAGGCCGCGGCCGGGCGCATCGCCGGCCGCGTGCTGCGCACGCCCGCCATCCGCTCTGATTCTCTCAGCCGGGCGACGGGCGCCGAAATCTTCCTCAAGCTCGATAATCTTCAGGCCACCGGCGCTTTTAAGGAGCGTGGTGCCGCCAATCGGCTGGCCCTGCTGACGCCCGAGGAGCAGGCACGCGGCGTCGTGGCGATGTCCGCCGGCAATCATGCGCAGGCGGTGGCGCGCCACGCGCATCTGCTGGGCATTGCCGCCACGATCGTCATGCCGCGCTTCACGCCGGTCACCAAGGTCACGCGCACGGCGGCCTGGGGCGCGCGCGTGGTGCTGCATGGGGAGATGTTGGCCGAAGCCGCAGCCCATGCGCATCACCTTGCGGAGACCGAAGGGCTGGTCTTCATCCACCCCTATGACGATGCCGGCATCATCGCGGGGCAGGGGACGCTGGCCCTGGAACTGTTGCAGGACTTTCCCGATCTCGATGCGCTGGTCGTGCCGGTCGGTGGCGGCGGATTGCTGTCCGGCTGCGCCGTCGCGGCGTGCGCTATGAACCCGCACATCGAAGTGATCGGCGTCGAGGTCGATAGCTACAGTGCCATGGCCCAGCGCCTCGCGGGCCAGCCCGTTTCGGTTGGCGGCTCAACGATCGCCGAGGGCATCGCGGTGCGGGACGTGGGGGAACTGACCTTCGCCATCCTGCGCGACCTGGGCACGGAGGTTCTGCTGGTGCCGGAAGCGGCGGTCGAGCAGGGCATCGCCATGCTCGCGGAAGGCGCCAAGATGGTGGCGGAAGGCGCCGGCGCTGCCGCGCTCGCGGCGGTCTTGACCTATCCAGATCGTTTCGCCGGCAAGCGGGTGGGCATTCCTATTTGTGGCGGTAATATCGACGCGCGCATTCTGGCCAATACGCTGCTGCGCAACCTGCTGCGCGATGGGCGGCTGCTGCGGGTGATCATGGAAATCCCTGATCGCCCCGGCGTCTTGGGCGACATCTCCACGCGCATCGGCAATGAGGGCGGCAATATTATCGAGGTATCGCATCACCGGCTGTTCACCTCGCCGACCGTTCAGGCCGCGCAGTTGGAGGTGATGATCGAGGCGCGGGACGCCGCCCACGGTGCCGCGATCCAGGCGAAGTTGGAAGAGAGCTACATCGTCCGCCGGGCGTAGGTTCGCCATCCCCGTGTGGTGGCTGATAACGCTGCGCTCATCCGCCCTACCAATGCGTGGTGATGATCAATCCATCGCGGCGTGGGCGGTTGGGTCCTTGATCGGCGCCACCTTGGCGCGGCGCATCATCGGCAGCAGAAAAACACACGGCACGGTACACAGCGTCAGCAGCATGAAGGCATCGCCGTAGCCCACGATGCTGGCCTGCCGCGTCACCATGGCATCGAGCGCCACGGCCCCAGCCGCCGTCGTCGGGTCCATCATGACACTGCCCACCGTGCCGACGTCATGATGAAAGACATGCGCGAAGGGCGTCACGAAATAGCTCAGCACTGCATGCTCATACTGCGTCATGTGCGACACCACCGCTGAACTTACCGAAGTGCCGATGGCCATGCCGATGTTGCGCGTCAGGCTCAGTGCGGCAGCGCCATCCCCTCGCAGCATCGGATTGAGCGTCGCGAAGGCGATGAGCTGCAAGGGCATGAAGACGAAACCCATGCCGAAACCCTGAATCACGATCGTGATGAGAATGGCGTTGCTGGAAACGTCTGGCGTCCACTGCGTCATCTCCCACAATGACCCACCCATGAGGATGATGCCGACGAGGATCTGTAGCCGTGGATCGGCCTTGGTGCCCAACCTACCCGCGAGCATCATCGCGGCCATGGTACCGAAGCCGCGCGGGGCCATTTCCAAACCCGCCGCGCGCACCGAATAGCCCGACAGCCGTTGCAGATAGGGCGCGAGCAGCGCCGAACTCGACAGCAGCACCAGGCCGACCAGGAACATCATCAGGATCGCGCTCAGCAAATTGCTGTCGGTAAAGATGCCTTTCGGCAGCAAAGGCCGATCCGAGGTCAGCATATGGACGGTGAAGAGATAGAAGCCGAGGGCGGCCAGCACCGTCTCAAAAATGATCTCGTTCGAGCTCAGCCAGTCCTTGGTCTCACCGCGATCCAAGGCCAATTGCAGGCCGGCGAGCGCCACGGCGAGAATGCCGAAGCCCAGGAAGTCGAAGCCCTTCACCTTACGCTCCCCCTCCTCGCGCATGAAGGCGGTCACCCCGAGGGTCGCCGCGATGCCGAAGGGCAGATTGACGAAGAACACCCAACGCCAGTTGTAGAGGTCGGTCAGATAGCCACCGAGCGTCGGCCCCAAAATTGGCCCCAACATCACGCCCATGCCCCAGAGGGCCATCGCGGAGCCGCGCTTTTCCATCGGATAGATATTGAGGAGCGTGGACTGCGACAGCGGCACCAAGGCCGCACCGAACACGCCTTGCAGGAAGCGGAAGATCACCATCTCCCCAATGCTTCCGGCAATGCCGCACAGCATGGAGGTGGCGGTGAAGCCGATCAGGCTGACCAGAAGAACGTTCTTGGTGCCGAAGCGCGCGCTCAGCCAACCCACCGGCGCGGTCATGATCGCCGCAGCGACCACGTAAGACGTCAGCACCCAGTTGATCTGGTCGGAATTCGCCGACAGCGTGCCTTGCATATAGGGCAGCGCGACGTTCGCGATGGTGCTGTCCAGCGCCTGCATCAAGGTCGCGAGCATGACGCAGACCGTGATGATCATGCGCGTGGCGGGCGTGATCCGGGCGTGAAGCGGAAGCGTCTCGCTCATGGCGTTATGGGATCAGATCGTGGACGTGCCGGATATGGCCCGTATCGACTGAGACGACGACACTCATGCCGGCGCGCAGCGGCATGGTGGTGGGACCGCCGGTGATCTTGATGCGAACGGGGATGCGCTGCACCACCTTCACCCAATTGCCGGAGGAATTTTCAGCGGGCAGCAGCGAGAACTGGGAGCCAGAGGCCGGGGCGATGGACTGCACCTCGCCCTTCCAGCTGCTGCCGGGATAGCTGTCCACGGTGATGGTGACCGGCTGGCCTTCCCGCACATGCGTGAGCTGCGTCTCCTTTGGCTGCGCCGTGATGAAGACGTCATCGGTCGAGACGATGCCGAAGGCCGACGCTGACGCCATGAGGTATTGGCCGCGCTGCAAGGATTCGACGTTCGTGACGATGCCGTTGAACGGCGCGCGCACGATCGTATGGTCGAGCTGACGCTGCGCCTCCGCCACATCCGCCTGAGCGCTGAGGTAATCGGGCATCTGCTCGACAGGCTTGGTCGCATCCCCGCCGAGCTTGGCGAGCTGGGTTTTCGCGGCCTCATCCAGTGCCGCGACATTCGCTTGGTCGGCCTGCAGCTTGTATTTCGCGTCGTCATATTCGGCGCGGGTCACGCCACCGCTTTTAATGAGGGAGGCATAGCGCCCGAAGCTCGCCTGGTCGCCGGCGACCTGGGCCTTGGCGGTATCGCTGTCGCGCAGCATGCGCTGGTAGTCTTGTTCCATGGCCGTCAGCATCAGCGCCGTCTGCGCCAATTTGGCGCGCGCACCGTCTAGCGCGATTTGGAAGTGATGCTGGCCCAACCGGAACAGCGGCTGACCCGCCTTGACCGTGTCGCCCTCATGCACGTCGATCTGGCCGACGATGCCGGAGACGTCGGTGGTGGCATTGACCTCGGCCGCCTGCACATAGGCGTCGTCGGTGGACATGTAGCGGCCACCGTTCAGCCAGAAATAGCCGCTGCCGACCACCACCACGCCGATGCCGCCGAGCATGAGGATCGGGCGCAGCAGGCTGCGTCGCTTGGCAGGTGGCTTAGCGGCCGGGGCCTGTGCCGCGGATTGTCCGGGTTGGGCCGAGCCAGGCGTAGGCGTATTGCCCGCGTCCGCCGTGGTGCGGTCGCGCGTCGAAATCTGGTTCATTCTAGACGCTCGCTGCCTGTTTGCTGTCGTCCCGGTCGCCCGGCCCATCCGCGTTTTTCAACGCGGCCGTCACATTGGCCTTGGCCTGCATCAGGCCGACCCGCATGGGTGCGGCGACCGCATCCGGGATTCCGAAGCCGAGCATCGCGGCAATATCCGCTTTATGACCGGCCATGATCTTGAGAAGCGGGGTCGCCGCCGGCAAAAGGCGCAGGCGCCAGATGCGACGGTCTTGCTCATCCGGCTCACGCGCGACGAACCCGCGCCGCTCCAGACGATCGACGAGGCGGCCGACGGTGATCGGCTCGACTTCCATCATATCGGCGAGGTCTTTTTGGGAGAGGCCGGGATTGCGATCGAGGCGGATCATCACCACCCATTGCGCCTTGGTCATGCCATGCCGACGCGCCAGCCGATCAGCATAAGTGCCGATCATGCGCGCCGTGTCGCTGATGAGGAGGAGGAGGTCATCCTCTTGGGGGAAACTGCTCACAACCATGACCATAACGCCTGTTATGATAACGTCTATGTGCGGTTTTGAAGATATGTCATTCCGGCCGCGCATAAGTGGAGGTTGTCTCGGCCCCGCACCTCGGTGACTTTGAAGCCAGGACAATCGGTGGATACGACAATGAGCGACGGACGCCTGGTCATCGGCACGAAACGCTACTCATCCTGGTCCATGCGCGGCTGGCTGGCCGTCGCCTGCGCGGGCCTCGACGTGACAGAGGTCCTCATTCCCCTGGCCGGTGGCCAGACCTCGGCCGTGAAGGACGCGACGCCCAGCGGGCTAGTCCCCTATTTGGAGCATGACGGCGCGCGTGTCTGGGAAAGCCTGGCCATCATCGAATACTGCGCCGAGGTTGAGCCGAAGCTGTGGCCCAAGGGCCGCCGTGCGCGCGCGATGGCGCGGGCGGTCGCCGCCGAAATGCACGCCTCCTTCCGCGACCTGCGCCAGGCCATGCCGATGAATATCGGACGGGACGATTATGCGGGGTTGGGGCAGACCGAAGGTGCGCTCGCCGATATCGCGCGCATCGAGGCGGTGTGGGAGGAGGCGCGGCACGAATTCGGCGAAGACGGCCCCTTCCTGTTCGGCAAGCGCTTCACGGGGGCCGACATCATGTTCGCGCCCGTGGTTGCGCGCTTGCTGACCTATGCGCCGCCGCTGAGCGATGCGTCGCGCGCCTATTGTGACGCCGTGCGCGCCTTTCCGCATGTCGATACTTGGTACACGGATGCGGCGGCGGAACCGGCCGCGTGGCAGTTGGAGAAATACGAGTCTCTGCGCTAGGCAAAATCACCCGTTACCCGGCACCCCGTTCTAGTTGTCATCCGCGCACTTGATCCGCGGACCTACCCGCTGTGGCGCCCATATGCCGTTAAGGTGCCCGAGCGGGTAGGTTCGCGCATCGCGTGCGCGAATGACGCTTCTCAAGACCAGCCTCTCGAAAGTCTCCCATGTCGCTTGGCCTTTCGCCTGCACGGGCCGACGCGCGACCCAACCCGCGCGCGGCAAGGGCGCTGGTCATCGCCGCGATCGCCGTCACGCTCTGCGGGAGTGGTGCGCCGTCGCCGCTCTACAGCCTGTATCAGGATCGCTGGCATTTCGACGCCTCGGTTCTGACGGCGATCTATGCCGCCTATTGTGCCGGCACGCTGCTTGCTCTGTGCTTGCTCGGCCGCATTTCCGATCTCCTGGGGGACCGCCGCCTGTTGCTATGCACCGGCCTGGTGGCCGTCCTCATCGGCGCGGTCGTCATGGCCGTGGCTCAGAGCGTGCCGATGCTTCTGGTCGGGCGCATTCTCGCCGGTATCGGAACTGGCGCGGCCGTGGGTCCGGCGACGGCGGCGCTGCTCGAACTCGATCCGGCGCGGGACGGCACCCGCGCGGCGGTGGTGGCGACCGTCGCGATGACAGCCGGCGGCGTCATCGGTCCCGTGGTCAGTGGTATCGCCATACAAACCGGCGCGGCGCCGACCGTGACACCCTTCGTTCTGCTCGCGGTGGCGGCCCTGGTCGTACTGATCGGATTGTGGCTGGCGCCTTGGGCCTCAGCGCAAGCTACACCTGTCGCGCGGCGCGACCGGGTGTCACCGAAACTGGGCGCGCTGATACGCGAAGCGGGCGCACCCTTTTTCGTCGCCTGCGCCGGTTTGGCGCTCACTTTCATGGTCGCCGGCACCTTTCTCGGCCTGGGCCCGAGCTTCGCGCGGCGTCTCGTCGGCATCAGCAATCCGGCGCTGGCCGGCCTGACCGTCGCGGTCTTTCAAGTTGTCGGCGGCAGCGCGCAGCTTGCTTGCCGCAAGCGGCCGCCATTGAAGGTGCTGCTGGTCGGCGTGGTGATGCTGCCCTGCGGGGTAGTGATCGCGACGTTTGCCGCCGCCATCGGCTCGGCCATTCTCTTCGGCCTCGGCACGCTTTGCACGGGCCTCGGCTACGGGGCGTGCTTTTCCGGCGCCGCCGCGCTGGGAAGCCGCAGTGCGCCGGCGAACGGGCGCGCGACCATCGTGTCATTGACCTATGTCGCAGGCTATACCGGCAATCTATTGCCGGTCTTGGGCATCGGTCTGCTCGCCACCTGGTTCGGGCTGTTCACCGCCATGGCGTCCCTCGCTGCCGTCGCCACGATCGCGGGCGCGGCGCTGGCGATCCCGATCTGGCGCCTCTCCCGCGCCTAGGCCGCCTTCGCGAGATCCCCATGCACGGTGAAGGGCGCTTCGGTCTTGGAGCGCACCTCCTCCACCGTCACGCCCGGCGCGAGATCGACCAGCGTCAGGCCCGGCCGGGCGACGTCGAAGACGCAGAGATCGGTGATGATGAGATCGACCACGCCCTTGCCTGTTAGCGGCAGGGTGCACGCACGCAGGATCTTCGCCTCGCCCTTGGCGGTATGCTCCATCAGCACCACCACGCGCTTGACGCCGGCGACGAGGTCCATGGCGCCGCCCATGCCCTTCACCATCTTGCCCGGCACCATCCAGTTGGCGAGGTCGCCATTCTCGGCCACCTGAAGCGCGCCGAGGATGGACAGGTTGATGTGCCCCCCCCGGATCATCGCGAAGCTCTCGGCGCTGTCGAAGAAGCTGGTGGTGGGCAGCACCGTCACGGTCTGCTTGCCGGCATTGATGAGGTCGGCGTCTTCCTCGCCCTCATAAGGAAACGGTCCCATGCCGAGCATGCCGTTTTCGCTATGCAGGATGATCGACAGGCCGGGCGGAATGAAATTCGCCACCAGGGTCGGGATGCCGATGCCGAGGTTGACGTAGAACCCGTCCTGCACTTCGCGCGCGGCGCGGGCCGCCATGTCGTCCCTGGTCCAGGCCATGGTCGCTCTCCTTACGCGGCGCGCGGGCGCGTGGTGCGCTGTTCGATACGCTTGTCGATGTGGTCCAGCTTCACAAGCCGCTGCACGTAAATGCCGGGGGTCACGATATGATCGGGGTCGAAGCTGCCGGCATCGTGCAATTCCTCGACTTCGACGACCGTCATCTTGGCGGCGGTCGCCATCATCGGGTTGAAATTGCGCGCGGTCTTTCGGTAGATCAGGTTGCCCTCGCTATCGCCTTTCCAGGCATGGATGATGGCAAGGTCACCCACGATGCCGCGTTCCATCACATAGTGATGCCCGTCTTCGAACTGCCGGGTTTCCTTGCCCTCGGCGACCGAGGTGCCATAGCCGGTGCGGGTGAAGAAGGCCGGAATGCCGGCGCCGCCGGCGCGAATGCGCTCGGCCAGCGTGCCCTGCGGATTGAACTCGATCTCCAACTCGCCCGCCAGGAACTGCTGCATGAACAGCTTGTTCTCCCCGACATAGGACGAGACCATCTTCTTGACCTGCTTGGTCTCCAGCAGCACCCCGAGGCCGACGCCGTCGATGCCCGCATTGTTGGAAACGATGGTCAGGTTGGTGACGCCGCTGTCGCGGATGGCGGCGATCAGGGCGCTCGGAATGCCGCAGAGGCCGAAGCCGCCGGACAGGATGAGCATGCCGTCCTTCAGAACATCGGCCAGAGCGTTCGTCGCGCTGTCGTGGATTTTGGACACAGCCATACGGCTATCCCTCCTGTGCGATCCGACGTCGTTCCGGCGGATAATAGGTCAGGAGGTAGACCATCACTGCGATCGAGGGAAGCGTGGCCAGGGCCGTCATCACATAGAAGGCGTGCCAGCCCAGCGCCGCCGCCATGAAGCCGGACAGGCCGCCGACGGTTCGCAGCGCCAGCGCCGCGATGGAGGAGAGCAGGGCATATTGCGTGGCGGTATGGCGCCGATCGCAGAGCCCCGAGAGGTAGGTGATGAAGGCGGCGTCGGCGAGCCCCTCGGCGAAAGCCTCGATCGCCACGGTGGCGATCAGAACATGGTGGTTGCCTGGATTGTAGGACAGCACGGCATACATCGCCATGCAGAGCGTCTGGAAGCAGCCGGTGATGAGCAAGGCGCGGCCGGTGCCGATGCGCACGACCAGCCAGCCGCCGAGTGCTGCGCCGATCAGAACGGCGGCGAGGGAGGTCGGGCCGTTGGCAAGCGCCACCTGGGCGCGGTCGAAGCCGAGGTAGCGATAGAAGGGCGGCAGCATGGTGCCGGCCATTGCTTCCCCCAGGCGGAACAGCACGATGAAGACGAGGATTGTGTAAGCGCCCTTCCGGCTCATGAATTCGCCCAGCGGCTCGATCACCGAGCGGGCGAACCGTTGGGCGAAGGACAGCGTTTCCGTCAGCATGCGCGCCACGGCGGCGCCCGGTTCAGGCTCGTGCGCGAGCAGGGTGACGATCGGGCCGATGAGCGTCAGCGCGGCCATAGCGGCAAAGACGCCGTGCCAGCCCCAGGGCGTGGCCAGCGCGATGGCGCCGGCGCCGGAAATCAATAGGGCGGCGCGATAACCCCAGATATAGCCGGCGAGGGCCGTGCCCTGCTGCGCCTCGGGAAAGCTCTCGATGCGCCAGGCATCGATGATGGTGTCCTGGCTCGCCGAGCAGAAGGCGAGCAGGGCCGCGAAGGTGATGAGCAACATGGGCGCGGCGGTCGGGCTCGCCAGGACCATCGCCAGACAGGCGAGGGTCAGTAGCGGTTGGACGGCGAGCAGCCAGCCGCGCCTGCGGCCGAGTGCGGCGAGGGGGCCGGGCGCGGCGTTGTCGAAGACCGGCGACCAGAGGAATTTGAGGGAATAGGCGAGGCCGATATAGGCGGTGAGGCCGATGACGCCGAGGCCGAGATGGCCTTCGGCCATCCATTGCCGCAGGGTAAAACCCGACAACGGCAGCGGCAGGCCAGAGGCGAAGCCGAAGCCCGTCATCAGGAGCAGGCGCCGATCGGTCAGGATGGCGCGGAGGGTGAGGGACTCGGGGCGGGGTTCCGACATGCCGCAGGGTGTCACGCAAACGGGCGATTCGTCACCCGCGCAAACCCTCGTGTGTTACTTCGCGATGCCCAGAAAGACGGCCAAACATCGCTCGATCTCTACCAACGTCGCGGTTTCGATGCGACCGAAGGCCGACCCCGCCTTCTCGCGCTTAATCGTCGTGGCCTTGTCGATCATCACCTGGGACGGTGCTCGCAGACCGTTCTCAGTGCTGGGCTGCACAGTGATGCGGAGCAAGGGCGCATCGACCATGCTGCTCGACAGCGGCAACACGGTGACGGTGGTGTGCTCGCTGAACTGATCGGCTTGGATGACCAATGCGGGGCGATGTTTTCCGAAATCGCCGTGGACGGCCACTGTCAGCAAGTCGCCCCGCACTATGCGGTCCAGCCGTCAAGATCCGCGATGGCCTCATCCATGAACTGGCGCAAACCCATATCAGACCGATCGGCTTCTGCCACGAGAACGGATTGCCGCCGACATTCCGCCGCGAACTCCGGCCGCCGCGTATCCGGCACCCAAATCTGCACCGGTCGCAGACCCGCGTGGCGCAACGCGTCGCGGTGCTTCTGAACGCGGGCATTCCCGGGAGGCGTTGCCATTGCCTTCATCCTCCACATTCCATGTAATGTTACATCATTGGTGCGTTACATGCAACGGAGTGAGGTGCGAAGAACACCCACAACGAAAAACCCCCGGGGGATGCCCGGGGGTTTTTGTCGCCGCCTTACGCCGCGTCGGAGTCCGAAGAGCGATCGGCGCGCTTGCGGGCATTCGGGTCGAGATGGCGTTTGCGCAGACGGATCGCCGCCGGCGTCACTTCCACCAACTCGTCATCCTCGACATAGGCAATCGCCTGCTCCAGCGACATGCGGCGGGGCGGGATCAGCAGCATCGCATCATCCTTGCCGGCGGCGCGGATATTGGTGAGCTTCTTTTCCTTGACCACGTTCACGTCGAGATCATTGTCGCGGCTATGCTCGCCGACGATCATGCCGGTGTAGACCTTGTCGCCGGGGTTCACAAAGAGCGTTCCGCGCTCCTGCAAATACCACAGCGAATACTGCACGGCCTCGCCATCGAGGTTGGAGATCAGGCTGCCGTTACGGCGGCCTTCGATGACGCCCTGCCAGGGACCGTAGCCCGCAAAGAGACGGTTCATGATGCCCGAACCGCGGGTATCGGTCAGGAATTCACCGTGATAGCCGATCAGGCCACGGCTGGGCATGCGGAAGGTCAGGCGCTGCTTGCCACCGCCGGAGGGGCGCATGTCCTGCAACTGGCCCTTGCGGCGGCTCATCTTCTCGACGACGACGCCGGAATAGGGCTCGTCCACATCGACCAGCACGTCTTCCATCGGCTCCTCGCGCTCACCCGTTTCCGGATTGGCGCGCGTCAGGACGCGGGGGCGACCGATGGTCAGCTCAAAACCTTCACGGCGCATCTGCTCGATGAGCACGCCGAGCTGCAATTCGCCGCGGCCTGCCACTTCGAAGGCGTCCGTCTCAGTGCTGATGGTAATCTTCAGGGCCACGTTGCCCTGCACTTCATGCATCAAGCGATCGCGGATCTGGCGGGACGTGACCTTCTTGCCCTCGCGGCCGCCGAGCGGGCCGTCATTCACGCGGAAGGTCATGGACAGGGTCGGCGGATCGACCGGGATCGCCTGGATGGGCAACAGCAGGTCAGGCGAGCCGAGCGTGTCCGGGATGGTAGCATCGGTCAGGCCTGCGATGGCGATAATATCGCCGGCCTGCGCCTCATCGACCGGCACGCGGTCGAGGCCGTTAAAGGACATCAGCTTCGTCAGGCGGCCGGTCTCGACGACCGTGCCGTCCGCGCGGAGCACCTTCAGCGGCATGTTGAGGCGGGCGCGGCCCTGCTCGACGCGGCCGGTCAGGACGCGGCCGAGGAAGTTGTCGTAGTCGAGGATGGAGGCGAGCATCGCGAACGGCGCGTCCACGACCAGGTTCGGCGCCGGAACATGGCTCAGCACCAGGTCGAACATCGGCGACAGATCCTTGCGCGCGCCGTTCATTTCCAGATCGGCCCAACCCTGACGGCCGGAGGCGAACAGGGTCGGGAAGTCGAGCTGCTCCTCTGTCGCGTCGAGGGCGGCGAAGAGGTCGAAGACCTCGTTATGGACTTCGTCGGCACGCGCGTCGGAACGGTCGATCTTATTGACGACCACGATCGGGCGGATGCCACGGGCCAGGGCCTTGCCGAGCACGAACTTGGTCTGCGGCAGAACGCCCTCGGCGGCATCGACCAGGAGGATGGCGCCATCGACCATGCTCAGGATGCGCTCGACCTCACCGCCGAAATCGGCATGGCCCGGCGTATCGATGATGTTAACGCGTGTCTCTTTCCAGATGACGCTGGTGCATTTGGCGAGAATGGTGATCCCGCGCTCGCGCTCCAGATCGTTCCGGTCGAGCGCGCGCTCGACCACATGCTGATTTTCCCGGAAAGCGCCGGACTGCTTCAGAAGGGCGTCCACGAGCGTGGTCTTGCCATGATCGACGTGGGCGATGATGGCGATATTGCGAATGTCCATAACGTCTTCCGGCTTTGGACCCGGCTCGAAGCCCGATCTTGGGGTGCGTACGATAAACGCCCCGCCGGTGACGGCATGACCGTCAGGGGCAGGGCGTATGTTGCGGCGCACACATAGCGGAATGACGCCGCGGAAGCGAGGATAAAGAAACTGCCCCGTCCGCGTGACGCGGGCGGGGGCCATGCACCCGTTTCAGGGTGCGGGCAGACGGCTATCTCAGATGGGTGTCGTCAGCCGCGAAATCGGCATCAAGAGCCAAATTGACCAGCCGATGAACGGCTTCGGAACGGTCATCGATGTGATGCGCGGCGGACCAGCTGTCGATCGCCCGTGCCTCGTCGGCGCTGACCGTCAAAGACAGCGATTCGACGCTGTTATCGACATGAGTCTGGCGAGAATTCTGGGCCATATGGAACGATCTCCTCTGCAAGTCTTGCTGAAGATAAGATAGTCACCAAACCATGTGTCGCGATGCACAAAAACCCGATGGCAGGCCTGCCGAGTGGGCAATTCGGCTCAAAATCTCGTCAGATCCTTGCGTTTGCCCGGTCGTTTCAAACCCGCGTGAACCGCGCAATGAAGAAGCCGTCCAAGCTGCCATGCTGCGGCCATAATCCGGGATGCGTTCGCACCGTCCCGTCCCGACCGATGGCGGCGGCGAGTTCCGGCAGTTCTGATCGTTTGATAGGATCGATATCGAGCGGCAGGCGAGCGACCGCCGCTGCCGCACGCGCCGGCCCTTCCTCCGGTTGGAGGGAACAGACCGCATAGACCAGCTTGCCGCCGGGCTTGAGCATGCCGGTGGCGGCGGCCAGAAGCTGGTCCTGCATCACCGTGAGCGTCGCGATGTCGCTCTGCTTCTTCAGATAAGGCACATCGGGATGCCGGCGGATGGTGCCGGTGGCGCTGCAGGGCGCGTCCAGCAGAACGCCGTCCAGCGGTGCCTCGGGGCGCCATTTTGCGGCGTCGGCCCGCACCAGATCAGCCGCAAGGCCAAGCCGAACCATATTGGCGGTCAGCCGCTGCATGCGATGAGCATTCGACTCGACGGCCGTGACATGCGCGCCGCTGGCCGCGAGCTGCGCGGTCTTGCCGCCCGGCGCGGCGCAGAGATCGGCGATGCGCTGGCCGGGCAGGGCGCCGAGCAGCATGGCGGGCAGGGCTGCCGCCGCGTCCTGCACCCAGAAATTGCCCTCCTCGAACCCCGCCAGTTCCGTCACATGGGTGCCGGCCGGGAACCGCACGGAGCCGTTCGACAGCAGAACGCCACCCTCGGGCGGCGTGGCGCCGGGCTTCATGGTCAGATCCAGCGGCGCCTCGGTCTGATGCGCAGTCGCGATATCGCGCGCGTCGCTGCCCCAGGAGGTCCAGAGCCAGGGCGGCGTATCGAGTCGCGGACTATCCAGTTCCTCCAAGGCGGCGCGACCGCCTTCGGAGACGCGGCGCAGCACGGCGTTCACCATGCCTGCGAATTTCGGCAGGCCCTTCGCGCGGGCAAGATCGACCGCCGTGCCGACAGCCGCATGCGGCGGCGTGTCGAGAAACAACAGCCCGGCAGCGCCAAGCCGCAGGATATGCATCACTTGGGTCGAGGGCGTGCGGGCCAGATATGGCTCCAGCACCGCATCGATGGTGCCGCGCCGGCGGATGGCGGCGGCGGCCAGCCGATGCGCCGCCGCACGGTCGCGCGGCTCCATCGCCGGCAAGGCGTCCATCGCCTCCTCCAGCGGTCGATGCCGGTCGAGCACCGCCGCGAGCAGGGCGAGGGCGCCTGCGCGGGTGGGGTCAGTGGAGGGGGCGTACGTCTTCTGATCGTTTGTCACCGGCCGCCTATAGCAAGAAACGGGTGATTGCGACCTCCGCCCATACGGTTATGAAGGCGCCGCATCTTGGAATGGACCGTCATGGACCCGCTGCACGCCATTATTATCGCCGTTGTTCAGGGCGCGACGGAGCTGTTTCCGGTCAGCAGCCTCGGCCATGCGGTCGTCCTGCCGGCGCTGCTCGGCTGGCATCTCGACCTGCAAAGCCCCGGTTTTCTGCCTTTTCTGGTGATGTTGCATGTCGGCACGGCGCTCGCCCTGCTCGGCTTCTTCTGGCGCGACTGGCTGGCGATCCTGAAGGGCGTCATCGGCATGGGTGACAGCCACGCGGTGCGCGAGGGTCGGCGCGTCTTCGTGCTCATCGTCGTGGCCACCATTCCGGTCGTGATCCTCGGCCTGGGGCTGGAGCATGTTCTGCGGCGCGTCTTCGCGACGCCGCTGATCGCGGCCGCCTTCCTGGTGGTGAACGGCCTGCTGTTGCTCGGCGGCGAACGTTTGAAGGGCCGCAACACCGTGTCCACCCGCGCGCTCTCCACGCTCACCACCACCGATGCCGCCATCATCGGGTTGTGGCAGTGCCTGGCACTGATCCCCGGCATCTCCCGCTCCGGCGCGACCATCCTGGGCGCCGTTTTGCGCGGCGTGGACCATGAGGGCGCTGCGCATTTCTCCTTCCTGATCGCGACGCCGGTGATCGTCGCCGCCGCCGTGCTGGAAGTGCCCAAGCTGATGCATGACAGTGCCGCCCAAGGCGCGATGAGCCTGGCGCTGGTCTCGGCGGTCGTCGCCGGCGTCACGGCGCTGGCGAGCATCGCCTTCCTGATGCGCTATTTCCGTGGCCATGAGCATTGGGCGCTGACGCCCTTCGCCATCTACTGCATCCTGGCCGGCATCGGCAGTTTCGGGTTTCTCGCCCTGGTCGGTTAGAAGCAGGCCATGACCTTTCGTCGCGTCTTGCTCGCTCTAGCCCTGGTCGTGATCCTGCAA
Organism: Acidisoma sp. PAMC 29798; assembly: GCF_030252425.1. Classification (GTDB taxonomy): domain Bacteria; phylum Pseudomonadota; class Alphaproteobacteria; order Acetobacterales; family Acetobacteraceae; genus Acidisoma; species Acidisoma cladoniae. The sequence continues at coordinate 2,595,249 of NZ_CP126994.1, read as the reverse complement.
CCCGCCTCCGGTGCGGTCGCGGCGCCGGCCAATCTCGCCACCATGCCCATCGACCGCCAGGATCTGCCCTGGTGGCGGACGCGCTTTGCGGAAAGCCTCGCGCGGGTGCGTCGGGGGGACGTGAGCCTCGTCTGGCTTGGCGATTCGATCACCGAGAACTGGGAGCGGACGACGCCGCAGCCTTGGGGCGATATCGCGCCGATCTGGCAGCGCTTCTATGGCGATCGCGCGGCCGTCAATATGGGTTTCAAGGGCGATACGACCGCCAATGTGATCTGGCGGCTGGACCATGGCGAGGTCGATGGCATCGCGCCCCGCGCGCTGGTGCTGCTGATCGGCGCCAATAACTTCGGCCGCGTGCATTGGGATGCGGCCAAGACGCGCGCCGGTATCGACGCCATCATCGGCATCCTCAGGCGCAAGCTACCGCAGACGCAGATCCTGTTGCTGGGTGTTCTGCCGAGCCAGAGGTCACCGTGGATTTCCGAGAATACGGCGGTGCTGGATGCCGATCTCGCGCGCGCCTACCGTGATCGGTCGCATGTCACCTTCATGGACGTCGGGGCGTCGTTCCTCAAGAACGGCCGCGTCGATGTCTCCCTCTATCTCGATCCGCATGCGGCGGACTTGCGCGGCCAAACGCCGGACGGTGCGCCCTTGGCGCTGCATCCCGATGCGCGGGGCATGGAGATGATCGCGACCTCCATCGAACCGACGCTGCATCGCCTCATGGCCGACCGCGACCACGTTCGTTAGAGCGGCGTCATCACAGCCAGCCGCGCATCCGGAACCAGACCAGCGGCAGAACCGCCGACAGAACGATCAGTGTGAGGCCGTACGGATACCCAAACGCCCAGTTGAGTTCCGGCATGTCCTTGAAGTTCATGCCGTAGATGCTGGCGACCAGGGTGGGCGGCACGCCGACGACGGAGACGACCGTCAGAACCTTGATGATATTGTTCTGCGTCGTGTTGATCAGCCCGAGCGTCGCATCCAGCAGGAACTGCATCTTGCCATTGAGATGCATGTCGTAGTCGCTGAGGGACGCCACATCCTGACGGATGGATTTCATGCGGTCGCGCAAATCGCGGTCGATCCAAGGGGCTGCGACTTGCGCCGTAAACGGCACGATGCGCCCGATGCCCAGCAAACTGTCCCGCACGCGTGACATCTGATCCCCGGCGCGCCCGATCGCCTTGATGACGTTCTGCAACTCCAGGTCCTGCTTGCGCCCGCGCATCCCGGCCGTGTCTTCTGTGAAGATCTGCTTGGAAATGCGGTCAAGCTCGTCACGCACCCGCTCCAGGATATCCGCCATCCGATCGGTGATCGACTCGAGAACAAGGATGAAGATGTCCATGGCTGAGCCGGATTCCAAAGGCGCGCGCTGCATCTGATCGAGGAAGTTGTGCAGCGCCGCGCTGCGGATGAAGCGGATTGTGATGATCCGGTCCTTGGTAACCACGAAACCGAGCGGCTTGGTATTGGCCTCCATCCCGTCGACCTTCGCGACCAGCGGCATGCTGAGGTAGAGGGCGGTACCATCAAAGGCGAGCCGGCTGGAATTCTCGATCTCGTCGAGTTCTTCCATCGAGGCGATGCGAAGCCCGGTCGCGTTGCAGACGCGCTGCTTTTCTTCCTCAGTCGGCTCGAACAGATCGATCCATTGCGCCGTGCTGAGATCGCCGTCGGCCGGCATTTCGGTCAGGGGCTGGCCCACCGCAGCAACATAAGCGTTCAGCATGGTGGGGTTCCCGAGGCGTGAGAGCCCAAGATAACGACGGAAAGGTCTGCCGCAATCCGGGCCGCCGTGAAAAACGCGAGACAGGCCGGGCGGGGCCTACAAATCGCGGAGAACCCGGGCAGCGGCGGGCGCGAAATAAGTCAGCACGCCCCGGCATCCGGCGCGCTTGAAGGCCAGCAGGCTCTCCATCATCGCGCGCTCCTCATCCATCCAGCCATGGCCGGCGGCGGCCATGATCATCGCGTATTCGCCGGACACCTGATAGGCGAAGGTCGGTACCTCGAACCGATCCCGCACCCGGCGGATGATGTCGAGATAGGGCATGCCCGGCTTGACCATGATCATGTCGGCGCCCTCGGCGATATCCATCGCCACTTCGCGCAGGGCCTCGTCGGAATTCGCGGGGTCCATCTGATAGGTCTTCTTGTCGCCCTTCAGGGCACTGGCCGAACCCATGGCGTCCCGGAAGGGACCATAAAAGGCGCTCGCATACTTCGCGGCATAGCTCATGATGCGCGTATGGATCAGGCCTGCGCCGTCCAGTTCGGCGCGAATGGCGGCGATTCGGCCGTCCATCATGTCCGACGGGGCGATGATATCGATGCCGGCCTCGGCCTGGATTCGTGACTGCCGCGCCAGGATCGGCAGGGTATCGTCGTTATGCACATAGCCTTCGCGGATCACACCGTCATGGCCATGGCTGGTGTACGGGTCTAGGGCGACATCCCCCACCAGCCCGACATCCGGAAATTCCGCCTTGAGGATGCGTGAGGCGGAACAGATCAGGTTATCGGGGTTTGTCGCTTCGGTCCCCTCAGGGTTCTTCAATTCCACCGGTGTGACGGGGAATAAGGCAATGGCGGGCACACCCAGGCGCACCGCCGCTTCCACATGGCCGGCGAGCCGATCGAGCGTCACGCGCTGCACACCGGGCATGGAGCCGACATCGGTGGTTTCGCCGTGGCCGGCGCGGATGAAGATCGGCCAGATCAGATCGTCTACCGACAGACGGTTTTCCGCCACCAGCCGGCGGGTCCAGCCATCATGGCGGTTGCGGCGGAGGCGGGTCTGGGGGAAGCGGCTGTCGGTCATGAGCAAGAACCCTGGCTGAGCGATGCGGTCTTATACCGTTGCTTCCTCCCATCACGACAGGCAACCCAGCCTTGGGAAGGCGATGGTTCACCGGGGCTTCACGACCGTGTTAAGAGGCTCGTCCGGCTATGCTGCGTCATTCTCCCTTTGCCGGGACCGTCCAACAGGAATCTCGCCATGAACGAGCTGCTGCCCTCCAGCCTCGCACGCTTCTTTTCCGCCTCTGTGGAGGAGACGGACCCCGCTCTCGCCGCCACGCTGACACGGGAACTCGGTCGGCAGCAGGACGGTATCGAGTTGATCGCGAGCGAGAACATCGTCTCTCGCGCGGTGATGGACGCCCAGGGCAGCGTTCTCACCAATAAATATGCCGAGGGTTATCCGGGCCGCCGCTATTACGGTGGTTGCGCCGCCGTCGATGTGGCCGAGCAGCTCGCCATCGACCGCGCCAAGGAAATCTTCGGCTGCGCCTTCGCCAATGTTCAGCCCCATTCCGGCGCCCAGGCCAATCAGGGCGTCATGCTCGCGCTGCTGAGCCCGGGCGATACCTTCCTCGGCATGAGCCTGGCCGCCGGCGGCCATCTCAGCCACGGTGCCGCGCCCAACCTGTCCGGCAAATGGTTCAACGCCCTGCAATACGGCGTGCGCCGCGATGACGGCCTGCTGGATTACGAGGAGCTGGAGCAGAAGGCGCGCGAGGGGAAGCCCAAGCTGATCATCGCCGGCGGCTCGGCCTATCCTCGCATCATCGATTTCGCCCGCATCCGCAAGGTGGCCGACGAAGTCGGCGCCGTCTTCATGGTCGATATGGCCCATTTCGCGGGCCTGGTCGCGGCCGGCGTCTACCCGAGCCCGATTCCCCATGCCCATGTCGTGACGACGACGACGCATAAGACCCTGCGCGGCCCGCGCGGCGGCATGATCCTGAGCAACGACCTCGACCTCGGCAAGCGCATCAATTCGGCAATTTTCCCCGGCCTCCAGGGCGGCCCGCTGATGCATGTGATCGCCGCCAAGGCAGTGGCCTTCGGGGAAGCGCTGCGCCCCGAGTTCCGCCTGTATCAGCAGGCGGTGGTGGAGAATGCGAAGGTTCTGGCCGAGACGCTGGTCGAGCGCGGCTTCGCCATCGTGACCGGCGGCACCGACAGCCATCTGCTGCTGGTCGATTTGCGGCCCAAGCGCGTCACCGGCAAAGCCGCCGAGGGCAGCCTGGAGCGGGCGCATATGACCGCGAATAAGAACGCGATTCCCTTCGACCCCGAGAAGCCGGCCGTGACCTCGGGCATTCGCCTCGGCACCCCGGCGGCCACCACGCGCGGCTTCGGCGTGGCGGAATTCCGCCAGGTCGGCGAGATGATCGATGAGGTTCTGACTGGCCTTTCGGGTTCCAACGACAGTGAGAACACGCTGATCGAAGCCAAGGTCGGCCGGCGTGTGCAGGCGCTGTGCGCCCGCTTCCCGATCTACCCGAATTAACGGGCTGCTGAATGCGCTGCCCGTTCTGCGGAAACGACGATGCCCAGGTGAAGGATAGCCGGCCCAGCGAAGATGGGACGGCGATCCGGCGCCGGCGGTTCTGCGGCGCGTGCAGCCAGCGCTTCACCACCATCGAGCGGGTGCAGTTGCGCGAATTGGTGGTCGTGAAATCTGACCTGCGGCGCGTGCCCTTCGACCGCGACAAGCTGGCCCGCTCCATCCGCATCGCGCTGCGCAAGCGGCCGGTGCAGGAGGAGCGGATCGACCGCATCGTGAACAGCATCGTGCGCAAGCTCGAATCGAGCGGCGATGCCGATGTTCCAAGCAAGCAGATCGGCGAACTGGTGATGGAGACATTGAAGGAGGTGGACGACGTGGCCTATGTCCGCTTTGCCAGTGTCTATCGCAATTTTCGCGAGGCGAAGGATTTCGAGCAGTTCCTGGGCGAGTTGAGCGACCGGGTCGAGCCCGAGCCGACGTAGAGCCAGATCATCTCCAAAGGGTCAGAATGTTCACAGGCATAGTTTCGGGCGTCGGCACCGTGACCGCCGTCACCCCGATCGGTGACGGCCAGGACATGCGGCTGCGGATCGCGGTGCCGATGGATCAAGACGTCTGGCGCGGGCTGCCCGGCGTGGTGCTCGGCGCCTCCATCGCCTGTTCCGGCTGCTGCCTGACGGTTGTCGAGATGGGAGGCGAAATGGGGGGGCACTGGTTCGCGGTGGATGTCTCGGCGGAATCCCTGTCGAAGACGACGCTGGGGGGATGGACCGTCGGCCGGACCATCAACTTGGAACGGCCACTCCGCATGGGGGATGAACTCGGCGGGCACATGGTCTCGGGTCATGTCGATGGCATCGGCACGCTGATCGCCTCGACGCCGGAGAATGGCTCCACCCGCTGGCAGTTCCGTGCGCCTGCGGGCATGCCGCGCTTCATCGCGAGCAAGGGCAGCATCGCCGTCGATGGCGTCTCCTTGACCGTGAACGAGGTTGAGGGCGATGTGTTCGGCGTGAACGTCATTCCCCACACCATCACTGTCACGGCCTTTCAGGATCTGCGCGTGGGCGATGCCGTCAATCTGGAGATCGACATGCTCGCGCGCTACGTCGCGCGGCTGACGGAGGTCGGGCTATGACGATGATCAACACCTTCTCCCTGCATGATTACATCTCGCCCACCTCGGAGATCATCGAGGAAGCGCGGGCCGGGCGCATGTTCATCCTGGTCGATGACGAGGACCGTGAGAACGAGGGTGACCTTGTCATTCCGGCCCAGTTCGCGACCACCGAGGCGATCAACTTCATGGCCCGCCATGCGCGCGGCCTGATCTGCCTGGCGATGACGCGGGCGCGGGTCGAGCAACTCGGCCTGTCCCTGATGAACGCCCATAACCGGTCCCGCCACGCGTCCGCCTTCACGGTCTCGATCGAGGCGCGGCACGGCATCACCACCGGCATCTCGGCGGCCGATCGCGCCCGCACGGTGGCGGTCGCCATCAATTCAGAGCATCCGCGCGATGAGATCGCGACCCCCGGCCATATCTTCCCGGTCGCGGCGCGGGATGGCGGCTCCCTGGTGCGGGCCGGCCATACCGAGGCGGCGGTCGATGTCGCGCGTCTCGCCGGCCTCAATGCCTCCGGCGTAATCTGCGAAGTCATGAATGAAGACGGGACCATGGCCCGTCTGCCCGAGCTAATCGCCTTTGCGCAGCGCCACAACCTCAAGCTCGGCACCATCGCCGATCTCATCCAGCATCGCCGTCGCACGGAAAAGCTGGTCCGCCGCTCGTATGAGACCTGGACCGGCGACCTCGAAGGTGGGGATTGGTCGGTCAAGGTCTTCGAGGACACGCTGTCCGGCACCGAGCATCTGGCCCTGGTGAAGGGTGATGTCGCTGCGCCGGGCGCGAGCCTGGTGCGCGTCCATAGTGTCGATCCGGTCGTCGATCTGCTGGGCAGCGGCCGCGCGGCCCTCGCGGCTTCCTCCCGCGCTATCGCCCAGGCCGGGCGGGGCGTCATAGTTTTGCTTCGCGATACCCAGCCGGGCGCCGTCGCGCGCAAGCTGGGCCTCAGTGAGCCCGACCGGGTCGAGGATCACGTGCTGCGCCATTACGGCATCGGCGCGCAGATCCTGATCGATCTCGGCGTGAAGGACATGATCCTTCTCACCAACCATCCCCGCAGCCTGATCGCGCTTGAAGGCTTCGGCCTCAATATTGTCGATCAGCAGCCTCTTCTCGATAAGCCCGCAACTGAAGAAACACCTGAGACATGAGCACCGCCGATGCCGAACTCGCCGCGGTCCCGCGCATCGAGGGCGAGCAGCCTTTGGTTCTGATCATCATCGCGCCCTATTACCGTCAGGTTGTGGATGGCATGACGCTGGGGGCGCGCGCCGTGCTCGACAGCGTCGGCGCCCCGCATGAGACGGTCGAGGTCGCGGGCGCCTTTGAACTGGCGCAGGCCTTGGCCATCGCCGCCCAAAGCGAGCGCGCCTTCGAGGGCTTCATCGCCATCGGCTGCGTCGTGAAGGGTGAGACGGATCATTACGATTTCATCTGCCGATCCGCGATGGACGGCCTGATGAAGGTCGCGACCGACCATATTCTGTGCCTCGGCACCGCCTTGCTGACGGTGGATACCATCGATCAGGCGATCGCCCGCTCCGGCAGCGCGCACAACAAAGGCGCCGAAGCGGCGATCGCCATGCTCAAGCAAGTGGCCCTTCTGCGGCTCATGGAAACACCCTGATGACCGTTCGCGCCCCCGCTTCCAAGACGACCCGCCCGCGCACGGGTGCGCGGGTCGCGGCCGTGCAGGCGCTGTTCCAGACCGAACAGGCGGAGGAGAGCGCCGAGACGGTGATCGACCAGTTCACGCGCCATCGTCTGGGCGATGTGCCGGACGCCGGCGGGTTTGAGGACGGGCGGGTGCCGGACGCGCATGTGCCACTGTTCGCGGCCATCGTGCGGGCGGCGGTGAAGGATCAGGACAGGATCGACGCCATGATCGCGGCGAGCCTGCCGGCTGATTGGCCGTTTGAGCGGCTCGACCCCGTGCTGCGGGCACTGCTGCGCGCTGGCACCGCCGAACTCGGCATGGCTGACGGGCCGCCGATCCGCGTGGTGATCAATGAATATCTGGACGTCGCGCATGGCTTTTTCGCGGGCGATGAGCCGCGCATGGTGAATGGCATGTTGGACGCCCTTGCCCGGCGCACCCGGCCATCCGAATTCGCGACGCCGCCGGAAGCGCCCGTCGCGTAAGGCCGCGCCTTTGCCGTCCGACGCGCTCCCTTCCGAATTCGGCATCATCGGCCGCCACTTCCGTCCCCTCGCGGGGCCGGGGGCGCTGGACCTAGAGGATGATGCCGCCGTCTTCGCCCCGCCACCGGGCCGCGAACTGGTCATGGCCGCCGATGCCATGGTCGCGGGCGTGCATTACCTGCCCGACGATCCGGCCGCCGGCGTCGCGCGCAAGCTGCTGCGCGTGAACCTGTCCGATCTCGCGGCTATGGGCGCGGTGCCGCTGGGCTATCTTCTCACCGTTTCGGCGCCCACCGGCACGCCGGACCATTGGTTCGCCGATTTCGCAGCCGGCCTCGCGGCCGATCAGGCCGAGTTCGGTGTGATGCTTCTGGGCGGCGATACCACCAGCACGCCGGGGCCGGTGACATTGTCGCTCACCATCATTGGCCATGTTGCGCCTGGCACGGCCATTCGGCGCCGAGGCGCCAAGCCGGGCGATGAGGTCTGGGTCACGGGCACCATCGGTGACGGTGCGCTCGGTCTTGCGGTCTCACTCGGCAAGCTCGCCGATCCGACTGGCCATCTCAGGCAACGCTACTGTGTGCCGAACCCGCGCCTCGGTCTGCCATTGGCGGGCGCCGTGACCGCCGCGATCGATGTGTCCGACGGTCTGCTCCAGGATCTTGGTCATCTGTGCCGGCTTGCTGGCTGCGGCGCGGAGATCGAGGCAGCGCGTGTGCCGCTGTCCGAAGCCGCGCGGGCGGCGGGGCCGGACTGGCTGCCGCAATGTCTTGGCGGCGGTGACGATTACGAATTGCTGATGGCGGTGCCGGCGGGGAAGGGTGAGGCTCTGGCGGCGGCTTGCGCTGGTTTGGGCGTGCCGCTCACCCGCGTCGGGCGCTTTACCGAAGGCGCAGTGGCCGTGACGGTGGTCGATGAGGCGTTGCAGCCAATGGCGGTGTCCCACCACGGCTGGAGCCATTTCTAAGTGTCGATCGTGGAATGCGCTTCGCCGACCAATCTTAACCGCCGGTGAGGCCGCCGCCGCCGCCGCCCGGACCCGAACCGCTGTTGCCGCCGGCACCGTTGAAGCGCCCGACATTGCCGAAAAGCTGCTGCAGGATAGAGGCGGAGGTACCCGGCGTCTTGGTCGTGCCCGGCTGCATGCTGACCGTCTTGGCATCTTTTAGGCCATAGACCTTCACTTGGCGGAGCGTGCCGCCGGCATCGAAGTTCAGCACCACAACGCGCTGTTCCATGACGCCTGGCAGGCGTCCGACGCGCGGGCGGGTAATCTGGCTGATATAGACCCAGCTATTGTCGTCGAAGGTTTCATGCGTGGTCGGTGAGCCGAGCAGGGCCGTGACATCGGCCGTCGTGGTGGTGCCGGGCGTCAGCTGCTTGATGGCATCGACATCGACCGGATTGCCACGCGTCGTCGTATTCGCCTCGAACAGGCTGCAGCCACCGAGTGGGAGGCTAAGCAGCATGCAGGCTGCCGCCACATGTCGGAAGCGGGTCCGGTGTTTCGGCGAGATTGTCTGGAACACGCAGCTCATTTCCTCTGTCTCTACTCCGCCACGACCGAGGTGCCAGAAGGCGGTGGGTGTCATGCCCCTGATCCGCTGTCAACTCGGCCAGGACGCGGCTATCCTTTCGTTTCAAATCTGCCCGACCTTCCCCCTACCTGAGTTAAGAGCCGCATTCCCATGACCTCCACGCCCACGCCCGAATTCAGCCGCCTTCTTCCTCTGGCGCAGATCAGCATGACCGAAACGCTGCGCGAGATTAGCGCGACGCCTGAGGAATGCGCCGCCATCGCCGCGCGACTGGCGTTGCCGCAACTCGCCGCCTTCAGCGCGAGCTTCAAAATCCAACGCGCGCGGCGCGGCGGCGGCTATGAGGCCGAGGGGCGGTTGCGCGCGCGCGCCACCCGCAACTGCGTGGTGACGCTCGACGATTTCACCGAGCGGACGGATATCGCTTTCAAAGTCCGATTCGTGAACGAGGAGTCTCCGTCGGAGGAGGTGGAAAGCGAGGCGAGCTTTGCCTTCGAGGACGGGCCGGACGAGCTTGTCTATGAGAATGAGGTGCTCGACCTGGGTGAAGCGGCCGTGCAGGAATATGCCCTGTCTCTGGCACCCTACCCCCGTAAACCCGGCGCGAAACTCGCCGAACCGGAAGTCGAGACGCCTAATCCCTTCGCCGTTTTGAAGGATTTCCGCCGCCGGACATGAAAGGGTTGTGATAGGGATGTGCCGGCCGCGCTTGCCGCCCCCCTAACGCTCTGGTAAGTGCCGCGCCTCGCGATCAATAGATTCCGGTGATCTGGCCATTTCGGCCGGGGGCCGCATAACGTTCGAAAGGGGTTCCGGCGATGGCCGTTCCCAAGAGAAAGACTTCGCCGTCCCGCCAGGGCATGCGCCGCAGCCATCACGCTCTGAAGGCAGAAGCCTTTTCGGAATGCGGAAGCTGTGGGGAGCTGCGTCGCCCCCACCACGTCTGCAGCCATTGCGGCCATTACGATGGTCGTGAAGTGGTCGGCGCGGGCAAGGCCCTCAAGGGCGCGGTCCGGGCCTGATCGGCTCCGGCGGCAAAACATTTCCGCCCGGATGACGGACCACACTGTGCCGGAGCCCTTCGCCCTGGCCGTGGATGCCATGGGCGGGGATGACGCCCCGACCATGGTGGTGGCTGGCCTCGCCTTGGCCGCCGAACGCCATCCCGGCGGCCGATTTCTTCTGGTCGGCGATGAAGTCAAGCTTGCGGCTTTGCTGGATGCCTATCCACGCGCCCGCGCGGCTTGCACCATCCGTCATGCGCCCGACTTCGTTACGGGCGACATGAAGCCCACGGTCGCGCTGCGGATGCGCAACTCCTCCATGCGTCTGGCCATTGACGCGGTCGCGGGCGGTGAGGCCAGCGGCGTGGTCTCCGCCGGCAATTCCGGCGCCCTGCTGGCCCTCGCCAAGATCGTCATCAAGACACTCCCCGGTATCGACCGCCCGGCCATGGCCGCCACCGTGCCCTCCGCGCGGGGCGACGTCGTCATGCTCGACCTCGGCGCCAATGTCGTCTGCGACAGCCGCAATCTGGTCGAGTTCGCGGTGATGGGGGAGATGTTCGCCCGCACCGTCCTCGGCATTCCCGAACCCACCATCGGCCTGCTCAATGTCGGGTCCGAGGAGCTGAAGGGCGACGATCGGCTGCGGCACGCGGCGCATGTCCTGCGCGCCAGCCATATTGGTCCGCGTTTCCATGGCTTCGTCGAAGGTCATGACATCGCCGCCGGCACGGTGGATGTCATCGTCACGGACGGCTTTACCGGCAATGTCGCGCTCAAGACGGGTGAGGGCGCGCTCAAGCTGATGGGCGGGTTGCTGCGCCAGGTCTTCAACAGCAGCCTGTCTTCCAAGATTGCCTATTTTCTGGCCCGCTCCGGCTTGGACAAGCTGCGCGAGTGGCTAGACCCGCGCCGCTACAATGGTGCCGTCCTCGTCGGCCTCAACGGCGTCGTCGTGAAATCTCACGGCGGCACGGATGCGCTGGGTTTCGCCCATGCCGTGGATGTCGCCATGAATATGGTGACCCATGGCTTCACGGCCGGCATCGCCGACGGCCTCGCCAAGCTTGGCGCTCAGGAAGAGCTTGAGCGCCTGACGGATGCCGAGCGGGCGGAATCGGCCAATGCGACGGATATCGCAGCCCCGCTCGCGGCCGCGAAATAGGCACATAAGGTGGCGTCCTCCATCCGATCGATTCTCGCCGGCGCTGGCAGCTATTTGCCTGAACGTATCGTCACCAATGACGAGATGGCAGCGACGCTCGACACCTCGGACGCCTGGATCAGAGAGCGTACGGGCATCCGCCAGCGCCACCGGGCGGGTCCGTCGGAGACGACGGCCGCCATGGCCACGGCGGCTGCGCGGCGCGCCCTGGCCTTCGCCGGTGTCGATGCCAGCGCCGTCGATCTCATCATCGTCGGCACTAGCACGCCGGACCAGGCGTTTCCCTCCGTCGCCGTGCGCGTCCAGGCCATGCTCGGCATCGAACGCGGCTTCGGCTTCGATGTCTCGGCCGCCTGCGCAGGCTTCGTCTATGCCCTGTCCTTGGCGGACGAGCTGATCCGCTGCGGTCGCTGCCGTGGCGCCTTGGTGATCGGCTCGGAAAGGTTTTCCCGCATTCTGGACTACACTGATCGTTCGACCTGCGTGCTGTTCGGGGATGGCGCCGGCGCCGTGTTCCTTCGCGCGTCCGAGGGCGAGGGGAATGACGGCATCCTGTCCACTCATCTGCATGCCCAAGGCAGCCTCGGCGACATTCTGTTCGTGGACGGCGCGGTGGGCGTGGCCGATGCCGCCGGCACGCCGCTCTCAGGCAAGTTGCGGATGAACGGGCGCGAGGTATTTCGCCATGCCGTCCATCGCCTGACTGAGACGGTGGAGGAGGCTTTGGCCGCCAACCATCTTCTGGCCACGGATATCGACTGGTTGGTGCCGCATCAGGCCAATATCCGCATCATCGACAGCATGGGTCGCAAGCTTGGCATTCAGCAGTCCCGCGTGGTGGTCACCGTGGATCGCCACGCCAATACCTCGGCCGCCTCCATTCCTTTGGCGCTGACGGAAGCGATGACCGACGGGCGGGCGGCAAAGGGCCAACTCGTCTTGCTGGAAGCGCTGGGCGGCGGTTTGGTCTGGGGTTCGGCGCTGGTTCGACTTTAGTCGGTAAAACGTCTCCGCTTCGCCACGAAAGCGCCATCGAAGCGTCCAATTCGTTGAAGCTGAAGGATTCGTTGACTCGTCTGGCAGCAATGCTACCGTTGCATGATGAGTACAGTCACGCGCGCCCAGCTTGCCGAGACGATTTACACCCAGGTCGGGCTGTCTCGTAACGAGTCGGCGGACTTGCTCGAATCTGTGCTGGAGCGCATCTCGACAGCTCTTGAGGCAGGTGAATCTGTTAAAATCAGTGGGTTCGGCACCTTTTCTGTTCGCCAGAAAGGCCGCCGCATCGGCCGAAACCCGAAGACCGGGGTGGAAGTGCCAATCCTGCCGCGGCGTGTTCTGGTTTTCAGACCGAGCCAAGTCCTCAAGGGGACCGTGAACGGCGAAGTCGTGGAAGATGATGGGGACGATTCATGAGCGTTCTTCCGCTTGCCCGCGACGATGATGACCTTGCCGCGCGCGTCAAACTCAAAAAAGCGCCCACTGCCTTCCGCACGATCAGCGAAGTGGCCGATGATCTTCACATCCCTCAGCATGTGCTGCGATTTTGGGAAACGAAGTTCAGCCAGGTGAAGCCGCTGAAGCGCGGCGGCGGCCGCCGCTATTACCGGCCGGATGACATCACCCTGCTGCGTCGGATTTCCCATCTCCTCTACACGCAAGGCTACACAATCAAAGGCGTGCAGCGCCTTCTGCGGGAGGGCGGCGGTCGATTGGCGGATGATATTCCGCCGCCGCGCATGGATGACAACGATCCGGAGCAGGACGCGGACGACGCACCGGAGGAGCGCAGCACGGTCGAGCCGATGCTCGCCATCGACCCACCATCCAGCCGGCTGCCGCTCCGCTTCGTTCCGCGACCCGCCAGCCTCAAGCCATCGGCGCCGGCAGAACCGTCCCGTGAGTTCGAGGAGATCGTCAGGCTGCGACGTGTTCTGGCGGAAACGCTGGATCATCTGGAGACGCTCCGCAGCTTGCTCCCCCACTAGCAACCGCGTTTGCATAAAAAAACGGGCGCCCCCGTTGAGGGACGCCCGTTTGTGTATCGCGGAAGCTGCGGTTTAGGTTCCGCTGCCGCCCGAGCCAGCGCCACCACCTGGTGCAGTCGGTGCGGCGCCCGTCGTGTTGGTGCCGGGGACCGTTCCCTGAACGGGGTTGGTCGGCGCGGCCGTCGCGGGGGATGCCATCGGCGCGGTCACTGCAGGTTCACGGGCGGTGGTGCCTTCGGTGCATGCGGCGAGGCCGAGGAGAAGCCCGGCGGCGGGCAGCAGAAGCTTCAGATGTTGCATGGCCATTTCATGAATTCCTTTTCTTTGTTGATGAGCGTCACGTGAGTTGAAGCGCTCGTCTGTCAACTCTGCGGGTGTCTGCACAATTGTGTGTCCGCCGCCGCAGGCGCGGCGATTGCGGAGGAAATTGCGACGGAAATGACGGGGCTTTCCATGATTACGTTCCGGCATGTCACCGGCATGCACGCCCTTCTGCCCGAGGCGGATGCTTTCCTGCTCGACCAGTTCGGAACAATCCATGACGGCGTTGCGCTCTATTCGGGCGCGCGGCAGACGATGGAGCGTCTGAGGGCGGCTGGAAAACGCATTCTCATTCTCTCCAATTCCGGCAAGCGGTCCGAGCCTAATATCGCGCGCCTGGCGCGGATCGGTCTGCCGCCGGACTGCTATGACGGGTTCCTGAGTTCGGGCGAGGTCGCCTGGCGCATGCTCGCGATGGACCGGCCAACTGCCTTGGCGAACGTCCGATCCTGTCTGGTGCTGTCTCGTGGTGACGATCCCATGGCGCTCGCTGGCCTTGGCCTCGATCGCACGGAAGACGCGGCGCGCTGCGACCTCATTCTGCTTCTGGGCAGTGAGGCCGACCGCATCAGCCTCGATGCCTATCGTGATCGGCTGCGTCCGGCTGCCGAACGTGGCGTGCCCTGCCTCTGTGCCAATCCAGACAGGACGATGGTTTTGAGTGACGGTGCGCTGGCACCCGCCGCTGGCCGCATCGCCGAAGTCTATGCGCAGATGGGTGGGCCGGTGATGTGGATCGGCAAACCTGCCGCCGCCATCTATGACGCGGCGCTCACGCTCTTCGCGGATGTCGATCCCGGTCGCATCTGGGCGGTGGGGGATAGTGTCGAGCATGACATCGCGGGTGCCGCAGCCCACGGATGCCGCTCGGCACTGGTCATGACAGGCATCATGGCGGGGCAGGGTGACGACGGGATCGCGAAGGAGATCGCACGTTTCGGCGTGACGCCAGACGCGATCATGCCGACCTTTACGTGGCCGGACTAATGCCCATCTGCGGTGAGTAAGATTGATAGGATAACGCATGAAATTCCGAGACGCGCTGAAGCTGGCGGGAGGGCTGTCCATTCTCGCAGGTCTGTCTGCCTGCGTGCCGCCTCCCGGCTATGGATATGGCCGACCGCAGCCTGCGGTCGTCGTTGTGCGGCCACAGCCGCAAGCGGTCGTCGTCGTGCGGCAGCCGCCGCGCGTCATCGTCGTACGGCCGGAACCGAGGCCCTATTATCGTCCGCCACCGCCGCCACCGGGCTACTGATCGCCGGTTCCAAGGCGGAACGGTTCGCCTGCTGATCGACGAAGCCGTCGCGATGCGCTAGTCGCGGCGGACCAGGTGTTGATCGAGGTGCGGGCGGGTGGCGTTATGCTCTGACGAGTTTCGGGTCGCGGTTCTGATCCCGTGTTATAACGAGGCCGTGACGATCGGCCAGGTTGTGGCCGATTTTCGCGCGGCCCTGCCGGCGGCCCGGATATTTGTCTACGACAACAATTCGACAGATGACACCGTCACGCGCGCGTCCGATGCCGGGGCGATCGTGCGCGTGGAACGCCGACAGGGCAAAGGTCATGTCGTATGCCGCATGTTCGCGGATATCGAGGCCGACGCCTATGTGCTGGTCGATGGTGACGGAACCTATGATGCCGCCGATTCGGCGGCGATGGTGTCTGAGCTGATGACGCAACGCCTCGACATGGTCACCGGTACGCGAATCGAAACAGTGCGGGAAAGCTATCGACGCGGCCACCGCCTCGGCAATTGGATGCTGACGGGTCTGGTCCGGGCTATTTTCGGCAGCGGCGTGGCCGACATGCTGTCAGGATATCGGGTGTTCAGCCGCCGCTTCATCAAGTCCTTCCCGGCGCTCTCGACAGGGTTCGAGATCGAGACGCAATTCACCATCCATGCCCTGGAACTCGCCATGCCCATGGCCGAGGTGATGACGCGCTATCGCGAGCGCCCACACGGCTCTGCGTCCAAGCTGCGCACCTATCGTGACGGGTTCCGCATTCTGCGGACCATCGTCGTTCTGGTGAAGGATGAGCGTCCGCTCCGCTTTTTCATGAGTGGCGCGGCCTTGGCCCTGATCATCGGACTGATCCTGGGACTGCCCGTGGTGTCGGAGTTCATGCATACCGGCGCCGTGCCGCGTCTGCCGACGGCAATTTTAGCCACCGCGCTGGTCGGCGTCGGCTGTCTGTCTGCGGTCTGTGGTTTGGTGATGGATGCCGTGCAGCGCGGCCGCAAGGAAGCGAAACGGCTCGCTTATCTTGCGGTCCGCGCGCCGGGGAATGGGGAATAGGACGACCCCAGGTGTCACAACACCCTTAGGCGGCCATCCTCGAACCGGTAGACTTCTTCGTATTTGAAGGCGAGCGCGCTGCCTGCTTTGGCGATATGTGGCTCGAAGGTGAACATCGGCACGCTGTCCAGGCGCAGCGCGCAGTTCGCGTCGATGAAGGCCCGCGCATGCAGATCCTGGCCGATGTTGTGGCCGTAATTGGCCAGGAAATCGAGATTCTCAAAGCCCAGCCCATCCACCTCGGCCTCGATCGCCGCATGCAAGGCGCGAAACGTCATCTCCGGTCGCGCCACAGTGAGAAGATGCGCGTGCAAGGCGGCTTCCGCTGCCATGCCCTCGGCCTGCGCGACCCCGGCCGCCTCGGCTGAGACGAGCACGCCGCCTTTGAGAAAGAAGCTGCGCGCGCAATCGCCCCAATAGCCATCGATCTCGGGCGCGAGATCGATGGTTACCATGTCATCTGCCGCGATTGGTACGTCGGACGGTTCGAAGACATCGCCCTCCACCGAATCGCGCAAGCGGGGACCGGCGAGGATCACCGCCGGCACGCCGAACCACCAGTAACCGGTGGCACCGCGTGCATCCATCAGCCGACGACATTCCGCCAGCAGGCTCGCCTCGGTGGCGCCGGGCCGAATGAAGGCGCCGATTGCCGCCAGCGTGTCCCGGGCCATCGCCTGGGACCGCTCATACCGCGCGAGGTCGTCCATTACGGCAGGTAATCGTTGGTGTAGTAGGTCGCCGGCGGCTTTACGGCCGGGATCTGGCCGATGTCCTTGAGCGCTGCGGGAAGCACGGTCCACTGCGTGTCGTTCTGCTTGAAGTAGCCGTCAGGCCCCTTCATCAGACCCGCGGTATAGGTCCAGCCGATGACGTTGTAATTGAGGCTGCCGGCGGGCGGATAGGCCTTGGTGAAGATCGCGGCGGCTTCCTTGGGATGAGCGATGCTCCAGTCGATCGCGTCCGAGGTGCCGGCAAGCCAGGCTTTGGCCGTCGCGGCATTGGTCTTCAGCCAGGCGGGCGCGGCCGTGAAGGACCAAACCGGGATATTCGGCACACCGATCGCGTCGTTGCAAGCAAGCGTCGGCTGCTGCTTGGCGCCATCGACGATCTCGGCCAGACCATACGCGGCGGCGTTGGTCGCGAAGTCGATCTTCTTTGTCAGCAGCAGGGGAATATCGTCATCCTGGGCAATAATCTGCTTGACGTCGGTATCCTGCAGATTGGCCTTCTTGAGCACGAAGCCCATCATCGCCTTGGTCCATGAATCGGTAAAGACGCCGATGGACTTGCCCTTCAACTGGCTCATGTCGAGGGTTTCGCCGGGGCGGCCGATCAGGCACCAGCTATTGCTCTGTGTGAAATTCGCAATGGCCACGACGGGCACACCCTGCTGCGCTGCGAAGACGAGGTCTGTGGTTGCCTCGAAGCCGATATCGGCCCGTGACGTCGCGAGCATCCGCGCCGTGGTCGTCGCGTCAGGCGGGAAGAGCACATCGACCTTCAAGCCGTGCTTCTCATAGAAACCCATCTGCTGGCCAACCACGATGGGCACCATGTCGAAATCCGCCACCGGCCAGTCGTAGACGAAGCGCACGGGCGTCAGCGTCGCTGCGCGCGCCGGCACGACCGATAGGGCGAGCAGGGCGGAGAGGGCGCAGGCAGCCAGGCGTCGTATCGAACAAACGGATGTCATCGCGGTCTCCTTGGGAGATGAAGGGTGACGGATGTAGAAACGGTTCGACCCAGAGTTCAAGAAGAAAATTCGATCATATCGCGGAATAGGCTCTTGGCGGGCCTGCGGCGCGCGGTATGGTCATGGACAACCATGGCGGGCGTTACCCTGATCGAAACGGTTTCTACTGACGTGTTGCGTGGTCGGGTTACCCCATGAGGCAAAAGGCGGAGCTGCAACCGGCCGCCCTCGTGACGTCGGAGGTGGCACCCCGGCCGACCATTCGTGATGTCGCCCGCGTGGCCGGCGTGGCCGTCAGCACGGTCAGCTACGTCGTCAATGACAGTGGCCATGTGTCGCCCGAAACCCGTTTGCGTGTCACCAGCGCGATCCGAGCCCTGCGCTATGAGCCGAATACCATGGCGCGCAATCTCAAGACCGGAAAAGCCTCGTCGATCGGCCTGATCGCGCCCGATCTCGCCAATCCTTATTTCGCCGCCGTCGCCGCCGGGGTGCAGGAAGCGGCCCAGGCGAGCGACATCTTGCTCGTCCTTTGCACCACCCAATCCCAGCCCCATTGGGAGGATTATTATAGTCATGTCGTCCGCGCCCGCAGGTTGGACGGGCTGATTTTTCTCAGCGGCAGCGGCATGCTGACGGCGTCTTTGCTGGAACTGATCCAGCGCGGTCTGGTCGTCCTCGTCGATGAAAAGCTTCCCGGCCTGGATGTGCCTGCCGTCACGTCCAACAATCGCCGTGGCGCGCGCGCCGTGGCTGGGCATGTCCTGGATATGGGCCATCGGCGCATCGGCATTATCGGTGGTCCGCCCCAGCTCTGGACCGCCGAACAGCGCCTGTCGGGGTATCGGGAGGCGCTGGCAGGCGCCGGCATCGATCCCGATGGCGTGCCGATCTTGCATGGAGACTATCAGCAAGCCTCGGGCATGGTCGCCGCCCGCGCGCTGCTCGATGTGCCGGCAGCCGAACGGCCGACCGCGCTGCTCTGTGCGAATGACATGATGGCCATCGGCGCCATGCTCTGCTGCCGTGAGATGGGATTGCGCATTCCGGGGGACGTAAGCGTCGTCGGCTTCGACGACATTCCGATGGCCGAGTTGATGGAACCCGGCCTCACCTCCGTCCGCCAAAGCGGCCATGCCTTGGGCCGTGCTGCTTGCCGGTTGCTGTTGCGGCGGATCAATCCGCATGACGGCAAGGATGAGGAGGAGGTGATCACCAATCAGCCGACGACCCTCATTCCACGTGGCTCCGTCGGGGCTCCAGCGCGGCAACCATAGGGCGCGGATGAGCGAAGCGCTCTCCGCCGCTCTGCAGACCGCCGCCGCCGGTTGACGGCCCCAGCATTCTCCTGAACGTCATCCGCGACAGGTTCGCCAACAAGATTGGATGACGATGCGCGGGACGATTTGGGAAGAGATGTCGCTTCAGGCGACAATGGCGGGCGTGCTGGCGGCGTTCGTGGGGTTTGGCGGGTCCTTCGCGGTGGTGGTGAGCGGCCTGCGCGCAGCAGGGGCTAGCCCCGCCCAAGCGGCATCCGGGCTGTTGGCGTTGTCGGTCGTCATGGGCCTCTGCGGCATCTATGTCAGCACGCGGACGCGCATCCCGATCAGCGTCGCCTGGTCCACACCCGGCGCCGCCCTCCTCGCCAGCGCCCCGCCGGTCCATGGCGGCTATGGCTATGCCGTGGGTGCCTTCGTCGTGTGTGGATGTCTCATCATCCTGACCGGCCTCTGGTCACCACTCGGGCGTGCCGTCGCGGCCATCCCCCGCTCCCTGGTCAGTGCCATGCTCGCCGGTGTGGTGTTCAGCCTGTGTTTGGCGCCCATCCTCGGCCTCCGCGAAAAGCCGCTCTTCATCGTGATCATTCTGGCGGTCTGGCTGGTCGTTAGCCGCATTCGGCGCGTGCTCGCGGTGCCGGCGGCGGTGGTCGTGGCCATTGGCCTCGCGGCACTCACGCTGCATGGCGACGGTAGACCCCTCTCGCTGCTGCCCCATTTGGTTTGGGTGACGCCGCGCTTCTCGCTTTCGGCCGTCATCAGCGTGGCGCTGCCGATGTTCGTCGTCACCATGGCGGGGCAGAACATTCCCGGATTCGCTGTGCTGAACCTCAACGGCTACCGCCCGCGTCCTGGACCCATCCTGACGGTCACGGGCATCTCCAGCCTTTTGGCCGCGCCCTTCGGCGGGAACGCCATCAACCTCGCGGCGATCACGGCGGCGCTTTGCGCCGGGCATGAGGCGCATCCCGACCCTGCGCGGCGCTGGTGGGCCGGGGCCGTGAATGGCGGCGTCTATGTCATTTTCGGCCTGCTCTCAGGTGTGATCACCACCTTTGTGGCGCTCAGCTCGCCGGTACTGATCTTCGCCGTGGCGGGTGTCGCCCTGTTCGGCGTTCTCGGCGTGTCGCTCGCCAATGCGGCGGCCGAGCCCGCCGACCGCGACGCGGCGATGGTGACGTTTCTTCTGTCTGCCTCTGGGCTGCATCTGGCCGGCATCGGCGGGGCCTTCTGGGGCCTGATCGGAGGCGGTGCCATTTTGGCCGTACAGCGATATCGAAAACTAACTTAGATATATCTTGACTCATCTTTAGTTCGATATATCTTAGGCATGTCGATAACACAGGAGACGACATGTTTGGACATCATCGCGGTGGCTTCGGCCGCCGATTTGCGAGAGACGACGAGGCGCAGCCCGAGGGTCGTCACGACAGAGGGCACCACGGCCGCGGGCGTGGCTTCATGCAGGAAGGCGGCGGCCGAAGCCGGGTCTTCGACCAGGGCGAGCTCCGCTTCGTGCTGCTGGCCCTGATCGCGGAGCAGCCGCGGCACGGCTACGAAATCATCAAGGCGATCGAGGATCGTCTTGGTGGCAGCTACAGCCCGAGCCCAGGCGTCATCTACCCGACGCTGACCCTGCTCAATGAATTGGGCTATGCAACGGTCAGCGAAACCGGTGGCGGGCGGAAACTCTATACGATCACCGAAGAGGGCCGTGCCCATCTGGCGGAGAACAAGCCGATGGTCGATGCGGTCTTCGCGCGCATGGCGCGGGCCTCGGCCTCGACTTCCGGCGGTCGCGCGCCTCAGGTGATGCGCGCCATCGAGAATATGAAGTTGGCGCTGCGGATGCGCCTGTCGCGCGGCCCATTGGCGGACGGAGAGGCGCAGGCCATCGCCGATGCGCTGGATGCGGCGGCCCGCGCCATTGAACAGGCTTAGACATGGAAAGGATCGAAACCATGGCGGACACAACGGACCGCGCGCTTCTAGTATCCGAGGCGTGGTGGGCGACGCCGATCAGCGCCCGCTACATGGCCCAGCTCTGCAAGCATTTCGCGCATAAAATCGCGGTAACGCTGAATGAGCGGGACGGGCGGATGGTTTTCGCCTTCGGCACCTGCGACGCGATCGCCGAGGAGACGGGGCTGCGGCTACGGGCTTCGGCGCCGGGCGAGGACGAACTGCATCAGCTGGAGGATGTGATCATCCGGCATTTGCAGCGCTTTGCCTTCCGAGACCTGACGGAGGAAGCGGCGGCGGCGATTCCTTGGGTTAGGCATTGAGCGTCTTACGAAACGCGTGACGGTGTTGTTCCACAGTCTGAAAGATCCGCGTTGCGATGCTCGTCGCCGCTCACCGACCCAGATTGGGTTCGCCAATCGCTTGGGTTCGTTCCTGTCACGCGCCGAAATTCGCGATTGAAATTGGACTTCGTCTGAAAGCCGACGTCGAACATGATAGTGGTCACTGCGAGCGACGTCGTTTTCAACAGATCGCAGGCCGCGGCGATACGATGGTCGTTGACATACTGGGAGACGTTTCTGGTCGTCAGTTGATTGATGGCCATGGAGATCCGCCGTGCGGGCATGCCGGCCTTCCGCGCAAGGCGGTCAAGATTGAGATTGGCGTCCCGGAATAACTTTTGCGTTCGCATGAGGTCGTCGATCGTCGCGAGGACTGCGTGATCCTCCTGATTGTCGATGAGCGGGGTGGTCTGAGGGGCGGCAACCGGCTCGGACTCAGGCCGACTCTTACCCGCAACGGATGCGGCATAGCCAAGCGCAAATAGGCCGATAAGATCGGCGACCGAGATGACCTGGGCGGCGTGGGCTCCGTGTGTCCATGCAACATCCCAGGCGATGAACGCGTCGATCAGGGCGGAGGCGACCAGGGCCGCCGCCGCAAGCTGAAGCGCCCGATACGCCGATAGCCCGACCTCAAGCCGGGCATGTCTCAAGCCGTCCGGACCGGATCGGGCCACCCAGAGAAGCGCTGCCGCGTAGCCGAAATCGATGGCGATGAGGGTGGCGTCGATCGGCTGCCGCCAGAACGCGACCAGCGAACCGACGACGCAGGCCGGCACGAGATGCATCCAGGCGATGGGAGGACGATGGGTCGTGCTTGGGGCGGTCAGGCTGCCGAAGCTCGCATAGACCAGCGGCGGGAGTGCTGCCGCCACGATCGGCATGACGGAGCGGATGGCTTCGACGCCATAGCCCCAGCGCAAACCCATGAGCGCCGATTGGACAGCACACGCGGCGATGAGGGTGAGAAAGGCGCGGTTTCCGGCTTGCGCCTCGTCGCGTCTGACGATGGAGGCGAAGAGGACCGCGAGAAAGGCGGCGGCCACGAAGGGCAGCGGGACAAAAAGCATGGATGGGGCAACCAGTGTCACGGGGGTGTCTGACCCACCATGCCCTCGATCACGATCCGGGACGACCCGAAACGCGATCTAGGTCGCGATGCGGCCGAGAATTGCGGCATGTCAGGCGGCCGTTCAGATCAAGGTTCGAGGTTGTTCAATGACGTGGTGCCCCGCCTTAATGCTTGTTTTAATCCTCGCGCTGTCCGTTGCCGGAAATGCGGCGGTCGCGGCGGCGCCGCCATCTAATCAAGGCGCGGTCGTCGGGGTGAAGATCATCGCAGTTTCCGTCCCGGAACGCGGTGCCGACATAGATGTCACCCTCTGGTATCCGGCGACTGGACCGGGCCGGAGCATCCTCGTCGGCGTTGGCAGCCCGTTATTCCAGGGGACAGCTGCCTTGGCCGGAGCTGCCATGGCGAAAGGGCGCTGGCCGCTGATCATCCTGTCGCAGGGCGGGTTGCGGTCCGGCGCCAATATCGGCGCATGGATGGCGTCCCGCCTTGCGGCCGGCGGGTTCATGGTCGCAATGCTGCGCCAACCGGACCCCACGCGCCTGACAGACGCGCAAACCTTGCCCGAACTCTGGCTCCGTCCGGCGGATGTTTCAGCGGCGTTGACGGGAATTTTGGGCGACGGCGCTCTGTCCACCCGGATCGATCAGAACCAGATCGGTGTATTGGGCTTTCAGATTGGTGGCACGGCCGCGCTGTCTCTCGCGGGCGGACTGCTGGATGATGCGCGTGTCAGAGCGTCTTGTGACGCAGGCGGCGTCGGTGTGGATTGCGGTCGTTTCCGCAAAGCGGGTCTCGATCTGCATACCGTCCGTCTTCCCCAGCTTGGCCGTTCAAATTTCGATACGCGCATCAAGGCGATCGTCGTGATCGATCCAGAATTCAGTCGCAGTTTCACGCCGAGGAGCCTTGCGCATATTTCGATCCCGGTCGGCCTCATCAACCTGGGCAACCCTGGCACGATGTGGCCGGGTCTGAACGCGGAAGGGCTGACACGCTTCATCCCGCAGGCCCGATACGCGGTCCTGTTCGATGCCCTCCAGTATAGTGCCTTTCCAGAGTGCAAGCCGGGAGCGTCCGCCAGACTAAGAGAGACTGGGGAGGAAGCGATCTGTGACGACACAAAGGGCGGACGGACTCGCGCACTGATTCATGCAGCGCTTGCGCAGAGTGTTGGCGCGATATTTCGCTCCGACTTCGCAGCCGATTAGCACGACATGACCCATCGTATGCGACGTTTCATCATACTCCTCATCTGCACGACCGCGCTGTTCGTTCGACCGGCCGGTGCTGTCGGATTTCAGACTACCACTGTTCCCGATCCACCTTTCGCGCCACTGGCCGTGGGCATTTGGTATCCGAGTGATGTCCCCGCGCCGGCGGAACCGAACGCACTGGTTCATCAGGCACTCGCACTGAACGGCAGCGTGTCGGGTCATCACCTGCCGCTCGTTATCATCTCGCACGGCAAGGGCGGTTGGCTGGGAGGACATGCCGATACAGCCTTCGCGCTCGCTGAGGCGGGCTTCGTGGCGGTGGCCGTGACCCATACCGGCGATAATCGCTTTGACGAAACTGCACCCGCCAGCAGATGGATGGTCGATCGCCCCAGGCATATCAGCCGCGTCATCGACTATATGCTCGGCCATTGGTCCGACCATGATCGGCTCGACCCCAAGCGCATCGGGATATTCGGCTTCTCCGCGGGCGCCTACACCGCCTTGGTGTCGATCGGTGGTGTCCCGGATATGGCCGCCGCAGCGGCGCATTGTGCCGCCGATCCCAGTGAGTTCGCCTGCACGCTTGGGACGTCAAAGGGCCGTCACACTGCGCGTGATTGGGTCCACGATCCGCGGATCATGGCCGCCGTGGTGGTGGCGCCGGGATTCGGTTTTGCATTCGGGGGCGACGCGCTGGCTCATGTCACTGTCCCGGTGCAGCTCTGGGCGGCATCGGAGGACCGCAACGTCCCCTATCGCTCGAACACGGCCATCGTTCGACGGGCGCTACCGCGACCTCCCGACTTCCATAGGGTCGATGGCGCCGGCCACTTCGCGTTTATGCAGCCATGTAACCCGAAGCTGAGACTGGCTCTTCCGAAGATTTGGGAGATGGTGTGCGTCGATCCTCCGGGCTTTGACCGCGCCCGATTTCATCACCAGTTTAACGATGCGATCGTCGCGTTCTTCCTGAAGTCACTGTCGGCACCATGAAGGCGTCAATCCAGCCCCTCGCAAAACCCCTTGATCCGCGCACAGGCTTCGATCAGGGACGCATCGTCCGTCGCGTAGCTGATGCGTACGTGTGGGCTCATGCCGAAGGCGCCGCCATGGACCAGGGCGACATAGGTCTCCTCCAGCAAAGCCATCGCGAAATCGCGGTCCGTGTCGATCATCCGGCCACCCGCGCTGCGCTTGCCGATGCAGCCAGCGACGGAGGGAAAGACATAGAAGGCGCCCTCGGGCACGGCGCAAGTCAGGCCTGGCGCCTGGCGCAGCAATCCCACCACCAGATCGCGGCGACGGTGATAGGCCGTGACCATCTCGGTTACCACGTCCTGCGGGGCGTCGAGCACGGCCGCCGCCGCCGCCTGGCCGATGGTTGAAATGCCAGCCGTCGCATGGCTTTGGATCACCGTCATGGCGCGGATCAGGGCCAATGGCCCGCCGCAGAAACCGATCCGCCAGCCGGTCATGGCATAGCTCTTCGACACGCCGGACATGACGAGAATGCGGTCCACAAGGTCCGGTGCCACAGCCGCGAGACTGACCGAGCCCAAACCATCATAGCGAAGATGTTCGTAGATCTCGTCTGAGAAAATCCAGACCTGCGGATGCTTTCGCAGCACCGCCGCCAAGGCACCCAGTTGCGCGGCGTCATAGGCGGCGCCGGTCGGATTGTTGGGTGAATTCAACACCACCCATTTGGTGCGGGAGGTGATCGCCGCGTCCAGATCCTCAGGCCGCAAACGAAAGCCGTTATTCTCGGGGCAGGACACCAGCACCGAAACGCCGCCGAGAAGTTGCGCGGTCAAGGCATAGGATGACCAATAGGGTGAGGGGATAACCACCTCATCACCCTCATCGAGGGTCGCCGCGAAGGCGTTGAAGATCGCCTGCTTGCCGCCATTGCTCACCATGATCTGGTTGAGCGGGAAATCGAGCCTCTGGTCACGCTGAAATTTCCGCTGCACCGCCGCCTTGAGGGCGGCCGTGCCATCGACGGGCGGATATTTCGTCAGTCCATCCAGCGCCGCGCGATGGGCGGCCTCGATCGCGACCGGCGGGGTCGGAAAATCCGGCTCACCGATCGCGAGAGAGATGACGTCATGCCCGGCGGCGCGCATCTCCCGCGCACGCGTGGACATCAGCACGGCGGCGGCCGTTTCCGCGCGACCGAGCCGCGCGGCGAGTGCGGGCATCGCCTGACCTATGCCAGCCCCTCACAGAAATGCTGGATGCGCTCACAGGCTTTGATGAGCGAGTCGGTATCGGTCGCGTAACTGATGCGGAAATGCCCCGGATAGACGAAGGCGGAGCCATGCACGGCGGCGACGCCTTCTTCTTCCAGCAGCGCGATGACGAAGCTCTCGTCGTCGGAAATCACCGCCCCACCACGCGTGGTCTTGCCAATGCAGCCGTGGATCGACGGGAAGACGTAGAAGGCGCCCTCCGGCGTCGCGCAATTGAGGCCCGGCGCGCGGTTGAGCCTCTCAACCACGATGTCACGCCGCTCCTTATAGACCGCCACCATGTCGGCGATGAAGCCCTGGTCGCCGTTCAGTGCCTCGACCGCTGCTGCCTGGCTGATGCTGCTTGTGTTCGACGTCGATTGGCTCTGAAGCTTGTCCATCGCCTTGATCAACGCGACCGGCCCGCCGCAGAAGCCGATGCGCCAACCGGTCATCGCATAGGCCTTGCTGCAACCGTTCATGGTCAGCGTGCGGTCCTTCAGCTTCGGCTCGACCTGGGCGAGCGTCGCCGGCACGAAACCATCATAGACGAGCTTTTCGTAGATATCGTCAGTCAGAACCCAAATATCGGGATGACGCAGCAGCACATCCGCGATCGGGCGCAGTTCCTCGGCGGTATAGGCGGCGCCGGTCGGGTTGCAGGGGCTGTTGATCATCAGCCACTTGGTGCGCGGCGTGATGGCGGCTTCCAGATCCTCGGCGCGCAGCTTGAAGCCGTTGTTCTGGCTGCAGGGAACGATGACCGGGGTGCCATCTGCGAGGGACACGATGTCGGGGTAGCTGACCCAGCAGGGCGAGGGGATGATCACCTCGTCGCCCGCGTTCAGGGTCGCGACCATGGCGTTATAGATGACCTGCTTGCCGCCGGTGGAGACCATGATCTCAGCCGGCGTGTAATCCAGCCCGCTGTCGCGCTTGAACTTGGCGGCCACAGCCGCGCGCAGCGCCGCCGTGCCCGCGACATCGGTGTATTTGGTGTCACCGGCCTCGATAGCGCGGATGGCGGCGGCTTTCACATTGGCGGGCGTGTCGAAATCCGGCTCGCCGGCCGAGAGGCTGATGATATCCCGCCCCGCCGCTTTCAGCGCCCGCGCCTTGGAGGAAATGGCGATCGTCTGGCTCGGACTGATACGGTTGAGTCGTTCGGCGGTCAGGCTCACGTCGAAAGCACCTTTGCGAATGAAAACGCCGCTGACCCTACTGCCGGGCCTGCGCGCCCGGCAATCGCCGGATGCGCAGATCAGCCGGCAAGGCTAGCGTTCGACGCACATGGCAACGCCCATGCCGCCGCCGATGCAGAGCGTGGCGAGGCCCTTATGGGCGTCGCGCTTGCGCATCTCATGCAGCAGCGTCGTCAGCACCCGCGCGCCCGAGGCGCCGATGGGGTGGCCGATGGCGATGGCGCCGCCATTGACGTTCACCTTTGCCGGATCCCAGCCCATCTGCTGGTTGACGGCACAGGCCTGCGCGGCGAAGGCCTCATTCGCCTCGACGAGATCGAGGTCGGCGACCTTCCAGCCGGCGCGGGTCAGCGCCTTGGGTGAGGCCGCGATCGGCCCCGTGCCCATCACCTTGGGATCGACGCCGGCCGTCGCGAAGGAGGCGATGCGGGCGAGGGGCGTGAGGCCCCGGCGGGCTGCTTCCGTCGCGGACATGACAATGAGCACGGCCGCGCCGTCATTGAGGCCGGAGGCATTGCCGGCGGTGACCGTGCCGTCCTTGCTGAAGGCGGGGCGCAGTTTGGCCATGCTCTCCGCGGAGGAATCGTGGCGGATATATTCATCCTCACTGACGACCGTGTCGCCTTTGCGGCCCTTCACGGTGACGGGCGCGATCTCATCGGTAAAGCGGCCGGCCTTCTGCGCCGCGCTCGCCTTGGTCTGGGACGCGACGGCGAAGTCATCCTGCTGCTGGCGCGTGATCTGGAACTGGGTCGCGACATTCTCGGCCGTGGTGCCCATGTGGTAGCCATTGAAGGCATCCCATAGCCCGTCCTTGATCATGGTATCGACCAGGCCGAGATCGCCCATCTTCGTGCCGGCGCGCAGATAGGCGCAGTGGGTCGACAGGCTCATGCTTTCCTGGCCGCCGGCGATGACGATATCGCTCTGCCCGGTCTGGATCTGCTGGGCCGCGAGGGCCACCGCCCGCAGGCCGGACCCGCAGACCTGATTGATGCCGAAGGCGGTGCGGCCTTCGGGAATGCCGGCGAGGATGGCGGCCTGGCGGGCCGGGTTCTGGCCCTGACCGGCGGTCAGCACCTGGCCGAGGATGACCTCGTCGATTTCGTCTGCCGAGATGCCGGCCCGCTCCAGTGCTGCCTTTATGGCGATCATGCCGAGGGTATGGGCGGGGACGGTTGAGAAGGCGCCGTTAAAGCTGCCCACCGGTGTCCGTGCGGCGGAGACGATGACGATGTCGTCCATGGCGATGCTCCCGAAATTTTTTGGTCTCGAAGATGTAGGACGCTGCTCGGCGATCGGCCATATGCCGAACCGAAAACCTGGTCAGCCTTCTATGCTGCGGCACCAATCGCGCAGCGGCCGCCACAGTTCGCGCTCCGCCCGGCTGCCCGCCGCCATGCCGACATGCCCGGCGGCCGGCTGATGCAGCGTGGCGCGGGGAATGAGATCGGCCAGGGGCCGCGCCGAACCGGGGGGCACGATGCGGTCCCGGTTGGGGATGGCGATGAAGGTGGGCTGGGTCACCGCCGCCGGATCGACCACCGCGCCCGCGACGGTCCAAAGCCCGCGCGCCGTCGTGTTCTGGCCGTACCATTCGCCCAGGCAGGTGCGGGCGACGGGGGCGGCGAGGGGCACGCCGTCATTCAGCCAATCCTCGATTGCGACGAACAGCCGCGCCGGCGCACCTTGCTGGTCCAGCCGCGCGAAGCCCCGATATTTATGGGGTGTGTCGAAAGGGTCCAGGCAGGCGAACAGCATCTGCAACAGGTCGGTGGCCAAGGTTCCCGTCACGCTCATGGCGGTTTCGATTACCGGGAGAAGACCCGTGAGGGAGCGCGCGCGATCCGCGTCCTCGGCGTGAAAATCCCAAGGCGTGGCGAGCAGCGCCAGACCACGCACCAGATCGGGCCGTCGCAGCGCCGCCGCCAGCGTCAGCAAGCCGCCCATGCAATAGCCGACGAGAATGACCGGCCGCCTGATGGAAAGCAGCGCCCGCTCAAGCCGGCCGGCAATATAGTCGGTCAGCGTGAACCGCCGCTCCATCTCGCCCGGCGTATCCCAATCGAGCAGCAGCGGGCGCAGACCCTGTGCGGCGAGGTAGCGCATCAGGGACTTACCGGGCATGAGGTCGAGGATGGTGGCGCGGTTGATCAGGCTCGGCACGACGAGGATGAGCGGCCCGTCGCTGTCCGGCGCGTAGTCCAGCAGCGTGGTGGTGCCTTCGCGCCAGCGCGCCGTGGGCTCTTCCATCGCGCGTCGATAGGGATGGCGGCGATAGGCCGCGATCCCGGCGAGGAAGGCGCGGTCCTGCGCCCAGGTTTCTGTCAGCAACGCCTGGGCGAAGCGGGCGTCAGCCCCTGGACCGGCTTGGGCGATGCGGGCGACGATGGTCGCCAGCGGGTCTTGGGCGCTGCTCGGCCAAGTGGCGCTCAAGCTCGGCCACGCGCCGTTCGAGACGGCCGATCTCATCATCGCGAGCGACAGGTGCAGCATCAACGGCCGCGGGCCCCGGCGCATGAGGGGTCCCGGCAGATTTGGGCGCGGATTCATGGCCGCGACTGGGCGTTTGCCGCACCATCGCCTGGGCGGCGTTCGCCCACAGCGCCAACATCGCGCCCCAGGCGTGCTGCGTTTCCGGATCCGTCATGAAGGCCGTTATTTCGCTTTGCCATAGGGCAATCCAATCCTCGGCCAGGGCACGAAAGTCATCATCCTCGGCCGGTGGCGCGTCGCCGTCATCCATGTCCTGTCACTACTCCTGCACGCCAAGACGTCGCCCGTTTGGCGTGTGAGCCACCACCAATAAGGCGAAATAGAGGCTATCGCCGTGCCTTGGTGTCTATGCTACAACGTTCAGCCGAGTCTGAGGTCATACGATGCCGCAGCCTGAAATTACCTCCTCCGCACAGGACGCCGCCGCCAAACCGCCGGTTGTCGTCAAAAAATACGCCAATAGGCGACTCTATAATACCGAGAGTTCCAGCTACATCACGCTGGACACGCTGGCGACGATGGTGCGCGAGGGTCGCGATTTCATCGTCTATGACGCGAAGTCGGGCGAGGACATCACACGCAGCGTGCTGACCCAGATCATTGTCGAAGAAGAGAGCAAGGGCAGCGCCCTGCTGCCCACAGCGTTCTTGCGGAACCTTATCGGCTTTTATGGCGACAGTATGCAGGGCGCGGTGCCCCGCTATCTGGAGCAGTCGATGGCGAGCTTCACGGCCCAGCAGCAGCAGCTCCGCCAGACGATGCAGCAGACCGTTGGCAACCTCTTTCCCTTCGATATCGAGCAGATGGGCCGCCAGAACATGGCGATGATCGAACGGGCGATGAGCCTGTTCAGCCCCTTCTATCGTGGCACTGAAGTGCCGGCCGAAACGGTGGACAGTGCCAGCAACGCCATTCCCCCCGATCTCGGTCATGAGGTTGCAGTGTTGCGTGGTGAACTTGCGCGTCTCCAGAAGGAATTGCGCGACACCCGCGCCCAGGTCGCTGCCGAGACGCCCGAGATCAAGACCTTGAAGAGCAAGACGGCTGCCGATTAATCCTCATCCCCGCATCGTCATCGCCCGACTTGATCGGGGGATGACGATGCGGCGGCCCAACGGCGTTTGGGCGCTTTAACGGGTAGGCCCCGGATCAAGTCCGGGGGTGACGATTCTTTTCGGTTATTGGCGCCCTATTCAGCCATCGCGTTCAAGTAATCGAGCCGCCGCGCGAACTCGAGCTGCTGCGGCGCAAGATCCGATGCGCGCCGCGCCGCCATGGTGGCTTGCGCCACATCGCCACCTGCCAAGAGAACCGTCGCGGCATTGTTGTGGCTATTGGCGTCCAAAGGATTGGCGGCGATCGCCTGCTCGGCATAGTCCCGCGCGACCACAAGGTCGCCCCTGCGCATGGCGATATCGCTCATCCGCCGGAGCATTCCGACATTGCGGGGGGAGAGCGCAATGCCCTTCAGGGTCGCGTCCTCTGCCGCCGCGAGATTACCGTGCTGGAGGTGCAGCCCCGCGATGTGATTGTGGTTTTCGCCATCATAGGGACTCGTCTCGATCGCGTGTCTCGCCCATTTGAACGGTGTGGTGTCCGGCGCTGGCGAGGCTCAACCTCTTCAGAACTTGGGAACTGAAATAGCGGAGGTACTTTCCGCAGTGCAACCAAAATGGAAAGCCCCCGCAAATCGAGCCGCCTACGTCACCTGAACCTGGATGATCGGGCCACTCCAGCGCGGCCTTCAAGCGGCGAGTGCGGCCCGAACAGCCTCGATCAATCGGCTCGGCTTATAGGGCTTCACGAGCATTGATATGCGCCCACCGGGAAGATCGGCTTTGCCTAAGGCATCCGGTCGGCCGGTTGTGTAGATGATTGGTACAGCAGGGAATCTCTCGCGCACAACGCGGGCAAGAGAAATCCCATCGGTGCGACCCGGCATGTGGATATCAGTCACGAGAACTTTGAAGAACGGCGACACCGTCATCATGCCAAGTGCCTCGTCACCCGTCTCAGCGGAGGTCACTTCAAAGCCCGCATCCATCAACTCTTCAGCCATGATGGTGCGAATGAGCCATTCATCCTCGACGAGGAGAATGCACATCAAATCCGCGTCCGCTCGCGTGAGGGTGTCCTGGCCATCCGTGAGGCAAAAGATGTGCTCACAACGTCGTCATTTCAAGACTTGTTTTTTACGCTGTGACCGCTCATCGCATGCGTGTGCAGCGATGCCCCAAGCGAATAGACATGCAACCGAAAGGCGAGTTTTGTTAGCCTCTCCGCGCCATCTGTCCCAGACTACCGCGCGCGGGATACAGCGGGATCAGCAGACTTTGGAGCAGGTGATAGATATCGGGCTTGCCAACAAAGAAGCGTGGCCGAGGCATGAGGCTGTCATCCAACTCGGGATGCCAGCCACCGTTCAGAGGATCGGCCAGATGCACGGCCACCCAGTCCCATACGCGTCTGTACCAAGTCTCGTAAAAGGGATCGCCTGAGCGGTCGCCGAGGAAGGCGGCGGCTGCGATCGCCTCGCAGCACGGCCACCAGAGGCGGTCGCGAATGAGCGGGGCGCCTTG
The DNA here is from genome assembly GCF_030252425.1 of Acidisoma sp. PAMC 29798. Taxonomy (GTDB): domain Bacteria; phylum Pseudomonadota; class Alphaproteobacteria; order Acetobacterales; family Acetobacteraceae; genus Acidisoma; species Acidisoma cladoniae. Next base: position 2,563,274 of record NZ_CP126994.1, on the reverse strand, counting down.
GTAATCCAGGGTGTAGTAGAAGCCACCCGCAGCCTCATCCCAACCGTCCGTGACCGCTTGGCGGAACAGCGCACGTGCGGCTTGGGGCAGCCAGGGCAGGCGCTCACCGCCCAGGACGTGAAGCTGGCTCAGAAGGCGGGACCATTCCAAGGCGTGACCGGGGGTGGTGCCGAACGGCCGAAACATGTCCGAGCCACGATACGCGATATCCGGCTGCCACGCGGCATCGAAATGCTCGATCACGCGCCAGCCATGGCCGCGGGCAAGGCGCCCGATGATCAGATCGGCGATTTGCTCCGCCATCGTGAGGTAGGTGACATCCCTTGTCGCCTCGAAGGCCGCCATCAGCGCCTCCGTCAGATGCATATTCGCGTTTTGGCCGCGATAGCCGCTGATCGGGGTCCAGTCGGCGGCGAATTCCTCCGCCGAGGCGCCGTGATCCGGCTCCCAGAACCGCTCGGTGATGACTGCGGTAACATCGGCCAGTATGCGATCGGCCTCGGTATAGCCCGCCATCTTGGCCGATGATGCGGCGAGGAGAACGAAGGCATGGCCGTAGGCCTGTTTGCTGCCATCCGATGCCGGGCCGAATTGCCAGTGATAGCCGCCGCGCCCGGCGTCACGGTGGTGATCCCACAGTGCTGAGAGGCCGTGGCGAATGATCGCGTCTGCGCCCGGCCGGCCCAGCATCCGCCCGATCGCGAAGCAGTGGACAAGGCGGGTCGTCGTAACGAGTTCGCGGATCGGCGTGTCCCGTCGCGGCTGGCCTGCGAGGTCGAGGTCGAAGAAGCCGCCGGCCGGATCGATGGATGTGAATTGGAACTGGTCGAGCAGGGCAGCGGCGCGGGTTTCGAGCCATGCCCGATGATGGGGCCGCGTCACCCATCTCGATCCCAGGTCGGGTGATCCCATGCCGGCATCCGTGTCCACTGGCTGCGTCATGGCGCGCTCTTTTCCCGTTTCCGAGAGCGTCCAGTCGCAGAGTCCCGCAATGCTTGCAAGCGGGGAGGCGACCTGCCCAAAACACGGTTCAGACAAAGGACCTTCCATGCCCAACGTCACCGCGATCCTCTTCGGGCGACCTCGCCTGCTCATCTCCATTCTCGTCACAGTGGTCGCCGCGGTGCTCCTGCCGCCCAGTAAGATGCACTATGTCATCGCGTGGGATTTAGGCGCGGCGCTCTTCCTCTGTCTGTGGTTCATCAAGATGCAGCGTACACCGCCGAGCCAGATGCCGGCCAATGCGAAGGCGCAGCAGGATGGGGAGTGGACAGTCTTCGCCTTGTCGCTGGCGGCGGTGGTTGCGAGTGTCTTCGTCATCTTCACGCAGTTCCACGGCATCCAATCTCTGAAGGGCGCGGCGCGTGCCCAACATCTTGTGTTGGTCGTCATCACGCTGCTGCTGTCGTGGTTGGTGATGCAGGTTATCTTCGCACTGCGTTACGCGCATGAATATTATACGATTTCCGACGGAAGCACCTCGGCCGATGGTGGCCTCGACTTTCCGCATGAAACCGAGCCGGACTATTTCGACTTTCTGTATTTCGGATTGGTGCTCGGCATGACGTTCCAGGTTTCCGATGTCGATATCACGTCACGCAAACTTCGCCGCCTCGCAACGCTCCAGGGCTTCGTGAGCTTTCTCTTCAACACCGTCATTCTCGCCCTGACCGTCAACTTGATGGCAGGACTTTTGTAACGCGTTCACAAAACTTGAGATCGACACAGAAACATTCCGAATTCATAATGGGAGAGATGGTGCTGCGTGAATGACACCCATACAGTTTTTGGGCGTAATCAAAGGCATCCACACCGTTGCTCTCGGCTGCGTGAGGCGCTTAAACCATACGGCGCCTTCATCAATACGTCATGTCGTGTTGATGGGCCGACGATGGCCGATGGTGGACATCGCATTCGGCTGTCTCGGCGGAAGAGGAGATCGTTATGCGTAAGTTACTATTGGCCTGCGCCGCTACGCTGACAGGCGTTGCAGGCATGGCGAGCATTACCTCGGCAATGGCGCAAACAGCGACACCCGGAAGTGTGACGGTCCGTTTAAACGGTCGCGTCAACTGGTACGCCGGAGTTGAATCGTCATCTCTCGACAGCATCGGCGGCACCAAGACGAGCACCGCGCAGTTCAGCGGTTATATGCGTCTGTTTCCAGGCTTCGACGGTGTTGCGTCCAACGGCTTGCATTATGGCGCGGCCGCTGAAATCCGCATCAACGGCGGCAATAGCGGTGCCAGTTCCGAGACCCTGTTTGTTCACCAGGCGTATGGCTATCTCGGCCTGCCGCAGCTCGGCCAGATCAGCTTCGGCCAGGAGAACGGCCCGACCGTCATTTTCCAGACCGGCACCTTCGAAGGCTTCAACGATGGTGGCTGGGACGGTGACATCTCCGCGCAGATCCCCTCCGCAGCGCAGCCGATCTATCCCTTCACGGATAACAGCGGCCTGACGCAAGAGACGGATAAGATCGTCTATCTGTCCCCCAGCATCTCTGGCTTCCAGTTCGGTGTAGGCTATGAGCCCAACCACACCGCCGAAAACGTCACTGATCCGGTGGTCTCCAGTCCCAACCTCACCCTGGGCGGCACGCCGCGCAACCTGATCGATGTCGGTGGCCAGTACACCCAAAAGTTCGGACCGATCGGCGTTCAGGTCGGTGCGGATTACATGTATGCCGGCCAAGTGTCCTACACGGGCGGTTCGGTCGCCAATACCGCGACCTCCTATCACGATCTCAGCATCCTCTCCGGCGGCGCGACCGTCACCTATGGCGGCCTGACCTTCGGCGGCAATTCCGTCTACGGCGACTTCAACCAAGTGACCGGCTACACCTTCGAGCTGGAGCCCGAGGGCGGCAAGGCGGCCGTTGGCTGGTTGGCCGGTGCGCAATACACGATGGGTCCGGCCGTGGTTGGCGCAAGCTTCTTCCGCTTCGACACGACGGGTGATCTGCCCGGCGGCATCGATGCCGGCAGCGGTGCGACGATCACGCCGGCAGGCCTCACGACGGGTCAGCAGAGCAACACCGGCGTCGCCGTGGGCGGCACCTATACGCTGGTTCCTGGCGTCAGTCTCTTCGTCGATTACGACTACGGTTTCCGCAAGCAGGGTGGCTATAACTTCGCCACCGGCGATGCCGGCAACGACCATAACTACGTGCAGTCGCAGCTCTTCGGCGTCGGCTCGCAGATTCAGTGGTAAAAGCCTGAGTCTCTGACGGTGCGGAAAGGGGCGGCGCAAGCCGCCCTTTTTTGTGTCGGGGCGTCGGATGGCGGAATACGCTGCGCTCTTCCGTCTTACGTCAAACGCTCTTCCGCCGTGATGGCGTCTTCGATGATGTCGAGGCCGCGCATCATCTGCGCCTCCGTCACGATCAGCGGCGGTGTCAGCGTCAACACATTCCCCAGCGTCGTCTTGAAACTCAGCCCGGCATCGAAGGCGCGGTACAGGATCGCCTCCGCCGCGTCATTGGCCGGGGCCTTGGTCACCCGATCCGTCACCAGATCGATGCCGAGCAACAGCCCGCGCCCGCGCACATCCCCGATCAGCGGATGCCGCGCCTTCATCGCATGCATCCGGTCAAGCGCCATCGCGCCGACGCGACGCGCATTCTCGACCAGATCCTCGTCCTCGATAATGGCGATGGTGGTCAGCGCGGCGCGCGCCGTCACCGGATTCTTCTCATGCGTATAGTGGCCAAAGGCATAGTCGCCCGCGACATCGAGATCCGACCGGCAGAGGGTGGCCGCGATCGGCAGAATGCCGCCACCCAAGGCCTTGCCCATGACCAGAATATCCGGTGCCACATCATCATGCTCGCAGGCGAACATCCGCCCTGTCTTGCCGAGTCCCGTGGGGATTTCATCGAAGATCAAAAGCGTGCCGTGGGCGTGGCAGGCATCGCGCACCGCCTGCCAATAGCCAGGTGGCGGCAGGAAGGGCACGGCGCGGGCGGGTTCCGCGATAACGGCGGCGACATCGCCCTCATGCTCCAGCACGTATTTCAAATAGCTCGCGCAGGCCATGCGGCACAGCGCTAGATTGGGGCCGCCGTTCAGATCGGGATAGCCGTAGGGGCAGCGGTAGCAGGCGAAGGGCGCGACATGCTCGGTGCCCGCCAGCAAAGGTCCGATCGGGCCGCTGCGAAATAGCGATTCGCCGCCGACGCTGGCTGCGCCAAAGCCCGCGCCGTGAAAGGAATCCCAGAAGGAAATCGTCTTGAACCGGCCAGTGGCCGCGCGTGCGACTTTCAGGCCGATTTCAAGCGCGTCGGAACCGCCTGTCGTGAACAGCACCTTCGTGAGATCGCCGGGCGCGATGGCCGCGAGTTTCTCGGCCAGTTCCACCGCCGGCTCGCAAGTGAAGCGGCGCGGCGCAAAAGGCAATTCGTCCATCTGCGCGGCGATGGCGGCTTTCAGTCGCGGATGGCCGTAGCCGATGTGATGGACGTTATTGCCATGGAAATCCATGTAGCGGCGGCCGGCGACATCCTCGATCCAGATGCCCTCCGCGCGCTTGATGGCATTGAGGCAGGGCGTGGAGATGGATTGGTGCAGAAACGCCGCGCTGTCCCGCTCGATGAGGGCGCGGCTATCGCCGGTGATATGGGCGGCGGCCCAGGCCCGGCGCCGTGGCGAGTGATTAACGTCACCCTCGCCGGCCCGTGGGGAAATCACGGTCTGTCGCCGCGCGACATCCGATCCTCAATCGTGTCGATGATGGGCAGCAGATCGGCGATGCTGTCGATGACGTAATGGGCACCGGCGCCATAGAGCGTCTTCTCGGCGGCGGCGCGCAGGCGGGCCTTTTCGGCGTCGGGCGTGGCGGCCCATTCTTCGGCAGAGAGTCCGACGCAATTACCAGAAATGCTGACGCCCACGGTCCAGGTGCCGGCGGCGATACCCTCGGCGATGCCGGGCTCGGTATCATCGACCTTGACGACGGCGGAGGGCGGATAGACGCCGAGATCGGCGAAGCAGCGATACATCATCAGGGGCGTCGGCCGCCCATCCGCGAGATCTCCCGCGCAGACGAGATTATCCGGCGCATAGCCCTGTGCGGCGGCGAGGGGCAGCAGCTTGTCCATGATCGAGCGGACATAGCCGGTGGTGGAGCCGACCTTCATGCCGCGCGCCCGGATCACCGTCGCCAGCTGCACGGCGTCGGGAATGAGCTCCGCATAGTCCCCGACCACCTGGGTATTGAGCGGTACGAAGACATGGTAGAGCGCGTCGATATCCGCTTCGACCGGCGCATGGCCATGCGCTTCGGCCCAGCGTGCGGAAATGGCGGGGTCCGCCATCAAGGCCGCGATATGCGCCCGCTTCGGCAGGCCCATCGGCCCGCGCGCCTCGGCCACCGAAACGGTGACGCCGAAGCGATGAAAGGCCTCCACAAAAGCGCCCATCGGCGCGCGTGACCCGAAGTCGATCACCGTGCCGGCCCAGTCGAAGATTACGGCCTTGAGGGCACCGCTCATCGCATCAGTTCCTTGATGACCTCTTCGCCGATGGCGAAGGCGGTGGAAGCACCGGTGCCGCTGGTGACCGTCACCAGGCGGATCGCGTCGTCAGGCCGATCGATGAGCACGAGGCGGTCCTCGGCGGAGGCATAGGTGCCGATCCACCGCTCCGTCACATCATAGGCGACATCGGGAAAGACCGCCGCGAATTCGCCGAGCACGAGATCGTCGAGCGCCGCATCCGAGAAGGGGTCCATGGTCGTGCCATAGACATGGGTGTCGCCGAGCACGAGAGAGCCGTCGGCCGATTGCACGGCGATGAGGTGAACGCCGCCGGCAATGGCCTCCGGCTGCTCGCGCCGCAGCAGCGCCCGCAGGGGCGCGGCTTCCGGCAGTTCCGAGTAGCCGAGATAGCGAATGAGGGAGAGGTCGGTCATCACGGCGCAGCCGAGGGGCAGGGGATGGCGCGGACGGACGCGCATCATCTGCAGCTTTGAGCGTGTGATGCCGTAATGGGCGAGGCGCTCGGGGAACAGGGTGGCGAGGTCGTCACCTGGGCAGACCACGATGCGCGCGGCTTCGATGATGCCGTCACTGGTCACTAGGCGCCCGGGCTCGACGCCATGCACCGCGACGCCGCGCCGGAAGGTGACGCCCTTCGCGCTCTCCAGCCAGGCGGCGAGGCGGGGAATGGCGTCGCGAGATTCGACGCGACGGTCATGTGGGCTCCACAACACGGCTTCGGCCTGGCCTGTCATCCATGGGAACCGGGTCCGTCCCTCGGCGGCAGAGAGCAGGGTGCAGCCGGCGCCCATCTCATGCCGCTTGAAGGCTTCGAGCACGGCGGCGGCTTCGGGCCGGCGCGCGACCACAGCGAGGCCGTGGTGAATGATGGGGATGCCGGCTTGCGGGGCCACTTCCTCCCAGATGTCGCGGGACCGCATCGCGCGGGTCCAGCATTCGCCCTGCTGTTGACCAGTGACGGTGACGAAGCCGAAATTGCGGATGGAGGCGCCGACCGCGCGCTGGTCGCGGTCCGTGACGATGACGCTGAGGCCGAGGCGGCTGGCCGCCAGGGCATGGGCGAGACCCACGATGCCGGCGCCGACGATGGCGATGTCGTATGTCACCGGATCTTGTCCCTCGGATGAGGCGGGTTTTACCGGCCGGAAGGACTAAGTGGCAATGGTATGCCAGTGCGATGCCGTAGGGCGGATAAGCGCAGCGTTACCCCACTTCGTCGCCGACAGCTGATACGCTTGACGTATCGGCCCCATAGGCACTACAAATTTCATGATCAAGAGCTTCAGGGACACGGTAGCTGCCGCCTTGTTTCTCGGACAGGTGCCAAAGATGTTTCCGGCGGACGTGGCGAGACGAGCTCATACGCGGCTGGTGAGGGTAGATACCGCCGCCGCACTTGATGATCTGAAAGTCTCGCCGAGCCATCATCTAGAGGCCTTGTCGAAGGACCGGGCCGGGCAGCATTCCATAAGGATCAACCTGCAATGGCGGGTCTGTTTTATTTGGCAGGATGGAAACGCCGACAGCGTCGAAGTCGTCGATTACCATTAATATTAGGGATCGTCACATGACCATTCTTCGGGAAAATTTGGAGACTCTCGATCTATCGGATGTGGTGACGGGTGAGCGCATTGCGCGTGCCACGCCAGGGGACATTCTCAAGGAAGACTTCATGGATGAGGCAGGTTTGTCCGCCCGTGCCTTGGGCCGCGAGATCGGTATTCCAGCCAATCGGATCAGCGATATCATCCGGGGCAAGCGGGCGATCACCGCGCCGACAGCCATCCGTCTGGGCCGCTACTTTAAGGTCAGCCCGCAGATGTGGATGAACCTCCAGAGCAGTTACGACCTGGCAGTCGCTCTTGAGGCCGAGGATTCACGACGCGCGGCTTGAACGCTTGCCGCCCTACGGCACCGCGCGCCGATTGCGTATCAAACCGACATAATGACACTATGCGACTCAATAATGGGAAGATGAAAATGGTTCGCTGTGTCGCCTATGCGTGCGCGTGTCTCGCCCTTACCGGCTGCATCAAGAACAACGTCTCGACGACGAATGCCCAGATCATGCCTGTTGGCGTGGCGGCACCGGCGCGTCCGCCGCGTGTGATTTTGACGTCAACGGCTCAGCTGGCGAAGGCCAGGGAGATCGTCATGAATACGACGACGATGTACGGGGCAACCCTGATACTGGCCAGTCCGGTGTCGCTGGCCGCGGATTGCACGCAGCTTGGCACGGTGGCAGCCAAGGTTGTCATGCCGCCAAGCCATGGCGTGGTTCATATCGCACAGGGGACGGCCTTTCCGCATTTTGTGCCTGGCGACCCGCCCTATGCGTGCAATGCCCAAAAGAGCCCAGCCACGATCATCACATACCGATCCTCTCGCGGCTTTTCCGGCGAAGATACGACGGCGGTACAGATATTCTTCCCGGATGGCAGTGCCCCGACGGTCTTATTCCACATCGCTGTGCAGTAGCCGAAAGCCGCGACACGTGGCGGGTTTGGATATTGATCGCGCGCGTTGCTCAAAATTCTACTGAGATTGCTGGAGAGCTAGGCTTGGCCGCGGGCTGCCTCACGCTTTGATAACATCGACTATGTGTATTATATTCCACACATGATCGACGTCCGGCAGACCTCGACCTTCTCTGACTGGCTCGATGGCGTTCGTGATCGGCCCGCGGGTCAGCGCATCAACCTGCGTATCCGACGCGTCTCGCTTGGCAATTTCGGTGATGTGAAACTGGTGGGAGAGGGCGTTTCGGAACTGCGGATCGACTACGGCCCAGGCTATCGCATCTATGTCAGGCGACGCGGCCTGACCGTTGTTCTGCTGCTGTGTGGCGGCGACAAATCGACGCAGGATCGCGACATCGCGCGCGCAAAGACTCTGGCAAAGGAAGACGACAATGGCGCTTGAGACGACGGGATGGGACCCCACCGACCAACTCCGCTCGCCCGAGGATGAGCAGGCCTACATAGAAGCCGCCTTCGAGGAAGGCGACCCCGACCTCATCGCGGCCGCCATCGGTGACATTGCCCGCGCACGCGGCATGGCGCAGATCGCGCGCGAAGCCGGTGTCAGCCGAGAGGCGATGTACAAGTCGTTCCGCGCCGGCGGTAACCCTACACTCGATACGGTCGCGCGTGTCACAAGGGTGTTAGGCCTGCGACTGCTGGTGCGCCCGCAGCCGGAGCAGGATGCGTGTAGGTGATCGGGCCGTGCCCGCTAAACCACCGCGGCGGCGCTTTTAGAGCAACGATTTTATTGGGAATTGGTGCCCAGGAGAAGACTCGAACTTCCACGACCTTTACGGCCACAGGCACCTGAAGCCTGCGCGTCTACCAATTCCGCCACCTGGGCAACCTGTGCGGTGGGCGGGGTTTAGACGGCAGTTCGTACCGCGTCAACCGCCGTCCGCTCTTGAGGGCTTGGGTGCCGACCCCTAATGCTGGCAGCGACACCAAGCCTCAACGGATGAGCGGCAGCATGATCAATGAGACGCGGAAACTGGCGACAGTCTTTGGGGGCGCCGGGTTCATTGGCCGCACCCTCATCCCCCATCTGGTGCGGGACGGCTATATCGTCCGCGTGGCGGGCCGCGACACCGAACGCGCCGCCGCGCTCAAGCCGATGGGCACAGTTGGGCAGATCGTGCCGCTCTATGCGCCGCTGAGCGATCAGGCGGCCGTCGCCCATGCCGTGCAAGGCGCCGAATTGGTCGTCAATCTCGTCGGTATCCTGGCCGAGGGCCGGGCCGGGGATTTCACGCGCGTGCATGCTGAGGGGCCTGGCCTGCTGGCCGCCGCCAGCACGCGCGCCGGCGTGCGAAGCTTCGTCCATGTTTCGGCCATCGGCGCCGATACCCGCAGCGGCAGCGGCTATGGCCGCAGCAAGGCGGAAGGGGAAGCCGCGGTCGCGGCCGCCTTTCCCAGTGCCGTCATCCTGCGTCCGTCGATCGTCTTCGGCAGTGAGGATCAGTTCTTCAATCGCTTCGGCGCGATGGCGCGGATGTCGCCGGTGATGCCGGTGGTGGCCGGCAAGACTCGGTTCCAGCCCGTCTTCGTGGGCGATGTCGCCGACGCAATCATGGCGGGTCTCGCCCTCGCGGCAGACGCGCCGCGTCTCTATGAACTCGGTGGCCCGAAGGTTTGGACCTTCCGCGCCATCCTCGCCTTTATCCTGAAACAAACTGGCCGTAGCCGCCCTCTCATTGCCGTGCCGCCCAGCATCGCGCGGTTGCAGGCCCGCGTTTTGGAGCGGCTGCCCGGCAAGCTGCTGACGACCGACCAGCTCAAGATGCTGGAGCACGACAATGTGGTCAGCGGCCGCTACCCCGGTCTCCAAGACCTCGGGATCACGCCCACGCCGGTGGAACTCATCGTGCCCGCGTATCTCAGCCGGTACGGGGATGTGGCGAAGCAGAGAGTGCGCGAAGGGGGCGGTGACCGCACCGGTGGCGACCTGTCATTCTGATCCTTTGGCGAATTGGTCGCAATTCGGACCTAATATGGTGGATGACGCACGACAGATACTCACTAAACCGTGATATGCGCGTGAAATAGGTCAGCATCGCTGTTTGGCGATTCGATTACCGCTTCGCAACAGGGCTAAAGGGCGATAAGACCTCACTCGGTTCCGCGAGCGCGATGTCCGCTCTTCAGTTGGAGGATGTCCTATGGCCGAGCGCATGCTGAAGTTCGTACACACGCCGCAGAAGATCCCCGCAAAGCGCGCCGCCGACCTGCGCGTCGAGGATTTCGACGAGATTTACCGCCGCTTCGACCCCAGCCGCGCCGCCGAGCAGGCAAGCCGATGCAGCCAATGCGGCATCCCCTTCTGCTCCATCCATTGCCCATTAGGGAACCATATCCCTGACTGGCTGCGCCTGACGGCCGAGGGTCGGCTGGAGGAGGCTTACGAACTCTCCTCCATGACCAATTCCTTCCCCGAGATTTGCGGGCGTATCTGCCCGCAGGATCGGCTGTGCGAGGGCAATTGCGTCATCGAGAAGGGCTTCGAGAGCGTCACCATCGGCGCGGTCGAGCGCTATATCACCGACACCGCCTTCGAGAAGGGTTGGGTGAAGCCTGTGCGCCCGAACCAGGAGCGCGCGGAATCGGTCGCCATCATCGGTGCGGGTCCGGGTGGCCTGGCCGCCGCCGAGCGGCTGCGCCGCCAGGGCTATCAGGTCCATGTCTATGACCGCTACGACCGGCCCGGCGGGTTGATGATCTACGGCATTCCCGGTTTCAAGCTGGAGAAGGACGTGGTCATCCGCCGTTGGCGGTTTCTGGAAGACTGCGGCGTCCAGTTCCATCTCAACGCGGCCATCGGCAGCGCGACGGGCGAGGGCGCCATCTCCTTCGCCGACCTGCGGCAGCAGCATGCGGCGGTGATCATCGCCACGGGCGTCTATAAGGCACGCGACATCGGCGGTCCCGGCTCCGGCCTCGGCGGCATCGTGCCCGCGCTCGACTTCCTCACCGCGTCCAATCGGCGCGGCTTGAATGATGTTGTGCCGGACTTCGACTCTGGCCTGCTCAATGCCGACGGCAAGCGCGTCGTCGTCATCGGCGGCGGCGACACTGCGATGGATTGCGTGCGCACCGCCGTGCGCCAGGGCGCGACCTCGGTGCAATGCCTCTATCGCCGCGACCGTGCGAATATGCCGGGCTCGATGCGCGAAGTGAAGAATGCCGAGGAGGAGGGGGTCGAGTTCGTCTGGCTCTCCGCCCCCGAAGCCTTCCTGGGCGACGGGCAAGTCACTGGCGTGCGCGCGATGCGCATGCATCTCGGCTTGCCTGACACCTCTGGCCGGCAGTCGGTCGAGCCGGTGCCCGGTAGCCATTTCACGCTGGAGGCCGATCTCGTCATCAAGGCGCTTGGCTTCGACCCCGAGGATATGCCGCGCATGTTCGCAGAGAAGGGGCTGGAGATCAGCCGCTGGGGCACGCTGAAGGTCAACCACCGCAGCTTCATGACGCCGGTGCCCGGCGTCTTTGCGGTGGGGGACATCGTGCGCGGTGCGAGCCTCGTTGTCTGGGCCATCAAGGACGGGCAGGACGCGGCCGCCCAGGTGCATGACTATATCCGCCTCAGTGCCCCGGTCGCTGTGGCCGCCGAATGAAGACGCTCGCCACCCTTGCGCTCACGATTGCCCTGGCAACGCCTGCCTGGGCGGATGATGTGCAGCCGCCACTGCCTGCGGAGACGCTGCAACTCGCAACCCAAGTGGTGCAGGCGATCGGCATCACGCAAGTCGCGAATGCCGCCGTCGGTGGTTTGCGGATCATCCTGGTGCAGACACTGGCCCAGCGGAACCACATGGCGGAAGATCGCGTGTCGGCGGTTGTCGATCAGGTGCTGATGCCGGATTTGCAAGCCCGCGAGCCGGGTTTCATTGCCATCGTCGCGGATGATTACGGCCGCGCCTTCACAACCGATGAATTGCAGCAGATCCTTGCCTTCTACCAGACGCCCGTCGGCCAGAAATTGCAGAGCGCCACGCCGGCGCTGACGCAGAAAATGGTGCTGTCGGGCCGCGCCTGGGTGGAACAGGCGGGCGTCGCGGTCTTGCAGGCGGATGAGGCCAAGCTCAAAGCCCAGGGCTTGAGCATACAGTGATGGAGACTGTCATGACCGAGATGTCACAGAACGACATGCTGGAGACCGGCGGCGAATTTCTCCGCTCCTGGGCGAAGAACGCCGAGACGCTGGCCGATACCTATTCCGCGACGCAGGAGCATGATGCCTGTGGCGTTGGCATGATCGCGGCGCTGGACGGCAAGCGCCGGCGCGACATCGTGCAGGCTGGCATCGACGCGCTGAAGGCGGTGTGGCATCGCGGCGCGGTGGACGCGGATGGCAAAACCGGTGACGGCGCCGGCATCCATATCGAAATTCCGCAGGATTTCTTCGCCGCCGCTGTCGAGCGAGGGGGCGCCATGCTGCGCCCCGGCCCGATCGCGGTCGGCCAGGTCTTCATGCCCAAGACCGATCTCAGCGCGCAGGAGCGGTGCCGCCAGATCGTGGAAACCGAGATCCTGGCGCTCGGGTACCAGATCTATGGCTGGCGTCAGGTGCCGATCAATGTCGCCTGCATCGGTGAGAAGGCCAATGCGACCCGGCCCGAAATCGAGCAGATAATGTTGTGGAATGCGCGGGGCGTGCCGGAGCTGGAGTTCGAGCGGGATCTCTATGTCATCCGTCGCCGGATCGAAAAGCAGGCGCTCGCCTCGCATGTGCCGGAGCTGTATTTCTGTTCCTTGTCCTGCCGCTCGATCGTCTACAAAGGCATGTTCCTGGCCGAGAGCTTGACCGAGTTCTATCCGGATCTGCTCGACCCGCGCTTTGTCTCGCGCTTCGCGATCTATCACCAGCGCTACTCGACCAATACCTTCCCGACCTGGCGTCTGGCGCAGCCCTTCCGGGCGCTGGCGCATAATGGTGAGATCAACACCGTCCAGGGCAATATCAACTGGATGAAGAGCCACGAGACGCGGTTGTCCTCCGTGCTGCTCGACGACTTCATGGAAGACGTCAAGCCCGTCGTGCAGGCCCAGGGGTCAGACACCGCCGCCCTCGACAATGTCTTCGAGCTGATGGTCCGCTCCGGCCGCGATGCCCCGATGGTCAAGGCGATGATGATCCCGCCCTCGATCGGCGGCACCGCTTCGATGCCCGAGACGCATCGCAACATGATCGAATATTGCAATGCCGTGATGGAGCCTTGGGATGGCCCCGCCGCCATCACCGCGACCGATGGCCGCTGGGTGGTCGCGGGCCTCGACCGCAATGGCCTGCGCCCGCTGCGCTACACTGTCACCAGCCACGGCATGCTCGTGGTGGGGTCCGAGACCGGCATGGTGAAGTTCGACGAAGCCATGATCGTCGAAAAGGGCCGCGTCGGCCCCGGGCAGATGATCGCCGTCGATCTCGATCAGCCGCGTTTCTATGACAATACATCGATCATGGACATGCTGGCGGCGCGCAACGCCTACGGCGAATGGGCGAAGCGCATCGTCGTCATCGATGATCTCGTGAAGACCGATATCGTCGAGCCCGTGCTGCTGACCACCGAAGCGCTGCGGCGGCGGCAACTCGCCATCGGCGCCACGTTGGAGGAGATGGAGACTATCCTTCAGCCGATGGTCGATGATGCAAACGAAGCGACCGGAAGCATGGGCGATGACACGCCCATCGCCGTGCTGTCCGAGAAGTATCGCGGCTTGCATCACTACTTCCGCCAGAACTTCAGCCAGGTGACCAATCCACCGATCGACAGTCTGCGCGAAACGCGCGTGATGTCGATCAAGACGCGCCTTGGCAATCTCGGCAATGTGCTCGACGAGGATGAGCATCAGTTCGACATCATGCAGTTGAACAGCCCGATTTTGTCGACGGGTGAGTTCTTCGCGATGCGCGAGAAGCTGGGTGCCTCGGTGGTGGATGTCGATGCGACCTTCGACGCCGCCGAGGGCGATAGCGGCCTACGCAATGCGCTGGACCGTATTCGCCGCGAGGCGGAGGAAGCGGTGCGTGCCGGCGCCACGCATCTTGTGGTGAGTGATGAAGCCGTCGGCCCCGAGCGCGCCCCAATTCCGATGATCCTGGCGACGGGTGCGGTGCATACGCATCTGGTGCGGCATTCGCTGCGCACCTTCACTAGCCTCAATATCCGCTCGGCCGAATGCCTGGATGTGCATTACGCCGCCGTGCTGGTGGGCGTGGGTGCGACCACGGTCAACCCGTATCTGGCGCAGGAATCCATCGTCGATCGTCACCGGCGCGGGCTGTTCGGCGATATGAGCGTGAAGACCGCCATCGGACGCTACAAGAAGGCGATCGACAAGGGTCTGCTCAAGATCATGGCGAAGATGGGCATCAGCGTCATCTCCTCCTATCGTGGCGGCTATAATTTCGAGGCGATCGGCCTGTCCCGCGCTTTGGTGGGGGAGTTCTTTCCCGGCATGCAGTCGCGCATCTCCGGCATCGGCCTCGCCGGCATCGCCCGCAAAGTGCTTGAACTACACAAGATCGCCTGGGCGCAGGATGTCATGACGCTGCCGGTCGGCGGCGTCTATAAGATGCGGCGCGGCGGCGAGGCGCATGCCTTCGACGGCAGCCTCGTGCATGTCTTGCAAACCGCGGTCGCGACCGACAGCTACGCGACCTTCCGCCGCTATTCGGAAGCGGTGCGCAAGCTGCCGCCGGTGGCGCTGCGCGATCTGCTCGATTTCCGCATGGATGGGCTGACGCCGATCCCGGTCGATGATGTCGAGAGCATCACGGAAATTCGCAAGCGCCTGATCGCACCCGGCATTTCCCTGGGGGCCTTGGGGCCAGAGGCGCATGAGACCCTGTCCATCGCCATGAACCGCATCGGCGCGCGGTCCGACAGCGGTGAAGGCGGTGAAGACCCCGAGCGCTCGAAGCCACGCGCCAATGGTGACAACGCATCCTCGGCGATCAAGCAGATCGCGTCGGGTCGTTTTGGCGTCACGGCCGATTACCTGAACAACTGCCGCGAGATCGAGATCAAGGTGGCGCAGGGTGCCAAGCCCGGTGAGGGCGGGCAGTTGCCCGGCTTCAAGGTCACGGAACTGATCGGCAAGCTGCGCCATTCCACGCCGGGCGTGATGCTGATCAGCCCGCCGCCGCATCACGACATTTACTCGATCGAGGATCTGGCCCAGCTCATCTACGATCTCAAGCAGATCAACCCCGAGGCCAGTGTCTGCGTGAAGCTGGTGTCTCGCTCCGGCATCGGCACCATCGCGGCCGGCGTCGCCAAGGCAAAGGCGGATGCGATCCTGATTTCGGGTCATTCCGGCGGCACCGGCGCGAGCGCCTTGACCAGCGTGAAATATGCTGGCCTGCCGTGGGAAATGGGCCTGTCGGAAGCGCATCAGGTGCTGATGCTCAACCGCCTACGCCACCGCGTGAAGTTGCGCACGGATGGCGGCTTGAAGACCGGTCGCGACGTCATCATCGCCGCCATGCTCGGCGCAGAGGAATTCGGCATCGGCACCGCGAGCCTCGTCGCCATGGGCTGCATCATGGTGCGGCAGTGCCATTCCAACACCTGCCCGGTGGGCGTGTGCACGCAGGACGAGACGCTGCGCGCCAAGTTCGAAGGCACGCCCGAGAAGGTCATCAACCTCTTCTCCTTCATCGCGGAAGAGGTGCGGGAGACCCTGGCGAAGCTCGGCTTCCGCAGCCTGACGGACATCATCGGCCGCACCGATCTGCTGCAACAGGTCAGCCGTGGCAGCGATCTGCTGGATGACCTCGATCTCAACCCGATCCTGGCGCAGGCCGACCCCGGACCCTATCCTCGCTATTGCACGCTGACGGAACGCAATCCGGTGCCCGAGACGCTGGACGCACAGATGATTGCCGATGCCGCGCCCTTCTTCGAGCGGCGTGAGAAGATGCAGTTGCAGTACAACATCCGCAACACGCATCGCGCGATCGGGACGAAGTTCTCCTCCCTCATCGTGCGGCGCTTTGGCACCACCAGCCTCGTCGCCGGTCATGCGAGCGTGCGGCTGCGTGGTTCGGCCGGGCAGTCACTCGGCGCCTTCGCGGTGCAGGGGCTGAAGCTGGAAGTGATCGGTGACGCCAACGACTATGTCGGCAAGGGGCTGTCGGGTGCCACCATCGTGGTGCGGCCCGCGCCATCCTCCAAGATGCGTAGCAATGCCAATACGATCATCGGCAATACCTGTCTCTATGGTGCGACATCGGGCCAGTTGTTTGCGGCGGGGCAGGCGGGTGAGCGGTTCGCCGTGCGCAACTCGGGTGCGACCGCCGTCGTTGAAGGCTGTGGCTCCAACGCCTGCGAATACATGACGGGCGGCACGGTGGTGGTTCTCGGCGGCTTCGGTGATAATTTCGGCGCTGGCTTCACCGGCGGCATGGCCTTCCTGCATGACCCCGACAACGGGTTCGAAAGCAAGGTCAACCCCGAGACCGTGACCTGGCAACGTGTGAGTTCCGCCTATTGGGAAAGCAAGCTGCGCGGCTTGATTGAGCGTCACGTGCAGGAAACCTCCAGCCGTTACGCCGCCATGCTGCTCCATAACTGGGGGCAGACGCTGGGCGACTTTTGGCAGGTCGTGCCGAAGGATTACGTCAAGCTTCTGCCGCATGCGCTGACAGATGAGAAGGTGCAGGCGCGCGCTTAAGTGGCGGGGGTCGGCGACAGCCAGGCCGAACAAAATCGGGAGCATCAGGCGCGTGACCTCACGCGCATGTTGCTTCTGGTGCTGTTCATCGGTGGCCTGACGCTCTGCACGCTTTGGGTCGTGCGGCCCTTCCTGCCGGCGACGATCTGGGCCTCCACCATTGTCGTGGCAACCTGGCCCTTGCTGCTGCGCGTGCAGAAATTGCTCGGTGGCAGTCGCGGTCTGGCGGTTACGGTGATGACCTTGCTGGTACTGGTCCTGTTCGTGGTGCCCTTCTGGCTCGCCGTCAGCACAATCCTCGCCCATTCCGACAGCCTCGTCGGCCTCGCGAAATCCGCACTGGCCTTTCGTGTCCCGCCGGTGCCGCACTGGGTGGCAGGCTTGCCGATGATCGGCCCCAAGGCCGCGGAGCTTTGGAGCGATGTGCAGGATGCCGGCATCACCAAAATGCTGCCGCGCGTGGCGCCCTATGCCGGCTCGGCGGCACAATGGTTCCTGATTTCTCTCGGCAGCTTCGGGCGGTTGCTGGTGCAATTCCTGCTCACCGTCATTGTGGTGGCCATCATCAACCTGCATGGCGAGGCTGGCGCCCGTGTCGCCATTCGCTTCGGTGACCGGCTCGGTGGCGTGCGCGGCCAGCAGATGGTGGTGCTCGCGGCACGCGCCATTCGGGCCGTGGCGCTGGGTGTGATGGTAACGTCGCTGGTCGATGCGGCAATCGGCGGCATCGGGCTATGGATCGCGGGCGTGCCGCTGGCGCCGGTGCTCACCGCCGTGATGTTCATCGTCTGCGTCGCGCAAGCGGGTCCCGGTGTCGTGCTGATCCCCGCCGTGATCTGGATGTATGTCTTCGACAGCGCGACCATGGCGACGGTGCTGCTCGCCTTCACCCTGTTCGCCATCTTCATCGACAATTTCTTGCGTCCGATGCTGATCAAGAAAGAAGCCAATCTGCCGATGCTTCTCGTGCTGGTCGGCGTGTTGGGTGGCCTGGTCGCCTTCGGCCTCATCGGTTTGTTCATCGGTCCGGCTGTGCTCGCCGTGAGTTACACGCTCGGCCATGCCTGGATCGCCGACGACCAGCCGGCCGTTGTCGTGATGGACGCTCCTGCGATTGGTGCGAAGAGTTCTTGATTCGTTCTTGTCGGCGCGCTATGTTTGGCGTGACAGGAGCGTCGGGACGTGATGCTGAAACTTGCTTCCGAGATAGGCGTCATTGGGTGTATTATCGCGCGCGAGGAGATCAGCGCGATGTCGAATCCTGTGCCCAAAGCCAAGGCGGTCCGGAAGCTAACGTCCAAGACGACCCATGAGCGTGCCGTCGCCGCCGCGTCCGAGCGGGAGAAGCACAGTCGTCTGCGGTCGATGATCCGCCAGCTTCGCGAGGAGTCCGAAGCGCTGTCGATCAGCGCCACGCAATTGCTCAAGCGCATTTCCTGACAATTGCCCAAGGTCACGGTCGACGAGTTGCTTGAGGCCGTTGAGGCTGTGGACTTCCTCAGGACAGCGGTTGCGGAACAGGAAAAGGGCATCGCCTTGATCCTCGGGCAACTGGACCTCTTGCGGGAACGGCTGGATGCACTCGAGGCCTCCACGGCTCATAAACTGCAATGACCGCCGAGACGCAGGAAGGCTGGCCGCCGAATGTCGAGCGGATCGGCATCGACGATCTGAAACGTCTCGGCATCAATGGTCAGCAGCAGCTTTTTTGGGATGGCCGGCGGATCGAAGTGCGGCGGCGCCTCGACCTCACCAATCTCGAAAAGGCGCTGGCGACCATCGTCACGGTCTGCGCCATTCTGGGCGCCCTCGGCAGCTTCATCACCGGCTTCAACAACGGCTCGGTCTTTCTCTGCGCGCGCGGCGTCCATTGGCTGAGCTGTCCGCTGCATACGCCTGACAAACGCTGACCTTCCCACTCATCGCGGCCGATGTGATATAATCGTCGACGCAGGAGTATCGCCGCGATGGACGCATTGAAGACCCAGTCGCTTGTCGAGGACGTCGTCTCCACTTTGCAGGCGCATGAGTCCGAACTGCGCGCCGCAGGTATCCGCCGCCTGTCGCTCTTTGGCTCTGTCGCTCGGGGTGAGGCCGCGCCTGACAGCGATGTCGATCTCGTTGCCGACCTGGATCCGGAGGCGCATATCGACTTGTTCCAATTGACGGCCTTGGAGCGCCGGATCGCTGCATTACTCGGCCGGCCTGTCGATCTGCAGCCAGAGCCCATCGAAAAGGCACGATTGAAGGCGAACATCGAACGAGATCGCCGGATTGCCTTCTGAGCATGATGCGGCCGATCTGCTTGCCGACATCATTGAGAACGCCGACCGTATCGCTGACTATACAGACGGTCTGGACCGGGACTCCTTCGAGCGCAACGGCCTTGTTCGCGATGCCGTGGAACGGTGCTTGTAGCGCATATGTGAAGCGGGACATCGGCTCGGCGCGCAGGCTGCGGACTTGATGCCGGATGAACCCTGGGCTGACATTCGTGGAATGGGCAATCGTTTGCGGCATGCCTATGGCCGCATCAGCCTAGACGTGATCTGGAACACTGTCCGGGACCGGCTGCCGTCCCTGGAGACTTCTGCGAGACGGGCGCTGAAGCGCCTAAAAGCGGATCGCGAATAGGACCTCCATGACCGACAGAACGCATCGCCTGCCGGGCCTGGCGGAGCCCGCCGAGATTCGCGTCGATCGCTGGGGCATTCCCCATATCCGCGCCAAGTCCCGGCGCGATGTCTTTCTCGCCCAAGGCTTCAACGCGGCGCGAGACCGGCTGTGGCAGCTCGACCTCTGGCGGAAACGCGGTCTCGGCCTGCTTGCCGCCGACCATGGCCCCGGCTTTCTGGCCCAGGATCGCGCCTGCCGCTTGTTCCTTTATCGCGGTGACATGGCCGCCGAATGGGCGGCCTATGGGCCAGAGGCGCAGGACACGGTCACCGCCTTCGTTCAGGGCATCAACGCTTTCGTGGCGCTCACCGAAGCCGATCCAGACCAGAGGCCGGCCGAGTTTACAGCGCTCGGCCTGTCCCCCGCGCGCTGGCAGCCGGAGGATGTGGTGCGTATTCGCAGCCATGCCCTGGCGAGCAATCTCGCCTCGGAAGTGGCGCGTGCGCGCCTGCGCCAGGCGGGTGGAGACGATCAGGCCGAGGCGCTGCGCCGCCACCTATCGCCGGACTGGACGCCGATGCCGGTGCCTGATCTCACGGCGCCGCTGCCGGCCGATCTTCTGAACCCGTATCTCATGGCGCGCGCCGATGCCGGCATTTCGGCAGAACGTCGCGCCGCGACACTGGCCGAAGCGCCCGCCTGGTCGGTGATGGACGAGGCCGGGCATGTCACCTCCTCCGACGGTGAAGGTTCCAACAACTGGGTCGTCTCCGGCACAGGCACCGAGACCGGGCGGCCGATCCTGGCGAGCGATCCGCATCGCGCCTATGGCACGCCCTCCCTCCGCTACCTCGCACATCTCACCGCGCCGGGCCTGGATGTCGTTGGCGCGGGGGAGCCCGCATTGCCCGGCATTTCCCTCGGCCATAACGGCAGCCTCGCCTTTTCGCTGACGATCTTCCCGGCCGACCAGGAAGACCTCATGGTCTATGAAACGGATCCGGAAGACCCGACGCGCTATCGCTATGGCGATGGCTGGGAAGCGATGACCGTTGTGACGGAAACGGTGCCTGTGCACGGCGAAGCGGATCAGGCGGTCACGCTCGCCTTCACGCGCCATGGCCCGGTGATCTGTGAGGACGCGGCGCATCACCGCGCCTATTCCGTGCGCAGCGTCTGGTCCGAGCCCGGGGCCGCCGCCTATCTCGGTAGCCTGCGGTATCTGGACAGCAAGACAGCAGAGGCCTTCACGGAAGCGCTCGATCATTGGAAGGCGCCGCCGGTCAATCAGCTTTATGCCGACACCACGGGCTCCATCGGCTGGCGCGCGGCCGCTGGCTTGCCGCGCCGCCCGAACTGGGACGGTCTGAACCCCGTGCCGGGTGACGGCCGTTATGAATGGAACGGCTTTCATCCCGGCGCAGACCTGCCCGCCAGCCAGAACCCGGCGGAAGGCTTCATCGCCACGGCCAATCAGATGAACCTGCCGGCCGATTACCCTGCCGCCGAGCGCCGCCTCGGCTTCGAATGGAACGAGCCGTTTCGCGCCAATCGGCTGCATAGCCTGCTGAGTGGGACTGCGCTCATGAGCACGGACATCTCGCGACGCATGCAGACGGATCTCGCGTCGGAGCCTGCGCGGCGCATGCTGTCGGTGCTTGCCGATGCCGGGATCGCGCACCCGCTCTTCGCAGACTGGGACATGCGCATCACGGCAGGCAGCGCCGCCGCCGCCTTCTTCGAGGTTTGGTGGAGCCGGCATATCCTGCCCGGCGTCGTCGAAACCATCGCCCCTGCGGTCGCCCCGCTCATTGGCATGGGCGATGAGGTGGCTGTTCTCGACACCCTGGAGGCAGTCTCACCCTGGCGGGAAGGGCTGCTGCGGCAAACCCTTGCGGCGGCGGAAGAGGATTGTGCTCGGCTGATGGGACCGAATCGGATCCAATGGGCCTGGGGACGCATTCACCAACTTCGCTTCAGCCATGCCCTCGGCCGGGTTTTGCCGGAGATCTGCGGACGACCGCCCAGTGTCGGGCCGGTCCCCATCGGGGGCTCGGGCACCACCGTGGGTCTCGCCGAATATCGCGCCGGCGACTTCGGCATCATCTTCGGCGCGTCTTTTCGCATGGTGCTGGATGTCGGCGATTGGGATCGCAGCATGGTCATCAATGCGCCGGGACAATCCGGCGACCCCAGGTCCCGGCATTACGATGACCTCGTGCCCCTTTGGGCTGCCGGCGATCTCGTGCCGATGGCTTATTCCGAGGCGGCTGTCGAAGCCGTCACCGTCACGCGCATTCACCTCATTCCGGGGTGATTGCGGGCCTGAACAGCGCGCGCCCGACGATCAAACCGAGCAGCCCGGCGATGGCGATCGCGGCGATCGGCCGAGCCTTCACCTGCTCGCCAAGCGCATAGGCCGCTGATTCAACGGCCCCCGCCGCATCGATCGCTTGCGGGATCACGGTCTGGTTGATGAACACCTTCAGCGGAGAAGGTGGGGCCGGCTGGTCGATCATGGCGCCCACGGACACGATGGCTGGCTCCTCAACGGGTTCACGCTTTGACAGATTGGGCGCTTCTCGGTTGCCGCAAGCAGCCATAGACCCAACTTACAGCGCAGCTTTAGGGAGTTCGCGCCATGGATCGCACGCCGTCCTTCAAACGATACACGGCGCCCTCCGGCGGCTGGGGTTCGGTCAAATCCTTGGGTGAAATCCTGACCCGCGAGGGCGTCCCTTTCAGCGGTGCTCTGGCCTTGAGCCGCCAAAACAAGCCGGACGGCTTTCAATGCGTCAGCTGTGCCTGGATCAAGCCCGCCGAGCCGTCGCCTTTCGAATTCTGTGAAAACGGCGCCAAGGCGACGGCCTGGGACATCACCACGCATCGCGCGACGCCTGACTTTTTCACCAAGCACACGGTGTCGGAATTACAGGCCTGGCCGGATTACGATCTGGAACAGGTCGGCCGTCTGACGCGCCCCCTGCGCTATGACCCCGTCACTGACAAATACCGCATCGTGTCCTGGGATGTCGCCTTTGCCGAGATCGGCCGCGAGTTGCGCGCCATTGACGATCGTCAAAGCGCGGTCTTCTACAGTTCGGGTCGCACCTCCAACGAAGCGAGCTATCTGTACGGCCTCTTTGCGCGTCTCTATGGCAACAACAATCTGCCCGACAGCTCCAATATGTGTCACGAGACGACCTCCGTGGCCTTGCCGCCCAGCATCGGGGTGCCGGTTGGCACCGTGACGCTGGATGATTTCGCTGCCACCGACTGCATCATGGTCTTCGGCCAAAATCCCGGCAGCAATAGCCCGCGCATGCTGCATCCCTTGCAGGAGGCGAGCGAGCGTGGCGTGCCGATCATCAGCTTCAATCCGTTGCGCGAGCGCGGGCTGGAAAGTTTTACAAATCCGCAGTCGCCGGTTGAGATGTTGACGGGCGAAGTGACGCGAATCAGCTCGCAATATCATCAAGTCAAAATCGGCGGCGATCTCGCGGCGCTCGCGGGTCTTTGCAAGGCGCTGGTGGAAATGGATGACGCCCAGCGCGCGGCGGGCGGGCAGGGGACGCTCGACCACGCCTTCATCGCCGAGCATACCCACGGGCTTGATGAGTTCCTGACCTGGCTTCGACAGCAGGATTGGGACGCGCTGGAGCGGCACTCTGGCTTGGGCCGGCTCGCCTTGGAAGCAACGGCCGCGATCTATGCGCGGTCGAAGTCGATGATCGCCATTTATGGCATGGGATTGACGCAGCACACGGCCGGCGTCGAGACGGTGCAGATGGTGCTCAACCTGCTTCTGCTGCGTGGCAATATTGGCAAGCAGGGCGCCGGCATCTGCCCGGTGCGCGGCCATTCCAATGTGCAGGGCCAGCGCACCGTTGGCATCACGGAAAAGCCCGATCTGGTGCCGATGGATGTACTCGCAAAGCAATATGGCTTCGCACCGCCACGCGAACTGGGCCTCAATACCGTCGAGGCCTGTGAAAAAATACTGGAGGGCAAGATTAATGCCTTCGTGATGCTGGGCGGAAACTTTGCCCGCGCGGTGCCCGATCAGGACCGTATCAATGCCGTGTGGCGGAACATGCGTCTCACCGTGTCGGTCGCGACCAAGCTCAATCGCAGCCATCTGTTGCCGGGCACCATCAGCTATATTTTGCCGGTGCTCAGCCGGATCGAGAATGATCGGCAGGCCTCGGGCCTGCAAACGGTGTCGATGGAAGACACCTCATCCTGCATCCATGCTTCCAAGGGTGTGCGGGCGCCGGCGTCGAAGCATCTGCTCAGCGAGGTCGAGATTGTCGCGCGCATCGCCATGGCAACGCTCGACCCCAATCCGCTGGTGCCGTGGCAGGGTTGGATGGACAATTACGATCGCATTCGCGATTCCATCGCGGTCACCTATCCCGAGGTTTTCTACGACTACAACACCCGGATGGTGCGGCCGGAAGGGTTTCATCGTCCGCTGCCGGCGCGTCAGCGCGAATGGAAGACGGAAACCAAAAAGGCGAATTTCATCACGCCCAAGGGTTTGAATGAAGATAAGGACATGCCCGCGACGGGGCCTGATGTGCTGCGGATGATGACGCTGCGCAGCAACGACCAATTCAACACCACTGTCTACGGCTATGACGATCGGTTTCGCGGCATCAAGGGCACGCGCATGGTGGTGCTGATGAACCGGGCTGACATCGACCGGCTGAGCCTGACGGAGGGTGAGGAGGTTTCGCTGGTGACGGCCTCGACCGATGGTCATCATCGCGAGATGCAGGGGCTGCGCGTCACGCCCTATAATATTCCGCCGGGGTGCATCGGCACTTATTATCCCGAAGCCAATGTCCTGATCCCGCTCGGCCATTACGCCGAGGGTAGCAAGACCCCGGCGTCGAAATCCGTGCCCGTGCGGGTGAAGCGGTAGCCGCAATGTAGGGCGGATGAGCGTAGCGCTATCCGCCATCCTCGATGTCGCGGCGGATAACGCTGCGCTCATCCGCCCTACGCGGCTATAGCTGCTGCCATGAAAGTCTTTGGATTCGCGGGCTGGAGTGGCGCCGGCAAGACCACGCTCATCCGGCAGGTGATCACGCGGCTCGTCGGGCAGGGGCTGCGCGTCTCGACCCTCAAGCACGCGCACCATGCCTTCGACATCGACCATCCGGGCAAGGATTCGTGGGAGCATCGCAAGGCCGGCGCGTCGGAGGTGCTGGTCGTCTCGGACATCCGATGGGCGCTGATGCATGAGCTGAACGGCGCGCCCGAGCCCAGCCTAGGCGAGCTGCTCGGCAAGCTGGCCCCCGCCGACCTCGTGCTGATCGAAGGCTTCAAGCGCTCCGACCATCCGAAGATGGAAGTCTACCGCGCGGCTAACGGCAAGCCGCCGCTGCATCCCGAGGACTCGACCATCATCGGCATCGCCTCAGATAGCGCTTTCCCCGAGGCGACGGTCCCGGTGTTGCCGCTCGACGACATCGCCGCCATCGCGGAATTCGCGCGCGACCATGCCCAATAAGGTTGCCGTCGTCATCCTCGCGGGCGGGGAGGGCCGGCGCCTCGGTGGAGTGCAGAAGGGCCTCGTGCAACTCGCCGGCCGGACGTTGATCGATCATGTGTTGGCGCGGCTGCGCGGTCAGGCGGAGATCATCGCCGTCAGCGCCAATGGCCTCTGTGGCGCGCTCCCCGTGCATGTCATCACCGACCACCATGCTGACCGGCGTGGCCCTCTCGCGGGCGTGCTCGCGGGCCTGGATTGGTGCCGGGTCACTCATCCGGAGGTGAGCAGAGTCGTGACAGTTGCCGTGGACACGCCCTTCCTCCCCCTCGATCTGGTGCGGCGCTTGACCGCCGAGACCGCCGACATCGTCTATGCGACGTCTGGCGGGCGCGAGCACCCTACCGCCGCCGCCTGGAACGTCAGCCTCGCCGAGGCCCTGCGCGAGACGGTCGCGGCGGCTGGTGATCTGTCCGTCCGCCGCTTCTGTCGCGGCCATACGGTCGCCGCCTGCGACTTCGCCGCCACACCCATCGACCCCTTCTTCAACATCAACACGCCGGACGATCTAGCGCGGGCCGAGGATGCGATCGCCATGGGTGAAGACCTCGAACCCATCCTCCCGCGCGATACCGACGAGCGTCATGCCGATGGCCTCGGCCTCCCGGACCGCCAATAACGTCGGGGCTGAGACGGCGGCGAGGATCTGCACGCCCATGACGGCCGCCTTCTGGATCAGCTCAATGGAAATCCGGCTCGACATGACCAGCACCCCCGCCGAGGCGGTCTCGCCCCGCCGCGCCAATGCTCCGGCGAGCTTATCGAGCGCATTGTGCCGCCCGACATCCTCCCGCACCGCGACCATGCCGTCCGCCATCGTCCAATAGCCGGCGGCGTGCACGGCGCGCGTGACGAGGCCGAGCGTCTGTGCAGGTGCAAGGGCAGCGCAGGCGGCGGCGATGGCCTCGGCGGTCAGTGTGAGGCCTTGGGGCACGGCCGACGGTGGCCGCGTCGCTTCCTCCAGGCTGTCGAGGCCGCACAACCCGCAGCCCATGGCGCCGGTGAGGTTTCGGCGCCGATGGTCCAGCGCTTCCATCCGGGTTTCGGCGATCCATAACCGCAGCTCCACCGAATCCTTGGGCGCGGATACGATCTCCAACTCCTGGATCTCATCGGCGGTTATCACGATCCGCTCGTTGAGCGAAAAGCCGATCGCGAAATCGTGCAAATCCTCGGGCGTTGCCATCATCACGGCATGCGTCACACGATTATAGGTAATGGCGACGGGCGTTTCCTCAGGCAGCGCCCTTTCGCCGGCCGCGAAGACTGCGCCGCGCCAAGCAAGCCGAGGGTGCATCGCCGAAGATGCTGGAAAGACGGGAGAATCAGCACTCACGCTGCTGGCAACCGCTGGAGGAATCGGATAATCCGCATTCATGCGCTTACTCTACCACCTTCCGCACTCGCCGTTCTCCCGCAAGGTTCGCCTCGTGCTCGCTGAAAAGCGCTTGCCGTTTGAGCTGCGGCTGGAAAAGACATGGGAGCGGCGGCCCGAATATCTCGAAATCAACCCGACCGGGCTGGTGCCGGTGCTGGTCGATGAAAATGGCCTCGTCGTCTCCGAATCCTCCGCGATATGCGAATATCTGGATGAGGCCTATCCGGATATCCCCTTGCTCGGCCGAACCCTTGCCGAGCGGGCGGAGGTGCGTCGTCTGGTCGCCTGGTTCGACCTCAAGTTCAATCATGACGTGACGCGCCATCTTCTGGGCGAGAAGATCATGAAGCGTATCGCGGCGCGGGGGCAGCCGGACACGGGCGCCCTCAGGGTGGGGTATGCCAATCTCAAGAGTCATATGGAATACCTGGGCTATCTAGCTGAGGCGCGGAAGTGGCTCGCCGGGGGCAACCTGTCCCTCGCCGATTTCGCAGCGGCGGCGCATCTGTCCGCGCTCGATTTCGCCGGGGAGGTCGATTGGTCGATCTCCGCCCCGGCCAAGGATTGGTATGCGCGCATCAAATCCCGCCCGAGCTTCCGGCCGATCCTGGCGGATCGCATGGCGGGCATCGCCCCGCCCGCCCATTACGCCGACCTCGATTTTTAGGGGATACTGATGTCGGACCACTCATCGGGCCGGCTGCTGATCTTCGGGCTGGGCTATACCGGCACCGCCATCGGCGTCGCGGCGGCGGAGGCCGGCTTCGCCGTCACCGCCACCAGTCGGCAGCCCGCCCATGCCGGCGTGTCGGGCGTGACCGTCATTCCCTTTGACGCGGCGGCGGACGCCGTGGCGGCAGCGACGCATATTGTGGCCACCGCCGCACCCGATGAGGGCGGCGATCCTGCGCTCGCGCGCTATGGCACGGCGATCAACGCGGCGCCCGATCTGCGCTGGATCGGCTATTTGTCCTCGACCGGCGTCTATGGCGATCGCGGCGGCGGCTGGGTGGACGAGAGCAGTGAACCGGCACCCACCTCCCGCCGCGCCCGCGCCCGTCGTGAGGCGGAGGAGCAGTGGGAAGCGGCAGCCGCCGCGCGTGGCGTCGCGCTTGACCTCATCCGTCTCGCCGGCATTTACGGCCCCGGTCGGTCGATGCTGGATGATGTGCGCGCTGGCCGAGGGCGGCGGATCGACAAGCCGGGCCATGCCTTCGGCCGTATCTACCGCGATGACATCGCGCAGGGCACGCTCGCGGCCATGCGCACCGCGACGGCGGGTATCCGCGTGCTCAATTTCAACGATGATCTGCCGGCGGAACCCGCTGTGGTTGTGGCGGAAGCGGCCCGCCTTCTGGGCATCGCCCCGCCGCCGCTGATCCTCTTTGCGGAAGCGGAAGCCGGGATGACCGCCATGGGGCGCAGCTTCTGGGCGGAAAGCCGCCGTGTCCGCAGCCAAAGGACGCAAAGCGTGCTTGGTTACGCTTGGCGCTTCCCCACATTCCATGAGGGGCTGCGCGCCATTCTCGACGACGAATGACGCCGCCCGGCGACATCAGATCGAGAGGTTTCCATGCCGAGCATCCGCAATACCGTCATCGTCCTTGGCCTTCTCTGCACGGGGCCGGTCGGCGCCATGGCGCAAACCACGGCGTCGCCCGCCGTTGTTCCATCCGCTAACGCAAACGTGTGGAACGGCCATGATCATCAGCCGACCGCCGCATCGGCTCCCCCGCTCAGCGCCAAGCGTGAGAAAAAAGTCGACACCACGCTCAACGCACTCAACAAGCAATTGCTGGATCAGAAGCTTCCGAAGGTACCTGCGGGCGCACCGTGACGCGACGCGACCGCGCATTATCTCGCTTCGTTAATTTCTGCCCGACCCTGCATCCATCCTCCGTTCTGCTTGCGATCATCTGTGCGGCCGACATGGTCGTGGCAACGGAGGAATGAGACATGAACAAGGTTATTCGCATTGCGGTCTTTGCCGCAGGCGCCAGCTTGACCGCGCCCGTCGTGATTCCGATGGCCTTCGCACAATCATCCATGATGGCACCGAATACGGTTTCCGTTGGTGGCATGGCGATGTATCCGAACAAGACGATCGTCGCCAATGCCGTGAACTCGCAGGACCATACAACGCTCGTCGCCGCCGTGAAGGCCGCTGGCCTCGTCGGTGCGCTCAGCGGTCCCGGCCCGTTCACGGTTTTCGCGCCCACCAACGAAGCCTTCGGCCTGCTTCCGGCCGGCACAGTCGATACGCTGGTGAAGCCTGAGAACAAGGCGACACTCACGAAGATCCTCACCTATCACGTGGTGTCGGGCGACTATCCCACCACCAAGATTCGCCAGATGATCCTGGCCGGAAACGGCAAGGCCGAGTTGAAGACCCTTGAGGGTGGCACTCTCACGTTCATGATGAACGGATCCAGCAATATCATCGTCACCGATGAGAAGGGCGGCATGGCCGACATCACGATCGCCGACGTCATGCAGTCCAACGGCGTCATTCAGGTCATCGACAAGGTTCTTATGCCGGGCTGATTGTTTGGTGGATTGCGCTTCGCTGATCCACCCTACGAAAAGGGAGGCGCTTCGTAAGAAGCGCCTCCCTTTTTCGTTGTGACTACGCGACAGTGGGACCCCGGTAAACTAATCGAACTTGCTGATATGTCCGACGAAAAGCACGGGACCCTGCGGCAGTCCGGTGGTCGATCCACCATGCTGCTCAAGACTGATCATGATCTGCATTGGGACCTTACGCAAAGCCGGTGGCAAGGAAACACTCCGTCCGCTCGCCTTCATGACACCAAGCGGTTGCGGCACGGTCTGCCCATCGGGCAGAGCCCAGAGTTCCAGGTCCTTGTCGTCAGCGACCGCCAGATGCGTGAGCGGCTGCATGACCAAGACGCCGTGCTGATCGATCTCTGCGACGAAGGTCGGTGCGGCGCCCGGTGTCGGTGACAGAACCGCCGTGCCGACAGGCGTGATCGTCGAGGACGGGGTGCGGAAGACCACAAGGGCCGCGAGCGCCACAGCGAGACCGAAGCCGAGGCCGGTTGCACCACGCCAAAGATTGACGCGGTCCCACAAGCTCGTGCGCAGACGTCCCCTGCGCGAGGGCACGGCCAAGCCGCAGGACTCTTCGATGCGCAGCCACAGGTCGCTCGGCGGCGAAATCGGTGGCACGAGAGTGCCGAGCGGCGCCAAGCGCATTTCCCACGCCAGGATCGCGCTATTCAAGACATCGTCGGATTGCGCGCGATAGGCGACGCTTTCACGCTCCCGCCCTTCAAGGGTGCCGAGCACATATTCCGCCGCAAGCAGATCGGGATCGAAGTCCTCGGTGCCGCTCATGATTCGAGGCACCGTTTCAGGCTGGCGAGGGAGCGCCGGATCCAGGATTTGATCGTCCCCAGCGGCGTGCCAGACTTCTCGGCCAGCTCGCTATGGGACAGACCGTCTGTATAGGCACTGACCAGCAGCGCCCGGCGGTCTGGCTCCAATTCCTCCAGGCAACGACGCAGGGCCGCGCCCTCCGCACTCGTCACGAGCTGCGCCAAGGCATCGGGCGACTCATCTTCCTGTTCCGGCGCCTCATAGCCCGGCTGCTCACGTACCCGACGACGCGTGATGTCGAGGGCGCGATAACGCACAATGCTGGTCAGCCAGGCGCCGGCGGCGCCGCGTTCCGGGTCGAAGCGCACGGCCTGCTTCCAGACCTGAACGAAGGCATCATGCATCGCATCCGCCGCCAGCGCAGGGTCGCGCGTAATACGCATGGCGAGGCCATGCATACGCGGCGCTTGGGCTGAATACAGAGCGCGGAAGGCTGCGGCATCCCCACCGGCACATCGGCCAAGAAGAGCAGTCAGCATCGCATCGCCTTCGTCTCGCGCGCTTATCTGTTCGTTGGGCAGCCGAATCCACTCCCGCTGATGACGACGCGACCGCGACGTCAGAGGCCGTGCGCGACTATTACGCGACGGACCCGAAGGCGCAAGCGCAGCTCTGGTAGCGGTGACGCGGAAAGCCATGGGCTGAGCCCCTAAGAGTGTGATGGCCGATCCTGTCGAACCATGACACTCTTACGTGCGTGAGCATCCTGCGGATGCCGCGAGGGCCAGGATGGCCTGCACATCGCAGTGCCGCGTGACATGCGTGCCGAGGGCATCCAGAACGGCTGCGACCTCCACCGCATGATGACGGACACTGGCCGGCGCACCGAGGCGTTGCAGCCAAGCGGAGCGCTGAGCATCATCGGCGAACAGCCCATGCACATAGCTGCCAGACACGCGGCCGTTCACGGAAGTTGCGCCTTCCAAGCGACCATCGGATAGTCGCACGACAGGACGGTGGGTATCCGCACCGGCCGTGACGCCCATATGCATTTCATAGCCGCTCAGCGACACCTCATCGGCGCAGCTATGGCCGGTGACGGCGCGCAATTGCTTCGGGCCCCTGAGTTCGGTTTCGACCGAGAGCAGACCGAGGCCCGGCACGGTGCGTGGCGGTCCCTCGATCCCGGCCGGATCGGCGACGATGGTGCCGAGCATCTGGTAGCCGCCGCACAGCCCCAGCACGCGGCCACCGCGCCGGTGATGCGCGATGATATCGGCGTCCCACCCCCACAACCGCAGCGCCAGCAGATCGGCGATGGTGGTTTTGGAGCCTGGCAGAATGACGAGATCGGTCTCGGGCGGCAGCGGCGCGCCGTCTCGCAACAGGGTGACGGAGACGCCAGGTTCGGCAAAGAGCGGATCGAGATCGTCGAAGTTGGCGATGCCGGGCAGTACCGGAACGGCGATGCGCAAGGCGCCTCCACTTGTCCGTATCGGCAGGTCGGAGGCATCCTCGGCGGGCAGGCGATGGGCGTCGGCGAAGAAGGGCACCAGGCCCATCGGCGACCAGCCGGTGCGCGCTGCGATGAAGGCTATGCCGTCTGCGAACAGGCTGGCGTCGCCACGCATCTTGTTGACAATGAAACCGCCGATCATCGCCGCATCCGCAGGGTCCACAACGGCATGCGTGCCGACCAGGCTGGCAATGACGCCGCCACGATCGATGTCGCCGACAAGAAGAACCGGAACCTGTGCCGCGCGGGCGAAACCCATATTGGCGATGTCGTTCGCCCGCAGGTTCACCTCAGACGCGCTGCCGGCGCCTTCGACGATGACGATGTCGCAATCCGCTTGCAGATGCGCGAAGCTTTCCAACACGCGCGGCAGAAGTTGAGGCTTGATGTTCTGGTAGTCGCGTGCCCGCGCCTGACCCCAGACGCGACCCTGCACCACGATCTGCGCCCCGACCTCGCTTTGTGGTTTGAGCAGAACAGGATTCATATGCACCGAGGGCGGCACGCCGCAGGCCATGGCCTGCAAGGCTTGCGCGCGCCCAATTTCGCCGCCGTCCGCCGTCACCGCGGCGTTGTTGGACATATTCTGCGGCTTGAACGGCCGCACGCGCAGGCCTTGCTGCGCCAAGGCCCGGCACAGGCCTGCGACGAGCAAGGATTTCCCAACGCTGGACCCTGTGCCTTGCAGCATGATCGCGCGGGTGGTCATGGCGCGTTACGCCCCGAAGCGGCCGGCCTTCGGAAAGCCTACCGGCGGCTGGCGGCCGGCCTGAGCGCGGCTGCCGAGCCAATCCTTGAGATTGGTCTCGGTGCGCACGCGCTCACCCGATTTCCAGCTCAAGCCATCGGCCATGCGGAAGATGCGCGCATCGGCGATGCCGCCATCCTTGTAGCGTTGCAACTGCACGCCCATGCCACGCGGCATTTCCGGCACTTCGACAAGCGGGAATACGAGCATCTTGCGATTCTCGCCGACAACGGCGACATGATCGCCAGATCCGACGGCGATGCAAAGTGCCAATTCCTCGCCCGGCTTGACGGTCATCACCTGCTTGCCGGCGCGCCGTTCCGACAGCAACTCGTCCGCGCTGACAATGAATCCGCGTCCCGGTGTCGAGGCCAGGAGGTAGCGGGCGCCGGGTGCGAAGGCGAAGAACGAGACCACCTCATCCTCATTGCCGAATTCGGCGAGCAGGCGGATCGGCTGGCCGTCGCCACGGCCACGCGGAATGTCACTCGCCTTGATGGTATAGGCGCGACCATTGGTGCCGAGCAGGCACAGTTTGTCGGTGGTGTCGCAGGCCAAGGTGAGGCGCAAGGCATCGCCTTCCTTGAAGCGCAGGTCGGCATCGTTCGCGACCTGGCCCTTGATAGCGCGCACCCAGCCCTTTTGCGACAGGATGACGGTGATGGCCTCACGCTCGACCAGCGCCGCTTCATCAATCTCCAGGATCGCGGGCGCCAATCCGATGACGGTGCGCCGATCGCCAAGTGGGCCCGACCCGAAGGTGGCGCGCGTCTTTTCAAGTTCCGAGACGATGCGGTCCCAGCGCAGCTTTTCGTTGCCGAGCAGTGTGTTCAGATCCTTTCCCTCTTTGGAAAGGTTCTTATGTTCTTTGCGCAGTTCGATTTCTTCCAGGCGGCGCAGAGAACGCAGGCGCATGTTCAGAATCGCCTCCGCCTGCACATCGCTCAGATCAAAGCGCTTCATCAGAACAGGCTTGGCTTCGTCTTCCTCGCGAATGATACGGATAACTTCGTCGAGATTGAGAAAGACCGCGAGATAGCCGTCGAGAATCTCGATCCGACGTTCGATCGCCGCAAGGCGATGGCGGGAGCGCCGGACAAGAACTTCCTGCCGGTGATCGAGCCAGGCGCGCAGCACGTCGCGCAAAGGCATCACGCGCGGCGTGCGATTGGCATCGAGCACGTTCATGTTGAGCGGAAAACGGTTTTCTAAAGCCGACGTGCGGAACAGGCTCTCCATCAACATCGCAGGCTCGACCGTGCGCGCCTTGGGCTCCAGAACCAGACGTACCAGCTCGGTGCTCTCATCCCGAATATCGGCCAGAAGCGGCAGCTTCTTGTCTTCCAGCAATTGCGCGATCTGCTCGATCAGGCGGGATTTCTGCACCTGATAGGGGATTTCGTGAACGACGATGACCCAGGTGCCGTGCTTGCCTTGCTCGACGGTCCATTTCGCGCGCAGCCGGAAACCGCCGCGTCCCGTCTCATAGGCGCTGAGGATGGAGGCCGCGTCCTCGACCAATTCTCCGCCGGTCGGAAAGTCGGGGCCGGGCATGAACCGCAGCAGGTCGGCGGTCGTGGCATCGGGATTGCGGATCAGCAGCGTCGCGGCGGCGCAGAGTTCGCCCGCATTATGCGGCGGAATGGAAGTCGCCATGCCGACCGCGATTCCCGCCGCGCCATTTGCGAGCAGGTTCGGGAAATTGCCTGGCAGGACAAGAGGTTCCTGTTCCTCCCCATCATAGGTCGCGCGGAAATCGACCGCATCCTGATCGATGCCGTCCAACAAGGCCTGCGCCACCGCCGTCAGGCGCGCTTCGGTGTACCGCATGGCGGCGGCGTTATCGCCGTCGATATTGCCGAAATTGCCCTGGCCCTCGACCAGTGGATAACGCACCGAAAAGTCCTGCGCGAGGCGCACCATCGCCTCATAGATCGAGGCATCGCCATGGGGGTGGAATTTACCCATGACGTCACCCACCACGCGGGCGCACTTCTTGAAGCCGGCGGCGGGGTCCAGGCGCAGCAGATGCATGGCATAGACCAAGCGGCGATGGACCGGCTTCAGCCCATCCCGCACATCCGGCAAGCTGCGGGACATGATGGTGGACAGGGCATAGGCGAGATATCGGTCGCTCAGCGCACCCGCGAGCGGCGTCTCCTCGATATGGCCGGCGAAATCATCAGGCATCGGTATCTCCGTGAGGCGGTCGCGCGTAAAATGGCCTCGGACGAGAACAATAGAGGAACATTAGTCATTCGTCATCCACGGGCTTACCCGTGGATCCATCGGCGCGCATGGATCCCCCGATGAAGTCGGGGGATGACGAAGGTTGGGTGAGGCGTCACCCAGCCAATTGCTCCACCATCTGATAGAGGTGCCGCCGCGCTTCGGGAAGCGGCCGGTGGTGATGGCCGAAGGCGTCCCGCTCCAGGAAGTGCCCCGTCAGGCGTAACGCGTCCCGCCATTGCGCTGTGTCACCCGTCTGATCCGGCTCCCGCAAGAAGGCGGGCAGGGGCAGCATCCGGCTGCGCCAGATGCCGGCCGCAGCCTCGGTCACGGCCCGCCCGGTGCGCGGCGAGACGAGCGACAAATCCATAGTCTCCCCCGTCAGTGCGCAGCTTGAGAGATCAAGGCCGTAGCCGAGGTCGGCGAGCAGCGACATCTCGAACCGCGCGAGATCCCCAGCGGTCGCGACCTCGGCGCTGATGCGCGCGAGCAGGCTCAGCAGCGCCGAAAAACTAACCGGATAGACCTCCCGTTCCGGCAAGGCGCCCACCGCGACGGCACAGGCGGCGCGCATCAGGCCGAGGGTCATGGCATCCCGCATCGCGCTTGCGGCAGTCGCCTGGATCATCTCCCCCGTCAGGCTGCCGAGTTGCTCTGGCAATCGCCCGACCCATCGCAACGACACGAGATTACCGACCTGCCATAAGGCGATACGGTTGCGGGAGGCGCCGCCCCGCGCGAGGCCGCGATGAACGCCCTGCTGTGCGGTGAAGACCGCGACGATGAGGTCACCCTCGCCGTAGGGCCTGCCGTCCAGCACGATGCCAGGCGCCTCCCATTCCATCGCGTCTACAGATGTTCCTTCAACCGGGGCATCAGTTCCACCAGGTTGCAGGGGCGATGGCGGCTGTCGAGTTGTGTGACCAAGATGTCGTCCCAACCGTCTTTCACGGCGCCAGTACTGCCGGGCAGAGCAAACAGATAGGTGCCGAAGGCGACGCCGCCGATCGCGCGGGACTGAATGGTGGAGGATCCGATCTTGGCATAGCTCAGCATGCGAAAAAGCTCGCCGAAACCAACGATTTCCTTCTCCAGCACGCGGGTGAAGGCTTCGGGTGTCACGTCCCGCCCGGTGACGCCGGTGCCGCCGGTGCTGATCACCACATCGATCTCGGGATCGGCGATCCAGATACGCAGCAGCGCCGCGATGGCGTCGGCATCGTCCTGCACGATGCGACGCGCGGCCAGACGGTGACCGGCCGCCTCGAGCCGGGCGACCAGAGTGTCGCCCGAGCGGTCATCGGCCAGACTGCGGGTATCGGACACCGTCAGCACGGCGATATTGACGGGCAGGAAGGGGAGGTTGGCGTCCATCCCGAGTAGGTTAGTGGATTGTGGGTTTGCTCGCCATGGCGGTGACCATGACTGGGAATTGTCCCGCTGACAGGGCTTCCAGGCTGGGCACCGGCAGATGCAGTTGCGCGGCGTAGGCCCAGCTATACCGCAATACCGAAAACACGAAGCGACGCGTTTCCTGGTTCGGGATCATTTCAATATACAGCAGCGGATCATGTGCCGCGACCTCGGCATTGTTCCATGTGCCGGTTTCGGAAGGTCCCGCATTATAGCTGGCGAGAATCCGAATGAGGTCACCATCGATGGAGGATACGCCAGCGAGGTAATTGAGATAGCGTTGACCCATCTCCAGGTTGTAGGCGGGATCGGCCAAACCGGCCGCGCGGCGCTTGATCCGCGTGGCACCTGACTTATTCATGAAATCTGCGGTTGCAGGCATCAACTGTAACAATCCGCGCGCCCCGGAACCGGATACGGCCGTCGGGTCGAAATTCGATTCGACGCGGACCAGCGCATAGAGAAGTGCGGGATCGACATGCAGCCCATGGCCCGGAAACAGTGAGACAGGTGGGATGACGACGGCGCTGCCGGCTGGCCGGTCGGGATCGAGGCTCGCGATCTGGCTGGCGAAGGTCGCCATGCCGGCCTGCCAAGCCACGAGCATGATCGCGCGCCGCATGCCCGCATCCTGCGCAACTTCGGGATAGAGGTAGCGCAGCTCTGCTTCGGCGGCCTTGACCTGTCCAACCTGAAGCAGGGCGAAGGCCCGCTCCCCACGTGGTGTGGCCGCGACCGCTTCAAGATCCGCAAGGCCGAGTGTTTGGTTGTTAAATCCACGAGACGCGTCGTCCTCGCCCAGGGAATGGCGCGCGAGCATGGCGTAGAAGCCCGATCCGCTGGCCGCCGACCGTCGCATCCAGGCGAGATAGGTCATGTCCTGACCCAAATGGAGGGCGCTGCGCGCGGCCCAGAAGCTGGCGGCGGCGACAAGTTCGGGTGAGGCGGTCGGCGCGTCGGCTGCTTGGCGAAAGAGATCAACCGCCCCGGCGTCATTACGGCGCCAGGCCGCCAATCCGGCGACGAAAGCGGGCAGGCCGATCTTGCCATTCGATTGACGCATCGCCTGACGGGCAAGATTGGTGGCGGTCGCATTGCGATCATTCGCGAACGCGGCGCGTGCCACTTCAGCGCGGAGGGTCGCACCATAAAGCGGGTCGATCTTCGCGGCGGCAATCGCAGAAACTGCGTTGTTGATGCGCCCCGCTTGGGCAAGCGTCGTCACATGCGCATCGAGCCCTGGCTGACGGGCGATGCCGCGGTCCGAATGGCCGACATCGAGGTCGGCGCCGGCGGCGGGATCGGGCAGGCCGAGAAAGGGGAGCGCCTTGAAGGCGGGCATCGCCGCTGAGCTCTTTGCCTTGAGGCGAAGACGCAGAAGGCCGAGCATGGAAACGGCTTGGGGCTGATCGCCGTAGCGCTCCAGCCATTGATTGAGGTCGGCAGCACTTGGCTTGGTATGGGGGCTCGCATAGCGATCCGCGAGGATGGCGCCGAGCAGAATACGGTTGGACAGGCGGCTGGTGGCCTGTTCGGCTGCGTCGATCTGGCCGCGTGCCTGTAGGGCGAAGATTTGACGTACCAACACGGCGTCGCTGGGGTTCAGCGGCTCCGGAAAGGCCACGCCGGTCCCACTCTCGGGATCCGAGCGCGGCACCGCATAAGCGGTCTGGTTGCTAAGCGTGTTCTCCGAGGTTGCCTTTTCCTGCGCATTCGCGTGAAGACCGGGGGCGGCCGTTCCAGCAAACAAAGCTGCCCCAGCCATTAAGGCTTTGGGGCTGAAAAGGCGGGAGAACGATAGGCCGATCC
Source organism: Acidisoma sp. PAMC 29798 (assembly GCF_030252425.1). GTDB lineage: Bacteria > Pseudomonadota > Alphaproteobacteria > Acetobacterales > Acetobacteraceae > Acidisoma > Acidisoma cladoniae. Next base: position 2,525,977 of record NZ_CP126994.1, on the reverse strand, counting down.
CTCGCATGGGGGGAGGGCTACAACAGGAACTTCAACACTCGCAACCTAGGGTTCGCGGTGACCTGCCAACTGGCGACGCGAGTGCATGAAAAAACCGTTCATGAACAGTCTGATTCGGTCAGTTCACAGTTTCGTGATGTTGCATATGCGAAGGCGCCGTTGAAGTTCCAGAAGGTCCGCCCAAGCCTCACGCTTGGCGAGCGGTGTGCGAAGCAGATAGGCGGGGTGGTACGTCGGCAGAGCGGGCAGGGGTTTGTCCAGCCCAGGCACGTCGATAGTGTGCCAAATGCCCCGAATGCGGCGGATTCCCTGGGTCTCCCCCGTCATCGCCCTCACGGATGTGGCGCCGAGCAGCAGCACCAGCTCCGGTGCCACCAAGGCGATGTGGCGCAGAACGAAGGGGAGGCAGGTGGCGATCTCGGCCTCACTCGGCGTCCGATTACCCGGCGGTCGCCAGGGCAGGATATTGGTGATCAGCACCTGGGTCCGGTCGAGGCCGATGCTCGCCAACATCCGGTCGAGCAATTGGCCGGAGGCGCCTACGAATGGCAGGCCGGCGCGATCTTCCTCCGCTCCCGGTGCTTCGCCCACCAACATGATGCGCGCGCGGGGATTGCCGTCCGAAAACACGGTGGTGGTCGCCGTGTCCCGCAAGGCGCAGCCCTCGAACCCCGCAACGGCCGCCTGCAGCTCGGCCAGGGTCGCGCAGGACGCGGCAAGCGCGGCGGCCTGGGTTGCCGAAGGCCGCGCGACTCCGCCGCGCGACACCGGCACCAGGGCGGGATTGGCTTTCGGGACAGCGCGCACCGGGGCTGGGCTGGCGGCGACCGCCGCCACCGGTATCACATGGGGCACCACGCGGGCCGCGAAGCGGTCCACGGGCGTCTCGTCCAGCCCTTCATCCGCACCCCATTGGAGTTGCAGCGCCAGGAGAGCCCGTGCGTCCATGGAAACTCCTCGTTCGCCGTGTGCATGCCACGATAGGCGGCCCTAAGAAAAGGTGACGTGAACGGCGCCCCGGTGGCGTGGCGCGGCGGTGGCTGATAGGATTCGCGCCATGAGACATGCCCCGATGCTTTGCCGTTCCGTGCTGCTCGCCTTGACCGCCCTCTCGGCTTGCGCCGCGACCACCCCGCCATCGGGAAGCGCTGGCGATCAGCAACCCGGGCCGGGTGCCTATGCCAATTTCCTGGTCGGGCAATACGCGGCCAGCCAGTTCGATTTCCCGCAAGCGGCGGCGTCCATGCGGGAAGCCATGCGGGACGATCGGAGCGCCCTGTCAGGTCTGGCGGGGGAGACGTTTCTGCTCGAGTTGCTGGCAGGCAATACCGGCACCGCTAGCGCCCTGGCGACGGCCGTACCGAACGACCCCCTGGCCCAGCTTCTTCTGGCGGGGTCCGCCGCGCGGGCCGGACGTTGGCATGAGGCGCTGCGCCGCTACCAGGCGATGCCGACGCCCGATGGGCTCACGACGGTCATCAAACCCCTGCTGATCGGCTGGGCGCTGAAGGGCGCCGGCCAGACGAATGATGCCCTGGCCGCGCTGCAACCGCTGGCCGGTGTCGCCAATCTGCGCACGATCTATGCCCTGCATATCGCCCTGATCGCCGACCAGGCCGGGCTGATCGCCACCGCCGCGCAGAATTACGGCATTGTGCAGGGTGGCCTGTCCGCCCCCAATCTCAGACTGGCCGCCATCATCGCGAGCTGGGATGCGCGATCCGGTGACAAGGCCGGCGCCGCGCGGGTGCTGGATAGTCTCAATCCCGATCTGGCTTTGGCCATGACCGTGCCGGCGCTGAAGGCCTCGGTTGGAACCGCACCGGTGCGCACGGCCACCGATGGCCTCGCGGAAAGCTACGTCAATCTCGCTGCGGCCTTTTCGGATGAGCAGCAGACAGACACCCGCCCGGCCGCTCAAGTGCATCGGCAGCAGACGGTCATGATTCTCCTGCAATTGGCCCTTCAGCTTCGTCCGAATCTCTCCCCGGCACGGCTGCTGCTGTCGGACGTCATGGACAATGGCCATAATGCCGCCGTCGCCATGACACCGCTCATGACGATCACCGCCTCCGATCCGCTCTATCCCCTGGCGGCGATGCGCCGCGCGGTGCTGTTGAGCCGGCTGGGGCAGGAAGATGACGCGCGGGCGCTGCTGCGCGATCTGGCGGCGGCCTATCCTTGGAGCGCGGAACCCCTGCTCGCGCTGGGCGATTTGCTGCGCGGCGACAGCCACTACATCGAAGCGGCGGCGGCCTATACCGAGGCGCTGCCGCGTTTGCCGGCCAATAGCCCAGCGCAATGGCTCGTCTATTACGATCGCGGCATGTCGTACGATCAAGGCGGCAACTGGAAGCTTGCGCAGCCCGACTTGCAGCAGGCGCTGAAGCTCTCGCCCGGTCAACCCTATGTACTCAACTACCTCGGCTATAGCTGGGCGGTGAAAAAGCAGAACCTGCTGCAGGCGCGGCAGATGATCGAACAGGCGCTCCAGGCTGTGCCGAATGATGGGGCAGTGGTCGACAGCCTGGGCTACGTCATGCTGCAACAGGGTGACAGCCATGGCGCCGTGACGACGCTGACCAAGGCGGTGGCGTTGGCGCCGAACGACCCTGAGATCAACGCCCACCTGGGCGATGCCTATGCGGCGGCGGGCGAGCATTTGGAGGCGAGCTTGCAGTGGCGCCGTGCGCTGCAACTGGGCCCCGACGCGACCCTGAACGCCAGACTGCTGGCCAAGCTTCAGCAAGAGCAAGCGACGGCCGAACCCGCCACCTCCAAAAACTGAGTGATGAGTGAGGCCGACTGGCCCGGCTTTGCGCCGGCCAAGGTTAATCTGACCCTGCGCGTCACGGGTCGCCGGGCAGACGGCTACCACCTTCTCGATAGTCTGGTCGTCTTCGCGGGCGTGGGTGACCGTGTGTCGGTGCGGCCTTCTGCGCATCTGTCGCTGGAGATCACGGGTCCCTTTGGGCACGGCTTGGCGATGGAGGTCGATAACCTCGTGCTGCGCGCCGCCCGGCGCCTGGCGGAGGCGACGGGCGTTCCGGCCCAGGGCGCGATTACGCTCGAAAAGCATCTGCCCATCTCGTCCGGCATCGGCGGCGGTTCGGCCGACGCCGCTGCCGCTTTGCGTGTCTTGGCGCGCTTTTGGGATGTGGCCCTGACCGAGGCCGAGACTCGGGTGCTCGCTTTGGGACTCGGCGCCGATGTGCCCGCTTGCCTCGCGTCTCGCTCGGTCCGGATGCAGGGCATCGGGGAGACGCTGTCACCAGTGCCGCCGCTGCCGGCCATGGGCATCGTCTTGGTCAATCCCGGCATTCCGGTCTCGACGCCCGCCATCTTCAGGGCGCGGGCCGGCACCGCGTTTTCGGACGCTGACGCGGTGCCAGGCGCCGGCTGGGTGGGCCTCGCCGAGATCGTGACGGCTTTGGCCCTGAGCGGCAATGACCTCGAAGCCCCGGCGGTTGCCCTCGCGCCGGTGATCGGCACCGTTCTGGCGGCGCTGCGGGCCCGGCCAGGCTGCCTGCTGGCGCGGATGAGCGGCTCGGGCGCCACCTGTTTTGGGCTCTTCGCGGATGTCGATGCGGCGCAGCCGCTGGACGTGCCCGGCTGGTGGAGCTGGGGCGGAGGGCTTTACGAGCCGCCCGCCTCGGCCTTATGAGCATGCCGCCGGAGCGGTCCGGCAGCGCGATTGGGGCGTAGCCAAGCGGTAAGGCAGTGGATTTTGATTCCACCATGCGGAGGTTCGAATCCTCCCGCCCCAGCCAGCCTGATTTCGATAGCAATTTCAACGAGTTAGATGTTCTGACTTAGGTCTCGGTGTAGCACTTTGGTGTAGCAGCGGGGACTGGCGTGGAGCATGTGATTCGGCGGGGGGCGCGATATTTTTGGCGGTCGAAAGTCCCGAACGACATCTCCTGCGTTGTCGGCCGACGAGAGCTCGTCAGGGCGCTCCGCACATCAGACCCGCGCATTGCGAGGTCCGCCGCCGCCGCGCTAGGTTTCCGCATCGACAACGTTTGGACGGGGGTGCGCGCGGCGATGGAGACGGGAAGCGCAGCGGAGCAGCTTAAGTTACTCCTTGAGTCCCTTATCAGTGCGCTCGACGTCAGCATTCAGAGACAGCGCACGACTTTCAGCGTCAGTGCGCCCGTGCGGGCAAACTCCCTCACCTCGGAGCGGCTCGATGAGTTAGGGGAGGTTGGCGAGAACGCTACCAACGGCCTGAACGGTCTACTCAAACAGGTCCGCGAAGCTGAGGCGGCTTTAGGCACATCGGCCCAGGCCGCAGCAGCGGCGGGAGCGCTAGACCCGGCAGCACTCCAACAACTCACCACGCTACTTGGCGCACTCGGGGTCAAGTCCTCTATCAGGCCGACGCCTACGGTCAGCAAATTCCTCGACGAGACCTATATCCCTGAACGGCGCCTTCGCGAGGATGCACATCGACACATCGCCGCATACGTCAGCCTGTTCGCAAAGATTTCTGGCGACAGACCTTTGGCAGACTACAAACGTTCGGACATCGTTCGGTGGGTGAGAACTCTCGAAAAGATCAAGGCGACATATGGGAAATCTAAAGGCGACATCGCAAAACCGATCGATCGCGTCCTGAAGGAGTCGACTGGAAAGGTCATGCTGGGCGCAACGACCATCGAGAAACATATTACTCATCTGAAAGCCTTCTTCCTTGCCGGAAATCGACACCATCGTTGGGCGAGCGGCGATGAGGTCGAGGATTTGTTTTCCCGCATTCCGCTCAGCTCGACCGTTCGTAAAGCGGAGCCTCGGAAATCATGGACCGTCCAGCAACTTAACGACCTATTCAGTTCTCCAATTTGGACTGGAACGCGGAGCCGTCGCCCGGACGTCACGAAGCGGCACGAACCCGGAAATCGGATCCACCGCGATGCTTATTGGTGGCTGCCAATCATCGCGCTTTGGACTGGAGCACGGCTCGAAGAGATTGCACAGCTTCAGAATGATGACCTAGCATACGACGTTACCGGGATCCCGTACCTCCGTATTCGGAGTGATGGCGATCGAAAGCTCAAAACTGACCACTCACGCAGGAACGTCCCTGTTCACAGGTTTCTGGTTGACCTCGGGTTTCTTGATCTATTTGTTGTCGGTAAAGCGGGCCGTGTTTGGGCAGAGCTCAAACTGCACGGAAGGCCAGCGTCCTACGGGGCACTCTATAGCTCGCACTTTACTGACTACAGAAAAAACTGCGGTCTCTATGAGCGCCTTCGAGATTTTCACTCGCTGCGACGCACCGTGGTGTCTATGCTCAGGACTCGATGTGGGGTTGATGCCCTAACTGTTGCCGCACTGGTTGGGCACGACGACAGTGACCCGGAATTACGCAGGGTGAGACAGACGGATGATTACACTGACTATAGTATAGCCGCGCTCTACGATGCAGTTAGCAAGCTTGATTATGGAGCGTGGGGCCTGACATTGCACTATCTAAACGGAAAACCAAACAAGGACCAAAACACTGTGATTAACATCAGCGAAAAACACGTTGTTACTGACGGAAATGGCGTAGTCGAACTTTCGACGCCAGAACTTGATGCTTTAACCGCTTGGCTTGAGCGAAATGGAAAAAGACTACCCTGTAAAATCTCACGTGCAGAATTTGATAGAGCCTTGGGTCACCCTGAACCTGAACTAACGGAACCCAAGACGAAAATTGACCCCCCTTACGAGCCATCAAATAAGCCTTGAGAAGGTTGACTGCGGACACACCGCGGCAAACACGGTTGATGGTGCCGGATGTTTTCCGTTCCGGCCCCTAACCGTTCGAGCGATTTGACGCAGGGATTGCCCGCTCTCATAGAGCTGTCGCGCAAGTTCTATCTGGTCGCGTGACAGCGCAGGGGGCCTGCCGACGACCACGCCACGAGCCCTGCGAGCCGCCATGCCTGCTCTGATTCGGTCGCTGGCCATGCTGCGCTCTGCCTCCGCCACTGCCGCGAGCACATGCATCAGCAGCCGTCCGGCCGTGGTGGCGGTATCCACAGACTCGGTCAGGGAGCGGAATCCGACGCCTCGGTCGCCGAGGTCCCTCACAATATTAGCGAGGTCCCTGACGCTGCGGCCCAACCTATCGAGCCGCCAGACGACGAGGGTGTCCCCGGTTCGGCAGGCCGCCAGAGCAGACGCGAGCCCAGGGCGGTCAGCGCGACCGCCGCTCATGCGGTCGGTGTAGGTGTCTCGCGTATCCACACCGACGGCGCGCAGAGCATCAGTTTGCAAGTCAAGAAGCTGTTCGACTGTTGACACACGCGCGTAACCGATGAGCCGTCCCGGCTCATCTGAAACGACAGTTTCCGTTTTCTTGCGCGTCACGAGTTAACAGTTTTCAGTCGATTCATACGGTCGACGCTCGCGCGGTGATGTGCCGTGAAATTGTACTGAGCGGGGAGTTCCTGCGGAAGCTGAGGCAGCGCTAAAACATGACGATAGAGCGCCTCAGGCCAATCGGACGCCACAACGCCAGGAACGTGAGCTTCTTCATACCAGCCGTTGTCATCTTCGAAATCGCGATAGATGCGAACACCACCTTCTGATGTCGTCAGCATATTGTTGCGGAATCCGGTGTAACCCTCGAACACCACGGTCTCTAGCGATGCGTCAAATTTATGTGTTTTCAAGTCAACATTCTCCGTTTTTTGTCATTCATTTGTTGAACGACCTTTTAGAATGGTCTCCCCCGCGGAACGCCTGTGTCAAGCACGTTGTTCGGAAATGTTCCGAAATCTTTTCGGAAATGACTTCCTTGTCGAACGGCTCGCAGACCTTTCGACTAAAACATTTGTCGAAAGGTAACAAAATGAGGAGGCGACAAATCCGCGAGCTTAAAACGTCAACGGCGGCATGAAAATCTTGCTTCATGCCGCCGTTGGTGTATCGATAGATGAGCGGGGAGCCTTGCAGGGCTGAGATCCGCATAACATGCGAGATAATGATGCAGTTTCAGACAGCATATATCAAGCGCCATCTCACGATTAGCTCGTGAGCGCGATGCGTTCTCTGAACCTCATCACCACCGATGCTTCATCGGGCTCGCCATGCCGTGCCCGCCTTCCGACAGATGCAAACGAGAGCGCGGAGTTTGCAAAACTGTCGTTGAGGGCGTCCCTTTTCACGACGGGCTCTGACGACTGGCTTTCAAGATACACGACCTACTCGGGGGCGAACCTTGCAGGCTCAGACCCGCAGGAGATGGCGGACGCATACGACCGCCTTCCAGAGCAATACCGTGAAGCCGTCCGACGACGGGTGGGTCGTGCACTACGACTTTCGGTTCCGCCAACGCGATACGACTTCATCGCGGGAGCGGCGTTTTGGCCCATCCGAGGCGAACCTATTGCACGAGCAATAGAGCGCAGGAGGCACCACGACCGATGCCTCACCACCGCCGAGACGGCCGCAGAGCTCATAAAGCCCTTGGCGCGCTATCTGGCTGAAGAGAGCCTTGGGGAGGTGTGGACTGGCCGAGCACGCGAGCAATGCCCTGCACTGCGAGAAGACCTTTTAAGAGAAACGGTCATCGATATGCAGGCCGCCGCCGATTTAGCGCGGCTTGCACAGACGGACAGCGCGTTATCTATGATGACGTGGACAGAACGGCAAACGCGGCGCGCGGCCGATATCATGACAGAGTTAGCGCGTGCAGATGCGAAAGCCGCCTACGAAGCCGCGCTGAAAGCCAAGGAGTTCGACCCATCGGTCATCGTTCCCGCCGTGCCACTGAAGGAGCCAGTGGAAGACGACCTGAAGGAAATCCTCACGGTCCGAGTGGACCTTGCCGCCGACGCTGCATCAGACGCCAAGAGAGCAGCCGATAGGGCAGCCATGAAAGTCCGGTTAGTTCGCGAGCAGATGAGAGAGGCGCGGCGGTCTGCGGATAGGGAAACCTATGCGTTGTTGGCGAGCGATTTAACCGAGATGAAGGTTATGGCTGCCAAGGCGGCCGAAGGAGCCGCACACCTGGCAGACCATGCCGAGCGGCTGCGCATCGAGACTTTTGGCTATGAAGATGTCGCCAAAAAATGCCGCGCGGCTTCCGTCCGAGGCGCGATGCGAAGGCTCATCGATGCCACCGATGCTCACGTTTCGGCAATCCTGGGCCTTCTCGGTGGGCCGAAGCGATTCCGGCTTCCCTCGCGGGTGTCGGACTGGTCGATGATACGCGCTCAGGAAATGGCCGCGCTCAACCGGGGGACATTGGCACACAGAATGATGGTCCTGCGGGACCGAGACGGGGTTGCCGTCTTGGACAACAAGGGAAGTCCGAAGGCCATCACGGCGCTGGATGCTGCAAGGCATGGCGAGAAAATCGCCAAGGCACAGCGGTATGCAATGTGCCTGGGCATTCAGCAGCTTGCCGAGGCGCGGGGCTGGACGCTGGTCTTGTTGACGACGACGCTGCCGCCGGAATGGCATGCCCATCCGACACTGGGGCGACCGAGCTACAACCCCGATTGCGATCCGATTTCCGCCAGGGATGAGCTACAGGCCCGATGCCATCGGTCCCTAGCGCTTTGCTCACGGAGAGATATCCGATTCTTGGCGCCGAGAGCGCGCGAGGGGCAAGTTGATGGCACGCCGCATGACCATATCGCGGCTTTTGTTCGGCCTGAGGACGTAGACGGATTTATCGGCTGCTTCGCGGAGCACTTCCCAGAGCAACGCGAACTCATGGCTCGCGAGGCCGACGCCGCTGGCGACCATGAGAAGGGCGCCCGTCTTCGCGAACGGCTCGCGCGCATTCCGCGAGACAAAAGAGTCGCCTGCCATGCCCGCGTTTGGGAAGCGGCCGAGCAGGCGACCGACAGGACGGCAGCCGGGACTATCGCGTCTTACATCTTCGGATACGCGTCAAAATCCATGGCCGATGCCATCGACGGGGACGATGACGCCGCCAGGAACGCGGTGTGGGCTCATCAGCGCAGGGTACGGCGGTGGGCTGTGCTCGGCTTTAGGCGCGGCATCATCGGGCAGTGGCAGCGCATTCAAAAAGAGACCGAGCGGCCAGCTTGCCCGGTCCTGGGAGCCGTCTGGCAAGCGATGCAGGAGCATCGGTGGGGCGATGCCCTCGAACTGCTTGATGTGACCAAGGAACAGGAAGCCGCCCCTCTGGTCTATGACTATGAGGAACGGCGCGGTTTAGCCGGTGTCGCCCGTCGAGTTCCGCTCGCCCTCCGTGCGGCTGGTCCAGTGTCGGAGGTTGAGGAACGCGATGGGCTGTTCCTCGGCCGGACGGACGGGTTCAGATATCGCTCAATGAGCGCAGCGGCATGGGAAGAGGAACAGAATGGTGGACGGCCGAAAACGATAGCTGACTATGCTTATGAAATCTCGATGGATATAGACAAGTTGACCCCGCCGCCGACAGAACTGCAGCCGCCTGAGCTTACCCCCGAGGATGAAGACATCTTGACCCAGTTGGAATCCGAATGGGCTGAGGAATCTAGGGCGGTTGCAGTTATCGAGAGGTTCCCAAGGGCCACGCCTCCGGCGCGTCCCGCAGGAAGGCAAAAGACAGCCGCTGATGTGTTCGAAACCTTGGAGACCACACTTTTGCCGCTGATCGCCGCGCGGAAGGGCAATCCAGCGTGGGCTGATTGGATTCAGCGACGACGAGAGAGGCTGGCTTGTATCAAAAACGGGGACGACGGGGAGCAAGAAGGCTTCGGCATGGCCGCTTGACGCCCAAAATCCGACTTTGCAGACAAATCCGACCCGTCCTCAGGCTCGCTGAGAGCGATTGAGAAGACCGAAGGTATCTAAACACCCCGCCATCACCATGTTTTCGGCAGGCCGAGGACACGACGAGCCGACAAGCTGAGGACCATATCACCGTCCGGGCGGCCGTCGCAGCCTTCCTCAGGGTTCAGTCTGAGCACTGGAATCAAGAAATTCGCCACCCGTAATCTGCCATCCGAATCCTCAAACTTCGCGAGCAATTCACCAAATATGCTGTCCACATCGGCGGCTTTCTCATCCAATCCGTTGTAATACCGCTCAAGGCGGTCTTTAAATATGTCGAGAATCGCTCGGTTGATACTCTCGGACGTCGCCCGGCCGCCGTTGCGCGACGCCGTCTTCCGTTGCGCTGGCGACATAGCGGCGTCACCCAGAGGCCGCCGTCCCCTTTTTTTGGAATTCGTTTCACTACCACTCATTTTGCTCTCCATACTTTAGTGTCGCGTCACTAATAGAATGGCAGGGGACGACCCGAATTGCAAGTGTGACGTGTCACTCAAGGCAGGCGCCTGCGGCACCCGCCGGAAGCGGAATCCGCCTTTTTCAGGCCCGACCTCTGAAATGGGAGCCGCGCAGAGGGCCGCTGAGAGCGATCGAGGCGACCGAAGGTATCTAAACACCACGCGCGAGACCGGATTTGTAACAAGGCCGTGATGGTTTGGTAACAGGAGCGCGAGGGCATTGAACGGCGAGTGTGATCCTGATTCTCTTCCGGCGTCCACTTAACACGAGGTCGAGGTCGATATGACAAAGACTAGAAGTAAGCAATCCAAGACTGCAAAAATCAAGACTCAACTGACGCCGCCGTTCGCTTTTGATTTGTCCGATCCACTGATCCGCGATGTGCTCTCGGACCACATGCGCATCATTGCCAACGCGCATGTTGAGTTAGCACAACAACCCGGCGGAGGCGGCGAAGACACGGCGTGGCGGTCACTCGTAAGGGACCTCATAGAAACAATCGCCGAGGAAGCCGATGACGATGCGACGTTCGGCGTGGGCTGCGTTCGACAAGCGCTCGATGAAATCGCAGCCACGCCGGACGACATCGCCACGGTCTCAGATTTCGTTTGGCCAGCGGACTATGTGCCAGTCACCGTATCTCGCTCGCAGTCTGAGATCTTGCGCGGCAGGCGGCCATCCCAAAATTAGAGCGGCATCTCCCACCCCCTCCGCCTTGCGGACGTGCGCCCTCCCCCCGGGGGGAGGGCTTCGCGTGCTCGCCGAAGACGGCTGCGCCAGGGGCGACCACGGCTCGCTGCGCAAGCCGTGGTCGCCCATCAGGCGAACAGACTAGCCTTCATCCGGCTAAGGATTCCCGATCGTCGGGGAGCTCGCTTTGAAGCTCGCTTTGACATGATTTCACGGCCGAAACCGCCGCTATATACATACCAAAACAACTGGATTTCGCTTGGAACATGATCACCCGCGATGATCTGACGGCACCCTTCGTCGAAAAGCATCGCAAAATGTTCGAACGCCCGCGCTCTCCGTTCGCACGCCTGCGGGTAGTAGTCGCCGGGCCAGGCGGGTCCCGACGCTAACCTCGCATCAAGGGCGGCTAGGAGGTCGGGACGAAGCAATGCTTCTGCGAGATGCCATGACTCATGATAAGCGTTCGCAACAGAGTGAGGCGGATTTATATCCGTACGACAAACAACGACCTCTATCTCGCCCCACGCTTTTCCGCTGCACAGATGGCAGTCAAAAAACCCCGGCGCCAAATACCAAGTCGACCACGGCGTGAGGCGGCAGGCGATTTCTGCGATGAGCGGCAGAGTGAAGGTCTCATAGTCGCTATTATGATGCCCAGGAATCAGACACACGGGCGAGCCCTTACTGGTGATATCCGGCACATAAAACCACTCAGGATGAGGCGGTAGCTCCAACGTTTCAATGACGCCGCCGGACAGACGCCACGCGCGATGCTCCGGCGTCATCGCGTGACGGCCGATGCCAACACGTCTCTGTCGGTGTCGGCTCTGTCGGCGGGGACGGCAGGAGCGGGCGGCGGATCTACGATAGCCGGAACACGAAAAAGGTCGCGCGGCGGCCCCGATTCCGGGCGGTCGATCCTGATCGGGGCCGCGACATCGATAGAACGGCGGCCGAGTTCATCGAGTTCCGCAAGCGCAGCCTGGACAGCATCATGCCGTTGCGTTGACGCGAGCTGCGTGAGTCTTTCATCCCATGTGACAATCTCAGTCGGCGACATTGAGTTGACCGCGGCAAATTGTAACGGCTGCACCCGCTTATGTCGCGAGTGTGTAATCAACGGCACACCGGGCGCGTGCTTCTTCGTGCGGAGATAGTTAATAAGGGGCGTGACCTCCCAGCGCGGTGGCGCTTTGAACAGAGTGCCAGCCTCGGACATCGCACCGCGCATCAAAATCGGCATCGCTAACATCATACTGAGCATCGCGAGCATATACGGATGCGTTAGGATTTCGATCGCGAATTCAAGGTCATTTACACTATCCGTGGACTCTCGCTGCCGAGGAGGCAGCTCTATCCACGCATCAGGATTCCTCCGGCGCCAGCGGCGTTGCCGAAGGGCCTCAGCTCGCATCGCAGCCCGCCACCCAGCTATCAGCCCGGCAGGCACCGGGCGGCTATCAGACCACCCGCGCACGTACCGTATCTGACCAGCTATCCAGTCATCGCTCGGAAACCAAAGGTCGAACGTCGCGCCGTCGTCAAGGATGCTCTCAAACATCGTTGCGGTCCTCTTCGCCGCGTTCGGACGGCTCAGGAAGCTGCCAGGGCGTACCGATCAGAATTTCGCGGTCGGTGTCACGACTGATGTAACCGCCGAGGAACTTTTGCCCAGCCGCCCGGAAGTTAGGACTCTGGTCGGCCATCGCTTCCCACGCCCTGCCCAACGTACAGAGGCGCTGGGTGGTTCTGCGACGGTCAAGCGCTTTCATCTGAAGGTCGAACCTGCCCACTGCCGCACGCGCATTGCGCGCCCTCAAAATAGCGGCGTCATGTTTTGCTCGCAGTTCCAACAGAGCCTCGTTAACAGATTTCATAGTCACCTGATGACTCCCAGTTCTTCGTACGAAGATAACAGAGTCGAGTGAAAGTAATCTAGAATCTCGAGATGCTTCCGGTCAGGTTCGGGACTCTGGTATTGTTGGAGAGAGCCATAAGAGCCTGCGAAGCAGGCGACATGCTCGCCTTATACATCCGCTGCGCGGAAGTATAGCTCGTAGGAGGAAACCATGCGCACAGAAAGCACCACACCAATCGACACAATGACCGATGAAAGCGTTGCCGCCTATATCGCAGCGATTGCGACGGCTGAGCCTTGGCTTCTCGCTTCTGATAAATGGGAAATCGATGAGGACGAGATACCGTGAGTACTGCTCAGCTAGCTTTCTCGCGCATAAATTTCGCCATGGTTTCGCGTTCCGTTCGCAACGGCAACGCGGTGAAAGTCTCAGCCTACAACGCCGGAACACGGCTTCAGCACGCTAGAAAGAGATTCGATTTCCGTCACAAACGCGAGCGCATAGATGGCTGTATTCTTCTTCCCGACGGCGCTCCCGAAGGCCTTATGGACCCCGGCGATTTGTGGCGCGCTGTGGAAGCCAGTGAGCGCAGACACGATGCCCAGCTTGCACGACAAGTGCTCATCAACCTGCCTCGCGAGCTTGCGCCTGAACATCGGCTAGACGCACTGCGTGCGGTAGCGGAACCCTGGCGGCAAGCCGGGATGGCAATACAAGTCGACCTTCATTGCCCCGTCGCCTCGGACGGTCAAGAGCAACCGCACGGACACCTTCTGTTGACCATGCGCGAAGTGACTCCTGAGGGCCTCGCGAAGACGAAAAACCGCGAGTGGAACGCTCTTTTTCGCGATAGCGACGGTCGCAAAATGCGTTCTGAAATCGACTCGAGAATGAACACGTTCTTCGCAGCGGTTGGGCTTGATGTCAGAGTAGATAATCGGTCTCGCGAGGCACAGGGCCTGCCGCGGGAGCTGCCGCGGGAGCCGATAGCCCCAACCGCGCATTGGCAGCAGTTTCTCCGAGACGGAGCCCTGCCGGAAGCTCGCCCGATCACCATCCAGAGGGTTTTCGAGCACCGCGCGGCGAGGCGCGGCTGGGAAGCGGCCACGGCCGTCGCGATGGCGGCCGAGGTGGAGGGCGCGGACCTCGGCAAACAGATTGCCGCGCTCCAGACGGAGAACGCCCGACGTCTCGCGGCGGCCCTCGGGACGGAGGCACCGCGCAACATTCAACAAAAATTAGGTCGGCTGACAGAGAGCAAAACTGATCGCGCGGACAAAAATGAAGAGGAAACTAACATGGCCAAGAAACCACAAACCAAGAAACCTGCTCCGCAATCCGAGCCCTGGATGAGGCGCGGCGGTGGGTTCAGCGGACTCAGTCCGCGTCTCCAGGCCTCCGCCCAGGCGTCGTATGCCGAGTGGTCAAAAGCTAAACCAGAACTTGCAGACACTTTCAGCCTCACGGACTACGTCACCTACGTCCAAGACCGCCACGCCGAGGAGCGTGAGGAGCGCGAGGTCGCAGAGGATGCGCCGAGGCCGGACGAGCCGAACACGATCGCGCCGAACTCGATTGCGTCAGGTGACGAGCGGCGCCGGACCCATCTCCAGGCGTTGCTCGCAGAGCGGTATAAGGCTCCGTCCGGACTCGAAACGTGGGTCCGCCGGATCGACGTAGACAAAGATGGCCGACGCGCAGTCCTTCATGGACCAGGTGGCCGCCTCATCGACCACGGCGACCGAATTGGATTTGAGGGAGCGGCGTTCTCTCCGGAGCTGGCGAGCGCGACCGTAGCTGCCGCGCATGCGTACGGCTGGTCGTCCCTCAGATTGACGGGAACAACGGCATATAGAGATGCTGTCGCCTCTGCCGCCGCGCTGCACGAACCTCCGTTGACAACTGACCATGCGCTATCCAAGGACACCGCCGCTCGCGTGGCCGAGCAACTCCGTCAGCGAGCAACCCAGTCCGTTCCTAGTCTGCCCGATCTTGCGGGGTTACCACACGAAGAGGTGGCCGCGCTCCGGATCGCTAGAGAGAGGGCGCTCGCGCAGGCTACCATGGCAGGCGAACCGAAAGGTGTTCGTGACCAGAGGGCCATCTCGTCTCCGCAGATTGCGGAGCTGGTGAGTCGCCGCAACCAGGCGAAGGAAGACGCTTCCGAAAGCACGACCGCCGCTGATGCTCACCGGGCAGCTCACTCATGGAGCGCACGTCTCCTAGACGGCTCCGTCCGGCGTAGGCAAGCCGCCCTTGATGCGGAAGCAGCACGGCAAGATGCCGAGGCCCGGTCCCTGGACCGAGGGCACGAACGTAACGTGCGCCGGATTGAAAAGACCGCGAAACGCGAGGCGTTGGCGAACACGCGGGCGCATGAAGATTGGGTCTGGAGCCCTGAAGTCCGGAAAGCCAACGCCAAACTCGGTCAGCTCGATGCTTTGTCGGCGGCCGTCGCGGCAGGCAATCCCGCCGTCACGGAGGCCGTGGCGGCAGGCGACTGGAAGCAAGGCCATCAGGCATTGAAGGCGTCAACGGCTGAACAGGAAGCCATGAGACTCGCTTCCTTGACGCCAGCTCAGCAAAGGGATGCCGCTCTGCGTCGTCTAGCCGAGAATGAGCACTCGGTCGGAGAGGACCCAAAAAAGCTCGCAGAGGCCCGCAGCATCACGGCTGCTGCTATCGCGGGGGACCCTGATACCGTGGCCGCCGCCGCAGGGGGAGACATGGAGGGCGCCACCCAGGCCGCTGAGACGTTCCGGAAGCGTCAGGCGGCTGAGGAAGCAGAGCGCCGGAGGGAGCGGGACCTCCTGCTCGACGCTCAGATGCGTCGGGAGGCTGCTATGGCGCAGGGGTTCACGGGTCCCGGCTAACCGCTCGCCCACCGTTTACCACATTCTGTCCCCAGCCTCCCCGGCTATGCCAGTGGAGGCGCCCTCCGGCTGGGGACAGAATGCTCCGCTCCGCTCCGGCCTGCTAACGCAGACTGGAAAACGGGGACGAGCTGCCTCGTAAGGAAGCCGCTCAGTGACTTCGGGCCGCGGGGCCTTTTGGTTGCCGCTCGACACGTCCCGGTGTAACACCAGAGTGCTACACCAGCCTTTGAACTACCTTATTGCTCAATTGAATTTCTAGTGAAATCAAACTGTTGCGGGAATTTTTTGGTAAGGCTCCTCCCGCCCCAGCCAGCCGCCGCTAACGCGACAGCAGGTTCGTCTTGGCGAGGTCGATCACCTCGTCGCCCCGCCCGCTCATGACCGCACGCACCATCCACAGGCTGAACCCTTTGATCTGCTCGGCTTCGATCGTCGGCGGCATGGACAGTTCCTGCTTCGCCGTCACCACATCGAGCAGCGCCGGCCCATCATGGGCAAGTATCTCGGCGATGGCCGCTGGCAGGTCACCGGGGTCTTCCACGCGCTTGGCATAAATGCCCATGGCCCGCGCCATGGCGGCGAAATCGGGATTCTCGAGGTCTACGCCCGTATCGACAAAGCCGGCGGCCTTCATCTCCATCGCGACGAATCCGAGCACACCGTTGTTGTAGATCACCACCTTCACTGGCAGCTTCTGTTGCGTGAGGGTAATCAGATCCCCCATCAGCATCGTGAAGCCGCCATCGCCAGACAGGGAGATGACCTGTCGCCCCGGCTGCGCCGCCTGAATGCCGATCGCCTGGGGCATGGCATTGGCCATGGAGCCATGCACCAGGGACCCGATCAGCCGCCGCTTGCCGTTCATGGCCAGATAGCGCGCCGCCCAGATGGTCGGCGTGCCGACGTCGAAGGTGAAGACCGCATCCTCGCTCGCCGCATCGCTCAGCGCCTTGGTCAAATATTGCGGATGGATCGGCAGTTTGCCGGGCGTGCCCTTTGCCAGATCATCGAGGCCGGCACGTGCCTTTTTGAAATGCGCGAGTGCGTTATCGAGATGTTTGCGCGCATCCTTGTTGTGGAGCTTCGGCAGCAAGGCGGTGATGGTTGCACCGACATCGCCGACGATGCCGAGATCGAGCCGCGCGCGCCGGCCCAGATTCTCGGGGCGGATATCGACCTGCGCGATCTTGCAGCCGGTGGGCATGAACTGCTTGTAGGGAAAGTCGGTGCCCAGCATCAGCAGCGTGTCGCAGGCATGCATGGCGGCGTAGCCCGAGGAGAAGCCAATGAAGCCGGTCATGCCAACATCATAGGGATTGTCGTATTCGACATGCTCCTTGCCGCCCAGGGCATGCACGATCGGGCTTTTCAGCGTCTCAGCCAGTGCCATCAGCGGGGCGTGGGTGCCGGCACAGCCACGGCCGCAGAACAGCGTGACCCGCTCGCTGTCGTTCAGCAGCGCGGCCAACGCATCCAGCTCGGCCTCAGCAGGCGTGACGATCGGCATGGGTGGCAACAGCCCCGCGACGGGCGCGAATGGGGCGGAGGGCGCTTTGCTCAGCGCGACATCGCCGGGAATGACCACGACGGCCACGCCGCGCAGCCCGACCGCCGCGCGGATGGCGTTCTGCAACACGAAGGGCAGCTGCGCCGGGGATGACACCAGCTCGCAGTAATGGCTGCAGGCGCGGAACAGATCCTGCGGATGCGTTTCCTGGAAATAGCCGCCACCGATTTCGGCCGAGGGGATTTGCGCGGCGATGGCGAGCACTGGAACCCGGCTGCGATGCGCATCGAACAGGCCGTTGATGAGGTGCAGATTGCCCGGCCCGCAGGAGCCTGCGCAAACCGCGAGCGAACCCGTCACCGCCGCCTCGCCCGAGGCCGCGAAAGCCGCGACTTCCTCGTGGCGTACATGCACCCATTCGATGACGTGTTGCCGGCGCAATGCTTCGGTAAGGCCGTTCAGGCTATCGCCGACAAGGCCAAAGATGCGTTTGACGCCGGCCTCGGTCAGCATTTGGACCATGAGGCTCGCCACGTTTCCGTCCGACATCGCCCATCTCCCTGACTTACCTCGGCAGTCTATGCCGGGAAGGGATGGCGCTGTCGAATGACATACGGCGCCGCGGTCAAAAATCGCGACGCCGTAGGATTCGTATGAGCGAAGCGTTATCCGCCGCTAAAAGGCGGCTTTAGTAGCCGTAACGCTGATACCCGTAGTGACGATCGTAGTGGTGATGCCAATAGGGGTGCCAATGCTCCCGATATTCGTGGCGCCACACGTAATGGCGGTGCCAGTGATGGTCCCAATCTGCCTGAACAATGCCAGCACTCATGGCGTGAGACTGGTTTTGCGTGTGTTCCGGCATCACGCCGGCAGACGCGGGTGCTACCTGGGCGGACAGCGCGAGCAGGCCTCCAAAGGCGACAGCGGCTAACATGCGCATCGAATGAACTCCTTGTTGTTGAGAAACAGATTGGTCTTCGGTTGTGGCCGCAAAGCCGCGCCATCAGGGCAAGAACAAGGCCGGCGATCACGTCATAGCGAGCGTCGCCCGCGTTTCAGCCGCGGGCACATAGCCGAATGGCGACGCGCATGGGATGATCGCGGCCGACCAGGGGAGAATGCCGATGGCCGAGCCGATCCATTTCGAGAGTCTGACCCGCGTGAGCGACAGCATCAGACGCGGCGCGCGGTCCTCGGTTGCCGTGACGACCACCGTGCTGGACCGCATCGCGGCGCTCGACCCGACCTATCGCAGCTATACGACCGTCTTGGCGGAGCGGGCGCTGGAACGGGCCGAGGCCGCCGACCGTGAAACCGCGCATGGCATCTGGCGCGGCCCGCTGCATGGCGTGCCGATTGCGGTGAAGGATCTTTGCTACACCCGCTTCGCGCCGAGCGGTGCGGGCACAACCATGCTTAAACACACGGTCCCCGATCATAACGCGACGGTGGTGGACCGGCTGGAACAAGGCGGCGCCGTCATTCTCGGCAAGCTGGCGATGACCGAAGGCGCCTATACCAGCCACCATCCCGATACTCCGACCCCGCTTAATCCCTGGGGTCATGACCACTGGGTTGGCTCATCATCGACCGGGTCAGGTGTCGCGACCGCCGCCGGTCTTTGTTACGGCTCGCTGGGTTCCGATACCGGTGGGTCGATCCGCTTCCCCTCCGCGACCTGCGGGCTCACGGGCATCAAGCCGACCTGGGGGCGGGTTAGTCGCCATGGCGTCTTTCCCCTCGCGGCTTCGCTCGATCACGTCGGCCCGATGACGCGCAGCGCCGCCGATGCGGCCGCGATGCTCGGGGTCATTGCCGGCGCCGATGTGCAGGACCCGACGGCCCTGCAAGCGCCGGTGCCGGATTATCTCGGCACGATCGGCGGCGGCATGCGCGGCCTGACGATTGGCATTGACCGACGCTTCGTGAGCGACGGGATCGACGCCGAGGTGATCGCCGCCCTGGCCGAGGCCGAGCGCGTTCTTGTCAGTCTGGGAGCCAGGATTCGTGAGATCGCGTTTCCGGCGGTCGATGCCCTGGTGCGCGGCTGGATTCCCTTTTGTTCCATGGAGACCGCCATCGCGCATGAGCACACTTATCCCGCGCGCGTGGACGAATACGGTCCGGCGCTGGCGCAATTGATTGACGAGGGGCGTGCGACGACCGCTTTCGATCTCGGCAAGATCCTGCATCGGCGCCTGGCCTTTACGGGCGCGCTCGCGGAAGTGTTCGAGGGTGTCGATCTGCTCTTGGTGCCCACCATGCCCGTGCCGGTGCCGAGCCTGGCGCGGATGAGCGAATACGGTGCCGACCCCACCATTCTGCTGCGGATGCTGCGGTTCACGGCCCCGTTTAATTTTTCGGGCAGCCCGACCATCACAGTGCCGAATGGCATCGACAGCGCCGGCATTCCCTTGAGTATGCAATTGGTTGGGCCGCATCTGTCGGAGGATGTGCTGTGCCGTGCGGGTTACGCGTACCAGCAGGTCACCGACTGGCATACCCGGCGGGCGATTGCGTGAGGGGCGATTGCACCAACACGATCGCGTGCCCATCCGGGTCATGCAACTCCGCCGCCCGGTCACTCTCGAACACCAATCGGCTGCTGGCGATATCGGACGGAGCGAGCGGGCCTGGCAGGGGCGTCACCGGCGGCACCTGGTAGCCCAATAACTCGACATGCGGCGTCGCCTCCGCAGCCGCGCGCAGCGCGACCACATCCACGCGCACGCCGGGTGCATCGTCAAGCCGCTCCTGCTCCGGCCCATGGTTCAGCGTGCGTCCCGCCACCACCAAACCGAGCGCTTCGTAAAAGGCGATGCTGCGCGTGACGTCGCTGACGACGAGTGCCGAATGATCATAGCCGAGGAACAGCGCATCGCCGCTTTGCCAATGCGCATCGCCAGCGCCGGGCGGAAAGGCCAGCAGCTCCAGCGGATGCCCGTCCGGATCGCGAAACTTGAAAGCCTGAACGCGACCGGTGGAGGGTGGAAGCCGTTGCGGGCCACCGATGGTGATCGGCGTCATTGCGTGTCGACACAGATGCGCATAGGCCGCCGCCATATCGCTAACGACGAGTGCGACGTGCTGGAACCACACATCGGTCGCGCGACTATCGGCGGGATAAGGCGCACCCGGCACCTCAGGCTGCACCAGTTCCAGCGTTTGCGCGCCTAACCGCAGCCGCACCCCACGCTCCGCCATCTGAACGACCACGAAGCCGAGCGCCTCGCAATAGAAATCCGTCAGCCGCGCGAGATCGGACACATTGATGCGGACGCGGAGCAGGCGGTTCATGGCCGCGCCGCGCCCCGCACATTGGTGTAGATCGCATACAGCGTGTGAGAGGCGCAGAGGAACAGCCGGCTGCGGTGGCGGCCGCCGAAGGTGAGGTTGGAGACGACGGACGGCACCTTGATCTTGCCGAGCAGCACGCCGCTCGGGTGGATGCAATGCACGCCATCGGCCGCACTGCTCCAGATGCGGCCATCCTCATCGCAGCAAAAGCCGTCTGCAAAGCCGGGCGATATCGTGTGAAACACACGCGCATTGGTCAAACGTTTATCCACGACATCGAAAACGCGAATATGCTGCACGGGATCACTCGCGAATTGGGCGCCGCTTTCTGCGACATAGAGCCGGCTTTCATCCGGCGAAAAGCATAAGCCATTGGGCCCGTCGAAATCATCGGCCACCACGGTGAGATCGCCATTCGGGTCGAGCCGATACAGCGTCGGCGGCAGTTCCGACATCTGTTTGCCGCCTTCGTAATCGGTGCTGATGCCGTACAGAGGGTCGCTGAACCACAGGCTGCCGTCCGATTTGCAGACGACATCATTCGGCGCATTCAGCCGTTTGCCCTGATAGCGGTCGGCGAGGATGGTGATGGTGCCGTCCAGCTCGGTGCGGGTGACGCAGCGGTCGCGGTGCGAGCAGCCGATCAGCCGGCCCTGCCGATCGCGCGTATGGCCATTGGCGAACCCGCTCGGTTGACGGAACACCGACACCCCGCCGGACTCCGTCCAACACAGGATGCGGTCATTGGGCAGGTCACTGACGAGCAGGCAGTCGAGATCCGCGAACCAGACAGGTCCTTCAAGCCAGCGAAACCCGTCCCCGAGTGTCTCCAGCGGTGCATTCGGCAGCACCAGCGCCTTAAAGCGCGGATCGATGATCTCGAACCCGTCCATCACTTGAAATGGCAGGGCGTATGGACCGGCGGCACATGCAATTGCACCGTCATCAACACCGCCGGCTGGTCCCCGATCGTGCCGGAGCGATGGCCTTTGCGGCCCGCGCCATCGGCGACGCAGCCTTGATCCTCGCCGAGGGAGAACTCGCCCGGACCTTGTTCGATGCGCGTGCCGTCCATCGCCTCGATCCACCACCGGCCTGACAAGACAGTGATCCATTGCGGGGCGGGATTCTCATGCCAGTCGCCCACCCAACCGACGGGTTGAACTGTGAAAACAACGGTGGAGTCCGCCCGGTCTTGCGGGTTGTTCCATTGCGGCGCGGCATTGCCGACGCCCTTCAGCGCCCAGTCCGTCAGCGCGCATTGCGTCTGGTGGCTGACGCCCTGGTCGTCGCACCAAAGATGCCAATAGGGAACGCGCGGTGTGTCAGGCATCACGGCCTCCGGTCAGTGCGTCGTATAAGGATGGGTCGAGGCCAGGGGGTCCGACAGGAAGGCGTGCAGGCCCGTGCCATTCAGGCCCACGGTGATGAGCAGAAAGCCCCCGGCGAGGGAGAAGTTCTTGAGGAAATCCCAGAACAGGTCACGACCCTTGCTCTCACCATGGGCCCAGAAATCGCCCGGCGCCCAGAATTGCTTGAACAAAAGCGCCGTCATCGCGCAATAGCCGGCCATGATGAAGGCGGCCAGACGATCCGCGACGCCGGTGAGGATACCAAGCGGCATCAGGATCTCCACCGCCAGGCCGATGGCGATCAGGGCCAAGGCCATCGGCCGGGCCTTGAACACCTGCTGCGCCTGCCCAACCGCGCCCGCAAAATTCAAGGTTTTGTCGAGAGCGCTGAAGGGGAAGAACAGCACCACCAGCAGGTAGCGCACGGCCAAGGTGACGATGAAGGCGAAGGTCATGCGCCGAGACGCTCCTTGATGCGGTCGGCCACCCGCAGGGCATTGGCGATGATGGTGAGCGTCGGGTTCACCGCCCCGATGGACGGAAAGAACGAGGCATCGGCGACATAGAGGTTGTCGAGTTCATGCGCCTTGCAGTCGAGGTCGAGCACCGATGTCGCAGGGTCGGTGCCGAATCTTGCCGTGCCGGCCTGATGCGCTGTGCCGCTGATCGGAATGCCCTTGCCCAGATACAGGCTGCGTTCCAGCAGCCTCGGATGCGCGCCGATGGCGTTCATCATCTTTTCGAGTTTTTTCTTGAGGCGATGATGCGCCTCCATATTGTTTTCGGTCACGTCCAGCACGACGCGGTCACCGTCGTAATAGATGCGGTTCTCGGGGCGTGGCAGATCTTCGCTCTGCAGCCAGAAATCCATCGAATGCTCGGCCATCTTGTCGAAGGGAATGTCCGGCAGCCATTCCAGCCATCCGGGCAGGGACTCCGCCTTGATCTGCTCGGCATGGGAGGTCGCGCACATCTGGATCAGGCCGAGCGGAAATTCCCAATCGTCCGACTTGAAGTAATAGTCGCTCAGGGCGAGCGTCTTTTGAAAGATGGTGTGGTTGGGTTCGCGCAGGATCGCCATCAGCACGCTCATATTGTGCCGGATGTAATTGCGGCCGACCTGGTCGGAGCCATTGGCGAGGCCATTGGGATGACGGTCATTGCCGGATCGCAGCAGCAGCAAGGCCGATGACAAGGCACCGCAGGCAACCACCACGATATCCGCCGTATAGACCTCCTCGGTGCCATTCCGCTCGACGATGACACCATCGACATGACCGCCGCCGGCATCGGTCGTGAGCTTCGTCACATAGGCGCCGGTCAGCAGCGTCACATTGGGATAGGCCGCGAGCGTGGGGTCGATGCAGATGACCTGCGCATCCGCCTTGCCGTTGAGCAGGCAGGGAAAACCATCGAAGGCATCGCAGCGAATACAAATGCTGGTCGGTGTCGGCTTGCCGTTCTTTTCATCCAGCAGAATGCCCAGCGGCAGGTGGAAGGGGTGCAAGCCCTGTTGCGCCAATCCGTCGTTCAATTGCTGGATCTTCGGCTCATGCGAGACCGGCGGATAGGGGTAAGGGCCGCTGGCGGCAGGCTCCAGCGGGTCCTCGCCACGTTCGCCATGGACATGGAACAGGCGTTCGGCTTCAGCGTAGTAAGGCTCAAACACATCGTATTTCAGGGGCCAAGCCGGGGAAATGCCGTCTTGATGCTGGACTTCCTCGAAATCCTCGGCGCGCAGGCGAAACAGCGCCGCGCCATAGACTTTGGAATTGCCGCCGACAAAGCGGTGCAAGCCGGGGTGAAAGCTGCTGCCGTCGCGGCCGTACCAGGTGTCGTCCACCTGATAGGCCCCATCCACGAAGACGGTCTTGGAATCCCAATTGGCGGGCGAACGGGGCAGATAGTCGCCACGCTCCAGAATCAGGATGCGCTTGCCGGTCGGCGCCAGGCGTTGCGCGAGTGCGCCGCCGCCCGGGCCGCTGCCGATGACGATGATGTCGTAATGTTCGCCCGCCATCTCTCAGCCGCCCGTCGCGAAGCCGGGATAGAGCGTCATGCCGCCATCGACGAAGAGCGTCGTGCCGGTGACATAATCGGCCGCCTCCGAGGCAAGCCACACCGCCGCCTGGGCGATGTCATCCGGTTCGCCGATGCGCTTATAGGGCACCAGCGTCATCAGGTCGGCATAGGCTTCGGGCGTTTCCCAGGCCGAAGTATTGATCGGCGTGCGAATGGCGCCCGGCGCGATGCTGTTGACGCGAATGAAGTGCGGCGCCAGCTCCTGAGCAATCGTCTTCATCAGCAGCATGACGCCGCCTTTGGACGCCGCATAATTGGCGTGGCCGGCCCAGGGAATGACCTGATGCACCGAACTCATGCAAATAATCTTGCCGGCCGCCTGTGACACGCTGGGCACGACGCCGCGGCGTTTGAATTCGCGCGTGGCGGCGCGGGTGCACAGGAACTGGCCAGTGAGATTCACGCTAATGACGGCGTTCCACTCTTCCAGCGTCATTTCGTCGAACTTGGAATCGCGCTGCAGGCCGGCATTGCTGACGACGATGTGGAGGGTGCCGAAATGCGCGATGGCATCGGCGAACATCTTCTCGACCTCAACCTCACTGCTGACATCGGCCTTGAGCGCGATGGCGCGGCGGCCCATCGCCTCGATCTCCTGCACCACCGCATCGGCGGTTTCGGGATGGGTCACGTAATTGACAACGACATCGGCGCCGGCGCGGGCAAGGCCCAGCGCCACGGCCTTGCCGATGCCGGAATTGGCGCCCGTGACCAGTGCGGGCTGGCCAGTCAGGACCTGTTGATAGGGCGCCTTCGGAATTCGGCTGCTGTCGAAATCCGCGGGTGCCGTGGGGTCTTTGGGATCGGGGGGCTGGTCGGCCATGCGGGTCGGCTCCATGTGCGCGGCGGATGCGCGCAGGCATGGAGA
This sequence comes from Acidisoma sp. PAMC 29798, assembly GCF_030252425.1. Taxonomy (GTDB): domain Bacteria; phylum Pseudomonadota; class Alphaproteobacteria; order Acetobacterales; family Acetobacteraceae; genus Acidisoma; species Acidisoma cladoniae. Next base: position 2,501,198 of record NZ_CP126994.1, on the reverse strand, counting down.
TAGGGATGCGACGGCCCATCGCTATGGGGGGACCACCGAAAGTCATGATGGACGGCGACTGGCGCGGCCAGAAGCCCTCTTGAGATAGGTGCCGGGTCCTATGACGGATTAACGCGGGCAAGCCGGCTCCATTGGGTGTAGGCTCAATGATTGTCGATGGGTGGCCTGTTGCCGCCCGATACTTTGAGGAAGACTGTCCATGGCTCTCGCGCCAGAAAATCCCCGATCCGAAGCTTGGCGCCTTGTGCATGACGAGGGCCTGTCGATGAAGCGTGCCGCCGCCGCCCTTGGTGTGCCGATCGGCCGCGTGTTCGAGCTGCTGACCGAGGAGACGGCCCGCCGGGAAGTGCTCGATCGCCGTGGTGCCGCCTCCTTCTCCATCCGCGCCACCAAGAAGTAGTCAGCGAAGGTTTCGGCGGAAGACGCTGCGCTTTTCCTCCCTATGAGGTCGCGGTCGCGTAGGGCAGGAAAGCGCAGCGTTATCCGCAGTTTAACCTAGAAGCGCGTCAACCTCGGCGCGGTGCGGCATGCCGGCGCCCGCGCCTGCGCGGGTCACCTTCAACCCCGCGACGGCGCAAGCGAAGCCGAGGGCTTCGGCCAGCGTGCGCCCCTCAGACAGCGCTACGGCGATGGCGCCGTTGAAGGAATCGCCCGCACCTGTCGTGTCGATGACCGGACCGGCCTTCACCGCCGGCACTGTGATGGTCTGCCCATTCTGGCGCAGCAACGCACCGGCTGCCCCCATGGTGATGACCACAGCGCCCGCGCCCCGCGCGATCAAGACATCGGCGGCGCGCGCGGCCTCCGCCGCATTGCCCACGGGTAGTCCGGACAGCATCGCGGCCTCGGTCTCGTTCGGTGTCAGGATATCCACAAGGCGCAGCACCTCATCGGTCAGCGGAAAGGCCGGTGCCGGATTGAGGATGGTCGTCACGCCCCGCCTGCGGGCTTCCGTCAGACCTTGCAGAACGGTGGCCATCGGCGTTTCGAGTTGGGTGAGAAACACCACCGCACTGCCGATGGCATCGCCGGCCCGATCGATCTCGGCCTCGGTCAGGGCCGCCGCCGCGCCGGGCACGACGATGATGGCATTCTCGCCCTGGGCATCGTCGATGATGATGGCGGCGGTGCCGGTCGGCTGATCCGCACTCTCATACAGAAAGTCGGTGCCGACACCCTCGGTCTCATAGACACGGCGAGCCATGGCGCCGAACTCGTCCCGGCCGATCTTGGCGAGAAGCTGCACCGGCGCGGCCAGCCGGGCGATGGCAATCGCCTGGTTCGATCCCTTGCCGCCCGGCCCGATGCGAAAGCCGCTGCCCATCACCGTCTCGCTCCAGGCCGGCAGCTTCGGCGTCAGGAAGGTGAGGTCGGCGGCGAAGATACCCATCACGACGATCATGGCGTCAGCCGAGCGCCTGAGCGGCCTTGAGCACCTCGGCGGCATGGCCGTTGACCGAGACCTTGCGCCAGGCGCGGGCGATCTTGCCGTGTTTGTCGATCAGGAAGGTGCTGCGTTCGATGCCCATGTATTTCTTGCCGTACATCGCCTTCTCGGCCCAGCAGCCATAGCGCTCGGTCACGTCCGTGCCCTCATCCGAGGCGAGCGGGAAGGTGAGGTTGTATTTGGCGGCGAATTTCTCGATCGGCTTCATCGGGTCCTTCGACACGCCAATGACGTCCAGGCCGACATGGCCCAATTGCGGCAGCGCTTCCTGGAAGGCGCAGGCTTCCGTGGTGCAGCCGGGCGTATCGGCCTTCGGATAAAAGTAGAGCAGGAAGGGTTTGCCGGTGTAGTCGCTCAGCCGGACGGTGCGTCCGCCCGAGGCGGGCATTTCGAAATCGGGTGCGGTGTCGCCCTCGTTCACGCTCATTCTGCTGCTCCTTTAGCGTCTGCGGCTTGGGGGATGGGGTGCTGGGGCGTCGATCGGCCCCGGATCGCCGATATGGCGGATAAAGCTGTCACGCACAGCCTCGGCGGTGCGCGCAATCGTCAGTCGCAATCCCTCTATCGTCGCCTCATCGGTGGCGGCGAGCAAGGTCCGCGCGGAGGGTTTGGGCAGGGCTAGGCCCGTCATTTCGCCCACGGTCAGCCGCAGCATGGTCTGGATCGTCCGCCACAGGTGGTCAGCGGCGATCAGGGTCGCGGCCTCCGCCCCGTCGATGGCGCCGATCTCGGCAAGGTTCGCGAGGGCGATGCGCGTGGTCGTGCTGCGCAACGTCGGGCGGTCCACGAAATGGATGAGTTGCAGCACTTGCGCCACGAACTCCACTTCCATCAGCCCGCCCGCACGCAGCTTCACATCCCAGGGGCCGATCGGCGGCAATTCCTGCAGCAGGCGCCGCCGCATGGCCTGTGCATTCTCCCGCAGCAGGGCCGCCGTCCGGCGCGGGCGCAATCCTTCCAGGATCGCGGCATCGACTTTGGTGCGGAAGGGGTCGATGCCGGCGACGACGCGGGCGCGGGTCAGGGCCATCTGCTCCCAGGTCCAGGCCTGCTCGGCATGGTAAATGCGAAAGGCCGGCAAGCTGACGGCGACGGGACCCTGATTGCCCGAGGGCCGCAGCCGCATGTCCACCTGATACATCGGCCCCTCGACGCCCTGGGCCGTGAGGGCCGTGGTAAAGGTGGTGGTCAGTCGCGCGAACCATTGGCTCGGTGCCAGCGGTTTCGGCCCGACACTTTCGGCTGCCTCCTCTGCCTGATCATAGATGAACATGAGGTCGAGGTCGGAGCCCGGCATCATTTCCCGGCCGCCGCCCTTGCCCATCAGCACGATGGCGAAGCCGGCGCCAGGCAGCCAGCCATAGCGGTCGGTATGGCTCGCCACCACCGCGCCGAGCACAGCCCCCAAGGCAGCGTCCGCCAAAGCAGCGCGGGCGATGCCGGCGGCGTCCACATCCATGCGCCCTTCAAGCGTCGCGACGCCGATACGGAAGCTCTCTTCACTGACGAAGTGGCGGGTCAGGCCGATGCTGTCTTCCAAGGTGCGTGCGTCACCCAATTGCCGGCCGAGCACGCGGGCGGGGTCCGCCCGCGTCTCATCCGAGGCGAGCAGTCCTTCCAGCGAGCCGGGATGGAGCGCGAGATGATCGGCGAGGGCGGGCGCGGCGCCCAGAAGGGCGGCGATGCGGTCAATCAGCGCCGGGTTGTGCTGGAACAGCGACAGCAATTGGATGCCGGCGGGAAGGCCTGCGATGAAATGGTCGAAGCGCGCGAAGGCATGATCCGGCTCGGGCTGTGCCGCGAGCGATGTGAGGATATGCGTCAGCAGCGGCTCCAGCAGGGCCCTCGCGCGTTCGGATCGCAATGCCCTCGGCTGCCCAGCCAACCAGCGCCGAATGGCCGCGACGATCTTCGGGCAATCCGCAAAGCCTAGCGCCTGAAGGCGACGCAGGGTTTCGATGGGCGGCGGCGTATCGGGGGCGCCGAATTCGATGACATCGGCATCGTCCCTGGAATCGAAATAGGAGTCGTAGATCGCCTGTACGGCCATCAGATGCGTCAGCAGTGTTTCGGCAAAGGCACGCGGGGTCGCGAAACCCATGAAGGTCGCGACGCTGCCGACGCCGAAGGCGGTCTCAGGCAGGGCATGGGTCTGGCGGTCCGCGACCATCTGCACGCGATGCTCGACCTGGCGCAGGAAGCGATAGGCCCGTGTCAGAATGGCGGCGGTATCGCTCGACATATGGCGCAGCCGCGACAGCAGGCGCAGCGCGGGCAGCGTGGCACCGACGCGCAGCACAGGCTCCCGCCCGCCCCACACAAGTTGCTGGGTCTGGGCCAAGAACTCGATCTCGCGAATGCCGCCCCGGCCGATCTTCAGATTGTGACCGGTGACGCGCGCCACCGGATCGGGGCCGTTTGGGATGGGTCCGCCGCGATGTGCATCCATGCGCCGCTTCATGGCGTTGATATCGGCAATCGCCGCGAAATCGAGATGACGACGCCAGATAAAAGGCCGCAGTGCTTCGAGAAAATCCTGCCCCAGACCGATATCACCGGCGACCGGCCGCGCCTTCAGGAATGCAGCACGCTCCCAATTTCGGCCGACGGTTTCGTAATAGGTGAGGGCGGCCGGCACGGAAACCGCCAGGGGCATCGCCGCCGGATCTGGCCGCAGGCGAAGATCGACGCGAAAAACGTAACCACCGGCATCGCGGGCTTCCATCAGCGTCACCAAGTCTCTGGCAAGGCGTGCATAGAATGCGGCAATAGTGTCGCTCGGGAACGCCGCCGCTGCCGGATCGAAAAACACGATGAGGTCGATATCGCTCGAATAATTGAGTTCCCGGCCGCCGAGCTTGCCGAGTGCGAGAACGATCAGGCCGCTGCCCTCGGCAGGGTCGCGCTCAGGCGCGGGCAGGATGATCTCGCCGCGCGTATGGGCCCGCGCCAGCAGATGGCGGCAGCCGAGTTGCAGCGTCTCTTCCGCAAGGCGGGACAGCGCGCCGGTGACGCGCGACAAGGACCACGCGCCGCCAATGTCGCCCAAGGCGGCGATCAGCGCGACCGTGCGTTTGGCTTGCCGCATGGCGGCGGCGACCCGATCGGGCGTGGCTGCGAAGGGCGTCGCGGCGAGGGCCGCAAAGGCGCGTTGGGCAGCGGCGTCTGGCCCGTGCGCCGCCACATCCCGCAGCACGGCCGGCTCACGCAGAGCGAGTTCGGACAGATAGGGGCTATTGCCACCGATGGCGCGCAGCATCGCCAATGGCACGTCCGGTTCACCGGCCGTCGTTTGGAACGTGGCGACGAAGCGCGCGGCGGCATCGGCGTCGCCCGCTTCAGGCCAGTGAACGTGCCAAGGACTCTGGATTGCGGGGACGGTCATGCCGCGTCAGGCTGGCCATGACCGCCGCTGACGGTCAAGGGCCGGCCTATCGCGGCCCGGCCTCTCGCGATCCGGCCTATACGGGTCCGACGGGTCAGGCTTGGGAGCCGGAGCCGATACCGCCCCGCCGCCGTGTCAAGCGCGGCTGGTGGTGGCGCTGGCCAGGCACCGCCTTGATCCTGCTGGCGGAGGGCAGCCTGCTCTTCGTCGCCATCGGCGGCTCGGCCCTCGCCTGGCGTGCGGCGCAGGGGCCGGTCGATCTGTCGTGGCTGTTGCCCAAGATCGGCCGAGTCGTGGCCGTGGCGGCACCTGACGTCGATTTCGGCATCGGCCATCTCGCCATCGCCTGGTCCGGCTTCACCAGGGGACCCGATCAGCCCATTCAGCTCGTGGCGGAGAAAACGCATGTGACAGATGCCCGCGCCGGGTACAGCGTCAGCATCGATCATCTGGCGGTCGATCTGTCCGCCGCCTGGGCGGTGCGCGGTGTGGTGGCACCGCGCGTGATGACGGTGGTGGGTCCGCGCGTCGTGCTGCGGCAGACGCTGCCGACGGCCACGGCCGAGGCGAGGCCTGTTATTCGACGCCAGCGCATTACGGTGGCGGAGGTTCTGCGTCTCCTCGCGCAGCCGCCCGGCACGGACCAGCATCTGGTGGTCGTCCGGCCGAAGGCCCTGGTTCAGCTTCGCCGCCTGACGGTCGAGGGTGGCGAATTCACGCTGGAACCTCTGCCGGATGCGAAGGGCAATCAGCCTCCGACGCTGAAAGGCAGCGCCTTCACCCTCGACCTCACGCGCGCCACAAGCGGCGGTGTGACGGGGAGTTTCTCCGCCATTGCCGCAGCGCTGCCGGCGGCAAAATCAGGTGATGTCACAGGCACTGTTGCTCTGGAGACGAACGGCACGTTGCGCCTTCGTGCCCAGGCGAGCCTCGCCGATCCCGCGCGGCTGATGGCGGCGACCGATGTGGCGGCGGGTATTCCGGTCCCCGCCTTTCCCGTCACGGCGCAGGGCGATGTCTCCATCACGCCCGATCTCGCCCTGACGGCATTGAAGGCGACTATCCAGGGTGGCTCCGGCCAATTGCTCTTCGGCGGGGCGCAGATCCCGATCAAGGCGGTCGCTGTCGGCGTCACGGGCGATGTGAACCATCTCGTGCTCGACCCGACCTCGCATATCGCTCTGGGGCCGGTCAGCAATCAGCCACCGCCCACCATTACCCTCGGCGGCCAGACCAATCGCGCGGCGCCGGGCTATACCGCCACGCTGACCCTGAAAATCGATCATGTCGGCGGCACTGACCTCGGCGTCTATTGGCCGCCTCAAGTGGCGAAAGGGGCGCAGCAATGGGTCTCCAAGCAGATCAAGGACGGCGCTGCCCATGACGGCGCCTTCCAGTTCGGCCTGACGGCACCGACCGATCTGTCCGACGTCGCGCTCGTCTCGGCTTCCGGACAGGTGCTGGCCAGTGGATTGACGGTCACCTGGCTGCCGCCGATTCCGCCCATGACGCAGGTTGAAGGCATCGTGGCGCTCGATGGCACGGACGCTGTCAAGGTCACTGTCAGCCATGCCCAGCAGGGCGCTATGACGGTCAGCAATGGCAGCCTGCTGATCAGCAAGCTCAGCGCGCCGATTCAACCAGCGGCTCTGACCGTGACAGTTGGCGGTACGCTGGCCGACGCGATCGCCCTGATCAATCATCCGCGCCTGCACCTGCTGTCGAACCTGCCGGTTCCGTTCAACGCCACCGCCGGCACTTTCATGACGACGGTGCACATCGGTTTGCCGCTGAAGAAGACCATCATGGCGGCGGATGTGACGGTCGGCGTTCATGCGGACATCAAGAACGCGCAGCTTGCGAAGCTGCTGGCGGGTCAGTCGTTGACAGACGGTAATTTTTCGATCGACGCGACTGCCGCGAAGCTTCATCTCACCGGACAGGCGAACCTTGCCGCCATTCCAACGCGGACAACGCTCGACGCAGATTTCACCAAGGGTCCGCCCACGCAGGTGCAGCTTCACCTGACCGCCGATGCGACCGCCACGCCTGCGAATTTGAAGGCGGCTGGTTTGCCGACCGGTGGTGTGCTGCGCGGTTCTGCACAGATGGGCGTGACGGTGACCGCCCTGCGAAGCGGTCGCACCGACATCGATGCGACCGCGACCCTGCCGCTGCGCAACCTCAGCTTCGACCAGATTGGCTGGCAAGGCGGCGCGGGGGACGCGCATGCGACGGCGCATGTGGCCTTGCAGGGCAGCCGCATCCTCACCATCGACAAGATCAGTCTAACGGGCGCGGGCACGCAGCTTTCGGCGCGAAGCACCGTGACGAACGGGCGCCTGTCGTCTCTGACGATCGATCGCCTCGTGCTCGGTCGCACTGATCTGCACGGCAACGTCGTTCTTCCGGCGACGGCAGCCGACCCTTACGTGTTCAAGGTGGCCGGTGCGGCGCTCGATCTATCGACCCCGTTCAAAGGGCCGAAGCCGACGACGACGAGTGTCGCCGGCACGAACCAGGCGCTGTCCTCGATCTCCTCGAAATCCACCTTCCAGCGGCACTCGCCGTGGCGGGCGACGGTGCAGCTCGACCGCATCATTTTTGGCGCGACGCCCCAGGGAACATCGCGCGAACTGGATCGGGTTTCGGGCAACGCGGCCGATGACGGCATCATCGTGACCAATGCCGATGTTTCCCTCGTCGTGCCGCCGTCCGGCCGGCCGTCGCGGCTGGTGATCGCGGCAGCGGGCAACAATACCCGGCGCGTCACCCTCGTGAACGGCGACTTCGGGGGATTGCTCAAAGCTGTCAACGCGTACGACGCGATTACCGGCGGCGCGCTGCATGTCGATGCCGTCTATGATGACAAGCAGGCCGACCATCCGCTCGCCGGGACGATCGAAATGGACGAGTTTCAACTGGGCGACGCACCGACCGCTGCGCGTATGCTGCAATTGATGACGCTGTATGGCGTGGCCGACCTACTCCATGGCCCAGGCGTGCATTTCAAGCGCATGATCGCGCCGTTCCGCCTAGCCAATCAGCGGCTCGACCTGATCGAGGCACGTGCCTATAGCGAGTCTCTTGGGCTCACGGCCAAAGGCAGCATCGACCTGCCGCGGAATGTCTTCGACATCCAGGGCACCATCGTGCCGGCCTATTTCTTCAACGCGCTGCTCGGCAATATTCCCCTGATCGGGAAACTCTTTAGCCCGGAGAAGGGCGGCGGTCTGTTCGCGGCCAAGTTCGCCTTGACCGGGCCGATCGACAATCCTCAGGTTCACGTCAATCCACTGTCGCTGGTGACGCCCGGCTTTCTGCGCGGACTGTTCGGCAAGACGTCGCCGACCGCCATGAAATAGGCCGTTCCGGACAGTCCACGTTGCCGTGGCCGTGGCGAGCCGCCATCATGGACGCCCTTTGACGCCCCGTTCCCCTTACAAAGCGAGTTCCGGCGCTATGCCAGGTTTCCCTAACCTCACCATCGTCGATCACCCGCTCGTTCAGCATAAACTGACGCTGCTGCGGCGGCGGGAGAAGTCGACTAAGGAGTTTAGGCTTCTCCTGAAGGAAACCAGCCTGCTGCTAGGCTATGAGATCATGCGGGATCTGCCGTTGCAGATGGTGCCGATCGAGACGCCGCTGGAGCCGATGATGGCGCCACTTCTGGCGGGCAAGAAGCTGTGCTTCGTCTCGGTCTTGCGCGCCGGCGGTGGCTTGTTGGAAGGGTTGCTCGACCTCGTGCCCTCGGCCCGCGTCGGCCATATCGGTCTTTACCGCGACCCGATCAGCCAGCGGCCGGTGGAGTATTTCACCAAGCTGCCGGAGGATATCGATGAGCGGTTGGTGATCGCGGTCGATCCTATGCTCGCCACCGGGTATTCGGCGGTCGCCGCCGTCGATGCCATCAAGCGGGCCGGCGCCACGCAGGTGCGGTTCCTGTCCCTGCTCAGCGCGCCGGAGGGTGTCGCGGTGATGCTCCGGGCGCATCCGGACGTCCCGATCTTCACGGCGGCGCTGGACCGGGAATTGGACGAGCATGCCTATATTCGCCCCGGCCTGGGCGATGCCGGGGACAGGCTGTTCGGCACCAAATAGGCGTTTCACCGCCCTTGCCATCGGCCGGCGGCAGTTTTACGCCGTGCCCAGCATCCCGGAAGGATTAGAAATGTCCGCCATCGCCGACATCGTCGCCCGCCAGATCCTCGACAGCCGTGGCAACCCGACCATCGAGGTCGATGTCATCCTCGAGTCCGGCGCCATGGGCCGCGCCGCCGTGCCATCCGGCGCCTCGACTGGCGCGCATGAGGCCGCCGAGCTGCGCGACGGCGACACCTCCGCCTATGGCGGCAAGGGCGTGTTGCAGGCCGTGTCCAATGTCGAGGGTGAAATCTACGACGCCATCGGCGGCATGGATGCCAGCGAGCAGGTCAAGATCGACGATATCCTGATCGATCTGGACGGCACGCCGAACAAGGGCCGCTTGGGCGCCAACGCCATCCTGGCCGTGTCTCTCGCCTGCGCCAAAGCCTCGGCCATCGAATACGACCAGCCGCTGTATCGCTACCTGGGCGGCGTCAATGCCCGCACCCTGCCGGTGCCGATGATGAACATCATCAATGGCGGGCAGCATGCCGACAATCCCATCGACATCCAGGAATTCATGATCATGCCGGTTTCGGCAGAGTCGATCGCGGATGCGGTGCGCATGGGTTCGGAGATTTTCCATACGCTGCGCAAGGCGCTGAAGGATGCCGGCCACAATACCAACGTGGGCGATGAGGGCGGTTTCGCGCCGAACCTCAGCTCCGCCGAGGAGGCTTTGGGCTTCATCGCCGGCGCCTGTGAGAAGGCCGGCTATCGCCCGGGCGAGGACATCATGTTCGCCCTCGATTGCGCCGCGACCGAGTTCTATGCCGGCGGCACCTACAATATGGGGGGTGAGGGCAAGACCCTCGATTCCGCCGGCATGGTCGAGTATCTCGCGGCGCTGGCCGCGAAATTCCCCATCCTGTCGATTGAGGACGGCTGTTCCGAGGACGATTGGGAGGGCTGGAAGCTGCTTACACAGCGCCTTGGCGCCAACACGCAGCTTGTCGGCGATGATCTTTTCGTGACGAATCCTGAGCGTCTTCGTCGCGGTATCGCCGAAAAGGCTGCCAATTCGATCCTGGTGAAGGTCAACCAGATTGGCACGCTGACTGAGACGCTGGATGCGGTGGAGATTGCGCATCGCGCGGGCTTCACCAGCATCATCAGCCATCGTTCGGGCGAGACCGAGGACACCACGATCGCCGATATTGCGGTGGCCACGAATGCCGGCCAGATCAAGACGGGAAGCCTGGCGCGCACGGACCGCGTGGCGAAATACAACCAGCTGATCCGCATTGAGGCGGCGCTGGGTGACAGCGCGCGTTACGCCGGCCGCAGTATTTTGCGGGGATAGACCAAATTCGTCATGGCACGCCGTCGCGTGCCATGACGAAGTCCTCTAGTTCGCTGGCACGGCCATCTTGCGGCCGAGCCGGGCGCGCTGGTCGAAGAACAGCGCCTGGCTGATCACCGCCTTCACGACATCGTTCTGGAACGGCTTGGTGATGAGGAAGGTCGGTTCCGGCCGTTCGCCGGTCAGCAGCCGCTGCGGATAGGCGGTGATGAAGACCACCGGAACTTCCGTCGCGGCCAGGATATCGCTGACGGCATCAAGCCCGGAACTGCCGTCGGCAAGCTGGATATCGGCCATGATCAGACCGGGCTTATGCTTGGTGGCGAGCGCCATCGCCTCGGTTCGGGTGCGTGCGATGCCGATGACGTTGTGGCCCAACTCCTCCACCAGACCTTCAAGATCCATGGAAATGATCGCCTCGTCCTCGATGATCAGGACGTCGGCGCGATGCTGGGTCGCGATCTCCTTCTCCGCCTCTTCGATCAGCGTGCGGACGAGGGCGGTGGGACGATCCACCAGCTTGGCGATGATGTCCGAGGAGAAGCCTTCCACGGTGTGGAGCAGGAAGCACACGCGGGGCAGGGGCGTGATTGTTTCGACATCCGCAGCCTGTTTGGCCGTCGTGTCGGCGAAGCCGGGCTGGTGGTGGTGGCGGTTCGCGGGCACCGAACCCCAGATTGTCAGCAGAACCTTATAGAGGGCGGCGTTGAGTTCCAGATCCTTGGCCAGGGTCTTGGACTCAACCGAGACCGCTTCCAGGGTTGCGACCACGTAAGCGTCGCCCGCCGCCTGGGACCCGGTGAGGGATCGGGCGAAGCGCCGGAGATAGGGAAGGTGGACGGCGATTTGATTTGTCTTGTGCATCGGTTTCATCCGTGTAGCCGGCGATAAGAATGTCGCTTTGGCGTTTATCGGCGACCGTGAAAGCGGACGCAACCGATCTGCGGTGCTTCGGGCTTTCGCGCGCGCATCCGTGAAGACGCGGCAAGTGGCGGTCAAGCCGCAGTGAGGCGTCGCGTCACCACTTGGGGTTTTCCGAAACGCATTTATCTATAGATCGGATGTTTATCTCGAATACCGAACAAGCCGACATGCCCGGGCGTCCGGGATTGTTTCTGGAGTAGTCGACGCGATGGGCGGGCAATACGAAAAGATTCAGATTTCATTGGCTGAGCGCGACGGGCTGGTGCGGGAACTTCACCACCGTGTGAAGAACAATCTGCAGATCATTGTCAGCCTGATCAACCTGCAGAAGCGGATGCTGCCGGCCGATCGGCAGGGTGAAATCCGGTTTTTGGAAGAGCATGTGCAAGCCATGGCGGCGGCCTATCGCGTCGTCTATGCCTCCGGTGAGTTGATTGAGGTCCCGATCGACGATCTCCTTCGGGAAGTGGTGTCGGGCCTTGTCGAGGTTGCCGGCGCCACGACTGCAGGCGTTGAGACCGCCGACTGCGACGCGCAGATGACGATCAATCTGGACCAGGCGATCACCCTCAGCCTGTATCTTGCGGTGGTCCTGCCGCCTTTCCTTGTGGCGGATGCCTCGGCCGGGGCTGTTCGGCTCACGACCCGTTCGACCGGCGACCGCGTGACGATCGCCATCGCGGGCGGACCGCAGAATGCCATGCCGTTTGACAGCCTGCGCAACCGGTTGATCGACGGGCATCTGCGTCAGTTGGGCGCGGTGCGCGGTGTTTCTTCCGAGGCGGTGCGGTTTCAGATCAGCGTTCCGGCGTCTGCCCTGCCGCATTGAGGATCAGCGTGCTGGCCAGTCCTGGGCACCGTGGAGAAGCCGCAGGATGACCAAGCTGTGCTCATCGAGCCGATAGATGAGAAGATAAGGTGTACCGCTTACGCGCCACTCGCGGGTGCCACGCTTACGGCCGGGCCGGCCCATAGTCGGCTGCGCTGCTATATAGGTGACGGCAGTCTCAATTCCGTCTGCCATATCGATGGCGACAGCCGGGTTCAGGTGTTTCATGTAGTCGAGCTGACCCCTACGGTCGCGCCTTGCGACCGGGGTCCACTCGATGTTCACTTAGCCCTATCGCTTAACTGCTTTACTATTTCTGCGCGCTCCCGTCGCCATTCGGCGACGATCTCGTCATCCGGAATGCGCTTGACAGTTGGGTCATCGGCTTCCCGGATACCCTCCTCCACCTTGGCGCGGAACCAGATGTCATAGGCACGGGCGCGGCGCTGCTTCTCCACGAAGTCGCGCATGAATTCGCGGACAATCTGCGATGCTGGCCGATCGGCGCTTTTTGCTTCGGCCATGAACTCATCGCGGAGTTCGGGCTCCAGCTTCATCGTGAACAGGGCTTCCTTCGCCATGACCGCCTCCCTTGTATTGAGGCAGTATATACGAAATGCATACGGGTTTCCAGCGGTGCGTTAACCTGCCTTGCGCCGCGCCGCCGGTTTCGCGGCAGCCTTCTTCGCTGGCGTTTCGGCCTTCAGCTCGGTCTTTTGGGCGAGACTCCGCTTGAGGGCCGCGACGAGGTCGATCACCTTGCCGGACGTCTCCTCGTCCTTTGACTCGTCCACCGACAGGGGTTTGCCGGTCCGCGCCTTGGTCTCGATCAGGTCTCGCAACGATTCGGTATAGCGGTCATGGAAGACCGAGGGGTCGAACTTCGCGGTCTTGCGGCTGATCAGCTCGCGGGCGAGGTCGAGCAACTCCTTGTCCGTATTCGGTTCCCCGATCTCGGCGAACATGGGAGCTGCGGCCCGCACTTCATCGGTGAAGCGCAGAGTTTCCAGCATCAGCCCATCCCCGCAGGGCTTCAGGGCCGCGACATATTCGCGCCCGCGCATGACGAATTGGCCGAGGCCCATCTTATTCGTGTCGCGCATCGCATCCCGCAGGATGGTGTAGCCTTCCTCGGCCAAGTCGCCATCGGGGAGCACGTAATAGGGGCGCTCGAAATAGATCGGGTCGATTTCGCAGTGATCGACGAACTGCACCAGGTCGATGGTCTTGCGGGCCTCGATCTTCACCGAGTCCAATTCTTCATCGGTGATCAGGATGTAATTGCCCTTTGAGACTTCATAGCCTTTCACGATCTGGTCGGCGTCCACTTCACCCACACCTGGCGCGGTCTTTTCATAGCGGATGCGTTTGCCCGACTTCTGGTCGATCTGATGGAAGGAGAGGCGGGCGCCGGTCTTGATGGCCGAGTAGAGCTGGACCGGCACGGTGACCAGCGCGAGGCGCAGCGAACCCGACCACACCGGTCGTCCGGCCGCGGCAGGTGGGCCGCTATGGGCTTTGCGGCGTGTTGGCGCGACCTTGGCCATTCTGGGCAGTCCTTTTTCCGCGAAGTCAGTAGATGGGGAAATGCCGTTCGCGCTCAAGGGGCGACCCGCCGTCAGCGGTCCGTGGCGGAATGCGCTACGCTTTTCCGTCGTACACAGCGCCCCGACTCGCCGTCACCGGTCCATGGCGGAATGCGCTACGCTTTTCCGCCCTACACCGCGCTTTGATCGGGCAGACCGGCGCTGTCGCATCACGCCGATCTCGACGCCCCGGAGACGGGGCAGCCCGGTCACCACTACGGCTCCAATCCAAACGCGGGTAACGATATGACGCTTGCTCCGGTTGAATCGCTTGCGCGCAAGGCCGGGCTTTGCATTTTGAAGACCGAATCGATGCGCTGGGGATTGATCCCGGACACGGATCGGCTGACCTTTCTCGAACGACCCGCTCTTTAGCTGCGCCGCCCGGATGATGGCGGCCCATCCTCCGAAAAGGACCCCCGCATGTTCGCATCGCTCGCCGGCCGCACCGTCATCGTCACCGGCGCCAGCAAGGGCATCGGGCGCGGCATCGCCAAGCGATTCGCCGAAGTCGGCTGCAACGTGGTGGTCGTCGCGCGGTCCCATGACGCGGCGAAGATGGTGGCCGAAGACATCGCCGTCGCTGGCGGCCGCGCCGTCGGCGTCACAGCCGATATTTCGACCGAAGCCGGTGTCCATGCCATGGCCGAAGCCGCGATGCTGCATTTCGGCGCCATCGACATCCTCTGCGCCAATGCCGGCATCTTCACCTCCGCCAAGATCGCCGACATGTCGGCCGCTGACTTCGACGAGACGATGGGCATCAACCTGCGCGGCACCTTCCTCTCCGTGAAGGCCTGTCTGCCGACCTTGAGCCTGTCCGGCCGTGGCAGGATCGTGCTGACTTCCTCCATCACCGGTCCCGTCACGGGCATGAGCGGCTGGTCGCATTACGGCGCCAGCAAAGCCGGGCAGCTCGGCTTCCTGCGGTCGGCGGCGTTGGAACTGGCGCCCGCCGGCATCACCATCAACGCTGTTTTGCCCGGCAATATCGTGACCGAAGGGCTGCTGGCCCTGGGGCCGGACTATCTGGCCTCGATGGCCGCTTCCATTCCCGTCAAACGCCTGGGCAGCGTCGCGGATATCGCCAATGCGGCGCTGTTCTTCGCGACCGAGGAGGCGAGCTTCGTCACCGGCCAGACGCTGATCGTCGATGGCGGGCAGGTGCTGCCCGAAAGCCTCGCGGGCATGGAATGACGACTCCTTTGGCCGGCATCGGGGCGCGCATCCGCGCTGATCTGGAGGGCCATATCCAGTCCGGCGACTGGAAGCCGGGCCATCCGATTCCCGCCGAACACGCCCTGATGGCTGAATATGGCTGCGCCCGGATGACGGTGAACAAGGCCATCGCCGGCATGGCGGCGGCCGGCCTCGTCACGCGTCGGCGCCGCGCGGGCACGGTGGTCGCGACCCCGGTCGCGGAACGCGCCGTGCTACACATTGCCGATTTCGCCGAGGAATCCGCGCAACTCGGCCTGCCGTATCGCCACATCATCCTGGCGCGTCACGTGGTGGCGGAGATGCTGGTGGTCACGACCTTGCACGAGCGGGGCGGGGAGCCGCTGGCCCTGGAGGAGCGACAGATCGCCCTCGCCACGGTCCCGCAGGCGCGGGAGGAAGCGTTCGCCGAGGCGCCGCCGGGCACCTGGCTGCTGCGCCACGTGCCCTGGACCGAGGCTGAGCATGTCATCGGCGCGCGGGTCGCGGATGCGACGCTTGCCAAGCGACTGGCGATCCCGCGTGGCGCCGCCTGTCTGACGCTTGATCGCCGGACCTGGCAGGGCAGTGACCTGATCACCGAGGTACGGCTGACCTACCCCGCAGAGCGGCATAGTTTCTCGGGTCGATTCGGTGAGGCGCGCCGCTGACCGCCGCTCGACTCATGAGGGCGACCATGAGATATGTCTATACATATTGAGGTCGGAGAGTGCGTATGACGCTGGTTCTGACGCCTGGCGCGGTGACGCTTTCCGATTGGCGACGCATCTACCGCTACGGCACGGCGACGATCGCGCTGGACCCAGCCTCGGCCGGCCCGATCGCGGCGAGCGCTGCAGCGGTCTCCGCCATCCTCGCCAAGGGCGCGCCCATTTACGGCATCAACACGGGCTTCGGCCGGCTTGCCTCCATTCGCATCGACGATGCGGATCTGGAGCGTCTTCAGCGCAATATCGTGCTGTCCCATGCCTCGGGCGTGGGGGAGCCGATGCCGCCCTCCATCACCAAGCTGATGATGGCGCTGAAGCTCGCGAGCCTGGCGCAGGGTGCCTCTGGCATTTCCCCCGCCACCGTCGCGTTGCTGCAGGCGATGCTCCAGCGGGATCTCGTGCCCGTCGTGCCGGGCCAGGGTTCGGTCGGCGCGTCGGGCGACCTCGCGCCGCTCGCCCATATGACGACGACGATGATCGGCGTGGGTGAGATCGTCTATCAGGGCGTTCGCATGCCCGCCGAGGCGGCGCTGGCCCAGGCGGGCCTCGCGCCCCTGGTGCTCGGCCCGAAGGAAGGGCTGGCGCTGCTCAATGGCACGCAATTCTCCACCGCCTATGCCCTGGCGGGATTGTTCGAGGCGGAGCGGCTGCTGCAATCGGCCCTGATTACCGGCGCGCTGTCGACCGATGCGGCGAAGGGGTCCGACACGCCGTTCGATCCGCGCATTCATGCGTTGAGGCGTCATCGCGGGCAGATCGATGTCGCGAGTGCCTTGCGAAGCCTGATGGCCGGCAGCGTCATCCGCGCTTCCCACGTGACCGGAGACGAGCGTGTGCAGGACCCGTATTGCTTGCGCTGTCAACCGCAGGTGATGGGCGCCGCGCTCGATGTGCTTCGGCAAGCGGCGATGACATTGGGGACCGAGGCGAATGGCGTGTCCGACAATCCGCTGGTCTTCCCTGATACCGGCGAGGTGCTGTCCGGCGGTAATTTCCACGCCGAGCCGGTGGCTTTCGCGGCCGATATGATCGCCCTTGTGCTGTGTGAAATCGGCTCGATCGCCGAGCGCCGCATCGCCATGCTGATCGACCCCGCGCTGTCCGGCCTGCCGGCCTTCCTGACGCCGCGTCCCGGTTTGAATTCCGGCTTCATGCTGCCGCAAGTGACGGCGGCGGCGCTGGTTTCCGAGAACAAGCAGATGGCGCATCCGGCCAGCGTCGATTCCATTCCCACCTCTGCCAATCAGGAAGATCACGTCTCCATGGCGGCGCATGGCGCCCGCCGGCTGATGCCGATGGCGGCCAATCTCAGCCACGTTCTGGGTGTCGAACTGCTCGCTGCCGCGCAGGGCTGCGACTTTCATGCGCCGATGGCCTCCAGCGCGCCGCTCGAAGCCGTGCGGCATTTGCTGCGCGCTTCGGTGCCGACACTCGACGAGGACCGCTATTTCGCGCCTGATATGGAAATGGCGACGGCCATGATCCGCGCCGGCCATGTCTTGCACGCCGCCGCTCATCCGCTTCCAACGCTGGAGATCGCCGCATGATCCGCCTCGACAACAGCCGCCGCATCAAGTCGCCGACCGGCACCGCAATTTCGGCCAAATCCTGGCTGACGGAAGCGCCGTTGCGCATGCTGATGAACAACCTGGATGCGGCTGTCGCGGAAAAGCCTGACGAGCTGGTGGTCTATGGCGGCATCGGTCGTGCGGCGCGCGATTGGGAGAGTTTCGACCGTATCGTCGCGAGCCTCCGCACGCTGGAAGCGGACCAGACCTTGCTGGTGCAATCGGGCAAGCCGGTTGGCGTTTTCCAGACCCATGCCGATGCGCCGCGCGTGCTGATCGCGAATTCCAATCTGGTGCCGGCCTGGGCGAATTGGGCGCATTTCCATGAGCTGGATCGCAAGGGCCTGATGATGTACGGCCAGATGACGGCGGGGTCGTGGATCTACATCGGCACGCAGGGCATCGTTCAAGGCACGTACGAGACCTTCGTCGAAGTCGCGCGCCAGCATTATGCCGGCGATCCCGCCGGGAAATGGATTCTTACAGGCGGTCTCGGTGGCATGGGCGGCGCCCAGCCGCTCGCCGCCGTCATGGCCGGCTTCTCCTGCCTCGCGGTGGAGTGTCAGGCGAGTCGCATCGAAATGCGCCTGCGCACGCGCTATCTCGATGTGCAGGCAAAGGATCTCGACGAAGCGTTGGAAATTCTCGCCCGCGCGGCGGCCGACAAGACGCCGGTCTCCGTCGGCCTGCTCGGCAATGCCGCCGAAGTGTTTCCCGAACTCGTGCGGCGCGGCGTGAAGCCAGATGTCGTGACGGACCAGACCTCCGCCCATGATCCGCTCAACGGCTATCTGCCGGTCGGCTGGTCGGTCGCGCAGTGGGAGGAGAAGCGGGAGCGTGATCCGCAGGCGGTCATCGCCGCGTCGCGCGCCAGCATGGCCACGCATGTGCGCGCCATGCTGGACTTCCATCGCATGGGCATTCCCGTTCTCGATTACGGCAACAATATCCGTCAGGTCGCGAAGGATGAAGGCGTGCTGGACGCTTTCGACTTTCCGGGTTTCGTGCCGGCCTATATCCGGCCGCTGTTTTGCCGGGGCATCGGCCCATTCCGCTGGGCGGCGTTGTCGGGCGACCCCGAGGATATCTATCGCACCGACGCCAAGGTGCGCGAGATCCTGCCCGACAACAAACACCTGCATCATTGGCTCGACATGGCGCGCGAGCGCATCGCCTTCCAGGGTTTGCCGGCGCGCATCTGCTGGGTCGGCCTCGGTGACCGTCATCGCCTTGGCCTCGCTTTCAACGAGATGGTGGCGAGCGGGGAATTGAAAGCACCCATCGTCATCGGCCGCGACCATCTCGATTCCGGCTCGGTCGCCAGCCCGAACCGTGAGACGGAAGCGATGCGGGATGGATCGGATGCAGTCTCGGACTGGCCTTTGCTGAACGCGCTGCTGAACACGGCGTCCGGCGCGACCTGGGTATCCCTGCATCACGGCGGCGGCGTCGGCATGGGCTATTCGCAGCATGCGGGCATGGTGATCGTGGCAGATGGCACGGCCGATGCCGCGCGCCGCTTGTCGCGCGTGCTGTGGAACGACCCGGCGACGGGCGTCATGCGCCATGCCGATGCGGGGTATCCGGACGCGTTGGACTGCGCGCGGGAAAAGGGGCTGGACCTGCCGGGCATCCTGGGCTGAGAAGGCTTCGCATAATTTTACTCGTCATGCGCGGACTCGATCCGCGCACCTATCTCGTTACGGCGCCTCGACGCCGTTTGGGCGCCGTAACGGGTAGGTCCCCGGGTCAAGCCCGGGGATGACGAGAGTCTTGGAAGGAGTCCGCCACAATGCCCAGTCTCTTCGCGCCGACGGCGCTGCTGCCTGAGGGCTGGGCGCGGAATGTGCGGATCGACATCGGCGAGGACGGCACCATCCTCGCCGTGACGCCCGACGCGATCCTGCCTTTGGGCGAGCGGGTCGAGCGTCTGGCAGGGCCGGCGGTGCCCGGCATGGCGAACCTCCATTCCCACGCCTTCCAGCGCGCCATGGCCGGCCTCGCCGAAAAGCGCCGCGATCCCTCCGACAGTTTCTGGACTTGGCGGGAAGCGATGTATCGCGCCGCCCATGGCGTGGGTCCCGACGAACTCAGCGATATCGCGGGCTTCCTTTTCATAGAAATGCTCAAGGCCGGTTACACGACGGTCGGTGAATTCCACTACCTGCATAATGACGCCCATGGCGCGCCCTATGCCGATCCCGCCGAGATGTCGGCGCGGTTGATCCATGCCTCCGCGGATATCGGCATCGGCCTGACCGTTTTGCCCGTCCTCTATATGCGTGCCGGTTTCGACAATGCGCCGCTGGAGCCCGCGCAGCGTCGCTTCGCGGCGGATGAGGAGCGGTTGCTGCGCATTCTGGAATCGCTGCGCTGGCATGGCCGCGACCAGACGACGCTGCGCGTCGGTCTCGCGCCGCATTCGCTGCGCGCCGTGCCGGTGGAGATCGTGCGCCACATCGCCTCGGTCCTCCCGGAGGATACGACGATCCACATTCATGTCGCGGAGCAGGAGCGGGAGGTCGAGGATTGCATCGCCGCCACCGGCGCGCGGCCGGTCGAGCTGCTGATGATGGAGGCGCCGGTCGGCCCGTCCTGGTGCCTCATCCATGCGACGCATGTGGAGCATGAGGAACTGGCGGATATCGCGGCAAGCGGCGCCATCGCCGGCCTCTGCCCGATCACCGAAGCCAATCTGGGGGACGGCGTGTTTCCGCTCGGCGCCTTCCTGACGACGGGCGGGCGCTTCGGCATCGGCTCGGACAGCAATGTCGCGTTGAACCCTTGGGAGGAATTGCGGCTGCTGGAATACGGCCAGCGGCTGGTGCATGGGCGACGCTGCCTGTCCTTGCCCGAGGACGCAGACGGCTCGGTCGGTGGTGCCATCTTCCGTGCTGCACTCTCCGGCGGCGCGGCGGCGCTCGGTCAGCCGGTCGGTGTCATCGCGCCGGGGTTCCGCGCCGATCTCGCTGTGCTCGATCGCCTGAAACTGGCGCAGCCCGACGCCGAGGGCGACGACATTCTCGACAGCGCCATTTTCGGCGGGTCGGGCCTGCCGGTGCGCGATGTGATGGTCGCTGGGATCTGGCGTGTGCGCGATGGCCGGCATCCGGGGGAAGAGGCGGCGCGCGGGCGCTTCGTTGCGGCCTTGCGGCGGGTCGCGGCCTGATGCGGTGGCGGCTGCTGCCTCAGTCCGGCTTTCGCGCCATGCCGTGGCGGAATGGTGGCGGCACCACCTGGGAAATCGCTCAAGGTGGTTTTGGCGGTGATGAGGGCTGGCATTGGCGGCTGAGCCGCGCCGAAATCGCGCGAAATGGCCCGTTTTCGGTGTTTCCGCATATCGACCGTGTGCTGACGGTGATTGAGGGGGCGGGGATTACCCTCCGGCTTGACGATGCGGCCCCTCGCACGCTGTATACAGGGGATGAGATCCGGTTTGCCGGCGAGACTTCGGTCGATTGCAATCTGTTGGATGGACCGACTCGCGACCTCAACCTCATGGTGGATCGGCGCGCGGCGCAGTTTCGGACCGATGGGCCGATGACCGCGACGGAGGGGGCCGTTCTAGTCCTCTATGCTTTCGAGGATGTTGTCGTGGCGATGGGACAAGAGCGAATGACGGTTATGGCGGGCGATGCGGCGATGGGTGAGGGCGGCAGCGCGGAGTGTGTGAGCGGTCGGGCGTTCGTCGCGATCATCAGCCCGCGTGGCGCCGCATGAACGCGGTTCAGGTTCTGCTGGTGGCGGTTGCGATCATCATCGGGCTGACGGGCTGCGCATCCAGCCATACGCGGCATCATCAGGCCTATGCGACGACGCATGGCAAATCCAGCCACAGCACGTCGGGTCATAGCTATAGCAAATGGCATAAGCCGGCTGGTCACAACAGCCGGTACAAGAGGCCCCGTTACGTTCGGCCCGCTTACGTGAAGCCGGCGCCCTACACCCTCCCGGGCGGCCTGCAATCGGTCTGCACCGGAGGCACACCGCCGCCCTGTAACTGAGGGGTTCAACCCGCGCTTGCGATCCGTTTGTGTAGACGATATTCTTTCAGCGTCTACACAAGGAGGCGGAGATGGCCTTGAACATTCGGAGCCGTGAGGTCGATCGGCTTGCCGACGAACTGGCGACACGCAAGCACATCAACAAGACTGAAGCCGTGAAGCTGGCTTTGGAAAATGAACTTCGTCGTCTTGATGAGGCCCTGCCACTACGTGAGCGTATTCGATACTTACAGGATCGGATTCTGGCGCGGCCGGCAACGGGCTTGGAGGCCGATAAGGCCTTCTTCGACGACCTCAGCGGTGACAACTGATCTTCGTCGATGCCTCGGCGATCGTCGCTATCCTGATCCGCGAATCGGATGCCGCGATACTTGCGGATGTCATCGAAAGAGATACGTCCCCGATTACGTCGCCCATAGCCATATTTGAGGCGGGCTTGGCGATATGCCGCAATCGACGTTCCAGCGTGGCCGAGGCGCAAGAGGATGTGGCGCAATTTTTGGCTGATGCGGGCATTCGAACAGTTTCAATCACTGAGAATGATGCGGCCGCGGCGTTTGAAGCCTTCTCACGCTACGGCAAAGGGCGGGGCCACCCCGCGCAGCTGAACATGGGTGACTGTTTCGCGTATGCCGTGACGAAAAACCAAGGCGCGCTTTTATTGTTTAAAGGGAATGACTTCAGTCAGACCGATATCCGACAAGCGATTTAAAGTCCCGACTACACATCCAGATCGGCCACCGTCACGCTGCGGGCGCGATCCTGGATGAACTGAAAGCGCAGTTCCGGCCGCCGCCCCATCAGGTTTTCCACCATCGTATTGGTCTCGGCCCGAGTCTCCGGCGGCGCCATCACCTTCAGCAAGGTGCGCTTCTTCGGATCCATCGTCGTTTCCTTCAACGCCGCCGGTGGCATTTCGCCGAGGCCCTTGAAGCGACTGACCTCGATCTTCGACCCCGCCTTGAAGGCCGACTTGCTCAGCCGCGCGAGCCCGGCGTCATCCATGGCATAGACCGATTTGGCGCCCTGGGTCAGGCGGTAGAGCGGCGGTTGGGCGAGGTACAGATGCCCGCCGCGCACCAACTCCGGCAGCTCACGATAAAAGAACGTCATCAACAGACTGGCGATATGGGCGCCGTCGACGTCGGCGTCCGTCATGATGATGATGCGGCCATAGCGCAGGCGCTTGGCGTCGAACTTATCGCCGACACCGCAGCCGAGCGCCTCGATGAGGTCCTTCAGCTCCTGGTTCTGGCGCAGCTTGTCGGCCGAGGCGCTGGCGACATTGAGGATCTTGCCGCGCAAGGGTAGCACCGCCTGGGTTTCGCGATTGCGCGCCTGCTTGGCGGAGCCGCCGGCGCTGTCACCCTCGACCAGGAAGATCTCCGTCTCTGCCGCATTCTCCCGCGTGCAATCCGTGAGTTTGCCGGGCAGCCGCAACCGGCGGGTCGCGGATTTGCGCGGCGTATCCTTCTCGTCCCGCTTGCGGATACGCTCCTCGGCCCGCTCGATCGTGAAGGCGAGCAGATTGTCGGCGCTAGTCGGGTCGCCCGCCAGGAAATGGTCGAAGCGGTCCCGCAAGGCGGCTTCCACCAGGCGCGTCGCGTCCGCGTTGGTGAGCTTTTCCTTCGTCTGCCCCTGGAATTGCGGTTCGCGGATAAAGACGGAGAGCTTGGCTGCCATCGGCGTCAGTACATCTTCGGCCGTGAGCTGACCAGCGCGACGATTGCCGCGATGCTCGCCCCAGGCGCGCAACCCCTTGAGCAATGCTGCGCGCAGCCCCGCCTCATGGGTGCCGCCGAGCACGGTCGGCACGGTGTTGCAGTAGCTGTTGAGGAAGCCGCCGCCATCGAGCCAGAGGGCGGCCCATTCGGCACGACCGGCGCCGTTGGGGAAGGGCGCTTCGCCGGCCCAGATCTGCGGCAGCACGCGGGTGCCTTCGCCGACATCTTCCTCCAAGCTGTCGCGCAAGCCGCCCGGAAAATGCAGCACCGCCTCGGCCGGGACATCGGTCTGGCCGGCGAGTAGGCTGGGGTCGCAGCTCCAACGGATTTCGACGCCCTTAAAGAGATAGGCTTTCGAGCGGCACAGCCGATACAGCCGCGCCGGGCTGAATTGCTGCGTGCCGAAGATCTCTGGGTCGGGCCTGAATCGGATCGCCGTGCCGCGCCGGTTCTGCACCGAGCCGGCATCGATGAGCTTGGTCAGAGGCTTGCCCTGGGAATAGCTCTGCTTCCACAGCCGCCGCTCCCGCGCGACCTCGACCTCGAAGAGGTCCGACAGCGCATTGACCACGGAACTGCCGACGCCGTGCAAGCCGCCCGAGGTCGCATAGGCCTTGCCGCTGAACTTGCCGCCGGAATGCAGTGTGGTGAGGATCACCTCCAGCGCACTCTTGGACTTGAACTTGGGATGGGGATCGACCGGGATGCCGCGCCCATTGTCCTTGATCGTGAGAAGATTGCCTGGCGCGAGGGCCACTTCGATGAAGCTCGCATGGCCGGCGACGGCCTCATCCATGGAATTGTCAAGAATTTCGGCCGCCAGATGGTGGAAGGGGCCTTCATCCGTGCCGCCAATATACATGCCGGGACGCCGGCGGACGGGCTCAAGACCCTCCAGAACCTCGATATCCTTGGCGGAATAGGCGGCCTCAGCACGGCCAGCCTCGAACAGATCGTTCATGTCTTGTTCCCGTTCATGGGTCGCAAGATACGCGTGCCCATCGTTCTCCGGCAAGCGGGCCCGGCAAGCATTCCCCAGGGAGCCTTCGTGGCGCGGTGCGAAACATCACTGGACAGGAGGGCGGCCGTGCTCAAGCTTGGACAGGTCATGGGCGCGAGGGCGGATTCGGATGAATCGGGACGATATCCTCGGTATGAGTTCCATGCCCTTCGCGAGCCCGAGCTACCCCAAGGGTCCCTATCGCTTCTTCGACCGCGAATATCTCCTCATTCATTATGAGAGCGACCCCGAGGTCATCCGGCATCTGCTGCCAGAGCCGCTGGAGCCGGATGGCAACCATGTCTTCTACGAGTGGATTCACATGCCGGATTCAACAGGATTCGGAAGTTATCAGGAGAGTGGCGTCTGCATCTGCGCCCTGTGGGAAGGCGAGCCCTGCAATTTCACGGTGCAGATGTATCTCGATGATGAGCCGCCCACCACGGCAGGGCGCGAGATCTGGGGCTTTCCCAAGAAATACGGCCTGCCGCAGCTACGCGCGATCCACGACACACTGACCGGCACGCTGCATTACGACGAGATCCGCATCGCCATGGGCACGATGTGCTACAAGGAATACAATCTTATCAAGGATGAAGCGGCCCACGCGCGCATGGAAAAGCAGCTCGGCAAACTCGCCATCAACCTGAAATTCATTCCCGACGTCGATGGTTCACCGAAGATCGCCCAGCTCGTCGGCTACAACATGATCGAGCCCACGCTGAAATTTGCCTATGGCGGGGAGGCGCGGCTGGAGCTTGTGCCGCATGTCAATGCGCGGGTGGCCGATCTGCCCGTCAGGAAGATTCTCTATGGGCAGCACATCAAGGCGGATCTGACGCTGCCCTATGGCCGCGTGCTGCACGACTATCTGGCCTGAGGCCAGTTCTGGGAGGATAAAAATGACCCTCAAGGGAAAAGTCGCCCTGGTGACGGGATCGACTAGCGGAATCGGTCTCGGCGTGGCGCGGGCACTCGCCGCCGAAGGCGCCGATATTATGATGAACGGCTTTGGCGCACCGGCCGAGATCGAGCGCGAGACGGCGGCGATCGAGACTGAATTCGGCGTGCGCACCGGCTATTCGGGTGCCGATCTCAGCAGTGGGGCCGGGGTGCGGCAGATGGTGGCGGACGCCATCGCGGCGCTCGGGCAGGTCGATATCCTGGTGAACAATGCCGGCATTCAATTCGTGGCGGAGATCGTCGATTTCCCCGAGGACAAGTGGGACGCGATCATCGCCATTAACCTCTCATCCGCCTTCCACGGCATCAAGGCGGCCGCGCCGGGCATGAAGGAGCGCGGCTGGGGGCGCATTATCAACACCGCCTCCGCGCATGGCCTTGTCGGCAGCGCCAGCAAATCGGCCTATGTCGCGGCCAAACACGGCATCCTGGGCCTGACCAAGGTCGCCGGGTTGGAACTCGCTAATACCGGCGTGACCTGCAATGCCATCTGCCCAGGCTGGGTGCTGACGCCCCTCGTCGAAAAGCAATTGCAGGACCGCGCCGCCCGGAACGGCACCAGTGTCGAGCAGGAAAAACTGGCGCTGCTGGCGGAGAAGCAGCCGATGCTCCAATTCACGACGCCGGCGCAGATCGGCGCCTTGGCCGTGTTCCTCTGCTCGGATGGCGCCAAGACCATCACCGGGGCGCCGATTTCCATGGATGGCGGCTGGGTCGCCGGCTGAAACGAACACAGGTTCGCTTCAAAGGTTACAGAAATTAGACATGATTCCGCGTCTAATAAAGATGCCGCGCCGTAACACTTTCTAGGGCGGGCTTGTTAGAACAGAAATTGGGTGCGTGACGTCATGACGGTGCTGGTGACTGGGGCTGCTGGGTTCGTCGGATACCATGTCATCCAAGCCTTGCTTGCCCGGGGTGAGCGGGTCGTCGGCGTGGACGATCTCAATTCCTATTACGACGTCGCCTTGAAGCGTGCGCGGCTTCGTCGGCTGCAGAGCAACGCCGACTTCTCCTTCACCAAGCTCAGCGTCGCGGACCGCGAATCGGTGTTCGATCTGCTGGCGCGCGAGCCGGAGATCGACCGCATCGTGCATCTCGCGGCCCAGGCCGGCGTTCGCTACTCGATGGTGGACCCGTACGCCTATGTGACCGCGAACCTCATGGGCCAGGTGGTCATGCTGGAAGCCGCGCGCGCGATGAAGGGGCTGCGGCATTTCGTCTATGCCAGCTCGTCCTCGGTCTATGGCGGCAATACCAAGATGCCCTTTGCCGAGTCGGACCCGGTCGATCTGCCGGTGTCGCTCTATGGCGCGACGAAGCGGGCGGACGAGCTTTTCAGCAATGCCTATGCCCATCTCTTCGGCCTGCCGCAGAGCGGGCTGCGCTTC